>NZ_BAABHF010000058.1:0-159353 GCF_039541955.1 Actinoallomurus oryzae | reverse complement strand
TCAGTCGATGGGCCAGACCCCACCGGGAGGCGCTCACCTACATCCTCACTGTCAGTCGAGCGGTGCGGGTGGTGCGGGGGCCTCGGCGGTCTGGGCGCCCTTGGCGGGCCGGCGACGGCGCACCGGGGGCCGTACGCCGTCGGCGAGGCGGCGCGCGGTGGCGAGGAAGCCGGTGTGGCCGACCATGCGGTGGTCGGGACGTACGGCGAGGCCTTCGACGTGCCAGGAGCGCAGGAGGGTCTCGAAGGCGTACGGCTCGGCGAAGGCTCCGTGCTCGCGCAGGCTCTCCACGACGCGGGACAGCTGGGTGGTGGTGGCGACGTAGGCGCAGACGAGGCCGCCGGGGACGAGGGCCTTGGCGACGGCGTCGACGCATTCCCAGGGGGCGAGCATGTCGAGGACGACGCGGTCGACGTCGGTGTCGGTGAGGGCGTCTTCGAGGGAGCCGAGGGTGAGGCGCCAGGCGGGGTGCGGGCCGCCGAAGTAGGTCTCGACGTTGGTGCGGGCGATCTCGGCGAAGTCCTCGCGGCGTTCGTAGGAGGAGACCAGGCCGTGTTCGCCGACGGCGCGCAGGAGCCAGCAGGTCAGCGCGCCGGAGCCGGCGCCGGCCTCGACGACGCGGGCGCCGGGGAAGATGTCGGCCATGGTGACGATCTGGGCGGCGTCCTTGGGGTAGACGACGGCGGCGCCGCGGGGCATGCGGAGCGCGTAGTCGGCGAGGAGCGGCCGGAAGGCGAGGTATTCGGTGCCGCCGGTGGAGCGGAAGACGCTGCCCTCCGGGCTGCCGATGATGTCGTCGTGCGGGATGGCGCCCTTGTGGCTGTGGTAGAGCTTGCCGGGCTGGAGGGTGACCGTGTTGACCCGCCCTTTGGGGTCGGTGAGCTGAACCCTGTCGCCGGGGCGGAACGGCCCGTGCGGGGCTGCGGGCATGGCGGAGCCGGCGATCGGTTCGGTCATGGCTCAAGGCTACCGAGGTCCGGGAGGCGCCCGGACCCCGGCACCGGGCCTGGGCGCCCCGGCCCGTGGCGCGGCCTCCGTCAGGCCCGGGTGAAGGTCTTGGCGAGGTCCTGGGCGACGAGCACGCCGTACATCTCGCCGGTCGGCTCGACCAGGAGGTACTCGGAGGCGGGCGCGCGGTTGACGGCGGCGACGAGGTCCTCGCCGGCGATGTCGGCGGGCAGGACCATCCCGGGGTCGAGCGTGCGGGTGAGGGCGGCGGTGTCGACCCAGGGCCGCCGCTGCTCGGGCGTGGCGGCGACGGCGGTCTCGCTGACGATGCCGATGGGGTCGTCGTCGTGGTCGACGACGACGATGGCGCCGGCGCCGGCCTCCTGGGCACGCCGTACGGCCTCGGCGAGGGGGGTGTTCTGGGGTACGCGGACGGCGCGGCGGGCGAGGGCGCGGGCGTTGAGGAGCGGGATGCGGTCGCGGACGCGGGCGACGCGGATGGCCTCGCCGGCGCCGACCCAGATGAAGGAGGCGACGAGCGCGGCCCAGATGACGGTGAGCCAGCGGTCGCCGCCGCCGGTGGCCGAGAGCGCGGCGCCGAGGACGAGCACGGCGACGGCGACGGCGCGACCGGCCCAGCCGGCGGCGACGGTGGCGGTGCGCCGGCGTCCGGTGATCTTCCAGACGGCGGCGCGGACGAGCCGGCCGCCGTCGAGGGGCAGGCCGGGCAGGAGGTTGAACACGCCGACGAGGAGGTTGGCGAGGGTGAGGGCCTCGATGAGCAGGACGGTGACGTCCGGCATGGGCACGACGAGGAGCACGGCGTAGCCGCCGACGGCGAGGCCGAGGGACAGGAGGGGGCCGGCGGCGGCGACGAGGAACTCGCGGCCGGGGGTGCGGGGCTCCTCCTCGATCTCGGAGACGCCGCCGAGGATGTGGAGGGTGATGGCGCGGACGGGCAGGCCGAAGCAGCGGGCGACGACGGAGTGGCCGATCTCGTGGACGAGGACCGAGGCGTACAGCAGCACGGCGTAGGCGAGGGCCACGAGGTAGCTGACGGGCCGGTGGACGTGCTGGGCGACCTGGGGTTCGAACATGACGGTGATGACGATCGCCACGATGAACCAGGTCCGTGAGACGTAGATGGGGATGCCGAACGGGCGTCCCATGAGGATCCCCGGCTGAGCCGGGCCGGACCGATCGCCCTGGGGCGCGCTGTCTGCCACGCCCCCGATGCTACGTGGACCGCCCGTGGACACGGCACGCGACGCGATGGTGCCGCGGCGCCCGGCACGGTCGTGCCGCGGTGGTGGTTCGCCGATGTTCTGTCGTCGGCCTGCCCTAGGGTTACGCGCATGACGGCCACCGAGATCAACACCGAGACCGACGGCGGAGCGGGCGAGGAGGGGGGGTCGGCCGGCGGAGTAACGGTGGTCGGGTCGCTGTCGCCGTCACGGGCGGGCGACTTCATGACGTGCCCGTTGCTGTACCGCTTCCGGGTGATCGACCGTATCCCGGAGCGGCCGAGCGCGGCGCAGGTGCGGGGCACGCTCGTGCACGCGGTGCTGGAGCGGCTGTTCGACATGCCGGCGGCGGCGCGGACACCGGCGGCGGCGCTGGAGTTGCTGGGGCCGGAGTGGGAGCGGCTGCTGGCCGAGGAGCCGGAGCTGGCGACGCTGTTCGACGACGAGGAGGCCGGGGACGGCGCCGGTGTCGAGGGCGCACGGGAGGAGTGGCTGGCCGAGGCGCGCGCGATGGTGGAGCGTTACTTCGCGCTGGAGGATCCGCGGCGGCTGGAGCCCGCGAGCCGTGAGCTGTACGTCGAGACGGTCCTGGAGTCGGGGCTGCAGCTGCGGGGCTACATCGACCGGCTCGACGTGGCGCCGACCGGTGAGGTGCGCGTGGTCGACTACAAGACCGGGCGGGCGCCGCGAGCCGACTTCGAGGCGCGCGCGCTGTTCCAGATGAAGTTCTACGCGCTGGTGCTGTGGCGGTTGCACGGCACGGTGCCGCGGCTGCTGCAGCTGATGTATCTCGGCAACGGTGAGATCCTGCGGTACGCGCCGGACGAGGCCGACCTGCGGGCGACGGAGCGCAAGGTCGAGGCGCTGTGGAAGGCGATCCGGCGGGCGATGGACTCCGGTGAGTGGCGGGAGCGCACGAGCCGCCTGTGCGACTGGTGCGACCACAAGCAGCGCTGCCCGTCGTTCGGGGGCGTGCTGCCGCCGCTGCCGAGCGCGGGTGCGGGGAGCGCGGCGGAGGGTGAGCCGCTGGGGCCGGAGCGCGACGACCTGTGAGCGCCCGGCCGTAGCGAGCGCGCGGGGCCGGTGGTCCCGGTGGTCGCTCCGCGCTTCCTTCCCGCGGTGGCGGCGGTCTCCTCCCTGCGGAGGAGGGCGGATCCGCGTGCAGGAGGGGATCGCGGCGGGCCGGAGCCCCTAACGTTGAGGCGTGTCCGAGCTGATTCGCAGCCGTCGTGCGTGGCTTGGTGCGCGTCCAGTCGTCGCGGATGCGCTCGTTTCGGCGTTCCTGACGGTCTCCTGCCTGGTCGAGGCGGCGTTCCAGAACTCCTACGGCGACCTTCCCGGCAAGCACCCCGACGTGCTGTGCGCGGTGCTGATGTCGGTCGTGGTGATGTCGCTGACGCTGCGCCGGCGCATGCCGGTGCCGGTGATGGCGTTCACGCTGGCCGGGAACGTCCTGCTGACGGTGCTGGGCTACGTGCCGACGCTGGGCGCCGGCCTGGCGTGCCTGGTGGCGCTGTACTCCGTGGCCTCGCACCGCGGGCTGGGCACGAGCCTGCCGGTCGGTGTGCTGGCGCTGGTGACGTACCTCATCACGATGGCCGCGCAGGGGCACACGTTCTGGCAGGCGGTGAGCAACGCGGTGCTGTTCACCGGAGGGTGGTGGATCGGGCGGAGCCTGCGGCTGCGCCGGGCGTACCTGGATGAGCTGGAGGCGCGGGCGCGGCGGCTGGAGCGGGCGCGCGAGGCCGACTCGCGGGCGGCGCGGGCGGAGGAGCGTTCGCGGATCGCCCGTGAGCTGCATGACGTGGTGGCCCATCATGTGAGTGTGATGACGGTTCAGGCGGGTGCGGCGCGGCGGATCCTGCACCGCGACCCGGAGGCGGTGCAGGACGCGCTGTCCACGATCGAGCAGATGGGCCGTACGGCGCTCGGGGAGATGCGGCGGCTGGTGGGGGTGCTGCGCACCGAGGCGGAGCCGGCGCGCAGCGAGCTGTCGCCGCAACCGGGCGTGAACGACGTGAGCGGCCTGGTGGAGCAGTTGCGCGAGACCGGCCTGCAGGTCCAGCTGTGGATCGAGGGTGAGAGCCGGTCGCTGTCGCCGGGGGTGGATCTGGCGGCGTTCCGGCTGGTGCAGGAGGCGCTGACGAACACCCTGAAGCACGCCGGGCCGCAGGCGCGGGCGTGGGTGCGCATCCAGTACGCCGATCGTCAGTTGGAGATCGAGGTGGAGGATGACGGCCGGGGGCTGGTGGCGGGACTGGGCCGGCCGGGCGGGGGCGGCAACGGGCATGGGCTGATGGGCATGCGTGAGCGGGTCGCCCTCTATGGTGGCGATCTGCGGATCGGACCGCGTTCGGGCGGTGGGTTCGAGGTCCGCGCCCGATTCCCGTTGGAGGTTCCGTGACGATCAGGGTGCTGCTGGTCGATGACCAGCCGCTGCTGCGCACCGGGTTCCGTCTCATCCTGGAGGGTGAGGCGGACATCGCCGTCGTCGGCGAGGCAGGCGACGGCGCGCAGGCGGTGGAGCTGACCCGCACGCTGCTGCCGGAGGTGGTCCTGATGGACATCCGGATGCCGGGTGTGGACGGCATCGAGGCGACGCGGCGGATCGTCCGCGAGGAGGCGGCCAAGCACGATCCACGAGTGCTGATCCTGACCACGTTCGACCTCGATGAGTACGTCGTGGAGGCGGTACGGGCCGGGGCGAGCGGGTTCCTGCTCAAGGACGCGCCGCCGGAGGACCTGGTCACGGCGATCCGTATCGTCGCGGGCGGGGACGCGATCGTGGCGCCGAGCGTGACGCGGCGGCTCCTGGACCGGTTCGCGACGCGGCTGCCGTCGGTACGGGAGGAGGCGCCGCCGCGGGGTCTGGCGATGCTGACCGAGCGGGAGCTGGAGGTGCTGCGGCATGTGGCGCGGGGGTTGTCCAACGCCGAGATCGCCGCGCAGCTCGTGGTGAGCGAGACGACGATCAAGACCCATGTGGGGAACCTGCTGGCCAAGCTGGGACTGCGCGACCGCGTCCAGGCCGTGGTGTTCGCCTACGAGACGGGCCTGATCCAGCCCGGCCAGGCGTAGCGCCCCGGCCCGGCCGCCCGCCGCGACGCCCGTGCGGACCTGGCCGGCGCCGCGGGTTCCCCGGTCCGCGGCGAGGCCGGTGTTCTCGTCCTCGGGGCGGAGGACCCGCCCGTGGTGGCTCCGCCGCGGGCCCCGCGGGTCAGCGGCCGAGGGCGGCCAGGTCGTACATGCCGTAGGCCGGGTGGACGTAGACGTTACGCAGCGAGTCGGGACGGTAGGTCACGGTCCGCTCGTCGAGGAGCGGCACCAGGGCGGCGTCCGCCATCAGCTGCCGGTCCGCCTCCGCCCAGGCGCTCGCGCGGCGGGCCGGGTCGGTGGTCTTCAGGCCGTCGGCGAGGATCCGTTTCAGCCGCGGGTCGCGCAGCTCCATGATGTCGCGATTGGCGGTCTTGGTGACCGCGCCGGTGATCGGTGCCAGGAAGCCGTACCCGGTCGGGTACGTCGCGGCCTGCGCGTCCAGGACGATGCCCAGCTGGTGGGCGTGCACGTACGCGGGTGAGCCGGCCCTGCTCCCCCACTGGAACGGCGACAGCCTGGTGACCTGGACGGTGATGCCGACCGCGTCCAGCGCGCGGCTCAGCGCTCCGGCGGCGGCGACGTCCCCGGCCCGGTCGCTGCGTACCGCCAGGCCGGTGTGGAAGCCGTCCGGCCGGCCGCAGGCCCGCAGCTCCTGCCGCGCGCGGGCGAGGTCGTGCGGGTAGGGGTTCGCGGCGCGGTACCCGATGACGGTGGGGGGCAGCGCGGTCGTGGCGACATCGCCGGCGGCGAGGCCGCCGTACGCGGCCCGTACGGCGACGCGGTCGACGGCGTACTGCACGGCACGGCGGCAGTGCACGTCGTCCAGGGGCCGTACGCCCCGGGGCAGCATGGCGTACCGCACGAGGCCGGTCAGCGGGTCGTCGGCACGCGCGCGTTCGGCGGGCGAGGCCAGGATGCTCGCGCGGGTCCGGGGCAGCACGCCCGCGCCGGTCGGGTCGGCGTCCGCGCCGCCGCCCAGCAGGCGGGCGTCGACGTCGGCGGCGGCCACCTTCTCGGTGACCTCGATCCGGTCGGGCAGCGCCGGGCGGGCGGGGCCGTTCTTCCACTCGGGGTTGCGGACGAGGGTGAAGCCCTCGCCGATGTCATTGCGGGAGAAGCGGTACGGCCCGGTGGACAGGGGGTGCTTCTCATACTTTCGTCTCGTGTCGGCGTCGCGCGGCACCGGCGCGGTCTGCGGGCTCGCCACCAGGTGGTCGAAGTCGGCGAACGGGTGCCCGAGGTGGAAGACGACCGTGCGGTCGTCGGGCGTCGTGACGCCGGTGAAGTGGTCGAGGTCCGCGTCGAGGTACGGACCCCAGTAGGTTCCGGACAGGACGTCGCGCAGGTCGTGCGGGCCGTCGTTCAGCTCGGCGGTGTAGTTGCTGCGCGCGACCGCGTACTTGACGTCCTGCGCGCGTACGGCACGGCCGTTCTCGTAGGTCAGGCCGGGGCGGAGCCGGTAGGTCCAGGTGCGGCCCCCGTCACTGGGCTTGCCGAGCCCTTCGGCCAGGTCGGGTACGAGCCGCAGGCCGGCGGCGCCGGGGGCCGGGGCGTAGGTGACGAGCGAGCGCGCGTACAGGCGTGCCAGGTCCGCACCGTAGGCGAACCCGAGGTCGCCGGGGTCGAGCGAGACCGGCGCGTCGGTCATGAGCAGCCGCAGCGTGCCGCCGCGGCTCGACGAGGGGTGCACGGTTCGCGTCGACGCCTGGTCGAACGTGGTGTCCGCCCGGACCCCGCCGCCCTGCCCGCCGCCGCACCCGGCCAGGCCGAGCACGAGCACCGCCACGCATGCCGCGAATCTGCCTGTCACCCGTAAATCATTGCAACCAGTGCATCATTGCACCAAGCGCACGAAGTGAGACGTTCACCACGCACGGCATGCGGGCGGTGACGCGTCAGGCGATACCGGCGGCCTTGGCGACGCGGTTCTCGGCGTCCGCCGGGGCGTTCTCCGGGAAGTGGCAGGCGACCTGGTGACCCGGCCGGAGTTCCACCATCGGCGGCTCCACCTGGCCGCACACCTCCTGGGCCTTCCAGCAGCGAGTGTGGAACCGGCACGCCGGCGGCGGGTTCAGGGGGCTGGGCACGTCGCCCTGCAGCCGGATCCGCTCGCGTCCGCCGCGGACGCTCGGGTCCGGCACCGGGACCGCCGACAGCAGCGCCACCGTGTACGGGTGCATGGGGCCGCTGTACAGGCTCTCGTTGTCGCCCAGCTCCACCATCTTGCCCAGGTACATGACCCCGACCTGGTCGGAGATGTGCCGGACCACCGACAGGTCGTGCGCGATCACCACGTACGTCAGGTCGAACTCGTCCTGCAGGTCCTCCAGCAGGTTGACGACCTGCGCCTGGATCGAGACGTCCAGGGCCGACACCGGCTCGTCCGCCACGATGAGCTTCGGCCGCAGCGCGAGCGTGCGGGCGATGCCGATGCGCTGCCGCTGCCCGCCGGAGAACTCGTGCGGATACCGGTTGTAGTGCTCGGGGTTGAGGCCCACCACGTCGAGCAGGTCCTGCACCGCCTTCTTCACGCCCGCCTCGGTCGCCACCTTCTGCAGGTGGAACGGCGCGCCGACGATCGAGCCGACCGTCTTGCGCGGGTTCAGCGACGAGTACGGATCCTGGAAGATCATCTGGATGTCGCGGCGCAGCGGGCGCATCGCGCCCTGCGACACGTGGGTGATGTCGCGGCCCTGGAAGACGATACGGCCGTCCGTGGGCTCCAGCAGGCGGGTGATCATGCGGCCGGTGGTCGTCTTGCCGCAGCCGGACTCCCCCACCAGGCCCAGAGTCTGGCCCGTACGGACGGTGAAGTCGACGCCGTCGACGGCCTTGACGGCGCCCACCTGACGTTTGACGACCGCGCCGCGCGTCACCGGGAAGTGCTTGCGCAGCCCGCTGACCTCCAGCAGGGCGTCACCCTCCGGGCCCGACGGCCGCGGCTCCTCCACCACCGTCGTGTCAGGTGTCGTCACCATGTCTCCCGCGGTCTCCTCGTTCAAAGCTTCGGCCGTACCTCTTCGTCCCAGAGACGCCGCCGGTCCTGCCGGTCCAGGTGGCAGGCGACCCGGTGCCCGGGCGAGACCTCGCGCAGCTCCGGGCGCTCGGTCTCGCTGCGCCCCTGGTTCAGCTCCGCGTACGTGCAGCGGGGGCTGAACGCGCAGCCCTGCGGCACGTTGATCAGGCTGGGCGGGCTGCCCTTGATCGGCAGGAGCCGCTCGGAACGGTCCCGGTCCAGGCGGGGCATCGAGCCGAGCAGGCCCCAGGTGTAGGGGTGCTCCGGCGCGTGGAAGATCTCCTCCACGTCGCCGTGCTCCACGCATCGGCCGCCGTACATCACCAGGATGTCGTCGGACAGCTCGGCGACCACGCCGAGGTCGTGCGTAATGATGATGACCGCGGAGTTGAACTCCTGCTGCAGGTCGCGGATCAGGTCGAGGATCTGCGCCTGCACGGTCACGTCGAGGGCCGTCGTGGGCTCGTCGGCGATGAGCAGCTCCGGGTCGCACGACAGCGCCATCGCGATCATCGCGCGCTGGCGCATGCCGCCGGAGAACTGGTGCGGGTAGTCGTCGACCCGCTTGTCCGGCTGCGGGATGCCGACGCGGTGGAGCATGTCGATGGCGTGCTTGCGGGCGACCTGCTTGGAGACGTCGTTGTGCAGGCGGTACGCCTCGATGATCTGCGCGCCGATGGTGTAGAAGGGGTGCATCGACGACAGCGGGTCCTGGAAGATCATCGCCATCTTCCGGCCGCGCATGCGCCGCACCTGGTCGGCCGACGAGCCGACGATCTCCTGCCCGTCCAGCCAGATCTCGCCGGAGACCCGGGCGTTCTTGCGGTTGTGCAGGCCCAGCAGGCCGAGGCTGGTCACGCTCTTGCCCGAGCCGGACTCCCCCACGATGCCGAGCGTACGGCCGCGTTCCAGGGAGAAGGACAGCCCGTCGACCGACCGGACCAGGCCGTCGTCGGTCGGGAAGTGAATGCGCAGGTCCCGGACCTCCAGGAACGCCTGCGGCGCCTCCACCGTCGCCTTCGGTTCCGTCATGAGAGCCTCACCCTCGGGTCGATCACCGCGTACAGGATGTCCACGACGAGGTTGGCGATCACGATGAAGAACGCTCCGATCATCACGACGCCGAGGACCCGCGGCAGGTCGTTGTTGTTGATCGAGTCGATCGCGAACTTGCCGAGCCCCGGCAGGGAGAAGGTGCCCTCGGTCAGCACCGCGCCGCCGAGCAGCGTGCCCAGGTCGATGCCGAAGATGGTCAGCACCGGTGTCAGGGTGGCCCGCAGCGCGTGTCTCGTGATCACGACGCGTTCGGGCAGGCCCTTGGCGCGTGCCGTGCGGATGTAGTCCTCCCCCATCGTCTCCAGCATCCCGGCGCGGGTCAGCCGCGCGTACAAGGCGCCCTGCAGAAACGCCAGCGTGACCCATGGCAGCACGAGGTTGGCGGCCCAGGTCGCCGGATTCTGGGTGAGCCCGACATAGGTGCCGGCGCCGGGGAACCATTGCAGGTGGTCCCGGAAGATCGCCAATGACAGCAGCCCGGTGAAGAAGATCGGCAGCGACACCCCGGCGAGGGCGACGCCCATCGACACCCGGTCGACCGCGCTGCCCCGCTTGAGCGCGGAGATCACGCCGGTGGTCACGCCGAACAGCAGCCAGATCACCGCCGCGCCGCCCGCGAGGGACAGCGTCACCGGCAGCCGGTCGAGCAGGTCCGGCCAGACCGGCGTCTGGTTGATGAAGGAGTAGCCGAAGCACGGCGGCGCGCAGTACACCTTCGAGGGGCCGAAGTCGTAGTGCGCCCCGACGACGATGCCCTTCACGAAGTCCCAGTACTGGACCACCACCGGCCGGTTCAGGCCGAGCCGGATCTCCACTTCGTGGACCGCCTGGGGGCCCGCGCTCTTACCCACGTAACGCGAGGCCAGGTCCGCGCTGCTCGCACCGGTCAGCCTCGGGACGAGGAAGAAGATGGCGAAGGTCACCATGCTCACGATGATGAGCAGGGCGATGGCGGCGAGCAGTCGCCGGAGGAGGAAGTTGACCACAGTCCCTGGCTGCGGTGGACGGCGGGCCGGTTAGCTCCCGCCGTCCACCGATGCCTTCACCTGCCTTCTATGGACGGTTCTGCCGACGGCTACTTCACGCCCAGCTGGGCGTAGTCGTAGAAGCCGTTGAGGCCCTGGTTGACGTACGCGTTCTTCACCGTGGGCGGCCGGTAGAGCAGGTGCTTCTCATCCAGGAACGGCACGATGTAGGCGTCGTCCATGACCTTCGCGTCGATCTGGGCCCACAGCGCACCGCGAGCGGTGGTGTCGGCGGTCACCGCCGCCTTGTCCAGCAGCTGGTCGACGGCCGGGTCCTTCACGCCGAGGTTGGTGTTGCCCGCGGTCCGGATGACGCGGCTGTCGACGATCTGCTGGAGGTAGCCGAAGCCCTCCGGCCAGTCGGCGCCCCAGGACATCATGATCAGGCCGATGCCGTTGTCCTTCACGTACTCCGGCTTGCCGGCGTAGAGCTTGAAGTAGTCGCCCGTGGGGAACTTCTTGATCTCGGTCTTGATGCCGACCTTCTGCAGGCCCTGCTGGAGCGCGAGAGCGGCGTTGAGCTCCTTCGTCCGCTCGGTGCGCGCGGAGATGACCGTGCTGAAGCCGTTCGGCTTACCGCACGCCTGCAGCTCCTGCTTGGCCTTGGCCACGTCGCCGTGGTTGCCCGCCCCGGAGGGGTAGGGGTTGATGTCCTGGTTGCCGGGGATCAGCGGCATCATCAGGTGGGTCGCGATGTCACCACCGGACAGCGGGCCGCCGTAGGCCGTCTGCATCGCCTGCTTGTCGGTGGCGTACTCCACGGCCTTCCGGCAGTGGACGTTGTCGAACGGCGGCACCGAGGAGGAGATCGCCACGTAGTCCAGCCGGGCGGTCGCCGCCGAGTCGGCGTTCTTCTTCAGGTTGGGGTTCGACTGGACCTTGGCCGCGGCGGCGGCCCCCAGCCCCAGGCCCTGGATGTCCATGTCCGCCGAACCGGCGATGAGCCGGTTGTCCAGGTCGTCGGCGTTGACGCCGATCTGCACCTGGATGCGGTCCGGCAGCTGCTTGCGGTTCGGGTCCGTGCTGGGGTCCCAGTTGGTGTTGCGGACCAGGTTCAGCTGCTTGCCCGGCGTGTAGCTCTCGAACTTGTACGGCCCGGTGGACACCGGGTGCAGCTTGTAGTTCGTGCCCGTGTCCTTCGCCTGCGGCACCGGGATGGTGGCCGGCAGCATCGCGAAGTAGTCGAAGCCGGCGAACGCCTTCTTCAGGTGGAAGACGATCGTGTTGTCATCCGGCGTCTCGATCGCCTTCAGGCCGAGCTTGCCCGGGGTCTTGTCCTTGTACGGCGACGAGTAGCCCTTGGTGTCGAGGAAGTCACCGAAGTACGTCGGCCCGTCCGGGAAGGTGTTCTTGTCCAGCGTGCGCTCGACGTCGTACTTGACGTCCTGGGCGCGGACCGGCGTGCCGTCCTCGTACTTGACGCCCGGCTTGAGCTTGTAGGTCCAGGTCTTGAAGTCGGCGCTGTGCTGACCGAGGTTCTGGGCCAGGTCGGGGACCAGCTGCAGGCCGTCCTTGCCGGGCACGGTCTTGAACATCGTCAGCGCCCGGCCGTACAGGCGGATGAAGTCCCAGGACCACCCGTAGTAGGTGTCGGCCGGGTCGGTGCTGTCCCAGTCGGAGGCGGTGCCGATGCGGAGCGTGCCGCCGGTCTTCGTCGACGCGTTCACCACCGAGGTGTTGCCCTCGTTGAACTTGCCGTTCCCTCCGCTACCGCTGTTGGAACCGCCGGTGCCGCCGCACGCGGCCAGGGCGAGGGCGAGCGCGGCGCCCACCGCCACCAAAGGCGTTCTTCTCCTCATTTGGTTGTCTTCCTCCTTGGGGAACGACGCTGAGAGTCGGTCCGATCGGCACATCTGTGATCAGCGGGCACGGGGGTCCAGGGCGTCGCGCAGCCCGTCGCCGAACAGGTTGAAGGCGAGAACGGTGATGAAGATCGCCAGGCCGGGAACGATCATGAACCATGGGTCGACCGAGTAGATCGGAACCGCCTGGGCGAGCATGCCGCCCCACGTGGGCGTCGGCTCGTTGACACCGACCCCGAGATAGGAGAGCGCCGCCTCGAACAGGATGTTCGTGGGGATCAGCAGCGTGGAGTACACCAGGATCGGCGCGACGAGGTTCGGCAGCAGCTCGCGGAACAGGATGTAGGGCGCCCGCGCGCCCATCGAGCGCGCGGCGTCGACGAACTCCCGTTCGCGCAGCGACAGGGTCTGCCCGCGGATGATCCGGCCGATGTAGGCCCAGTTGAAGAACCCGATGATGAAGATCAGCAGGCCGATGCGCAGCCCGTTGCCGGACAGCCCGAACACCTTGCCCTGAACCACGCCGGCGAGCGCGATGGCGAACAGCAGGAGCGGGAAGGCCAGGAAGACGTCCATCGCGCGGGCGATCAGAGTGTCGACCCAGCCGCCGAAGTAGCCGGCGATGATGCCGAGGGTCGATCCGATGACGACCGACAGCAGCGTCGCGAGGGAGGCGATGAGCAGGGAGATCCGGGCGCCGTACACGATCCGGCTGAAGATGTCACGGCCGTTCGTCGGCTCGATCCCGAGCAGGTACTTCCCGCTGATGCCCGAGTGCCAGGGACCGTGCAGCGGACGCTGGAGGTTCGGGTCGATCAGGTCCTGGTGGAACTCGCTCGTCGGGTGGCCGAACCACGACGTCAGCAACGGCGCGAAGATCGCCATGAGGACCAGGAGGATCACCACGACACCACCGGCCATGGCCACCTTGTCGCGCCGGAGCCGCATCCAGGCGATCTGACCGAGCGAACGGCCCTCGACCTTGCCGCCCATGCCCGCGAGCACGGCCTCCGGCTGCGCCTCGGCCTCGGAACCCGACACCTCGATCGGTGCGGTCACGGCACCTCCTTCGTCGGCACCGTGACCAAAGTGCTGTGTTGAACGGTTCCCTCGCTGCGCTCAGTCACTAGGGGTACCTCCCACGCTCGGCGGCGTTGCCGTCAATGGAGCGATCGGCCACCCCATATGCGAAACAGGACATATGAGGCCCATACGCGCCCATTGGAGAGGGAACCTACCTCTCCCGGGACGACTTTCATGCCCGGGAGCAGGTCGGCGCTAGTACCCGTGTCTCGATTGTGATCTCGTCGTCATCAAGGCCACATTCGGTGTTACACGCTCGTGAACATGTGCAGGAACGCCGTCACACGCGAGTCACATCGGCCCCACGTTTCCGCAGGTCATCAGCTGATCCCGCGGTTCTTCAAGATCTGCTCGATCTCGGCCAGATCGGGGTCGGCCGCCGCCTTCCGCTCCTCGACCGCAGGCTTGGCCCGGCCCTTGGAGGCCGCCTTGGGCGCGCCACCGGAGTCGCCACGGCCGGCATCGACGCGGCCGGATCCCTCCTTCGCACCACCGCCCCGGCGCAGCATCACGCCGGAGGTCATGTACAGCACCGCGCCGAGGCCCAGGACGATCACTCCCGCCCACTTGAGCGGGCTGAACACCAGGTCGGCCAGGAACTTCGTCAGGCCGGTCAGGTAGGCGCCCAGCGGAACCAGCGACCACGCGGCACCGCGCAGGCCGGAGGCCGCCCCGCGCCGGCGCGCGGCCGCCCAGCTGCCCGCCAACCCCAGCACCGTGACGGCCAGGCTGATCGAAAAGAGGAAGAAGTCGCTCATGAGTTCTCCTCCGCCGAAGGAGTGACCGGGAGCGCCGTGTCATGGATTCGCTCACTTCGTTCGCTCATGGCGGCACCTCGTTGGGACGGATCCGTACGTACGGCTGGCCCTCCCATGGTTACACGTAATGACGCGAATCCCACTCCTTCCACGGGACGGTTCGGGCTACTCCCCCGGCATGAGCCCCTCGGCCAGCGCCCGGCCCAGCGGCGTACGCCGGTACCGCACCTCGTGACCGGCGCGGCGCCGGGTCAGCAGGCCCGCGCCCTCCAGCGCGGACAGGTGCGCCGACACCGTGGAGGGCGCCAGGCCGTGCCGGGCCGCGAGCGCCGCGGTCGTGGCCGGCTCGGCGAGGTCGGCGAGGATCAGGGCCCGGGTACGGCCGAGAAGCCGGGCCAGCGGGACCGGGGCCGTCGCCCGCCCGCCCAGGAGCGCGCCGATGCCCCGGGCCGGGTAGACCAGCGTCGGCTGCCAGGGCCGGTCCACGATCGCCGCGACGCTGGGCCACACGAAGGCGCTCGGCATCAGGATCAGCCCGTCGCCGTCCAGTTCCCGCTCGACGTCGTCACCGGCCGGCTCGATCACGATGGACTGCCCGGCCCACCGGATGCGCTCGTCCAGGCCGGCGACGACGTGACCGAGGCCGTACGCGGCCAGGAGCCGTGAGCGGTACTCGATGTCGGCGTCGATCAGCTCCCGCACCCGCGGCCACCAGGGCAGCACCAGCCGGCGCCAGGCGTCCTCCAGCTCGGCGACGAGAGCGTCGCGCGCCGCCTCCGGGTCGGCGATCATCGCGCGCACGGCGGCCGGTGACCGGCACGGGTGGACGCGGCACAGCTCGGCCCGGACCTGCTCGGGCGGGGTCGCGCGCACGGCGGCGAGCTGGTCCTCCACCGAGAGCGCGGCCTCACGCGGCGGAGGGCTGAGGAAGTCGGGCGTGTAGCCGCGCGGGGACTGCACGGCGAGCAGCCGGTGCGCCGGAGGGGCGCCGCGCACCTGTTCCCACCAGGGCCGCAGGTACGGGCGGGGGCGCGGGTCGACGAACGCGCGCACGGCGTTCACCGTCTCCCACAGCGGGGAGGTGGCGAACCGGCAGCGCAGCAGATCGCCGCCGCTCGCCACGAGGCGCGTCACGGCCACGACATTCGCCCCCTAACGAATCTTTCGCCCCCTCAGCGTAGGTTCTGCCAGCTTCGGGGCGTGAGCACCATCCCCCGGGCGGGGCGCTACCGCGACGCGTTCGCCTCCGCCGAGTTCCGCGCGCTGTTCGGCGCCTTCGTCGTGTCGATGCTCGGCTACGTCGTCGCCGGGCTGGCGCTGACCGTGCTGGTCTACCGGCAGACGCGTTCGCCGCTGCTGTCGGCGCTGGTCTTCACGGCGACGTTCCTGCCGTACCTGTTCGGCGGGACGCTGCTGTCCGGCCTGGTGGACCGGGTACCGTCGCGGCGGCTGCTGGCCGGCTGCGACCTGGGCTGCGCCGCGATCGTCGCGGCGATGACCGTGCCGGGTGTGCCGGTGCCGACGCTGTTCGCGCTGCTGTTCGCGATGAGCCTGCTGACCCCGGTCGCGACCGGGGCACGGGGCGCGCTGGTCGCCGACGTTCTTCCGCCGGATGCCGTGGTGCCGGCGCGCTCGCTGCTGCGGCTGGTGGGGCAGGGCGCCCAGGTCGCCGGGTACGCGGCCGGCGGCGGGCTGCTCGCGGCCCTGCCGCCGCGCGCCGTGCTGGGGGTGGAGGCCGTGACGTTCACGGCCTCCGCGCTGGTGCTGCGCGTCCTGCTCGCGCGGCGGCCGGCGCGCGGGCGGGCCGGCGGCTCGCTCGCCGGGGACTCGCTGCGCGGGGTGACGCGGGTGCTGGCGAACGGGCCGCTGCGGCGGGTCCTGCTCCTGGGCTGGCTGGTGCCGTTCCTGACGACGTGGCCGGAGGCGCTCGCGGCGCCCGCCGTCGCCGGGCGAGGACTGCCGGCCTCGGCGACCGGATGGTGGCTGGCCGCCGACCCGGTGGGCACGGTCGTCGGCGAGCTGGCCGGGATCTGGCTGATCCCGGCCGCCCGCCGCGCCCGGCTGAGCGCACCGCTGGCCGCCTGCGGCTTCGTGCCCCTCGCGTTCTTCGCCGCACGTCCGCCGCTGGTTCCCGCGCTGGTCCTGCTGACCTCCGCCGGGCTCTGCGGCGCGTACGTGCTCGGCCTGGACCAGCTGCTGCTCGACGTGACCCCGCCGGAGCTGCTCGGGCGCGCGTACGCGCTGAACTCCGCGGGGCTGATGGTGACGCAGGGCGTGGGCTTCGCCACGGCGGGCGCGCTCGGTGAGTTCGTGCCGCCGGACCTGGCGATCACGTTCGCGGGCGGCGCGGGCCTGGTGGTGGTCGCGCTGTGCCGTCCGCCTCGCCGTCTCGCGGTACGTCCCGTCCCCGTCGCCCCGGCACCCGTCCACCGGGCCCCGGACGCACCGGCCGCCGGGGCCGGTGACGGTACGTGACGGACCGGATCGTACGGTGCGGGGAACGTCGGTAGATTGGGGCCGGTGCAGCCCATAGAGATCGACGGCGAGTTCGTCACCGCGCCCCGCGCCACGTACGCCCGGCTCCGCGAACAGGCACCCGTGCATCGCGCCCTCGCGCCCGACGGCACCCAGGTGTGGCTGGTCACCCGGTACGACCACGTGCGCAAGGCGCTCGCCGACCCGCGACTGTCGCTGGACAAGGCGCATTCCAGCGGCGGGTACAAGGGGTTCTCGCTGCCGCCCGCCTTGGACGCGAACCTGCTGAACATGGATCCTCCGGCCCACACGCGGCTGCGCCGGATCGTGGCGAAGGGGTTCACGCCGCGTCAGGTCGAGCGCCTGCGGCCCCGGGTACAGGGCATCGCCGACGAATTGCTCGACGCTCTCGACGGACGCGACGAGGTCGACCTGCTCCCCGCCTATTGCGCACCACTGCCGATCACCGTGATCTGCGAGCTCCTCGGGGTCGACGCGGCGGACCGGCGGGAATTCCGCTCCTGGACCGACGGCCTGCTCGCCCCGGAGACCCCGCGGCAGGCACGCGACGCGCTGAGCTCGCTGTACCGCTTCATCGTCGACCTGATCGCGGCCAAGCGCGCCGCGCCGGGCGAGGACATGCTCAGCACGCTGGTCCAGCTCCGCGACGAAGAGGACCGGCTCAGCGAGAACGAACTCACCTCCGCCGCGTTCCTGGTCCTGTTCGCCGGCTATGAGAACACGATGCACCTGCTGGGCAACGGCCTCGTCGCCCTGCTGACCCGGCCGGAGGCCCTGGCCCGGGCACGCGCGGAGCCGACCCCGGCGGCCGTGGACGAGCTGTTGCGGTTCGATCCGCCGCCGCAGCTGGCGATCCGGCGGTTCCCCGTGACGGACATCGAACTCGGCGGGGTGACGATCCCGGCGGGAGAGACGGTCATGCTCTCCCTGGTGTCGGCCCACCACGACCCGGACCGCTACCCCGACGCGGACCGCCTCGACCTGGGCCGCGCCGACAACCCGCACCTCGGATTCGGGCACGGGCCCCACTACTGTCTCGGCGCGTCGCTGGCGCGAATGGAGGTCGAGGTCGGCGTGGGCGCGCTCCTGCGGCGCTTCCCGCACCTCGCGCTCGCCGTCGCCGAGGAGGAGCTGCGCTGGCGCAACTCCTTCCGCAACCGGGGGCTCCGCACCCTCCCCGTCACCCTCGGGACGGCCCGGAGCCGCTAGCCGACGAGGGACCGCAGGCGGGGCAGGTCGACTTCGCGCAGCGAGGACACGACCGTACGGCCGGGAGCCTCGGGGATCGCGACCACGCTGGGCACGGCGACGACGTGGCAGCCGGCCGCGGTGGCGCTGTCGACGCCGCTCGGGGAGTCCTCCAGCGCGACACAGCGGCGCGGGTCGACGTCCAGGATCCGCGCCGCGGTGAGGTACGGCTCGGGGTGGGGCTTGGTGTGGGCGACCTCGTCGCCCGCGACCGTGACGGTCAGGCGGTCGCGGCCGATGCCGTCCAGGGCGTGCTCCATCAGCGCGCGGTGGGTGGAGGAGACCAGGGCGGAGGGGACGCCCGCCTCGCGTACCTCATCGAGCAGTTCCTTGGCGCCCGGCATCATCGGGACGTTCGCGCGCAGCCGCTCGGCCATGCCGGCCAGCAGCCGCCGACCGACGTCCTCGGGGTCGGCGACCGGGCCGGTGCGCGCCAGCATGTAGGCGACGGTGCGGGCGATCGAGCCACCGACCAGCGACTCCTGATCCTCCGGACCCCACGGAGCGCCCAGGTCGGCCATGACCTCGGCCTCGCTCTCGTACCAGAGCCGTTCGGAGTCCACGAGCAGCCCGTCCATGTCGAACAGGACCGCCTCAAGCACCTGCATCGCCTCCTCGGCGCGCCGGGGATCGGGAGCACCGAGCCTATGCGAGGCACCTGACCTCTCACGCCATCGGCCGTCCGGTGGGTCCGTGACAGCCGAACCAGGCCGCCCGGGACCCCTCCCCGGGCGTGAGCGGGGCACGGGGTTCCGGGCGCCCTCTCTGACGTGCTCGTGGCGGGGTCAGGCGGAGACGCCGGCCAGACGCTCCAGCTCGTCGGCGGAGAGCGTCAGGTCGGCGATGGGCAGCAGCGCGGCGAGCTGCTCGGTGTTGCGCGCGCTGGCGATCGGCGCCACCACGGTCGGCTGGGCCAGCAGCCACGCGAGGGCCACCGCGCCCAGGCTCGTGTCGTGGGCGGCGGCGATCTCGTCGAGGGCGCCGAGCACGGCGACGCCGCGGTCGTTCAGGTGCTCGCGGGCGCGTTCGGCGCGCGGGCTGTCGCCCTCCGGGCCGCCCGGCCGGTACTTGCCGGTGAGGAACCCGCGGGCGAGGCCGAAGTAGGGCATCACGCCGAGGTTCTCCTGCGCGCACAGGCCGGCCAGGTCCTGCTCGAAGCCGCGCTCCATGAGGTTGTAGTGCGGCTGCAGGGCCACGTAGCGGGCCAGGCCCTCGGTGTCGGAGATCTTCAGGGCGGCGGCGAGGCGCGGCGCCTCGTAGTTGGAGGCCGCGATGTAGCGGACCTTGCCCTCGCGTACCAGGTCGTCGAACGCGGCCAGGGTCTCCTCGATCGGCGTGCCGAGGTCGTCACGGTGCGCGTAGTACAGGTCGATGTGGTCGACGCCCAGGCTCCGCAGCGAGTCCTCGGCGGCGGCGCGGATCGTCGCGGGCTTGAGGTTCGCGCGCTCCCCCGCCATCCCCACCTTGGTGGCGATCACGATGTCGTCGCGGCGGCCCCGCCGGGCCAGCCACCGGCCGATGATCTTCTCGGACTCGCCGCCGGCGTACAGGTCGGCCGTGTCGATGAAGTTGCCGCCCGCCGCCACGTACGCGTCGAGCACCGCGAAGGACGCGTCCTCGTCCGCGGTCCAGCCGAAGACATTGCCCCCCAGGCAGAGCGGGAAGACGTCGAGTTCCGTATCAGAGATCTTCGTCATGAGGCCGACTCTACGACCGCGTTCCCGCTCGTCGGCGGGCAGGTTCGGGTGATGGAACGCTCCGCCGCGCGCCGCCGGCACGCGCGGCGGTGATCGACCTCACGGTCGCCGCGTCACCGTTGGGGCCCTGAGGCGTTGTCCTACTGACACAATCTCCAACAAGGCAGACAACGGCGGCCCTAAGGAGCATCCGTGGCTTCGTACCGCAAGGTCCTCGTCGGTACCGACGGTTCCCCCTCATCGTTTCTCGCCGTCGAGGCCGCGGGCCGCGTCGCGGCCGATGCCGGCGCGAAACTGATCATGGTCTGCGCCTACCACCCGATGCCGGACCGCGAACGCGCCCGCGCCGGCGACCAGCTCGGCGACCTGGCCTACAAGGTCGAGGGGTCCACCCCCGCCGACGACGCCCTGCGGGCGGCGCGCGACCGGGCCATCGCCACCGGCGCCCGGGACGTCGAGGAGGTCGCCGTGGCCGGTGACGCCGTCGACACCCTGCTCGAGCTGGCCGACGAGCGCGGCGTCGACCTGCTCGTCGTCGGCAACCGGGGGCTCAACAGCCTCGCCGGCCGTCTCCTGGGTTCCGTCCCGGCCAACCTGTCCCACCGGGCCCGCTGTGACGTGCTGATCGTCCGTACGACCGACGGCAAGTGACGCCTCCGGGCCCACCCGGGTGATCTCGGGTGGGCATCGAGCGGCTTACAGGACATAGGCTTGAGATGTCGTGTAACGGACGCACCGATGAGGAGGCAGCGCGTGGTCGAGCTCGACGATGTGCCCGAGCTCGTCGAGCCGGTGGTGATCGCCGCCTTCGAGGGGTGGAACGACGCCGGTGAAGCGGCGAGCGGTGTGATCCAGCATCTCGAGGAGAGCTGGGGTGCCACCCCGCTGGCCGCACTGGACCCGGACGACTATTACGACTTCCAGGTGACGCGGCCCACCGTCGAGCTGGTCGACGGCAAGACCCGGCGCATCAGCTGGCCGACGACGCGGATGTCCGTGGCCAAGCTGCCCGGCTCCGACCGCGACGTGGTGCTCGTCCACGGCATCGAGCCGAACATGCGCTGGCGGTCGTTCTGCCAGGACATCGTCGGGATCATGCTGGAGCTCGGCGTCGAGACGGCCGTGCTGCTCGGCGCGCTGCTGGCCGACGCGCCGCACACCCGGCCCGTGCCGGTGACCGCGGCCTCCTCCGACACCGGCCTGACCAGCCGCCTGCAGCTCGAACCGGCCCGCTACGAGGGCCCCACCGGCGTGCTCGGCGTGCTGCAGGACGCCTTCGCCACGGCCGGGCTGGAGACGGTGTCGCTGTGGGCGGCCGTGCCCCACTACGTCGCCCAGCCGCCCTCTCCCAAGGCCACGCTGGCCCTGCTGCGCTGGGTGGAGGACCTCCTCGACGTGTCGGTGCCCATGGGCGACCTGCCCGAGCAGGCCCGCGCCTGGGAACGCGGCGTGAACGAACTGGCCGAGCAGGACACCGAGGTGGCCGAGTACGTCCGGGCGCTGGAGGAGCAGAAGGACGCCACCGAGCTCCCCGAGGCGAGCGGCGACGCGATCGCCCGCGAGTTCGAACGCTACCTGCGCCGCCGCGGCGGCGGCGACCCCGGCTGATCCTCCGCACCACGCCCTTCTTCGGGAAGCCTGCCGATCGATGTGCGGTGGGGGAAATCCCCCGGATGAAGTCGGGCGATTGCCTCGTTCTCCGCGGCGTCCTGGGTTCGTAGCGTTGCCCCCATGTCCCGACATGGGGAGGTTTTGTGATCGAAGCTCGTGGTTTGACCAAACGCTATGGATCCACCGTCGCCGTCGACCGGCTGGACTTCGAGGTACGGCCCGGCGTCGTGACCGGATTTCTCGGCCCGAACGGTTCGGGGAAGTCCACCACGATGCGCATGATCCTCGGCCTGGACGAGCCGGACTCCGGAGACGCGCTGATCGGCGGGCGCCGGTACCGCGAGCTGGGCTGGCCGCTGCGGGAGGTCGGGGCCCTGCTCGAAGCCAGGGCATTTCATCCCGGCCGGTCCGCCCGATCCCACCTGAGGGCGCTGGCGGCGGGTAGCGGTATCCCGGACCGCCGGGTGGAGGAGGTCCTCGGTGCCGTCGGGCTCGCCGACGTCGGGCGGAGAAGAGCGGGGGCGTTCTCCCTCGGCATGGCCCAGCGGCTCGGCGTCGCCGCCGCGCTGCTCGGCGACCCGGGCGTACTGCTGTTCGACGAACCGGTCAACGGGCTGGACCCCGAGGGGATCCGCTGGATACGCGATCTGATGAAGGCGCTGGCCGCCGAAGGCCGTACGGTCTTCGTCTCCAGCCATCTGATCAGCGAGATCGCGCTGACCGCCGAGCATCTCGTGGTGATCGGCCGAGGGCGGCTGCTCGCGGACACGTCGGTCGCCGAGCTGTCCGCCCGGTCGGTCTCGCTGGAGGACGCGTTCTTCGCGCTGACACGTGACAGCGCCGAGTATCGAGGTGACCCGGCGGCCCGGGGCAGCGATCTCGAAGCGCAGGGACGAGGAGGAGCGTCATGACCACCGCCACGTGGGAGTCACGGACACCGGCCGGGCACTACCGCTTCCGGCATGCGGCGCGGATGGAATGGGTCAAGCTGTGGAGCCTGCGCTCGACGTGGTGGACCCTGGCGATCACCTTCGCCGGCGCGGTCGGCATGGCCGCCGTCGTGGGAGCCGGCACCAAGAACGCGTCCGGCGACCTGACGAACAACGCGCTCGCCGGCGTGATCCCCGGGATGCTCACGATCGGCGTCCTGGGTGTGGTCGTCATGACCGGTGAGTACTCCTCCGGCGCGATCAGGTCGACACTGGCCGCGGTACCCGACCGGCGGCTGCTGCTCGCCGCGAAGACGGCGGTGTACGGGGTCTCGGTGCTGGTGCTCGGAGAGGCCGGGGCGTTCCTCGCCTTCCTGGCCGGCGGGGCCGCCCTGCCGGCCAGGGTGCCGCCCCCTTCACTCGGCCAGCCGGGGGTGCTGCGAGCGGTCGTGCTGACCGGTGCGGGACTGTGCCTGATCGGGCTGCTCGGTCTCGGTATCGGCGCCATCGTCCGGCACACCGCCGCCGCCATCGCCGTACTCGTCGGCGGGGTGTTCGTGTTGGCGCAGTTCATCGTCGCGATCGCCCGGCCGGTGATCGGGTATGTTCCGATCTCGATCGTGGGGGCCTCGCTCAGCGCGGTCAAGCCGCAGGGCGACGCGCAGCATCACATCCTGTCGCCGTGGTCCGGGCTCGCCATGCTCTGCGTGTACGCCGCCGTCGTGCTGGGGGCCGGGGCATGGCTGCTGGTCCGCCGGGACGCCTGAGCGGACAATGAACGGATGAGCGCGATGGCCACGGACCCGCCGAGTGTCAGGAGAACGCTCACCGCGATCGCGATGGAGCCGTTCACCCGCCGTGCTCGGGCCGAGCTGTTGTACCTCGTCGTCGCGGCGCCGACCGGCATCGCCGTGCCGGTCGGCGCCGTCGCGTTCCTCATCATCATGGGATTCCTCGGGCCCGGCCCGGCCAAGCCGGAGAACGTCTCGTTCGCCGGCCTGGCCGCCGGTGCGCTGGTGCTGCTCGTTCTGGCGCCCCGCCTCGCGCGGCGGCTCGGCTCGTTCCATCGCCGTCTGACGGCTCGGCTGCTCGGCGAGCGCGTCGCGGAGCCGCCGTCGTTCCGTCCCGGCCGGGGCGTTCTCGGCCGGCTGGACGCGAGGCTTCGCGACGGCGCCGGCTGGCGCGCCGTGGCGTACCTGCTGCTGAGAGTTCCGGTCGCACTGCTGGGGCTGTACGCCGTCGAGTACTGGGGCACCGGGTTGGTCAACCTGAGCTACCCGTTCTGGTGGGGGTTGTTCCGCAACCACCCGCCCGACGTCCACCTGGATCCGGTTCCGTTCCTGACCCCGCTTCGGAGCCACCCGTTCCACATCGCCACCTACCCTGGGACGCTTCTCGTCTTCGCGGCGGGCGCGGCGTCGTTGTTGGTCGCGCCCTGGGTGACCAGGGCGGTCGTGCTGGCGGACCGGTGGCTGATCCGCAATCTGCTCGGCCCCGGCAGGCTCATGCAGCGGGTCCGCGACCTGGAGCAGACCCGGGCCCAGGCGGTGGACGACTCCGCCGCGCTGCTGCGCCGGCTCGAACGCGACCTGCACGACGGCGCGCAGGCGCGGCTGGCCGCGCTCGCGATGAACCTCGGCCTGGCCAAGGAGAAGCTCGGCGACGACGGCCTCGACCAGCTCGCCCAGATCCGCGAGCTGGTCGAGGCCGCCCACCAGGGCGCCAAAGACGCCCTCGGCGAGCTGCGCGACCTGGCCAGGGGCATCCACCCGCCGATACTCGACACCGGTCTGTCCGATGCGCTGGCCACCCTCGCCGTCGGCAGCGCCATCCCGGTGGAGGTGACCACCGAGATCCCCAGCCGGCCCACGCCCGCGATCGAGACGATCGCCTACTTCTGCGCGGCCGAGCTGCTCGCGAACGCCGTCAAGCACAGCCACGCCAACACGATCACGATCCACGTGGCCGAACCGAACGGGTGCCTGCTGCTCGTCGTGACCGACGACGGCGTCGGCGGGGCCGACCCGGCCCGCGGCACCGGCCTGTCCGGACTCGCTCACCGGGTCGGTACCGTCGACGGCCGGATGGATATCGCCAGCCCGCCCGGCGGGCCGACCCGCGTCAGCATCCGGCTGCCGCCGCACGCGTGAAAGCATCCAGAGCATGCGTGTCGTGATCGCCGAAGACGCCGCGATGATGCGGGAGGGCCTCATCCGGCTGCTCGCCGACCGTGGCCATCGGGTGTGCGCCGCCGTGGCCGACGGCGAGGCGCTGCTCACCGCGGTGGCCGAGCACGGTCCCGACGTCGCGGTGGTGGACATCCGGATGCCGCCCACCCACACCGACGAAGGGCTGCGGGCGGCCATCGACATCCGTCGCGACCATCCGGCGACCGGGGTGCTGGTCTTCTCCCAGTACATCGAGCCCAGGTACGCCGCCCGGCTCCTCGAGGGCGGTGCCGCGAAGATGGGCTACCTGCTGAAGGACCGGGTCGCCGACGTGGCCGAGTTCACCGACGCACTGGTTCGCGTCGCCGCAGGCGGCACCGCGCTCGATCCCGAGGTCGTCGGCCTGCTCCTCCGCGCCGGCCGGCCCGGCCTGGACATGCTGACCCTCCGCGAGCGTGAAGTGCTCGCCCTGATGGCCGAGGGCCGCTCCAACGCCGGCATCGCCGCGAGCCTGTGCATCTCCACCGGGTCGGTGGAAAAGCACGTGGCCGGCATCTTCACCAAGCTCGACCTCCCGCCCTCACAGGGCGACAATCGCCGGGTGCTGGCGGTCCTGCACTACCTCCGATCGTGACACGAGGAACACGCCGCCCGGTGAAGGCCCCGAACGGGGCCTCAGCCCTCGGTCGTGAAGGTCAGCGTCTCCGTCCCCGCCCGTACGCCGGTGACCGTCATCGGGCCGAAGCCCGGCAGCGGCGCGGCCGTCACCCGGCCCGGCCCGTCCGGCTGGAGGCCGAACAGCACCGTGACCAGCGCCGGGGACACCGCGGCGCTCCATGCCTGCGGGCGGCAGGCCGTGGGGTACGGCACCGGCGCCACACCGTCGCGACGGGCCTGGCCGCCGAACAGCTCCGGGAGCCGGTGGCCGAACGCGGGCGCCGCGGCGATCAGCCCGCGCGCCAGCTCCGCGGCCTGCTCCCGATGGCCCGAACGGCTCAGGCCGAGCATCGCGATCGCCGTGTCGTGCGGCCAGACCGACCCGCGGTGGTACGAGAGCGGGTCGAAGCCGGCGGCGTCGCCGGTGAGCGTCCGCAAGCCCCAGCCGGAGTTCAGTTCTCCGAGCCGCCGCGCGACACGGGCCTCCTCCTCGCGGTCGAGCAGGCCGGTGCCGAGCAGGTGGCCGGCGTTGGAGGCCAGGCCGTCGACCGGCGCGCCCGTCCCGTCGAGGGCGATCGCCGGGTAGCCGTCCTCCAGCCAGAACCGGGCGCGGAACCGGGCGGCCAGTCCCCGCGCCCAGCGCCGGTGCCGGTCGCCGTCGCGGCCGTACGCCTCGAGCAGGTCCGCGCCGAGCACGGCCGCCTGGTAGGCGTACGCCTGCACCTCCGACAGGGCGATCGGCGGGGTCGCGGACGTGCCGTCCAGGTGCTGGATGCCGTCGCTGGAGTCCTTCCAGCCCTGGTTGGGCAGCCGTTCGGCCGAGCCACGGTAGGACACGAACTCCTCGAAGGTGCCGAGCCAGGCCAGCGCGCGCTCGGCGGCCGGCAGCAGCGCCTCGACCTCCTGCGCGGGCATCCCCCAGTGCGACGCCTCGGCGAGCGTCACCACGAACAGGGCCGTCGCGTCGACCGAGCCGTAGTAGACCGGCGGCAGCCGCCCGGGCGCGTACGCGGGGCGCAGCTCGTGCGGGATCTTGCCGGGCTCCTCCTCGGTGACCGGGTCGTGGCCGGCGCCTTGGTGGCGGGCCAGCGTCCGCAGGGTGCCGGCGGCCAGTTCATGGCCGAGCGGGAGCGCGAGCCGGACGGCCCACAGGGCGTCGCGGCCGAACAGCGTGAGGTACCAGGGGCTGCCGGCCGCGCAGTACGGGTCGCCCTCGTCGGCGAGGAGCAGGGCGCCGAGGTCGGCGACCCCCTGGGCGACCAGGGCGTCCAGCCGCGGGTCGGCCGAACGCATGGTCAGGGGCGTCCGCGCCCACGGCGGCGGGCCGTCCGGCGGCGCGGGGCGGAACCCCGGCACCGGTGGCGGCACGGCCCGTACGGTGAGGGTCGTGGTGAACCGGCCGCCGGGCTCCAGCACGAGGACCGCCTCCGTACGGCCCTCCAGCCGCACCTCATAACCGTCGGGGCCGGTGACGACGGCGCCGTCGTGCAGCGGCGTCTCCGGCGGGGGCGGGTCGCCGGCCTTGACGTCGCTGATCTGGGCGAGGTCGGTGGCCGCCGCCACGGCGAGCGTGACCGTGGCGGAGGCGTCGCCGCCGTTGCGCACGGTGATCCGCTCGGTGCCGCCGTCGGGCCGCACGGCGCGGACGCGTTCGACCGTCAGGGCGCCGCAGGCGCCGGTGAAGCGCACGCGATCGCCGCCGAGGGTCTCGGCGCCGCGGGGCTCGGGCTCGGTGCCGTCGAGGGTCAGCACGAGCCGCGACAGCACGCGGCGGTCGGCGACGTACAGGCCGCCGGGGCCGCCGGCGAGCCGGCCGTCGGGCGGGGACAGCCAGGTCGCGGGGGCGGCGACGCAGGTCAGGTGCTCGTACAGCGCAGGGCCGGGCGCGCCGGTGGGACGGGAGGCGGGGACGGACACGATCTGCTCCGTTTCGCGGGGGTCCGCTCCATGATGACGGCGTTCCGCGCCGTCGGCACTCGCAGCGTCCGTCAGGCCGGTGACGGTCTCGAAGGCGTCGGTGACGCCGGTGCGGACGGAGCCGGGTGACGCACCGTCTGCACGCGATGGCGGTTCGCGCGGCGCGGGAGGCGACGGCAGGATGTGGTCCATGGCGAACGCGAAGGACCGCGGCGGCGCGGGCGACCCGGCGCGCACTCTCGAGCTGCTGTGGCGTGACGCGGGCCGGGAGACGGCCGGGCGCGGGCCGAAGCCGCGGCTCAGCATCGACGCCGTCGTCCGGGCCGCGATCGACATCGCCGACGCCGAGGGCCTGGACGCCGTGACGATGCGGCGGGTCGCCCAGGGGCTCGGCGTCGTGCCGATGACGCTCTACACCTACATCCCGGGCAAGGCCGAACTGCTCGACCTCATGGTCGACGCCGCCTACCGGCGGATGCCCCGCACCGAGCACCCGGCCGGCACCCCGTGGCGGGCGCGCGTCGAGGCCGTCGCCCACGAGAACCGCGCGCTCTTCCGCCGGCATCCCTGGATGACCGCCCTGTCCGTCACCCGCCCGCCGCTGGGGCCCGGGACGATGGCCAAGTACGAGCACGAGCTCGGCGCGTTCGACGGGCTCGGCCTCGACGACGTGGAGATGGACGCCGCGCTCACCCACCTCCTCGCGTTCGTCCAGTCGACGGCCCGCACCGCCCTCGACAAGGAGGCGGCCGCCCGCGACAGCGCCATGTCGGACGCGGAGTGGTGGGCGGCCAACGCCCCCCTCCTCGCCCGCGTCTTCGACCCGGAGCGTTACCCGCTCGCCACGCGCGTCGGCAGCGCGGCGGGCGAGGCGCACCAGGCGGCGTACGACCCCGACCACGCGTACGCGTTCGGCCTGCGGTGCGTGCTCGACGGCTTCGCGGCACTCGTCGCCGAACGCACGCACGACCGCACCGGCCCGTGACGGACCGCCGGGAGAGGCTCCCGTCCGCTAGTCGATGGTCGGCCAGTCCCAGCCGAGCTGGAGGAACAGGCCCAGGCGGTCGCTGACGCCACGGATCTCGGTGATCTTTCCGTCGCCGAGGGTGAACAGGAAGATGGCCTCGTTCTCGAAGCTGCGCCCGGTCGGCTCCGGCATGCGGACATGCGTGCCGGTGTGCGTGCCGGACATGGTGAGGCGGGCGACCACGCGGTCCCCCTCGGCGACCAGCTCCTCCACGCGCAGCCGCAGCGGGTCGAACGCCGCGAGCTGCATCCGGATGCCCTCGAACGCCGCACCGGGCTCGTCGGGCTCGCCATGGATCATCTTGTTGTGGTCGATGACGCCGGACGCCATGAAGGCCGGGAGGTCATCGGCCCGGCGCTCGCTGACGGCCGCGAAGAAGCCCCGTACGACGGCCTTGTTGTCCATGCCATTTCCTCTCTTACACTGTAAGACGAAGCTATGATGCTCTTACGGTGTAAGAGAGTCAAGGAGCGGGCGATGGCGACCAGGCACGAGCGGGCCGGGCTGTCCCGGGAGAAGGTGCTGGACGCCGCGCTGGAGCTGGTCGACCAGGTCGGTGTGGACGGGCTGTCCATGCGGAAGCTCGGCGCCGCGCTCGGCGTCGAGGCGATGACCCTCTACCACTACGTGCCGAACAAGGACGCGCTCCTGTCCGGCCTGGTCGAGCGCACCGCCACCCGCGCGTTCACCGTCGACCCGGCGGCCGGCTGGCAGGCGATGCTGCGCGGATTCACCGCCGGGTTCCGCCGCGAGCTGCTCGCGCACCCCGGCGTGGTGCCGCTGGTCGCGACCCGGCCGGTGACCACGCCCTCCGCGCTGCGGGAGCTGGAGACGGCGGTGGCGATCCTGCGCGCCGCCGGCTTCGGCACGCGCGAGGCCTTCCACGTGGTGAACACGGTCGCGACGTTCACCACCGGCCACTGCCTGGCCGAGGTGGACCCGCCGGGCGCCGCGCCGCCCGCGCTCGCCGTCCCGGACCCGGCCGCCCTCCCCCACCTCGCCGAGGCCGTCCGCGACGGTCTGGGCACCCCGGCCGACCACGAGGCGCGGTTCGCCTTCGCGCTGGACGCCCTGATCGACGGGTTCGCGCGGATGCTCGCCCGGCGCTCCCCGGATGAGGGAGGCCGGGCGAGTACCGCGTCAGCGCAGGGTGACCACGAGGGTGGACCGGCCTCCGCGTGAGCCCGCGTCGGCCACGACCTCGCCGCCGCGCGCCGTCCGCCGCACCTCGTACGGCACCGAGCGGCCGTTCAGCGTCACCGAGGCGACCGTGGCCGCCGAGGGCAGCATCTGGCCGATGAGCAGGTGCGTCCCCGCCGGTGAGGTCACGACCGTGCGCAGCGACGCCGCGGACGCCGCCGCGGAGACGTCCACCGAGCCCGCGCCGACGCGGATGTTCCGGCCGGCCACGCTCGGCTGTCCCGGCGGGACCTGGGGGACGACCGCCAGCCGGCCTCGGCCCAGATCCGGGGCGACGCCGAGCTGCTGGCTCACGACCGGCCACAGGTTGCCGTACGCGCCCCACGCCTGCAGGACCATGGAGCGTCCCGTCTCCGGCCGGTCGATGTTCGGCGGGTCGAAGTCCGGGCTCGGCACGATCTCCGGCATCGCCCCGGGCATCTCGAACAGCGACGGGTCGAGCTGCTGCCGCGCGTTGTCGTCGGTGTAGCGGCGCTGCTGCGCGAGCCGCCCGTAGTTGCCCTCGGCGACCGCCATGATCCCGGTGTTGATGGTGAACGCCTCGCGGTCGCTCTGCACGCTCGACACCGCGCTGTCACACGCCGGGCCCTTGTTGCCGCCCTCGGCGGAGGTCGGACCCGTGCCGGTGTGGTAGAGCCCGTTGTCGCCGCTGTAGCAGGGGCGTTCTCGCTGGTCGAGCACCTCGCGGGCGTGGGCGTCGGTGGCCGGCGGGCGCGTGGCCTGCCCGGGCCGTACGAGGAGAGCGTCGAGCGGGGTCAGGCCGATCCAGTGCCGTTGGAAGATCTTCGTGTTGTCGTTCGCCGGGTTCGCCGGGTCGTCGAGGGAGTCGGCGAACTGGTGAGTGTCGCCGCCGTACCACCACGCCTGGTCGAACCGCTTCACCAGGTCGTCGCCGTGCGCGGTGGCCCAGGTCGCGGTCGCGGTGTCGCCCTTCGCCCGCGCCATGTCGGCCAGGTCGTACAGGCCGCGCACGGTGTAGACCGCGTTGTCGAGCTTCTCCACGCCCATGCCGGGCCGCTCGACGTTGCCGAGGCCCTCGGGCCAGCCGTCCTTGTCGACGTCGAGCTTGTCCACGATGTAGTGCATGTTCCGCTTGGAGAAGTCATAGACGTCGTCCAGGAAGCGGCGGTCGCCGGTCCAGCGCCACACGAGCGCGGCCGCGCTGGGGTACTTCGCGGTCTCGTCGGTGTTGCCGGCCGAGTCATTGGAGCCGAAGTACACCGACCCGTCGGAGACCACCTCGTGCACGACCTTGCCGCTCTTGTCGTTGACGATGTCGCTGACGTCGCGGAGCGTCCGCAGGTGGCTCTCCACGGCGTCGAAGTCACCCGCGGCGACGGCCGCGAACGAGGTGAACTCCCCGTCCGTGCCGAAGATCCACGGGTAGTCCGGCCAGCCCGCGCCGATCCAGCGCGCCTTGGGGAGCGTGCCCTTCGGCGCCGGGTACTCCTTGCCCTCCTTGGTCACCCGCAGGTGCAGGTCGTCGGCCTGCTGTACGGAGTCGGCCAGGTTCTGCTTGCTCCACTCGACGCTCTGTTGCAGCAGCCGGTCGCCGGGCAGGTCGACCACGGTGTTCGCGGCGACCGCGCGGCGTGCGGCGACCTTGCGGGCGAGCAGCCCGGCCGGGTCGCGCAGCGCCGTGCCGAGCGCCGCGCGCGCCTCTCCGGAGCCGTGGTCGGACCCGGCGACGGCCAGCCACACCGTCGTCGCATGCCCCTTCGGCAGCTTCACGTCGTAGGACAACCGCCCGCCGGTGCCCTTGCCGAAGTCTGTGTCGTCGCATCGGTCCGGCGTGGTGCCGGTCGACGGGCAGATCACCGGCGGATCCTGCGGCCCGCGGTGCCCGGCACCGAGCTGGTGGGCGACCGGCGTGCGGTTTGCGGCGACCATGGCCGCGAAGTCGTGCGGCGCGGCGTTCGCGACCTTCGGCGTGCCCTGCTCGCGGAACACCAGCGCGCCACCCTCGTACGCGCCGGTGTCGGGCAGGTTGGCCGCCTTCTGGTCCGGCGTGGTCGAGCCCCACGGGTAGGCCGTCATCAGTTCGGAGTGCGCGTCCACGTCCAGGCGCACGGTACGGGCCGTCGGCGCGGTGAGCCGCAGGCCGATGAGCCCGGCGCGCACGCCGTCGGGCGCGACGTCGGTCCGCTCGACCCGCACGCCGCCGGTCTCGTAGGCGATCCGGGTGTAGCCCTGGCCGGCGGTGAAGCGCTCCGCCTTGGCCTGGGCGCCGCCCAGCCACCGCCCGCCCAGGCCGAACCACACGCCGTCGAGGAGCTTCAGCGGCGGCGTCCAGAATCCGCCCATCTCCCCCAGCGTGTGCCAGCCGGTCGCCGGGTAGAGGCCGTCTTCGGTGGAGACCGAGTAGAAGCGGTCACCGATGACGACGGCGCGCCGGTCGGGCAACCGGGTCGTCGTGGACAGCTCGGCGGACTTCGGCGGGCCGGCCGCCCGTGCCCGCGCCGGCGCCGCATGCACGGCGCCGGCCACCAGGACGAACGTGGCCGTGAACGCGACGGCACGTCTTCGCATGGGAATGCCTCCGAAAAGAGATCTCCCCCGAGGTACAGGACGGTCGGCCGCCGTGCCGTCTCTCAGTCGTCGACGGCGAGCCAGACGGCGGTGTCGTGGGGCAGCGCACCTCCCTCGATCGGACCGCTGGCGAGCAGGACGTCGTGATGGGCGGGCAGCGAGTACGGCTCGCCGGACAGGTTGACCGCGCAGGCGAAGCCCGGCGTGCGGGAGAACAGCAGGACGCCGTCCGGGGTCTCGTGCCAGCGCAGCGTGCCCTCGCCGAGCGCCGGGTGCTCCCGCCGCAACCGCAGCGCGGCGCGGTAGAGCGCGAGCATCGAGTCCGGGTCGGCGGACTCCGCCTCGACGGTGAGGCCCGACCAGGACGCCGGCTGCGGGAGCCAGGTCCTCACGCCGTCCGGGCTGAAGCCGTAGGGCGGCGTGTCACCGGACCACGGGAGCGGCACACGGCAGCCGTCCCGTCCGCGCGCGGTGTGCCCGGAACGTTCCCACACGGGGTCCTGCAGGGACTCCTCCGGGATGTCCTCGACCTCGGCGAGCCCGAGTTCCTCGCCCTGGTAGACGTAGGCACCGCCGGGCAGGGCGAGCATGAGCAGTGCCGCCGCACGGGCCCGGCGCACGCCGAGGGCCAGGTCGAGCGGCTCGGACGCGTCGGCGCGCGGGCCGCGCCCCTCGGTGTGCGGCCGTCCGTACCGCGTGACGTGCCGGACGACGTCGTGGTTGGACAGCACCCAGGTGGCGGGCGCGCCGACGGCGCCGAGGGCGTCCAGGCTGCTGTCGATCACCGCACGGAGCCGCGCGGCGTCCCACGGAGCGCGCAGGTAGTCGAAGTTGAACGCGGTCTGCAGCTCGCCGGGGCGCACGTAGCGGGCGAGCCGCGCCGGGCCGCTCACCCACGCCTCGGCGACGAAGGCCCGCTCGCCGTCGTAGCGGTCGGCCACCTTTCGCCAGTCGCGGAAGATCTCGTGCACGCCGTCGCGGTCCCAGTGCGGATGGTCCTCGCGCTTGGTCGGCTCCAGCACGTCGACGGACTCGCCGGCGTCGGGCAGGCCCTCCTGCTTGATCAGGCCGTGGGCGACGTCGATGCGGAATCCGTCGACGCCGCGGTCGAACCAGTACGCGAGGATCTTCTCGAAGTCGCGGCGGACCTCGGTGTTCTCCCAGTTGAGGTCCGGCTGCGCCTCGGCGAACAGGTGGAGGTACCACTCGCCGTCGGGCACGCGGGTCCAGGCGCTGCCGCCGAACGCGGCGCGCCAGTCGTTCGGCGGCAGTTCGCCGTGCTCCCCCTTGCCGGGGCGGAAGACGTAGCGGTCGCGTTCGGGGCTTCCGGGCCCGGCCGCCAGCGCGGCCTCGAACCAGGCGTGCCGGTCGGAGCTGTGGTTGGGGACGATGTCGAGGATCACGCGCAGCCCGTGGTCGTGCGCCTCGGCGATGAAGGCCTCGGCGTCGGCGATCGTGCCGAACGCCGGGTCGATCCCGGTGTAGTCGGCGACGTCGTACCCCGCGTCGACCATGGGCGAGGGGTACCACGGCGTGATCCACACGGCGTCGACGCCGAGGTCGCGCAGGTACGGCAGCCGGGACCGGATGCCGGCGATGTCACCGACGCCGTCGCCGTTCCCGTCGGCGAAGCTGCGGATGTAGATCTGGTAGATGACAGCGCTGCGCCACCAGGGCGCGGAGTCCGTCGTTCGCACGTCGTCCTTTCAGGGGTGGGGGATGTTCACTTCACACCGCCCGCGGTGAGACCGGCGATGATGCGCCGCTGGAAGATCAGCACGACGATGACGAGCGGGACCGTGACGATCACGCCGGCCGCCATCTGCGTGCCGAACGGCTGGTCGAAACCGTACGCCCCGGTGAACTTGGAGATCGACACGGTGGCGGTCTGCATCTCCTTCTTGTTCACCATGCTCAGCGCGATGATGTACTCGTTCCAGGCGCCGATGAACGTGATGATCGCGGTGGTGAACACGCCCGGCGCGGCCAGCGGCACGATGATCTTGCGGAACGCCGCGCCTCGCGTGCAGCCGTCGACCATCGCGGCCTGCTCCAGCTCGAACGGCATCTGGCGGAAGAACGCCGTGAGATTCCACACCGACAGCGGCAGCGCGAACGACAGCGACGGCACGATCATCGCCTGGTAGGTGTTGATCCACCCGATGTCGCTGAACAGCTTCAGCAGCGGGATGATCAGCGAGATGCTCGGGAACATCGACGTGGCGATGATCATGGCGAGCACCGCGTTCTTGAACCGGAAGGTCAGCCGGGCCAGCGCGTAGGCGGTGACCGTGCCGACGATCAGGGTGACCACCGTGGTGACGCCCGCGACGACGAGGCTGTTCAGCAGCGACCGGCCGAAGCCGACGCCCGGTTTGAACACCGCGGTGAAGTTCGTCACCGACCACGGGCTGGGCAGGGGCGCGTTGTCGAACTGGTCCTCCGGCCGGCGGAACGCCGACACCGTCATCCAGTAGAACGGCGCCAGGCAGTAGACCACGACGGCGGCGATGCCGGCATAGGTGAGGATCCGGCCGGCGCGCGCCCGGCCGGTCTCCCCGCGCCTGGCGGAGACGGCGGTCATGTGGTCACCTTCCGCGCCGAGGTCAGCGGCTTCTTCTTCGCGCTCGCGGGCCTGGCGGTCCGCGCCTGCCGCATGTCGCCGATGATGTCGGCGCCGAGCAGCTTGACGAAGGCGTACGCGACGACCGCGACGTAGACGAACAGGACCGTGGCGTACGCGGCCGCGGGGCCGTACCGCAGGTTGGTCGCCTCGTCGTAGGCGATCATGGTCAGCGTCTCGACGGAGTCCTTGTGCAGGCCGATCAGCACGGCCGGCAGGTCGAACATCCGCAGCACGTCCAGCAGCCGGAACAGTACGGCGACGAGCAGCACCGGCTTGACCATCGGCAGCGTGATCCGCCAGAACCCGGCCCAGGCGCCGGCGCCGTCCACGCGCGCCGCCTCGTGCACCTCACGCGGGATCACCTGGAGCCCGGCGAGCACCAGCAGGCCGACGAACGGCGCCGTCTTCCACGTGTCGGCGATGATGACGGCGATCTTGGCGTGGAACCCCTCGGTGGTCCACAGCACCTGCTTGCCGATGACCGCGTTGGCGACGCCGTCCGCCTGGAACACCCAGCGCCACAGCAGCGCCGACACGACGGTCGGGATCGCCCACGGCACGAGGATGCTGGCGCGGACGAACCCGCGCCCGCGGAAGGCGCGGTGCATGACGAGTGCCATCGCCACGCCCAGCACGGTCTCCAGCGCGACGGTCACGACGGTGAAGAAGGTGGTGTTCCAGAACGCGTTCCAGAACGCGCCGGAGTTCGGGCCGGTGAAGATGTCGGTGTAGTTGCGCAGGCCGACGAACTTGTCGCCCTGGACGACGAAGCCCTGCGCGTCCAGGCCCTGCCCGCGCTGGTACAGCGACTCGCGGAACGCCGCGATGACCGGATAGCCGACGACGAGCGCGAGGACGATGAACGTCGGCGACAGCAGCGTGGCGGCCAGGCGCCCGGACCCCTGCACGTCGCCCCGCCGTCTCCTGCGGGCCGCGGCCGGCCCGGCGGTGGTTGTGGTCGTCATGAATCCTCCTCCGGAAGCCCGTGGCGGGACGCTCTCGCGTCCCGCCACGGTGCGCCGCTACTGCTGGGTCAGCGGCCCGAGCTTGGACTGCAGTTCGGCGAGCGCCTGGTCGGTGGTGCTCTTTCCGGTCAGCGCCGCGTAGACCGACTCCTGGATGGCGGTCGTGACGTCGTTGTAGCGCACCGCCTGCGGCCGGGGCTTGGCGTTGAGGAGGGAGGCCTTGAGCGTCGGCAGGTAGGGGAACTTCTTCTGCAGCGTGGGCTCGTCGTACAGCGCGGCGAGCGTCGGGGCCTCGGAGCTGGCGAGCAGGTTGGCCCGCTCGGTGTCCGGGCTGGTGAGGTACTTGATGAAGTCCAGCGCGGTGGCCTTGTTCTTGGCGAAGGAGGAGATCGCCAGATTGTGTCCGCCGAGGGTCGGCGAGCCGGGACCGTTCAGGCCCGGCAGCGGGGCCACGTCGAACTTGCCCTTGACCTTCGCCGCCTTGTTCGACAGCGCCCACTGGTACGGCCACTGGCGCAGGAAGACGAGCTTGCCGGCCTCGAAGGCGCGGCGGGCGTCCTCCTCCTCGTAGGTGATGGCCTCCTTGGGGATCATCCCGCTCTTGAAGCCCTGGACGAGGAAGTCCAGGCCCTGCTTGGCCTGCGGCGTGTTGACGTTCGGCTTGCCCGAATCATCCACGACCTCGCCGCCGGCACTGTCCACGGCCTCGGAGAAGTTGCAGGTCAGGCCCTCGTACTTGTCGAACTGCCCGGAGTAACAGCCGACGCCCTTGATCTTGCCGCAGTCGGTCTGCATCTCGGCCCAGGTCTTCGGCGGTGCGCTGATCCCCGCCTTCTGCAGCAGATCCTTGCGGTAGTAGAGCAGGCCCGCGTCGGTCTTCCACGGCGCGGCGTACAGGGCGCCGCGGTACTCACCGGTCCGCACCGCCGCGGGCAGGAACTTCGACAGGTCGAACTGGTCCTTCGGCAGGGCCGTGACCCACCGGTTGGCCGCGAACTCCGCGGTGTTCACCACGTCGAGATTGAGCACCGTGTAGGCGTCGGACTTGGTCTGGGCGTTCTGCACCATCTGCTGGCGCTGCTGGTCGGCGCTCTCCGGCAGCTCGATGAGCCGGACCGTCTCCTGGGGGTGCGCCTTGTTCCACACGTCGATCAGGTGCTGGACGTTGCCCGAGGTGTCCTTGCCCTGGGCCAGCGTGATGGGACCGCGCCCGGTGAGCGCCTGGCTCGTGGGGGCGCTCTTCGTCTTCGAGCCGCTGCCGCAGGCCGCCGCGAGCGTCACCGTCGCGACGACGGCCACCACCCCGCGCGCGATGGTCGAGATCGATGCCACTTTCACTCCTCGTTCTGGGAATCACACTCAGTGCACGGGCTCGGGCCCCCGCCACTCCCGTATGACGAGATCTGGACGCAGCATCACCCCCTCCCGTGGGGTCTCGGCCCCACCCAGCCGGTCGATGAGGAGTCCGACGACACGCCGCGCGACCTCGTCGAGCGGCTGGCGGACACTCGACATCGGCGGCGACATCAACATCACGGCCGGGGAGTCGTCGAAGCCGACGACCTCCAGGTTCGGCCACCCGTCCGGGCCGGTACCGCCGGCGAGTCTCGCGCCGACCGCGAAGGTGTCGCTGCCGCAGGCGAACGCGGTGGGCGGGTCGGGCCGGCCCAGCAGCCGCCGTGCCGCCGCGGTCGCCGCCGCGACGTCCTCGGCACTGGCCGCCACGAGGTCACCGGCGTCCAGGCCGTGGCGCCGCACCGCCTCCTGCCAGCCCGCGCGCCGGTCGTCGCCGAAACCGTTGCCCGGCGGCCAGCCGAGGTAGGCGACGCGGCGGTGCCCCCGGGCGACCAGGTGGTCCACCGCACACGCGACGCCGTACGCGCCGTCCACGTCGGCCCACCAGAACCGCCCGCGCCCCTGCCCGCGCGGACGGCCGAAGCAGACGAAGGGGATGCCGCGCCGGGAGAACCAGGGCAGCCGGGGGTCGCCCACCTCGACGTCGACGAGGACCAGCGCGTCGACCGTGCCGGTGCGGATCAGGTCCTCGGAGGTGGCGAGCTCGTCACCGGCCGCGCCGAAGAGCAGCACGTGGTACCCGGCTGCGCCCGCGGCCTCGGTGAGCGCGTGCAGGAACCGGTCGAACAGATCGCTGACGCCGGCCGGGGAGACCATCTTCAGCCCGATGCACCGGCTCGCGCGCTGCCGGAGGTTCTGGGCGGCCCGGTTGGGCCGGTAGCCGAGCTCGTCGATGGCCCGCCGCACCCGCGCCGCCGTCTCGGGCGCGACCCGCTCGGGCGCTTTGAGCACGTTGGAGACGGTCTGGCGTGAGACCCCGGCCGCCGCGGCGACCTCGGAGATCGTCACACCGGTCGCGTCTCCGCCACGGCCCATGGGGAGTCTCCCTTGGAGCAGGTGCCCGGCGATCGCCGGTTTGATCGTTCAAATTGGCACCGGGCACACCCGCATGTCAAGGACAGATCGCCACTTGTTTCGCGTCTGTTGTTCAGGCCGGATAAGTAACGCGTGTCCGGCATACGGCCCGCGCGCGGACCGGCAGGGCCGGCCCGGAGTCCCCGCCGGCCGCGAGCTCCGCGCGGCCGGACGGCGGGGCCTCGAGGCGGGCCCTGACAGGCCCTACAGGGCGATGCCCAGCAGCGCGTCGACGGCGAGGCGGAACAGGTCCGGCGCCGTGCCCTCGTCCTCGCGGTCCTCGGCGACGACGCTCAGGGCGTGGTCCACCCAGCGGTCCACCGCGGCGAGGGCCGAGGGGGCGTCGAGGTCGTCGGCCAGGTGACGGCGGACGTCCGCGACGAGGGACGCCGCGGACGGGCCACCGGCCAGCCGCGCCGCCTCCCGCCAGCGGGCGAGCCGGGCCTCGGCGGCGGGCAGGTCGTCGGCGGTCCACTCCCAGTCGGAGCGATAGTGGTGCGCCAGCAGCGCCAGCCGGATCGCCATCGGGTCGGCGCCGTCGCGGCGCAGGCCCGAGACGAACACCAGGTTCCCCCGAGACTTGGACATCTTCTCGCCGTCGAGGGCCACCATGCCCGCGTGGACGTACGCCTTGGCGTGCGGGCGCTCGCCGGTGGCGATCTCGGCGTGCGAGGCGCCCATCTCGTGGTGCGGGAAGACGAGGTCGGAGCCGCCGCCCTCGACGTCGAAGGACATGCCGAGGTTGTGCACCGAGATGGCGGCGCACTCCACGTGCCAGCCCGGACGGCCCGGGCCGAACGGTGAGTCCCAGGACGGCTCGCCCGGCCGCGCGGCCTGCCACAGCAGCGCGTCGAGGGCGTCCTTCTTGCCCCTGCGGTCGGGGTCGCCGCCGCGTTCGGCGAACAGCGGCAGCATGTCCGCCGTGGTCAGGCCGCTCACCGAGCCGAACTCCGGATCGGCCGAGACCGGAAAGTACAGGTCGCCGTCCAGGTCGTACGCGGCGCCGCGCGAGCGCAGCCGTTCGATGAACTCGATGATCAGCGGGATCGACTCCACCGCGCCGGCGTACTCGCGCGGCGGCAGGACGCGCAGCGCGGTCATGTCGTCGCGGTAGAGATCGATCTCCCGCGCGGCCAGGGCCCGCCAGTCGTCGCCGGTGTCGTTGGCGCGTTCCAGCAGAGGATCATCGACGTCGGTGGTGTTCTGCACGTAGTGCACCTCGTGGCCCGCGTCGCGCCAGACCCGGTTGACCAGGTCGAACGCGAGATAGGTAGCGGCATGTCCGAGATGGGTGGCGTCATAGGGGGTGATGCCGCAGACGTACATCCGGGCGACCGGGCCCGGATTGACCGGGCGCAGAGCACCCGCGGCCGAGTCGTGCAGTTTCAGGAGAGGCTCCGCGAGCGGCAGGCCGTGTCCGGCCAGGCTGGGGACCTCGGGGGCAGGCCACGATCGCATACCCCGCAGCCTATCCGCGACGGGTGGTGGCAGCGGACGGGGATCCGGGCGGGTAAAGATTTGTCCTGGTGGGCGGCGGCGGCCGACCGGCCCGGCGCGGGTGTGCGAGCCTGGTGGCGCTCACCCCCCGTCATGACTGATCGCCGGGACTCCGCCTGCATCGTGTCCAAACACCGCAAAACCCAGCATCGTGGCCGGCGCCTCGCCGGCCTTTCGCTGTGGGCGGCGACGCTGGTCGTCGCGCTCGGCACGGCGTACGCCTCGGTCAACGTCGGCGCGCACCACGGATCTTCGGCCGACACCCGCGGGGCGCGGGAGAGCGACACGCCGTCGCCGGCCCGCCCCGGGCTCAGCCGGATCGACATCACCGACCCGGCCGACCACAAGGTCTACGGCGTGTACGTCTGGCGCCCGGACGTGCCGGAGACGCGGACGCTCCCGGTGCTGTACTTCCTGCACGGCGTCCCGAGCGACCCGGAGTCGATCGTGCGGCACGAGGGGCTGGCCGACCAGGTCCGGTCCTATGTCGCGCACGGCGGCACGCCCTTCGTTCTCGCGGTCCCCGACGGCAACGGCAGCCACCACGACGACACCGAGTGGGCGGACGCCGCCGACGGGTCGGACCGGATCGAGGACCGTCTCCTCGACGAGGTCGTTCCGGCGGTCGAGGGCAGGCACCGGCGCGACGCGGCGCACCGGGCGATCGCCGGCTTCTCGATGGGCGGCTACGGCTCGATGAACCTCGCCCTGCGCCACCCCGACGTCTTCGGCTCGGTCGCCTCGATCTCCGGCTACTTCCACGTCGACGACCCCTCGCACATGTTCGCCGACCGGGCCGACCTGATCGCGGCGAACCGGCCGGACGAGCACGTCGCCGCCGCCCGCCGGATCCGCGTGTTCCTCTCCGCCGCCGAAGACGAGACGAACCCGGTGGTCGACGGCGAGCCGCAGCGTTTCAAGAAGCTGCTGGACGACGCCGGCGTGCCCGCGACCTTCGTCGTACGACCGGGCGGGCACGACTGGGACTACGTGCGGAGCGTGCTGCCGGACGCCTTCGCGTTCCTCGCCCGCGGGTGGGCGGACGCCGGCTCGTGAGCGAACGTGGTGAAGGGCGTACCGCGAGCGGTCAGGACAGCGGGACGGGCCGCCAGGCCGCGGGATCGCCCGGTGCCGCGGTGAAGTCATAGCCGGTCATCGCGTCCACGCCGAGGGTGGTCAGCGAGATCGAGGTCGTGCCCCAGACCCGGCCGTCGCCGTACACGCGGCGGACGATGAGCGCCCGGGGGTCGGCGGGGTCGAGCCCGTCGCCGTCGAGCAGCCGGCGCCAGCTCGCGCGGTCGCGGGGGGCCGCCTCGAACAGCGGGCGGAAGTGGGCCACCCGGGCGGACAGGCCGTCGTCGTCGCATCGCGTGCCCGGCTCGGCCAGACCGCTGTTGACGACGATGTGCACCCCCGGGTCGAGCGCGCGGGTGGTCAGCCGCTCGCCGTTCCAGCTCCAGAGGCGTACGCCCGCCGGCTCGGCGCCGATGAGATGGAACGGGTCGTACCGGCTCAGGTCGCCGTCGGGCTCGCCGCCCCCGGCGATCAGCAGGGGCAGCTCTCCACGGGAACGACGGCGCTCCTCGGGCACCAAGGGCCCCCGGCCGTTGAGCACGCACGCCACGCGCGGCGCCACCGGATCGGCGGCCAGCCAGGTGCCGCCGGCGAGCTCGTCGCGTCCGCCGATCAGGCCCGGACGGCCGGGCCAGTGCCGGGCGGGCGGAGTCCACGCCCGGTCGAGCATCTCGTCACGTACGCCGGCGAGGAAGACCGGGACTCGTGCGCGCGGGTCGTACCCGACGATCGCCGTGCACATCTAGACGGGTGGCCAGGGGATGGCGGGCCAGTCCTCTGGAGGGTAGGGGTGGATGCGGTGCTTGAGCATGAGGTCGACGCGGCCGACGGTGGCCTCGACCTCCTCCTCGCTCAGGAGCGCCCGCAGCCGCGCGGTGAGGCCGTCGCGGGCGAAGGCGTGGCGCAGCCGCTGCAACGCCTCGACCGCCTCTCCGGTGAGGTCCTTGCCGCGCCACTGCCACAGGACGGTGCGCAGCTTGTACTCGTCGGAGAAGCAGACGCCGTGGTCGCAGCCGTACACGTGGCCGGATGCGGTCGGCAGCAGATGCCCGACCTTGCGGTCGGCGTTGTTGACGACGGCGTCGAAGACCGCCATGCGGCGTACGGCCGGGTCGTCGCCGCGCGAGAGGGCCAGCACGTCGACGTCGGGGTCGTGGTCGATCCACAGCTGGACCATGCCGGGGCCGAACGGGCCGTCGCGGTGGACGGTCGGGGGCACGATGCGCCAGCCCATCTGCTCGGAGATGACGTAGGCCGCGACCTCACGGCCGGCGAGGGTGCCGTCCGGGAAGTCCCACAGCGGGCGTTCGCCGGAGACGGGCTTGTAGACGCAGTTCGCCCGCAGGTCCTCGAACTCGATGGCGCAGTACAGGGTCGCGTTGGTCGCCGCGACGAGCCGTCCCTCGACGGTGATCTCGCCGTGTTGCAGCAGACGGATGGCGGTCTCGACGTCGGCCGGACCGACCGAGCCGTCACCGCCGACGCCGTACCGGGAGGGCTGACTCATGGCTCTAGTGTCCGTGCGATCGACATTTCAGCCAAGATGGCCGTTCTGTCGTGGACAGACGTGACCCTGAGCGTCCAGTGGCAGCCCGCACAGCGGGCAGGGCGGCCGCCCGGCGGCGACGATCTTCAGGGCGCGCTGGGCGAAGGCACGGGCCTGGCCGGCGGTGATGCGGACCCGGAGCACGACGGCGGCGGGATCCTCGCTGCCGATCTCGGACTCGTCCTCCTCACCCTCGGTGACCTCCTGCGCCTCGATGACCACGCGCTCATCTTCGGGATCCCAGGCCAGCGCCATCGTGCCGACGCGGAACTCCTCCTCGATCGGCTGTTCGAGCGGCTCGTCGTCCTGCAGCTCCACCGGCGCGACCGCGGGGACCGCGGCCGTGCCGCCCTGACGCAGCACCTCGTCCAGCAGCTCCTCCAGGCGCTCTGCCAGCAGCGTCACCTGGAACTTCTCCAGGCCGACGCTCGTGACGCGGCGCCCCGCCCGAGCCTGCAGGAAGAACGTGCGGTCGCCAGGCTGGCCAACGGTGCCCGCCACAAACCTTTCGGGCATGTCGTATGCGATGACCGGCATGAGGACGACCCTACGCTCCGCCACCGACGGGCGCGTCACTGTCCTCGCCGGACTTCGCAAGAAGATCGTCGACTTTCCCGCCGTTGTCGTTCAGACGGAGGACGAACGGGCGAGTCTCCGTGTAACGGATCACGGTCAGCGACGCGGGGTCGGCCTGGATGCGCTGGAACTGGTCCAGGTGCAGGCCCAGGGCGTCGGCCACGATGGACTTGATGATGTCGCCGTGGCTGCAGACCAGGAACATCGCGTCCGGCTTGAGCGTGTCGTTCCACTCGCGCACGGCGGTCACGGCGCGGTGCTGGGCGTCGGCCAGTGCCTCACCGCCGGGGAACCGCGCGGCGCTGGGATGGGCCTGGACGACCTTCCACAGGTCCTCCTTGGCCAGTTCTTCGAGGCGCCGCCCGGTCCAGTCGCCGTACCTGACCTCGCCGAACCGGTCGTCGGTGCGCATCTGGAGGCCGTCGCGTCCGTCGAGGAGGGCTCGCGCGGTCTCCTGGCAGCGCTCGAGGGGGCTGGCGACGACCAGGTCGAGAGGCAGGGGGGCGAGGCGCGCCGCGAGCTCGGCGGCCTGCTCACGGCCGCGCTGGTTGAGGTGCACCTCGGGCGTCCAGCCGGCGAGCACCGGCCCCGTCAGCTCGGTCAGCCCGTGACGCACCAAGAGGAGAGTTGCCACGTCGTGAACTGTAGCCGCACCCGGCGCAGCGATTGACACCCAAGGTCACGGGTAGGTCATGTGGCGCCCCCGTTCGTGCCACCTCCGGGACAATGTCGTCATGATCATGGATTGCGCCATCTATCGGAAGGGCGTCCGCGACGATGTCGACGGCGATCTCAGCGACGCGCTCGACGCCGCGCGGGAGCTCGGCGACAGCTTCATGTGGATCGGCCTGCACGAGCCGAGCACCGAGGAGTTCGACCAGGTCGCCGGCGAGCTGCAGCTGCACCCTCTCGCGATCGAGGACGCGGTCCACGCGCACCAGCGGCCCAAGCTCGAGCGCTACGGCGACGTGCTGTTCGTGGTCATCAAGTCGCTGCGCTACATCGACGAGACCTCCGACATCGAGGTCGGCGAGATCATGCTGTTCCTCGGCAAGGACTTCGTGATCACCGTCCGGCACGGCGAGGGCGCGCCGCTGAAGGCCGTGCGCCGGCGGCTGGAGGGCGACCCGGACCTGCTCCGCCACGGGCCCAGCGCGGTGCTCTACACGGTTCTCGACGAGGTCGTGGACCAGTACGGCTCGATCGCCCACGAGGTCGAGACCGACATCATCGACCTCGAACGCCGCGTCTTCGCCCCGCAGCGCACCACGGTCACCGAGGACATCTACGAGCTCAAGCGCGAGGTGCTGGAGTTCCGCGGCGCCGAGGACCCGCTGATCCCCGTGCTCCAGGAGATCGTGAAGGGCCGCGTGAGCGTCGCCGAGGGCACGCTGGAGTACTTCCGCGACGTGCTCGACCACCTGCTGCGCGTCGACGAGCAGGTCGACTCGCACAACGAGCTGCTGACGAACGTGCTGAACGCGCATCTCGCCCAGGTCGGCATGCAGCAGAACGAGGACATGCGCAAGATCTCCGCCTGGGCGGCGATCCTCGCCGTGCCGACGATGGTCACCGGCGTGTACGGCATGAACTTCGACCACATGCCCGAGCTGCACCAGTGGTGGGGCTACCCGGCGGCGATGCTGGTCATCGTCACCATCTGCGTCGGCCTGTACCGCTGGTTCCGCAAGAGCGGGTGGCTGTAGAGGGCGGTTCCAGGGCGTGTCGCCTGTCACCGACGTCCCCGGACGGCACACCTAGCTCGGCTGGGTGCGGCGACGGAGGAGGGCACGCGTCTCGGCGTGGAGGGCGTCGCCGGCGGGGGCCAGGCGTGGGAGCAGTTCGGGTTCGCGCGTCAGCGCCCGCAGGGTGAGCGCGACGGTCACGTCGTGGTCCGGGCGGTGCACGATCGCGATCGGGTCGCCGGCGCGGACCTCGCCGGGCTCGATCACCCGCAGGTACGGGCCGGGGACCGCGGCGGCGATGAACCGTTTGATCCAGCCGGGCTCGCCCAGCCATCCCTCGAAGGTCACGCACGGGGTCCGCGGAGCGGAGACCTCCAGGACGACGTCGGGCCCGATCCGCCAGCGTTCGCCGATCAGGGCGCCGTTGACGTCCAGGCCCTCGGTGGTGAGGTTCTCCCCGAAGACGCCGTTCGGCAGCGGCCGGATCAGCTCGGCCGCCCACCGGTCGAGGTCCTCGCGGGCGTAGGCGTAGACGGCCTGGTCGGTGCCGCCGTGATGCTTGACGTCGTGGGCGTGGTCACCGGCGAGGCCGACCTCGCCGGTGCCCTTGGGCCCGGCCGCGGTGACGGCGACCGGCCCCTCGACGGGACGCTTGTCGATGCCGGTGGCGGGCAGGCGCTTCCAGGGGTTGGGGTGCGGCGTGCCGACGTTGACGGAGAGGACCTTCATGACATGACCGTACGCCGCCCACCCGGTCACGTGGCTGCGATGGCTCCGGCGGCGAGAAGGCCGAAGAGGATGCCGCCGAGCGCCACCCGGTAGTAGACGAACACCAGCGTCGAGTGGCGGACGAGGAACTTCAGCAGCCACGCGATCGAGGCGTACCCGACCACGAACGACACGACGGTGGCGACGGCCGTACCCGCGACGGGCAGCGAGCCGTCGCCGACCTTGCGCAGCTCGAACAGGCCGGACAGGACCACCGCCGGGATGGACAGCAGGAAGGAGTAGCGGGCCGCGGCCTCACGCGTGTAGCCGAGGAACAGTCCGCCGGTGATGGTCGAGCCGGACCGCGACGATCCGGGGATCAGCGCGAGGCACTGGAAGCCGCCGATGATGAGGCCGTCGCGCATGTTGAGGTCGCCGATCTCGCGCTTCTGCCGGGCGGCCCACTCGGCGATCAGGAGCACCAGGCCCATGACGATGAGGCTGCCCGCGTTGATCCACAGGTTGCGGGCCGGACCCTCGATGGCGCTGTTGAACGCCAGGCCGACCACCGAGACGGGGATCGTGCCGAGCCCGACGTACCAGCCCATGCGGGCGTCGAGGTGGTGACGCAGGTCCGGATTGAACAGGCTGCGGAACCAGGTGACGGTGATCCGGACGATGTCGCGCCAGAAGTAGATGAGCACCGCGAGCATGGTTCCGAGCTGGATCACCGCGGTGAACGCCGCGCCCGGGTCCTTCCAATCGAGCAGCCGGGGCACGATCAGGAGGTGGGCCGAACTCGAGATCGGCAGAAACTCGGTGAGTCCCTGGACGATCCCGAGCACGGTGGCTTGGACGAAGTTCACGGGTGGTGGCTCTTCCTCGTACCGATGAGTCGATGTCGCAGGAAGCCTAGTGCCGTGTCAGTCAACATTCGCCTCATGGGGGAAGGTGAGTCGGCTGGTCCTCGCTGTGGTGGGCGAGCGACTCCCCACGTGTTGTGGGGCGGGCCACGGCCCGCCAAGGGACCCGCAGACCGACGCGGGCGGTCCGCAGCACCACCCGCCCACCACCGCTACATCGAGGCACCAGTAATCACCACCCACCGCCACCGGACCGAGTACCGACGACACATGCGTTGCCGCCATGGCTCCAACGAGCGGTACGGGTACGTGCCGACGAACCGCTCCGCGCCCGATACGCTCCCCAGGCATGGAGCAGCGTCACCTCGGCCGGAGCGGCCTGTCCGTTTCCCGCCTCGGCCTGGGCACGATGACGTGGGGCGGCGACACCGGCGCCGAAGACGCCGCCGACCAGCTCACGACCTTCGTCGAGGCGGGCGGCAGCCTCCTCGACACCGCCGACGTCTACTGCGGCGGCGACAGCGAGCGGGTCATCGGTGAGCTGGTCGGCCAGGTCGTCGACCGTGACGACCTGGTCATCGCGACCAAGGCCGTGCTGACCGCCGAGGGGACGCGCGACGCCTCGCGCCGTCACCTGCTGCGCGCGCTGGACGCCTCCCTCGAGCGCCTCCGCGTGGACCACGTCGACCTGTGGCAGCTCCACGCGTACGACCCCCGCACGCCGATGGAGGAGACGCTGTCGGCGCTGGACGAGGCCGTCGCCTCCGGCCGCGCCCGGTACGCCGGGGTCTCCAACTACGCCGCCTGGCAGCTCGCCGCCGCGGCGACGTGGCAGCGCGCCTGGCCGGGCCGTACGCCGATCGTCTCCACGCAGGCGGAGTACTCCCTGCTGCGGCGTGACGTGGAGGATGACCTGGTGCCGGCGTCGCTCCAGCTCGAAGTGGGCCTGCTCCCCTACTCGCCGCTGGGCCGCGGGGTGCTGACCGGCAAGTACCGCACGGGCATCCCGGCCGACTCCCGCGCGGCCAGCCCGCACTACGCCGAGTTCGTCCAGCCGTACCTGAACGACCGCTGCGCCCGGATCGTCGAGTCGGTGTCGACGGCCGCCGAGGGGCTCGGCGTGTCGCCTCTCGCCGTGGCGCTCAGCTGGGTCCGCGACCAGCCGGGCGTGGTGGCCCCGATCGTCGGGGCGCGTACGGCGAGGCAGCTCTCCGTCGTGCTGGAGGCCGAGGAGATCACCCTGCCCGGAGAGATCCGCGACGCCCTGGACGACATCTCCTCCGAGGACGACTGATCCCGTGTGGTCACCACAGGCTTCCGGCACGGAGCGGCATGGTCGGCAGCGGCGGGGGCGCCTGACATCGTAGGGTGACCGTCGATGACTGAGACATCCTCCACTCCACCCGCGGACCTGCTCGAGCTGTTCGCGTCGGCCGAGGTTCCGGCGCGGCTCGCGCACCAGGCGGCGGCGTGCCTCGGACCGGGCGCCGCACGGGAGCTGCGGGACAACCCCTGGCGGCTGCTCGCCGTGCCCGGCGTACGACCCGAGCAGGCCGACTTCTTCGCCCGCAGGCTCCTCGGCGCCGAGGCCGCGCCGCACGACCCGCGCCGCGTCGGCGCGCTGGCCGTCCACCTGCTGCTGCGCGCGGCCGGTGACGGTCACACCGTGACGCCGGCCAAGTCGCTGCTGTCCGCCCTGGAGACCTACGATCCCGGCGACGCCGTCGAGGCGGTTCGCGCCGCCATCGGCGCCGGGGAGATCGTCGCGGTCATGGACGAGGCGTCGGAGACCGAGCTACTCGGCCTGGCCTCGCTCGCGGCGGCCGAGGAGGCGGTCGCGGAGGGCCTCGCCCGGCTGACCGCGATGGCCGACCCGCTGCCGCCCGCCGACGGCGTGCCGGCGGAGGTGTTCGAGCACGGCGTCAGCGTGCTCACCGGGCCGCCGGAGGCCGTCGAGGAGGTCGTGCGGGCGCTCGCGGGCCGTCCCGGCGTCGTCGTCACCGCGGCGACCGACCGGGCCGCCGGCGACGCGGGCGGCGCGGCCGGTTCTCGTTCGGGGGTCCACCGGCTGCTGGAACCCGGCCCGGACGGGTACGCGCGCGGCGTCGAGCATCCGATCGAGGCCGACATCGTCGTCGTCGCCGAGGCGAACACCCTCGACATCGAACGCGCGGCGGCTCTGGTCGACGCGTGCATGGACGGCACCCACCTGGTGCTCACCGCCGACCCGGCGGCGCCGTCGCCGCTCGCCGCGGGCCGCGTGCTCGGCGACGTGATCGCGTGCGGCGTCCTGCCGGTCGTGGCGCTGCCCGCCTCGCCGGGCGGGGCGATCGGGCGGGTGGCCGCCGCGGCCCGTGAGGGGGCTCTCGTGCCGGTGGACCCGGCCGACCGCGAGGTGGTCATCGTGCCGGCCGGGGAGGCGCGGGAGGCGGCCCACCGCACCGTGCAGCTCGTCACCGACTCGATCCCCCGCGCGCTCGGCATCCCGGCCGAGGACGTCCTGGTGGTCACGCCCGCCCGCCGCGGCGAGGCGGGGGCGGACGCGCTCAACCAGGCGCTCAAGGCGCGTCTCAACCCCGGCCCGGGCCCGTACGACGCCGGCGACCGCGTGGTGGCGGTCGCGGACCTGCCCCAGGCGGCCGCGGGCGAGTTCGGCACCGTCGTCGCGGCGAAGCCGGACGAGGACGCCGTGGAGGTCTCCTTCCCCGGCGGTACCGCGTCGGTGCCCGGCGTGTCGCTGCGGCACGGCTGGGCGGTGACCGTCCACCGCGCGCAGGGCACCCGGTGGCCCGCCGTCGTCGCCGTCCTGCCCGGCGAGGCCGCGGGCGCGCTGAGCCGGCCGCTGGTCGTCGGCGCCTTCACCCGGGCACGCCGCCACCTGTCGGTCGTGCACGCGGCCGGTCCGGAGCTGGCCCGCGCCGTACGCGAGCGCGAGGAGTCGGCGCGCCGTACGAGACTCGCCGACCTGCTCCGCGAGAACCTCGCCGACCTGTAGGGCCCGTGCCCACTGTCGTCCTGTGCGGGCGCCCTGCCGGGTCGTCGTCGGCCGCCGGGCCGACACCAGCGCCTTGACTCACCTGTAAGTGAGCGGTAAGTAAGGCCTCACCTGGGATCCTGGTGAGACATGACGTTCACCAGATCCCGTCGAAGGGGAGCGATATGGCGCTGAGACGAGACCGGCGGCGCATGGTGGTGGCGTCGGCGACGTTGTCGGCCGGCGCGCTCGTCTTCTTCGCCGCGGAGGCCGCACCGGCGTCCGCGGCGACCGGGACGGCCACCGCGAGCGTGGGCGCGTGCAAGCTCGGCAAACGGCTGTGCGGCCTGCTCGGCGCGGGCAAGGGCATATCGGCGAAGCCGCCCAGGTCGTCCGCGGGACCGTCGAGCAGGCACTCCCCCGAACCTGCCGCCGAGCACAAGCACAAGCCGAAGTCCGCGAACAGGCCCGCGCCGCGCTCGCATCACCACGGCACGGTGAGCCACCTGGTGAACCTGCCCACGCCGCCCGCCGACGCGAGCCCGGCTACGCCCGCGCCGCCCACCGAGCCGAACCCGAGCGTGCCCACGCCGCCCACCGACACGAGCCCGGACGTACCCGCGCCGCCGGCCGACCCGAGCCCGGACCAACCCACACCGCCCGCCGACACGAACCCCGCTGCGCTCACACGGCCCGCCGACACGAACCCGGCCGTGTCCGCACCGACCGCCGACCCGAGCCCGGACCAACCCACACCGCCCACCGACACGAACCCGGCCGTGTCCGCACCGACCGCCGACGCGATCCCGCACGTACCCACACCGCCCGCCAACGCGCGTCCGGGCGTGTCCGCGCCGGGCTCTTCGGCGGCAGCCGCGCTGCCCGCCGTACCCGACCGGGATCCGGCCGTGGTGCCCGGGTCGACGGCGGATCCCCAGGCCGAGCGCCTGGCCGCGGAGCCGGCCCTGCTGGTCGCGGAGTCGGCGCCGGACGGTGAGCCGTTGCCGCCCTTGCTGGTGGCGACCGCATCCGGCCTCATCGGTGCGCTGGCCACGCTGAACCCCAGCCTGCTGTTCCGCCGCGCGGTGGCGGAGGAGGGCTGCCGGCGCCGGCGGTCGAGCGGCCCGGCGACACGCCGCGGCTGACGCGACCCGAACGGAAGCCAGACCGGCCCGTCCCGGCACGCCGGCGCCCAGCAGACGTCCGCCCGGACCCCCAGCCCCGCAGCACGGCGGGGCGGGAGTCCGGGCGGACGCCCGGCCGACGGCGTGGAAGCCGCCGACGTGCAGCATCTCTCCGGCCATCCCGGACGACCACTCCGACGGTGGCGCGCCAGAGGTCCGGGCGGTCGCTCAGCCGACGGCGTGGACTCCGCCGTCGACGTGCACGATCTCTCCGGTCGTCGCCGGGAACCAGTCCGACAGCAGCGCCACGCACGCCTTGGCGGTGGGCTCGGGGTCGGCGACGTCCCAGCCGAGCGGCGCGCGCTCCGGCCAGACGTCGGTGAACTCGTCGAAGCCCGGGATGCTCTTGGCCGCCATCGTCTTGAGCGGGCCCGCCGCCACGAGGTTGACCCGTACGTTGTCCGGGCCCAGGTACTTGGCGAGGTAGCGCGAGGTCGACTCCAGGCCGGCCTTCGCCACGCCCATCCAGTCGTAGACAGGCCACGCCTGACCGGCGTCGAAGTCGAGGCCGACCACCGAGCCGCCGGCCTTCATCAGCGGCAGGCAGGCGGCGGTGAGCGACTTGAGGGAGTACGCCGAGATCTGCACCGCGGTGGCCACGTCGCCCCACGCGGTGTTCATGAAGTTGCCGCCCATCGCGGTCTGCGGCGCGAAGGCGATCGAGTGCGCGACGCCGTCGAGGCCGTCGACGTGCGCGCTCACCTGGCCGGCCAGGCCGGCGAGGTGCTCGTCGTTGGTGACGTCGAGCTCGATCACCGGCGCGGGCTCGGGGAGGCGCTTGGCGATGCGCTCGACGAGCGACATGCGGCCGAAGCCGGTCAGCACGACCGTCGCGCCCTCCTGCTGTGCCAGGCGCGCGATGTGGAAGCCGATGGAGGCGTCGGTCAGGACGCCCGTGACGAGGATGCGCTTACCGTCGAGAATGCCCATTCAGTGCCCCATTCCAAGGCCGCCGTCGACCGGGATGACCGCCCCGGTGATGTAGGCGGCGTCGTCGCCGGCCAGGAACCGTACCGCCTTGGCGATCTCCGACGGCTCGGCGATCCGGCCCAGCGGAATCTGCTTCTTGATCTCGGCCTGCCGGTCCTCGCCCAGGGCCGCCGTCATGTCGGTGGCGACGAATCCGGGTGCGACGACGTTGACGGTGATGCCGCGCGAGCCCAGTTCGCGGGCGAGGGACCGGGCGAAGCCGATCAGCCCGGCCTTGGAGGCGGCGTAGTTCGTCTGGCCTCCGGAGCCGAGCAGCCCGACCACCGACGAGACCAGGATGATGCGGCCCCTGCGCTTGCGCATCATTCCGCGCACCGCGCGCTTGGCGACGCGGTACGCCCCGGTCAGGTTGGTGTCGAGCACGGAGGAGAACTCCTCCTCGCTCATCAGCGCGAGCAGGTTGTCGCGGGTGATGCCGGCGTTGGCCACCAGCACCTCGACGGGTCCCTGCTCCGCCTCGACCTTGCCGAACGCCGCGTCGACGTCCTCGGCGCTGGTGATGTCGCAGCGCACGCCGAACAGGTCTTCGGGCGGCTCGCCGGAGCGGTAGGTCACGGCGACGGCGTCTCCCGAGCCCTTGAGCTCGTGAGCGATGGCCAGCCCGATTCCCCGGTTGCCACCGGTGACGAGGACTGAGCGAGTCATTCGGAAAACCTCCAGTCGGGATCCTGGCGAGCCTATTCCGCTACCCACGGGTAGCACGAGCACGGCACCGCCAAGGGTGACCTGCCCCTCTTTGTAGGACGCGATAGGTTGCAGCAGTGCGACAGATCGATCAGGAGTTCACCGCCCTGCCGTTGCGCGCGCTCGCCGACGCCGCGCTCTCGCGTGCCCGCGATCTCGGCGCCGAGCACGCCGACTTCCGTCTCGAACGCATCCGGCGCCAGACGTTGCGCCTGTCCGACGCCCGCCTGGAGACCGCGGCCGACGCCGACGACCTCGGTTTCGCCGTGCGCGTCGTCAAGGACGGCACCTGGGGCTTCGCCGCGGGCATCGACCTGACACCGGACGCGGCGGTCCGCGTGGCCGAGCAGGCGGTGGAGGTCGCCAAGGTCGCCGCGGCCATCAACCGCGAGCGCATCGAGCTCGCCCCCGAGCCGGTGCACGGCGAGCGGGTCTGGGTCTCCTCCTACGAGGTCGACCCGTTCACCGTGCCGATCGCCGACAAGGTGGCGCTGCTGACCGACTGGAGCCGCCGCCTGCTCGACGACGACCGGGTCGCCCACTCCGACGCCTCACTGCTCCAGGTGAAGGAGAACAAGTTCTACGCCGACGCCGCGGGCACGGTGACCACCCAGCAGCGTGTGCGCCTCGCGCCCGTGGTGACCGCCGTCGGCCTCCACGAGAGCGGCTTCGACACGATGCGCAGCCTGGCCCCGCCCGCGGGGCGCGGGTACGAATACCTCACCGGCACGGCCTGGGACTGGGACGACGAGCTGGCCCGCATCCCGGAGTACCTCGCCGAGAAGCTGGCCGCGCCGTCGGTCGAGGCAGGGGTGTACGACCTCGTCATCGACCCGTCCAACCTGTGGCTGACCATCCACGAGTCGATCGGGCACGCCACCGAGCTGGACCGCGCGCTGGGCTACGAGGCGGCGTACGCGGGCACCTCGTTCGCGACGCCGGACAAGCTCGGCAGCCTGCAGTACGGCTCCAAGGTGATGAACATCGTGGGCGACCGTACGGCCGAGCACGGCCTGTCGACCATCGGCTACGACGACGAGGGCGTCGAGACGCAGAGCTGGGACATCGTCCGCGACGGGCGGTTCGTCGGCTACCAGACCGACCGGCGCATCGCACACCTGACCGGGCGGGAGCGCTCGAACGGCTGCGCGTTCGCCGACTCCCCCTCCAGCATGCCGTTGCAGCGCATGGCGAACGTCTCGCTGCGGCCGGCGCCGGACGGCCCCTCCACCGAGGAGCTGATCTCCGGCGTCGACCGCGGCATCTACATCGTCGGCGACAAGAGCTGGTCGATCGACATGCAGCGCTACAACTTCCAGTTCACCGGCCAGCGGTTCTATCGCATCGAGAACGGCCGGCTGGCGGGCCAGCTCCGCGACGCGGCGTACCAGGCGGTGACCACCGACTTCTGGAACTCCATGGAGGCCGTGGGCGGTCCCCAGACCTACGTCCTCGGCGGGGCGTTCAACTGCGGCAAGGGCCAGCCGGGCCAGGTCGCGCCGGTGAGCCACGGCGCGCCGTCCGCCCTGTTCCGCGGCGTCAACATCCTCAACGCGGTCAAGGAGGCCGGCCAGTGAGCACTCCCCAGGAGACCGTCGAGCGGGCGCTGGGGTTCTCCCGCACCGACGGCTGCATCGTGATCGCCGACGAGTCCAGCGGCGCCAACCTGCGCTGGGCCGGCAACACGCTCACCACGAACGGCGTCACCCGGTCCCGCCGGCTCACGGTCATCGCGATCGCGGGCGAGTCGACCGGCATGGTCTCGCGGGCCGGCGTCACACCGGACCAGGTCGAGGACCTCGTACGCGCGGCGGAGCGCTCGGCCGAGGAGAGCGGCCCGGCGGAGGACTCCGCTCCGTTGATCGACGCCGCGCGGGCGGGCTCGGGCGGCGCGTGGGACGACCCGCCGGCCGAGACCTCGGTCGGGGTGTTCGAGGGGTTCGCGCCGGCGCTCGGCGAGGCGTTCGCCGCGGCCCAGGACGGCGAGCGGCTGCTGTACGGCTTCGCCACGCACGAGATGAGCTCCACCTTCCTGGGCACGTCCGCGGGGCTGCGGCTGCGCTTCGACGAGCCGACGGGCAAGGTCGAGCTGAACGCCAAGACCTCGGACATGGCGCGGTCGGCGTGGGCGGGCACGGGCACCGCGGACTTCCGCGACGTCGACGTGGCGGGCATGGCCGCCGGCCTGAGCGCGCGGCTGAAGTGGGGCGAGCGCCGGGTCGAGCTGCCGGCGGGGCGCTACGAGACGCTGCTGCCTCCGGGGCCGGTCTCGGACCTGATGACGTACATGTACTGGTCGGCGGGCGCCCGCGACGCGCAGGACGGCCGTACCGTCTTCAGCCGCCCCGGCGGCGGGACACGCGTCGGCGACACGCTGTCGGACCTGCCGGTGCGCCTCTACAGCGACCCGTCGGCGCCGGGTCTGGAGTGCACGCCGTTCGTGGTCGCGCACGCCTCCAGCCGCGAGTCCTCGGTCTTCGACAACGGCCTGGCGCTGAACCCGGTCGACTGGATCTCCGGGGGAAAGCTGGCCGCGCTGCTGCAGACACGTCAGTCCGCCGAGCTGACCGGCCTGCCCCTCACGCCCGGCGTCGACAACCTCCTCATGGAGGTCCCCGGCTCCACGGCGTCGCTGGAGGACATGGTCGCGAGCACCCGCCGCGGGCTGCTGCTCACCTGCCTGTGGTACATCCGGGAGGTCGACCCGCAGTCGCTGCTGCTGACCGGCCTCACGCGCGACGGCGTCTACCTCGTGGAGGACGGCGAGGTCGTCGGCGAGGTGAACAACTTCCGCTTCAACGAGAGCCCGGTCGGCCTGCTGTCCCGGGTCGCCGAGGCGGGCCGCACCGAACGCGCCCTGAGCCGCGAGTGGTCGGACTACTTCACCCGCACGGCGATGCCGCCCCTGCGCGTGGCCGACTTCAACATGTCGACGGTGAGCAAGGCGAACTGAGCCTCACCCGTACGCCGCGCCCCGACGGCGGATCGCCGGGGCGCGGCGTCCCCCGGGTGTGCCCTCTTCGCCGCCCGCGTACGGGTCAGGCGTCCTCGAGCCGGAAGCCGACCTTGAGTCCCACCTGGTAGTGCGCGACCTCGCCGTCGACGATCTGGCCCCGTACCTCCGTCACCTCGAACCAGTCCAGGTGACGCAGCGTCTGGGCGGCGCGCCGGATGGCGTTGCGGATGGCCGCGTCCACGCTCTCCGGCGAGGTCCCGACGATCTCGGTCACCCGATAGGTGCGCTCGGTCATGAGTCCTCCTTCGTCGGAGAGAGTGACCACAGGGGCGCGCTTTCGATTCCCTCGCTTCGCTCGGTCATGAGTCCTCCTTCGTCGGGGGGAGTGACCACAGGGGCGTGTCTTCGATTCCCCTCGGTCATGGCGCCTCCCGTGCCGTGATAATGATCGCGTGATCGTGCTTCTTCCCGCGTGCCCTCGTGGCCATGCGGCGTCCCGTGGGCGCCGGTGACCGGTGTCCGTCCCTCACTCCGGCTACCGCGAACTCCAGGACCGCGCGCGGCGGGCGCTGGATCCGGCCGTGTTCGACTTCTTCGCGGGCGGCTCGGGCGATGAGAGCACGCTCGCGGCCAACACGGCCGCCTGGCGGCGCGTCGCGCTGCGCCCGCACGTGCTGCGCGACGTGTCCTCCGTCGACACCCGCGTGCGGGTGCTCGGCCGCGAGCTGGCGTCCCCGGTGTGCGTGGCGCCGATGGGCTACCAGGTCCTCGCCCACCCCGGCGGGGAGGTCGCCACGGCGCGTGGGGCCCGGCGGGCCGGCGCGCTGCTGACGGTGTCCTCGCGCAGTTCGCGGCGGATCGAGGAGGTGGCGGCCGAGGCGGGCCCGTGGTGGTTCCAGGTGTACGTCCTGCGCGACCGCGGCCTCACCGCCGATCTCGTACGGCGCGCCGCCGCCGCGGGCGCCTCCGCGCTGGCGCTGACGGGCGACACGCCGTACCTGGGCCGCCGGCGGCGCGACCGCGATCCGGCCCTGATCCCCGATGAGATCTTCGGAGTGAACTTCGGGGACGGCTTCGACCGGGCTCTGGCCGAGCAGGCCGCCGACGTCACCTACGACGACATCGCGTGGCTGGCCGAGATCTCCGGGCTGCCCGTGGTGGTGAAGGGCGTGCTGCGCGGCGACGACGCGCGTGACTGCGCCGCCGCCGGAGCGGCCGGGGTGTGGGTGTCCAACCACGGCGGGCGGCAGCTGGACGGGGCGGTGGCGACCGCCGTGGCGCTGCCGGAGGTGGCCGACGCGGTGGGCGACCGCGTCGAGGTCTACGCCGACGGAGGGATCCGTACGGGGACCGACGTGCTGCGCGCGCTGGCGCTCGGCGCACGGGCGGTGTTCCTCGGACGGCCGGTGCTGTGGCACCTCGCGACCGGCGGTGAGGACGCGGTGGCGGACGGCCTGACGAGTCTCTCGGACGAACTGGCACACGCGATGGGCCTGGCCGGCGTGACGACCGCCGCCGCCATCGGCCGCGGCCTGTGCGCCTCCTCTCCCACCGCGGGCGCCTGACGGGCGCCCGGCTTCCCGCCTGTCACATGGCCCCCAGCAGGCCGGGGGCGATGCACGCCGGGGCCGCTGCCATTCCGGCGCAGGGGGCGAATAACGTGGGAGGTGTGAAGGGCATCTTCCGGCGGCGTGGGCATGACGCCGTCTACACGGTCACTGACGCCCGGCGGCCGATGTCGGAGGACATCGGATACCGCGAGCGCCGTTACCTGCTCACCATGGGCATCCGTGCCCTCTGCTTCGTCCTGAGCATCGTGTTCGCCGTGACCCTGCACGGCGCGGGACGGTGGCTGGCGGTGATCGCGCTGATCGGCGCGGTGGTCCTGCCGTACGTCGCGGTGATCTTCGCCAACGGAGGCCGCGAGCCGGACAGCGCCGCCCGATTTGCCCCATATGAACCGGAGTCCAAGGACCAAAAGCGGATTTCCGGTCCTCGGGATCAAATCGGCTCGTGACAATGTCTTGACTAACTCAGGGGGGGTTCGGTGTACGATTTGTACCGGCGCTCTGGTCCCCCGTCGGGGCGCCCGTGCCGGTGTTCCGGGCCCCCGTCGGAACACCGATGATTGCGACGCCGGGAGGATTGCCCCCGTATCCTCCCGGCGTTGCCATTTCTTGAACCCCTCAAGAAAACCCCTCCCGACATGCGAGAACATCGCGGGCCCGGCCGGTCGGCCGGGCCCGCGATGACGTCTTGTGCCGGTCGAGGGACCGCCCACGGCACCCCATGCGCGGGGTTCCGGGGCGGTCCGTCAGGCGTCGCGGCTCCGCAGCTGCACCGCCGCGATCACCAGCAGCGCCACGGTCCAGATCGCGAAGACCCCGTAGCCCTGCCAGGGCGTGAGAAGGTCGTGGTCGGCCTGGTGCGCCTTGGCGATGAGCTGACCCGCCTCGGAGGGCAGGTACGCGTGGACGTGCTTGCCAAGACTTCCCGGCAGCAGCGCGGCCAGCGGGGCGAGCACGAGGACGAACCCGATGACGCCGGTGATGCCGGCCGCCGTGTGGCGGATGATGGCGCCCAGCGCGAGCGCGAACAGGCCGAGCATGGCCAGGTAGAGCCCACCGCCGATCACGGCGCGCAGCACGCCCGGATCGCCGAGCGAGACCGGCGCCTTGCTGTGCAGGATCGGCTGGCCGATGAAGAACGACGCGAACGAGACCGCCGTGCCCAGCACGAAGATCAGCAGGGTGAACACGACGGCCTTGGCCGCGAGCATCGGCACCCGCCGCGGCACCGCGAGGAGGCTCGCCCGGATCATTCCGGTGGAGTACTCCGACGCGATCACCATGACTCCCAGCACGCAGACAGTCAGCTGGCTGAGAAAGAATCCGCTGCCGAGGATCGTGCTCGTGGGATCGGCCTTGATCGCCGCCTGCGCGGTGACGTCGGTCTTGCTCCACTGTGCCGCCGTCAGGCCGCAGAGCAGGGCGGTGAAGCCCAGATCGAGGAGCACGAGCAGCACGAGCGACCACACGGTCGACCGCACCGAACGGATCTTGGTCCACTCCGACAGCAGCAGACGGCCGAAACCGGGCTTACGGACCTCGGGGGTGGTCCTCACGGCGTGGGCGGCGGTCGTCATCGCGTCTCTCCCTGCGGCTCCGGCATGGCCTGCGGCTCGGGTACGGGCTGCGGGACCGGTGGTACGGCGGTCGCGCCTCCGTACTCCACGCTCTCCCGCGTGAGCTCCATGAACGCCTCCTCGAGCGACCCGCGCCTGGGCGTGAGCTCGTGGAGGACGAATCCGCCGGCCGCGGCGAGCTCGCCGACACGGGCGGCCTGCATGTGGGTGACGGACAGCAGGCCGTCCTCGCCCATGGTCGTCTTGCCGCCCTCGCGCTCGACCGCCGCCGCGATGCCCTCGATGTCGGGAGCGCGGACGACGACGACCTCCTCGGTGCTGCGCTCGATGAACTCCTCGGTGGAGCAGTCGGCGATGAGCCGGCCCCGGCCGATGACGATGAGGTGGTCGGCGGTGACCGCCATCTCGTTCATCAGGTGGCTCGACACGAAGACGGTGCGGCCCTCGGCGGCGAGCCGCTTCATCAGCGTACGGATCCAGACGATGCCCTCCGGGTCGAGGCCGTTGACCGGCTCGTCCAGGATGAGCACGGACGGGTCGGCCAGCAGCGCCGCGGCGATGCCCAGCCGCTGCCCCATGCCCAGCGAGAACCCGCCCGCGCGCCGGTGCGCCACGTCGGTCAGGCCCACCAGGCGGATGACCTCGTCGATCCGCTTCTTGCCGACGCCCTGCGTCTGCGCCAGGGCGAGCAGGTGGTTGTACGCGCTGCGGCCCGTGTGGACGGCGCGGGCCTCCAGCAGAGCCCCGACCGTCTGCAGCGGGCGGGGCAGGTCACGGTAGTGCTTACCGTTGATCGTCGCGTCGCCCCCGTGAGGACGGTCCAACCCGAGGATGAGACGCATGGTGGTCGACTTGCCGGCGCCGTTCGGGCCGAGGAAGCCGGTCACCCGTCCGGGTTCGACTCTGAAGGACAGGTCATTGACGGCGATCTTGTCGCCGTAACGCTTGGTGAGGTTCTTTGCCTCGATCATTTCCCAGATCCCGCGTTGGTTGATGGCAGTGCGTGTTGATGGCGGTACGTAAGGCTGATCACGGTAATCGCCGTGGCACCCCGGACGGATCCATCCTTCGGTTGATATGGGCCGCCACCCGGCTATGTTTCCTCCTCCACCCGACGGTGGGGAGACGTCGAAAGTCGGGTGCGGACGAGCCGGATGTCCAGGCCGCGGCACATGATCGCCCGCCGGGTGGATTCGCTTGTCGCCATAATGGCGTCCAGCAGGAGGAAGGACCCGAGGATGCCGATTTCAGGCGAGTCCCTCACTGGGGCGCCGCGCCGTCTCCGCCGTGCGGTCGAACGCGTCGAAAAGGAGTTCCGCGGAGCGGTGACCTCCAAGGGCGCGCGGGCGTACGCACGCGCCATGGGACTGGCGCTCGACACCGATCCGGCTCTCGCGGTCGCCCTGTTCGCGTCCTACGACGCTCGCGTTCCCGGCGACCTGTACGCCGCGGCGTTCGAGCCGGAGGACCGCCAGGCGCTCCGCGAACTGGCGCGGCGCGAGGACCGCGACACTCTGAGCACCGTGTTCGAGCTGGCGACGCGGCTGCGGATCGATGACCTGCGGGCCGAGGCGCTCGACCGGCTGGCCGGCGTACTCGGTCGCGAGGGCGACGCCGACCGGCTGGTCGCGCACCTGCAGCGCTGGCAGGATCTGGGCCTGCTGGAGGCCGCGACGCTCGGGCGGGCGTTGCGCGGGCACCTGACCCGCGTCTCGCTGGACCGCGACGCGGCGCTGTGGTCGGCCTATCTGGCTCAGGTGCCGGAAGGCCTGCTGCCGGAGTCGTTCGAGGTGCACCGCTTCCTCGGGCACGGCGCGGAGGCGGTACGCCTCGCCGACACGAACGCCCGGCGGGCGAAGGCACTGGAATGCTGCCTGGCGTCGAAACGTCCCGCCGACATCGAGGCCGGGCGTGAGCTGGCGCTGTCGCTCGGCGACGAGGCGGCGGCCCGGACGCTTTCCGTGCACCTGGCGGACCTGCTGTTCGCGGCCGGCCGGTACGCCGACGCGCTACCGGCGTTCCAGGACGCCGGCCGGGCGGACCGGGCGAGCGCGTGCCTCGAACGGCTCGGCAGGACCGCCGAGGCCCTGGCCGCCTGTCCCGCGGATCGCCCGGACGACCTGGCGCGGTTGGCCGGGGCGTGCCGCCGTGAGCTCGATGAGCGGGTGGACGAGCACGAGTTCCTCGCCGCGGCGCGCCAGGTCCAGGAGCTCATCGGCCAGCTGGATCGGGCCGCGGAGGTCACGGAGGCGGTGGCCGACCGCCGCGAGGAGCTGGCCGGGCTGCGGACCGCGATCCTGGCCGCCGGGCGCCGGCACTTCCGCGCGGCGGTGCGGGCGGACGGCGACGACTCCGCCGTGCTGACGGAGTGGAGCCGCTTCGAGGAGCACGCCGGTGAGGACGGCGAGGCCGCGCGCCTGGCCGAGGAGACCGGCGACCTCTACCGGGCCTACCGGCTCTACCGGCGGGCGCGACGCTTCGGTGAGGCGGACCGGGTGCTGCGCGACGAGGACACCCCCGAGAGCCGCGCCGCCCGCGCGGAGGCGCGTGAGGCGGGCGGCGACCTGGTCGGGGCGGCCCGGCTGCACCGGGAGGACGGGCGGCCGGACGCCGCCACGGCGCTGTTCATGCGCGCCGGCGACTTCGCGGCGGCCGCCGCCTGCCTGTCGGAGTGGCTGGGCGAGGACGCGATCGAGGACCCTCGGCTGGCCGAGTGCCTCCGCCGTACCGGGGACCTGGAGGAACTGGCCCGTCGGTGCCTCTGGGCGGTCGGCCGCGCCGGGCCCGGCGGGCGGATCGCCGCCGAACTGCGTGAGGTCCGCGACGCGGGCGTGCTGTCCCCGGGCCTGCACGCCGAGGTCTCCGCCGCGCTGGACGCCCTCGACCTGCGCGGGCGCCGCCCGTTCGAGGAACGGGCGGCGGGGTGGGTGGACCGGGCCCGTGCCGACATCGACCGCCGGTTCGCCCGGATCTGGGGACTGGACCTGGGCACCACGACCAGCGCGGCCGCCATCTACGACACCGAGCTCGGCCGCCCGGTGCTGTGCCCGTGGAAGGGCCACGGGCAGTTCCCGTCGACCCTGAGCCTGGACGAGGACGGCAACGAACTGGTCGGGCTCGCGGGCGAGGAGATCTTCGCGGGCCGTCTGCTCGGCCACATCGGGTCCGCCAAGCGCAAGATGGGCGGCAAGGCGGTCTTCCGCATCCGCGACCGCACGTACCGGCCGGAGGAGGTGGCGGCGCGCCTGATCCACCACGCCCGCGGCATGGTGGAGGACCTGCTCGCCGAACACGTGCGCGAACGCGTCGCCGACCTGGCAAGGGCCGAGCTGGGCGAGGTGCGCGACGCCTGGCTGGACTGGCTGCGGGACAACCACGACCTGCGGCTGGCCCGCCCACGCGCGATCCTGACGATCCCCGCGTACTTCCGTAACAACCAGAAGCACGCCACGCGGCACGCGTGCGAGATCGCGGGCGTGGAGCCGGTACGGCTCATCCACGAGCCGACCGCCGCCTGCATGATGGCGGCCCGCGAACGCCGTCTCGACGGCACCGTGGCCGTGGTCGATCTCGGCGCCGGCACCCTGGACGTGAGCCTCCTGGAGGTCGCCGACGGTGTCCACGAGGTGCGCCGGACCATGGGCGACAACGCCTACGGCGGCAACGACTTCGACGGCGTCATCAGCCGCGACCTGGCGGAGAGGCTGAAGGGGCAGGGCGTCACGGTGCCGGCGTCCGGCCTCGCGCGCCGGCGGCTGGAGGTCGCCGCCGAGTACCTCAAGATCGCCCTGTCGGGTCAGGAGCAGGCGCACTACTCGCTCATGCACTTCGTGGACGGCCGCGACGTGACCGTGGAGCTGAGCCGGGAGGAGCTGACCCGGCTGCTGGAACGGCCGCTGGAGACCCTGCGCGACCTGTGCGCGACCTTCGCGGCGGAGAGCAAGGGAGCCCCGGACCACCTGGTGCTGGTCGGCGGGCCCATGCTGTCGCCGCCGGTACGCGCGCTGGTCGAGCAGGTGTTCGGCCGGCAGAGGACGGTGATCCAGGATCCGCGTTCGGCCGTGGCCTGCGGCGCGGCGCTCCAGGCCGCGGTGCTCGACGGGAAGCTCGGCGACCTGCTGCTCCTCGACGTGACCCCGCTGCCGATGGGCATCAAGGCCCGAGGCGACGACGACCACCCGGAGTTCTCCGAGGTGATCGCGGCCAACACGACCATCCCCACCCGGGCGGCGCAGACCTACACGACGACGCGGGACAACCAGACCGAGGTGGAGGTCGAGATCTTCAACGGGAGCCTGTCCGCCGAGGCGAAGGTGGGCGAGTTCCGTCTCGTCGGGATCCCGCCGACGCCGAAGGGCACCCCGGAGATCGAAGTGACGTTCGCCATCGACGAGAGCTGCGTGCTGGAGGTCACGGCACGGGACACGAACACGGGCAACTCGAACTCGATCCGGATCTCCGACACGACACTGCTGTCGCCCAGGGAGCTCGACGCGATGACCCGGCGGCGCGAGCGGCAGATCGAGGCCGAACAGGTCCGCCGGGCGCTGTCCGAGCTCGCCGACGAGGCCGAGCTCGCCGACCCCGACGCACTGTGGCGGGAGTTCCAGAGCCGGCTCGCCGCGTACCGGCCGCAGTCGGCGCCCCTGAACGAGGCGACCCAGCGGGTGATGCTGGAGATCTTCAACGACTCCAACGACGCCGGCACCGAGCTGATGCTGGCCGGCGGCCCGCTGCGCGACCTGGCCGCGGCGGCACGCGACCATCTGCGGCGGCCGGCCGCGGACGGTGACCTGGACGAGGCACGGCACCTGGAGCGCCGGCTGCGCGAGGGACTCGACCGGCTGGCCGAGCACGTCGCGCGGGTGACGCGCTGGAACGCCGTCCTTAAGAAGGTGGCCGGCACCGAGACCGATCCGCTGCACCGCTTCCGGAACCTGCACGACACCGGCGCCTACGCACGCGCCCTCGCGGCGCTGGAGGAGCTGCCCCACCCGCCGGAGGACCCCGAGGACGTCGAGCGGAGGCTGCGCTGCCTGGCCGAGGTGGGCGACGCCGGCGGCTACCGCGCGGCGCTGCTCGCGGCGGCCGGGCGGCTGGGCTGCGCCGTGCTGGACGGCGACGGGACCGACGCGTTCCTCGCCCGTGCCGGACGGGCGTTCGTGCGCGTCACGGTGACGCGGGCCGGCGGCACCGTCACCGGCAGCGGATTCCTCCTCGGTGACCGGCTGGTGGTCACGAACCGGCACTGGCTCGACGACCCGGCGGCCGAGCACGGCCTCGCCGAACCCGCGCGGGTCCGGGTCGGCACGGAGGCCGGCCCGAGCGCGGTCCGGCGCATCGGGCTGCCCGACTCGCCCCATCTGGACGTGGCGGTACTGCACCTGGACGAGCCGGTCGCCCCCAGCCCGCTCCGGCTCGGGCACGGCGAGCTCGTACGCATCGGCGACCGCGTCTGGGCTCCCGGACCGGCCGGCGACGGTCCGCCCGCCCTGCTCGACGGCGTCGTCGACGGGTTCGAGTCCTTTCCCGAGCAAGGGCTGCGGCTCTTCCGGACCGGGCTGCGGATCGGCCCCGCCGGCAGCGGCGGGCCGCTGCTGAACGCGCTCGGCGAGGTCGTGGGCGTGCTGACGGTCGGGCGGGAGAGCGGCCCGGCGACCTTCGCCCTGACCGTCGACGGTCTGCGGCCGCTGCTCGACACCGATGAGCCCGCCCGGTGACGTGACCGGAGCGCCCGCCCGGCGCCCTGACCGGCGACCGTCCGCGGCCGCCGGTCGACACCGATGAGACCGCCCGGTGACGTGAACGCCCGGCCGGTCGGATGCCGGTCTCTCCGGACCGCGGCGTCTCGCGGGTGCGAAGATCCGTCAGACTGGGACGGTGACGACCGATGAGCCGCTCGTGTGCTCGGCCAAGGGCTGCCGTGCCGACGCACGCTGGGCCCTGCGCTGGAACAACCCGAAGATCCACGAACCGGACCGGCGCAAGGTCTGGCTCGCCTGCGACGAGCACCGCGAGCACCTGAGCGACTTCCTGTCCCGCCGGGGCTTCCTCCGCGACACCGTGCCCGTCGACGAGCTGGGCTGACCCCGGACCGGACGACCGGCGCCGGTGGGCGGACGGCACCGCGGCTCGCGTGTCGTGAGGCCGCGCGCCGGGGATAACCGGCGCTGGACAGGGCCGTCGAGGGTGTCGGGGGGCGCCGTGGCCGAGCGGCGGACACCGCGGACGGGCCGGCTCACGGCGGCCGTCGTCCTGCTGGCGCTCGGCTCCGGCGCGGTGGACGCCTTCAGCTTCGCCGGTCTCGGCGCGGTGTTCGCGAGCGTCATGACCGGAAACCTCGTCCTGCTCGGCGTCTCGGTCGTGCACGCGCGCCTCGACGCGGCCGTCGCGGCCGTGGCCGCCATCACGGCGTACGTCGCGGGAGTCCTCGCCGCCTCCCTCTGGCTCCGTGCGCGCCACATCGGGGACCGCCCCCGGGCCTCCTGCCGACGGGGCCGGGAGCTCACGCCGACCGGCTCGTACGGCCGGAACCGGCTCCGCCGCGCCCGTACGCGCGGGGCCGCCGGGGTCGCTCGCCGGTACGGACGCGGACGCCCGTCCGGCGACACCTACCTCGGCCGTGCCGCGCGACGGCGGCACGTGCCGTCCGCCGGGCCGTCCGGGCTCCGTACCGGGCGGCCGTCCACGCCGCGGCGGCCCGTGACGGCGGAGTGGCCGGCGCGGGTGCGCGCGGTGCTCACCGTGGTGCCCGTCGCGCAGGCGGCCGTGCTGGGCGGCTGGCTGGCGACCGGAGGGCGGCCCGGGCCGGTCGCGCAGAGCGGGATGCTCGCGCTCGCCGCGTTCGCCATGGGCGCGCAGAGCGCGGGCGTCAACACCCTGCCCCTCACCGGCGCCGCGACGACCTACCTCACCGGCACCCTCACCACGCTCACCACGGAACTCGCCACGAGCGGCGTGCCCGCGACCATGCGGCGGAGGTTCGCCGTGCTGGCCGCCGCCCTCGCGGGTGCCGGGCTCGACGCCGTTCTGCTCGTCTGGGCCCGGCCGGCCGCCCCGGCCCTGCCGCTCGCCCTCACGCTCACGGTCGTCCTCGTCCTCGCCCGCTGATCGACCGGTCACCGAGACGCCGGGGCCGCCGCCCCCAAGAGAGCGGCGGCCCATGCCGGGTGGCCCCTACGACCGCTGGTTCTCCAGGTCCTTCGGGAGGCGTTCGAGGAGGGACTTCAGGTCGTCCGCGTGCTCTTCCTCGTCGGCCAGCAGCTCCTCGAAGAGACGGCGTGTCGTGGGGTCGCCGTCGCCGATCCACTGGGCGATCTCGGTGTAGGAGGCGATCGCGATGCGCTCGGCGATCAGATCCTCCTTGATCATGTCGACGAGGTTCTCGCTCCCGTCGTACTGGGTGTGGGACCGCGCCGACAGCCGTGCGGGGTCGAAGTCCGGGGACCCGCCCAGCTGGGTGATCCGCTCGGCCAGCAGGTCGGCGTGCCGCTGCTCGTCGGCCGCGTGCTCGAGGAACTCGGCCGTCACCGGCTCGGAGTGGATGCCGCTCGCCGTGTAGTAGTGCCGCTTGTAGCGCAGCACGCAGACGATCTCGGTGGCCAGCGCCTCGTTGCACACCTCGATGACCCGCTGGAGGTCGGCACCGTACGCGTCGGTGACCGCGCCCTTCTCGATCTCATCCCTCGCCCGCTTGCGGAGCGTATCGATATCGGTCAGAAAGTCGGCCATGCCCGCCTCCGGATCGTGGTTCCTGTCTCAGCCCCTCTACCACGTCACCGCGCGATTACACCCGGCGCCCGAAGCTAGTCGGGATTGCCCGGCCAGCTCTCGGCCATCTCGGTGAGGCGGGCGGCGGCGTCGCGTACAGGAGTGCCGCGGCCGACGGCGAGGCCCATGAGGTAGGCGGTCAGCGGGGCGGCGGGTCGCGCGACGCCGTGGGCGACGTCGCGGGCCACGTCGAGGATCAGGTCGCGATGCATGTCGGCCGGGTCGAGCCCGAGCTCGGCGCACGCCGCTCGGATCCAATCGTCAAGCACGGTTCTCTCCGATCATCCGGGACGCCGTCGCGATGTCCGACGGTGTGTCGCAGTCATACCAAGGCGACTCTCCCTCGGGCGCCCGTACGAGACGGGGCGTCAGGGGATTCATCAGACCGCGCAGCGACGCCTCGCGGTAGCCGGCGAGGGCCTCGGCCAGGTCCGCGGTCCGCCAGACGCCGGCGAGCCACTGCGGCCGGCCGTCCGCGTCGACCAGCACCGCCCCGGTACGGCCGGCCGCCTCCCGCCGCAGCCCGGCCACGTGCGCGGGCCGCAGGAAGGGCAGGTCGGCGGCGAGGACGGCCGTCCACGGCGCCCGTACCCGCGTCAGCCCGGCGCGCAGCGCGGGGACCGGTCCGCCGCCCGGAGGATCCTCGCGGACGACGATCGCCTCCGGCAGCTCGGGACGGGCCGGGCCGACCAGGACGATCCGCTCCGCGGAGGCCACCGCCGCGCCGACCCACGCGACCAGCGGGCGTCCCCCGACCACCACGCCGGGTTTGTCGGCTCCGGAGAGCCGCCGCGCTCCCCCACCGGCGAGCACCACGGCGTCGAACGGCTCCGGCTCACTGATCGTCATGAGTGCTCTTGGCGTTCTCCCGCTCGTACGCGCTGAGGTTCTGCTCCAGTGACTTCATCAGTTCCCAGACCTGGCTGGGCGGGATGCGGACGCGGGCGACCACGCGCGCCGGCACGTGGAGGTAACGGGTGCCGCTGTCGGGGTCCTCGGCCACCTCGGAGGGGCGCACCTCGGTGGAGAAGTCGATCACGAAGGAGTCCTGTGTACGCCAGACGGAGGCGAAACTCGCGTGCGCTCCGACCTCATGATCCGGCGGGACCGTGATCTCGACCCGATGTTCGTGCGGCCGCTCGGTCACGGCACCTCCTTCATCGGCCCCGCGACCCAAGGTGCTGTGCTTACCAGTTCCCTGCGCTCGGTCACGAGATCCTTTCTACCCGCCGATGGCGGACATCGGACGTGCCGGCTGCAGGAAACTCGGATCATCGATGCCGTGGCCGGGCCGCTTCGCCGCCACCGCGGCGCGCCAGCGCGACTCCAGCTCTTCGTCGGAGGCGCCCGCGCGCATCGCGTCGCGCAGGTCGGACTCCTCGCGGGCGAACAGGCAGTTGCGGATCTGGCCGTCCGCGGTGAGGCGCACCCGGTCGCACGCCCCGCAGAACGGACGGGTCACCGAGCCGATGACGCCGACCGTCGCCGGGCCGCCGTCGATGAGGAACCGCTCGGCGGGCGCGCTGCCGCGGGCCTCGCCGGGCTCGGGCGTCAGGTCGAAGGCGGCCGAGAGGCGATCGAGGATCTCATCGGCCGTGATCATGCCCTCGCGCCGCCAGCCGTGCTGGGCGTCGAGGGGCATCTGCTCGATGAAGCGCAGCTCGTAGCCCTGTTCGAGGCAGAACCGCAGCAGCGGCACGGCGTCCGCGTCGTTGACCTCGCGCATGAGCACGGCGTTGACCTTGACCGGGCACAGGCCGGCTTGCGCGGCCGCGGCCATCCCGTCGAGCACGTCCGGCAGCCGGTCGCGGTGGGCGAGCCGTTTGAAGGTGTCGCGGTCGAGGGTGTCGAGGGAGACGTTGACGCGATGGAGCCCGGCCTCGGCGAGCGGAGCGGCCAGCCGGGTCAACCCGATGCCGTTGGTGGTCAGCGAGATCTCCGCGCCCAGGGCGGACGTCCGCGCGACGATGTCGACCAGGCCCCGCCGCAGGAGTGGTTCGCCGCCGGTGTAGCGGACCTCGGTGATGCCGAGCCGCTCCACGCCGATGCGGACGAGGCGGACCACCTCGTCGTCGGTGAGGAGCTCGGGCCTGGGCAGCCATTCGAGGCCCTCGGGGGGCATGCAGTAAGTGCAACGGAGATTACAGCGGTCGGTGAGCGAGACCCGCAGGTCGGTCGCGACCCGGCCGTAGCCGTCCACCAGCAAGGAATATTCCCCCTTGAATAGCCGCCGATTCCCCCAGCCTATGCCGTATCGGAACCGCGATCGCGGGTCTGGTGTTCCCCGGCCGGGACAACGATCATGGCGGACATGGAATGGGACTTCACCGGTGCACGCGAACGCATCACCGCCCGCGAGTGGCCCGCCGACTCCCCGCGGTGGGTGGCGCTCCTGGCGCACGGCTACGGGGAGCACATCGGGCGGTACGAGTATGTCGCGGACACGCTGCTGCGGCACGGCGCGGTGGTGTACGGGCCGGACCATCTCGGCCACGGCAAGTCGGACGGCGAGCGGGTCCTGGTCCACGACTTCGAGGAGGTCGTCGCCGACCTGCACACCGTCGAGGAACACGCGCGCGAGCGCCACCCCGGGCTGCCCGTCGTGCTGATCGGGCACTCGATGGGCGGCATGATCGCGGCTCGCTACGCCCAGCACCACCGCGACGGGCTGGCCGCCCTCGTCCTGTCCGGGCCGGTCCTGGGACCGTGGGGGCCGATCACGGCGCTGCGCGGCGTGGAGGAGATCCCCGACGACCCGATCGACACGGCGACGCTGTCCCGTGACCCTGCGGTCGGCGCGGCGTACGCCGCCGACCCGCTCGTGTGGCACGGCCCGTTCAAGCCCACGACGGTGACGGCGTTCGACCGCTGCCTGTCGGCGATCGCGGACGGCGGGCGGCTCGGTGCCCTGCCGACCCTGTGGGTGCACGGAGAGGCCGACGAGCTGGTCCCGCTGCGCGAGACGCGCATCGGCATCGAGCAGATCCGCGGCGAGGACCTGACCGAGATCCTCTACCCCGGCGCCCGGCACGAGGTCTTCAACGAGACGAACAAGGACGAGGTCCTGGCCGACGTCACCGCGTTCGCCACACGCCACGTCGGCGGTTGAACGACGGCGGCGCCCCGGGCGGGGCGCCGCCGGTCGGCCCTTGACGCAGACGCGGTGCGCGGTCTTTGTGATCAGTGTGAATTACGAGCTCCGGCCCGGCTCAGCCGGGCCGTCGATCACTTGGCATGTGCGGCGATGGTCCGTGCGCACTCCATCGCCTCCGCATGCGTGGTGTCCACCTCCAGGTCATAGGTCACGCCCCGGTGGACCAGTTCCGCCTGGGCCGCGGCCATCCCGATGGTCCGATCGCCTCGTGCGACCTCACGGCCTGCGGCCACCGCGGCGTCGCACCGGACGCCGACCCACAGCACCCGTAGGTCGCCCAGGGCTTTCTGCCATCGCTGCTGTGAGTACGCTCCGCCGAGGAAGACCTCATCGACGATGACCCGGGCGCCCGCACGGGCCATCGCGGCGACTCCCGCGATCCATGCCGCTTCCAGCGTTCGGAACTCCGGACCGACGACCACCCCTCCGTCCGGAGCGAACTCGATCCCGCCGTCCGACGCCCGCATGGACGCCGGCATCGCCGCGACCAGGGTGTCCGTGCCGAGGGCCAGCCATGGATCCGGCAGGACCGCCTGCAGACACCGAACGATCCCGGACTTCCCCGAGCTGGAACCGCCGTTGACAACGATCACCTGAGTCATGAGCTCTGCGTCCCGGGTCAACCCTTGACACAGACGAGCTGACGCAGGTGGGCCACGACCTCCACGAGGTCGGTCTGCGCCTCGATCACCGACTCGATGTCCTTGTACGCGCCGGGGATCTCGTCGATGACACCCGAGTCCTTGCGGCACTCGACGCCCCGCGTCTGCTCGATCAGGTCGTCGACCGTGAAGGACTTCTTGGCCCGGTTACGGCTCATCCTGCGGCCCGCGCCGTGCGACGCGGAGTTGAAGGCCTTCTCGTTGCCCAGACCGCGGACGATGTAGGTGCCCGTCGCCATCGAGCCCGGGATGATGCCGAGATCGCCCTCTCCCGCGCGGATCGCGCCCTTGCGGGTGACGAGCAGCTCGACACCGTCGTAGGTCTCCTCCGCCACGTAGTTGTGGTGGCAGGAGATGACGTCGTCCCAGCGGACCCGCTTGCCGGCGAAGTAGCGCGTGATGACGTTCTGGGTCAGCGCCATCATCACGGCGCGGTTGCGCCGCGCGTAGTCCTGCGCCCAGAACAGGTCCCGGCGGTACTCCTCCATCTTGCGCGTCCCGCTGAGGAACACCGCCAGGTCGCGGTCCGGCAGGTCCTGGTTGTGCGGCAGCCGCATCGCGGCCTCGATGTGGTGTTCGGCCAGCTCCTTGCCGATGTTGCGCGACCCCGAGTGGAGCACGGCCCACACCGCGCCCTCATCGTCCGCGCACACCTCCAGGAAGTGGTTGCCGGACCCGAGCGTGCCCAGCTGGGACGTCGCGCGGCCCCGGCGGGACCGGGCGACCGGCGCCAGCTCGTCGTAGGCCTGCCAGAACTCGTACCAGCCGCGTTCCTTCAGCCCCGGCACGGCCGAGGGGTCCACGGCCGTCCTGTGCGCGCCGCGCCCGACCGGCACGGCCTTCTCGATCTTGGCCCGCAGGCGGCTCAGGTCGTCGGGCAGGTCCTCGACGGTGAGGCTGGACTTGACCGCGGTCATTCCGCAGCCGATGTCCACCCCGACCGCCGCGGGGGCCACGGCGTCGCGCATCGCGATGACCGAGCCGACCGTCGCGCCCTTGCCGTAGTGCACGTCCGGCATGACCGCCACGCCGTGCACCCAGGGCAGGTTCGCGACGTTGCGGAGCTGGTCGAGCGCGCCCGGCTCGACCTCGGCGGGATCGGTCCAGATCCGGATCGGGACGTGACCGCCTCGCATCGTGTACGGCATCACCATCTCCTCTCCGAATTCCGCGGTGTGCCGTGACTATGACGCCGCAAAGTGATCATCCGTTTCAACCCATTTTCCCCCGCGGCGAGGCGGAGACGCCGGCCGCGACCGAGGTCAACGGGAGCGACGGCTCCGGGGCCGCAGGCGTACGCCGGGCAGCGCGGGCGCGGGGATGCGCTCACCGCCGTGCCCGGGAACCGTGCCGAACCGGTCGCCCTCCTCCCAGCCGGCGCGGGCCGCGGCGATCTCCTCGTGGCTGCGCCCGACGAAGTTCCACCACATCACCAGCTCGTCGGGGAACGGCTCGCCGCCGAGCAGGACGGCACGCGCCTCGGCGGCGGCCGACACGGTCACCTCGTCGCGTCCGGTACCGAGGTACAGCAGCGGCCCCGCGGCGAGCCGCGTGCCGGCGACCTCCAGCTCGCCGGACAGGACCAGCAGGGCGTGTTCGAAGTCGGGGCGCAGCGGCACGCTCGCGGCGGTCCCGGGGGCGAGTTCCAGGTCGGCGCCGGCCAGCGGGGTGTACACGGTGGCGGGCGAGACCGTACCGCCGAGCCCGCCGGCGAAGACGGTCGCCCGCAGGCCGCCGTCCTCGTACACGGGCAGTTCGGTGTGCTGCTCGAACCCGGCCTCGCCGGCCGCGCGGCCGGCGGGCAGCGCCAGCCAGAGCTGGAGGGCGTCCAGCAACGGCGCGTCCCCGACGGAGAACTCCGAGTGCGACACGCCGTGGCCCGCGGTCATGAGGTTCAGCTGCCCCGGCCGCAGGAGCACGTCGTTGCCCAGGCTGTCGCGATGCCGGATCTCGCCGCGCAGGGGCCAGGTGACCGTCTGCAGGCCGGTGTGCTGGTGGGGCAGCACCCGCATGTCGGTGCGCTGCGGGCCGAACCGGTCGAGGAAGCACCAGCCGCCGACGGTGGGCAGCGACCGGTGCGGCAGCAGCCGGTCCACCCGCATGCCGCGGACGCCGCCGAGCGGCACCTGCCGGGACTCATAAAGCTCCAGCACCGCGCCCTCACCGGCCGCCGGCGGCGCCTCGGTGATCGCCGGATGGGCGTCCACGTCTCGTGAGTCCTCCTTCGTCGGAGGAGCGATCCTCAGGCGCGTGTCTTCGATTCGCTCGCTCATGCGGCGCCGTCGGGCCGGCGGACGTGCTCCTCGTACTCAGGGTGCTTGCGCAGGTAGGCGGCGATGAACGGGCACAGCGGAACGATCGCACGGCCGCGGCGTACGGTGTCGTCGAGCGCGGCGGCGGCCAGGGCCTTGCCGACGCCCTTGCCCTCGAAGGCCGCCTCGACCTCGGTGTGGGTGAAGATCGTCCGGTCGGCCCGCTCGCGGTAGTAGGCGACCCCGGCGAGCGTGTCGCCGGACCACGCCTCATACCGCTTCTTCTCCTCGTCGTGCCGCACGTCGAGCGCCGTGAGCTCTTCGGCCATGTGGCTTCTCCCTTCGCCGCCCGGCCATCGTGTCAGAGGCCGCCGGAGGACCCACGCCCGCCCCGGAGCGTACGGCGGTCGCCGGTGCGGACGGTGAGCCCGCGGCGGTCCAGGTGCTCCAGCAGCGGCACGGCCACGCGGCGGCTGGTGTCGAGGGCCTTGCGCGCCTCGCTGACCGTGAACGGCTGCGGCAGCGACGCGAGCACGTCCGCCGCCCGGTCGTCGGCTCCCGCCAGCAGGACGACGCCCTCCGCGACGCGCAGCAGCGCGCCGGCCCGCACGGCCGCGCCCAGGGCACGCCCGGTGAGCCCGAGCTCGGCGAGCCGGCCGGCCTCCGGCGCGCGGAACGGGGCGCGCTCCAGGTCGGCGCGCAGCCGCCGTACGGCCTCGGCGACCGGGGCGGGCAGGCCCCCGGCGTCGCCGGCGTGCACCCGGCCGGACTCCAGGCGCAGCGGCGGTCCGGCGAGCGCGTCCACGAGCCGCCGGTCGGGCAGGTCCAGCAGGGCGCGAGCGGCCTCGACCGGCAGGCCGGGCGCCAGCGGGTCGGCCGCGGCGTGCCGCGCGACCTCTTCGGCGAGCCGGCGGCGCAGGGACGCCCAGTGCGCGGGATCGGCGAGCCAGTCGCCGGTCACCGGCTCACTCTCGGGCGTCACGCCCATCGCGACGAGCTCGGACCGGCGGATCAGGCCGTGTCTGCGCACCAGCTCCGCTGCGCCGGGCACGCCGGTGGCCAGTTCGCGGGCCCGGGCGGCCGCCGCTCCGCGCCGCCGCAGGACCGGCGGGCGCACGTCGAGGACGTCGGCTCCGGTGACCCGGCGGGCACCGGGGTCACGCAGCAGCAGCCGGTCGCCGATGTGCAGCGGAAGGGGCCGGGCGAGGGTGAGACGCGCCGCGTCGTCGCCGAGCGGGCGCAGGCGTACGGGCACGGCGGCCGAGCCGATGTGCAGGACCGGCTCGCGCGGCAGTCGGGCGGCGTCCTTCACCCGGACGTCGAGAAGGTCCGTGACGGTCCACTCGCCGGCGTGCAGCGCCATGCCGCGGAAGACCTCGTCGCGCTCGACGCCCCGCAGGTTGATCGCGATCCGGGCGACGGCGGAGACCTCGGCGGCGTTCTCCTTGAGCGTCTGCAGACCGCGCACGCGGACCGGGCGGCCGTCGAGGAGCAGTTCGCCTCCGGAGCGTACGGTGCCGGCGGGCAGGGTGCCGGTGACGACCGTGCCGCTGCCCTTGATGGTGAACGCGCGGTCGACCCAGACGCGCACGGGGGCGCCGGGGTCGGGGGCGGGCAGACGGGTGATGAGGCGGCCGAGCGCGGCGCGCAGGTCCGGCAGCCCATGGCCGGTGGCGCCGCTGACGGTGACCGCCTCCACGTCGCCCAGGGAGGTGCGGGCGATCTCGGCACGCGCCTGGGCGAGGGCCTTGGCCGGGTCGGCGCGGTCGGAGCGGGTGACGACGAGCAGCCCGTGGCGGACCCGCAGCGCGTCGATGGCGGCCAGGTGCTCGGCGGACTGCGGCATCCAGCCCTCGTCCGCCGCCACGACGATCATGACGGCCGGGACCGGGCCGACCCCGGCCAGCATGTTCGTGACGAACCGCTCGTGCCCGGGCACGTCCACGAACGCCAGCCGCTCCCCCCGTTCCAGGGCCGTCCAGGCGAATCCCAGGTCGATCGTCATGCCGCGGCGGCGCTCCTCGGCCCAGCGGTCGGGCTCCATCCCGGTGAGCAGCCGGACGAGGGTCGACTTGCCGTGGTCGACGTGGCCGGCGGTCGCGACGACGTGCACTAGCGCTCCCCGAGCGCGGCGCGTACGCGGGCGGCGAGGTCGGCGGGATCCAGCTCGGCCGGAACCGCACGCAGGTCCAGCAGCACGCGGCCGTCCTCGACCCGGCCCACGATTCCGGCGCGGCGCAGCGGCACGGCGCAGGCCTCCGGCAGGCTGACGGCCGCGCTCGGCAGCTCGACGCCGGGCGCGCCGCCGCCCCCGACCCGGGCGGCCGAGTCGACGACCCGCGCGTCGTGGCCGCCCAGCTCCTTGGCGAGCAGCGCCGCACGCTCGCGGACGGTGACCGGGTCGGCGTGCAGGGCTCGTACGGCCGGGGGTTCCGGTCCGCGTAGCGAGGCCTCCAGCGCGGCGAGGGTGAGCTTGTCGACGCGCAGCGCCCGCGCGAGGGGATGCCTCCGCAGGCGTTCGACCAGCTCCGACCGGCCGAGCAGCAGCCCGGCCTGCGGGCCGCCGAGGAGCTTGTCCCCGCTGGCGGTGACCAGGTCGGCGCCGTCGGCGAGCACCGTCGCGGCGTCGGGCTCGGCGGGCAGCAGCGGCTCGGGCGCGAGCAGGCCGGAGCCGATGTCGGCCACGACGGGCACGCCGAGGCCGGTCAGGCTCCGCACCGGCGCCTCCGCGGTGAACCCCTCGATCCGGAAGTTGGAGGGGTGCACCTTGAGCACGAAGCCGGTGTCCGGGCCGACCGCCTCGGCGTAGTCGGCGGCGGTCGTGCGGTTGGTGGTGCCCACCTCGCGCAGCCGCGCGCCGGTCGAGGCCAGCAGCTCGGGCAGCCGGAAACCGTCGCCGATCTCCACCATCTCGCCGCGGCTGATGACGATCTCCCGGTCCCGGGCCAGAGCGGTGGCGGCGAGCACGAGCGCGGCGGCGTTGTTGTTCACCACGTGCACCGCCTCCGCCGCCGGGCACGCGGCGGCGAGGGCGGCGAGCGCGCCGCGCCCGCGCCGGCCGCGCCCACCGGTCTCCAGGTCGAACTCCACGTCGGTGCAGCCGGCGGCCTCGGCCAGCGCCGCGCACGCGGCCTCCGACAGGGGCGCGCGGCCCAGGTTGGTGTGCAGCAGCACGCCGGTGGCGTTGATCACGGGCCGCAGGCTCGCGGCCGTCGCCGGCAGCGACGCCACCGCGGCGTCGGCGACGTCCTCGGCGGGGATCGCGCCGGCGCGGGCGCGTTCCTGCGCCCCGGCGACGGCCGCCTTGACGATGCGCCGCCCCAGCCGGCCGGCCGCCTCGACGAGGCGCGGATCGGCGAGCACGGCATCGGTACGCGGCACGCGGCGTCGGGTGTCCATGCGTGAAATCTATGACCGCGGACGGGCGCGCGCCACGCTCGGCGACGCCGCTGGGAGGATCGGCGGCGTGACAATGCTGCTGAACCGCACCGACCTGGAAGGGCTCCTGGACCCGGAGGCGTGCCTGGAGGCGCTGCGCGCGGGGTTCCTGCCTCTGTCTCCCGCCGTGCGCCCGCTCCGGGTCCGCACCGACCTGCCCGGTCCGGGGACCGCCACCGCGCTCATCCCCGGACTGGTCGACGGAGTGCCCGCGTACACGGTGAAGGTGAACGCCAAGTTCCCGTCCGCCGGCCCGGCCCTGCGGGGCGTCGTCTGCCTGCACGACCTGGCGACCGGGGAGCTTCTGGCGCTGCTGGACTCGGCCACCGTCACCGCGTACCGCACCGGCCTGGCGGCGGCCCTGGGCACACACGCGCTGGCCCCTACCGGCGCGGGCACGGTCGCGGTCGTCGGCGCGGGCGCCCAGGCGGACCTGGTGGTCCGCGGGCTGCGCCGCCTGCGCCCGGTACGCGAGCTGCTCGTCACCGACCGCGATCCGGCACGCGCGGAGGCGTTCGCCGTCCGGCACGGCGGAAGGCCGGTGCCGCCGCCGGAGATCTCGGCGGCGGAGATCGTCGTCACCGCCACCTGGGCGCGGGAGCCGGTCCTTCGCGCCGGCGACGTCGCGCCCGGTGCGCACGTGACGTCACTCGGCGCGGACGAACCGGGCAAGGCCGAGCTCGCCGCGGACCTGCTGCGGGCGAGCCGGGTGTTCGTCGACGACGTCGCGCTGTCGCTGGAGATGGGCGCGCTGGGCAACGCCGGGTTGGGAGCCGAGGACGCCGCGGGCACGCTGAGCGAGGTGCTGGACGGTAAGGCCGGCCGCACGGGCGAGGCGGAGGTGACCGTTTACGCACCGGTCGGCCTGCCGTGGCAGGACTTGGCGCTGAGCTGGCTCGCCTTCCGCACCGCGCGGGCCGGGACGCGCTTCGACTTCCTCGCCTGATCCTCGGTCTCGCACCCGGAAAGAAGGACTTTCCGTCGACACGGACCGCACGGGTACGGATACTGAGGGTGACGGCTCGTCCCTCGCGGCGAGACGGGGGAACCGGACGACGGGCGTGGCCGTGGCGTCATTCGCATGCCGCCCGAGACGCGATGCCGTGCCGGCGGCCGGACCCCTCGCTCGCGGTGAGACGCCAGGCGGATCGTCGAACCCGACCGAACCGGCAGACAAGGAACGCGATCGGATGACCGAAACCCTCCCAGAGGTCGTGGCACCGCACACCCTCCACGCCACGGCCGCCCATCGCACCGACGGCGACGTCACCCTGTACGGCCTCCAGCTGTCCTGGACCGTCGGCGACAACGACGGGGCGGACTGGCCGCCGCCGGCCGACTGGAACGACGGCGACGCGCCCTATCCGCACTACTACGAGGTCTGGCTCAACGACGGGCAGATCCGGCAGACCGCCGTTCTGTACTGGCCGTCGTGGGCACCGGGCTGGCAGCTGGCGCGCACCCACTGGGTCTGCCTGGGGGCCCATCCCTATCCGCAGTACCGGGTCAAGGTCCGCGCCAAACTCTCCGACGGTTCGTGGAGCGCGTTCACCGACGAGGTCACCGTCGCCGTCCGCCCCGGCGACAGCCGCCGGTACGTCGACCCGATCCGCGGGCCGCGGGCCGCCGCGCCGCCGCGCCGGAACACCCGGCACGGAAGCGCCGGCTCCCCTCCCAGCCGTGCCGTACGGGCGATCCGCGACAACGATCCCGCCGAGATCTGCGAACGCGCACGGCAGCTGAACACCGGCCGCACCTGGCAGGAGGTCGTCCCGCCGGCGGAGGCGATGAAGGCCGATCCCCCCTGGAACGGCTCCTACCTCGAATACCGCAAGTTCTTCCGCGGCGGTGACCTCGCCTCCGCCGCCAACCCCGCCTTCGCCGGGCTCGACCTGGTCGGCGACTGGCCCACCGCCACGCTGGCGTCCTCGTCCGGCGAGTACGCCTTCTCGTACGCCTACACCGCCCACCACATCGGCGAGACCTGGACTCACCAGTGGTTCGTCACCAGGGACGACTGGGACCCCAGCACTCCGTTGACCTGGGAGGACCTCGAGCCGACCCCGTTCATGACCGAGATTCACGGCGATCCCGGCGTCACCCGCCACACCACCGAAGCGCTGCCGCCCAAGGTCGGCCGGCACGTCATCGTCGGCATCTGGGGCGGCCACGGCGGGCCGATCGACGACAACGGCAGGATGACCGGCGAGTTCTTCGTCTCCTGCTGCGACGTCGAGTTCACCGACGGCCCGCCCGCCTGACGATCGCCGCCCGGCCAGGCGTCAGCGGCGAGTGATCGCCAACGCCGGCCGCCCGCCAAGGGCCGGGAGGCGCGGGACACGCGTTCCGCGCCTCCCGGCCCGTGGAGATGTCTTGACGAAGTGGCGCACGCGATCGCCATAGTGGAGTCCCCTTTTGGCGGAGGTGCGACATGGGCCCCTACACGGCCGCGTACGAACGCAGTCTCGGCGATCCGGCACGGTTCTGGGCGGAGGCCGCCCGTGACATCCGCTGGCGCACTCCTCCCGAGCGGGTGCTGGACGACGGCGCCGCGCCGTTCTACCGGTGGTTCGCCGGAGGGGAGCTCAACACCTGCGACAACGCCGTCGACCGGCACGTCGAGCAGGGCCGCGCCGACCAGCCTGCGCTCATCTACGACAGCCCGGTCACCGGCACGCGGCAGACCTACACCTATCGGGAGCTGCGGGATGAGACGGCGCGGTTCGCCGGGGTGCTCCGCGGTCTCGGCGTCGAACGCGGCGACCGGGTCGTCCTCTACCTGCCGATGATCCCGCAGGCGGTGATCGCGATGCTGGGCTGCGCGCGCATCGGCGCGGTGCACTCGGTGGTGTTCGGCGGCTTCGCGCCCCGCGAACTGGCCGTCCGCATCGACGACGCCCGGCCCAAGGTCGTGGTGTCCGCGTCCTGCGGCATCGAGGGCAACCGGGTGATCGAGTACAAGCCGATGCTGGACGAGGCACTCGAACTCGCCGACCACAAGGTCGGCGACTGCGTGATCGTACGGCGTCCGCAGGCGCCGGCGCCGCTCGTCGACGGCCGCGACGTCGACTGGGACCAGGCGATGGCGGAGGCGAGCCCGGCCGACTGCGTACCGGTCGCCGCCACCGACCCGCTCTACATCCTCTACACCTCCGGCACGACCGGCCGGCCCAAGGGCGTCGTCCGTGACAACGGCGGGCACGCAGTCGCGCTGCGGTGGACGATGCCGAACGTCTACGGCGTCTCGGCCGGCGACGTGTTCTGGGCCGCCTCGGACGTCGGCTGGGTGGTCGGGCACTCCTACATCGTCTACGCGCCCCTGCTCGCGGGCTGTACGACGGTGCTGTACGAGGGCAAGCCGGTCGGCACGCCGGACGCCGGGGCGTTCTGGCGGGTGGCCGCCGAGCACCGGGTGAACGCCCTGTTCGCCGCGCCCACCGCGATCCGGGCCGTCAAGAAAGAGGACCCGGAGGGCCGTCTCCTCGCCGGGCACGACCTGTCGGCGCTGCGCACCCTGTTCCTCGCGGGAGAACGCCTCGACCCGGGCACGTACGACTGGGCCACGCGCATCCTCGACCGCCCGGTGATCGACCACTGGTGGCAGACCGAGACCGGGTGGCCGGTCGCGGCGAACCTGCGGGGCCTGGAGCCGATGCCCGTCAAGCCCGGCTCGCCGACCGTCGCCGTACCCGGCTTCGACGTGCGGGTGCTGCTGCCCGACGGGTCGATCGCCCCGCCCGGCGCCGAGGGCGAGATCGCGATCCGGCTGCCGCTGCCGCCCGGGACGCTGCTCACGCTGTGGAACGACGACGAGCGGTACATCGAGTCCTACCTGTCCCGGTTCCCGGGCCACTATCTGACCGGCGACGGCGGCTCGATCGACGAGGACGGCTACATCTGGGTGATGGGCCGCACCGACGACGTCATCAACGTGGCCGGGCACCGGCTGTCGACCGGAGCGATGGAGGAGGTGCTGTGCGCCCACCCGTCGGTGGCCGAGGCCGCGGTGGTCGGGGTACGGGACGCGTTGAAAGGGCAGGTGCCGCGCGGCTTCGTCGTCGTGAAGAGCGGCACGGACGTGGACGAGCCACGGCTGCGCGACGAACTCGTGCGCGCGGTACGTGAGCAGATCGGCCCGGTCGCGGCCTTCAAGGAGGTCTCGGTGGTGCCGGCCCTGCCGAAGACGCGGTCGGGCAAGATCCTCCGTGGGACGATGCGCGGCATCGCGGACGGCGACGACGTTCCGGTGCCGTCCACCATCGAGGACGCCACGGTGCTGGATCGCCTGCGCCCCATCCTCCGGCCGCCCACCGCGCACGAGACACGCTGATCCACCGTCACCCCCCGGCCGGAAACGCCGGATGACCCCGGTGCCCGGGGGGGCGGCGGCCGCTGTCACGAGCCGGGCGCTAGGTTCTCCTGGGCCACAGCGTGGTCACGAGCAGAACGCCGATCACGGCGACGATGATCTGGAAGATCGTCTCCCAGAAGTTGAAGCCGTGCGTCCTCAGGTTGAGCAGGTGGGCGATCCACGTGCCGATGAAGGCGGCGACGATGCCGACCGCGATGGTCAGCCATATCGGCATGTTCTGCCGCCCGGGCACCAGCAACCGCGCGATCGCGCCGATAATCGCACCGAAGATGATCGCGGTGATGATCCCGCCAATCGTCATGGCGACTCCCCCGTGTTCGCGAGAACAACCTCCGATGAACACACCGGTAACAGACGCATACCCGACAAGACGGGCATCGATACCAGCACTGAGCGCCCAGGAAAACTCGCCGCACACAGGACGACAAGCTCAGCGCGAGGAACGATTCCCGGCGATCACGCAGCCGCAGAACGCCCTCGCGGTAGCCGTGGCCGGACACGGACCTCCGGCCTTGCCCGGGTTCCCGCCCCGCCCACTTCTGGAGGATCCCTCCAGCACCCGCCGCGAATACTCTTTCCAAGCGGTCTCGTAGAACGGCCTCGGCCGGCCGAAAACGCCTTCTCGCCGGTCAACCTGCGACATCCCCAAGCTCGACGGCCGGGTGAGGCCGAAATATCGGCCCACTTCCCCATTCGGTGGGAGCCGGGAAAGTGGGCCTTGAAGCGGATGCGGCCGATAAGGCGAATCCGCGTACTATATCCTAGTTAGACGAAGACTCTACCGACTCGTCCAACAACGAAACCGGCGCGACTTCTACACACTGCTGATTAGCCATACTGCGAGAGCTTTTCTTCCAGTCCATTTCCGCAAAGCGCACTTCTTGTCCCATTATCAGGCCACCTCCCCCCTCTTCATGATGTCCACATCCGGGCTATCCTGGATATCTTCTCCATGGACTCCGCTGGCCCGAGCGCCTCTGCACTGAGTCGTTCGAAACTAAGCCTATACCGGTAGGTTTCGGTTGCCTCTTCTAGATATGAGCACCCGTTGAGGTGTTCGATATACACGACGTCATGAAACTTGATCCCGCCCACCAACGGGAATTGCAGAAGCGTGAAGGACCCCGTCGCGATCGGATGAGGTCCATCAAGTGGAAGAACTTGGATACTCAAATTAGGGAGAACGGAGAGCTCTTCGAGGTGCTGGAGTTGCTCGGCCATCACGGCGGCGTCGCCGTAACGCCTGAGCAGCAGGGCCTCGTCCAGCACGACCGACAGCTGGAGGGGCGTCTCACGGGTGAGCACCCTCTGCCGGGCCAGGCGGGCCTCCACGCGTGCGTCGACCCGGCTCGGCGGGATCACCTCGGTCGAGTGCGAGCGTTGCTCGACCGCCTGGGCGTACGCTTCGGTCTGCAACAGACCGGGCACGACCTGTGTCTCCCACTGCCAGATCTTCTCGGCCTCGATCTCAAGGCCGATATAGGAGGCGTACTGCTCCGGCAGCGCGTCGGAGAACGCCTCCCACCAACCGCGGCGTACGGCGTCACGGGCGAGCTGGAGCAGTTGCTCGCGGTACGAGCCCTCGACGCCGTACAGGTCCAGCAACCGGCGGACGTCGGCGAAACGCGGAGCCTGGCGCGCATTTTCCAGGCGGCTGACCTTGGAGGCGGACCATCCCAGCCGCTCGGCGACGTCGTCACCGGTGAGATTGCCGGTCTCCCGCAAACGCCTCAGCTCAGCCGCGAGCCGACGATTACGGACAGTGGCACTTCCGGGCCGGGGCACCCTGAATCCTCTCCCACCCGGGCCGATGGCGTGTTCCCGTCAGCCGAAATCTACAAATCTGCCGCAACTGTTATAGAGGCAGGAAGTAACGGAGTCAAGAAACCACCGCTACACCTTTTAGTGAAACTTGCGAACGAGACGACCTTAGCGGACAACACACCAAACAGCCAAGCGCCCAATCCGCTATCGGACACCTTGCGAAGATTGTGGAGCGATAGAGGTTCACACCAGAGATTCGTGTGACTTTCCTTCCCTGTGAGAACCATCGTGACACCTGAGGCGTGGGCGCACGAATGCCGCAGGGGGCGAGCGCCCCACCGGCGAGGTGCGGCGGTGCAGGATCGTACTGGATGTCCGGCCGTACGGACGTGCGAACGGTGACAGCCGCGCCACGGATCGCACGTTCGCGCAGGTGGCGCATTTTCGCGTGCGGCGAGCGGTGGGGCATGGGTCGCCCGGCGGTACGAACTCCTCGGGCCGGTGACGGCCGCGACGAGCACGGATCCCTCGCCGAGAGGGCGGGATCGGCCGCGTGCTCGGTCGTGCCCGTACGCCGTCGGCGCGGCCCCCTCCGCGCACACCCGGGTACGCGCGGAGGGGAACCGGCCCGGGACGGCTCGCGTCGGTACCTCTGATGATCGATCGGAGGAGGCCTTCGCATGGTGTCGAGGCGGGCGTTCGTGTTCGGGGGCGCGGCGCTGGGCGGCGTCGCGGTCGCCGGCGGCACCGGGGCGATCCTCGTCGAGGAGGACGTCCTGCCGGGCAAGGTCGCCTTCGACCGGGCGATCGGGCGGTGCCGCACACTGCCGGAGGCGCCGGCCACCGCGGGCGTCGTCCGCCCCCTGACCTTCCACTCGCGCCGCCGGAACACCGACGTCACCGCGACCGTCGTGCTGCCCGCGGGCGTCACCTCGCCGCGCGGCCTCCCGGTCGCCGTCGCACTGCACGGGAACGGCGGCACCGGGGCGAGCGCCGCCCGCGGCCTGCGGCTCGACCGCTATCTCGCCGAGGCCGTACGGACGCGGAGCACGCCGCCGTTCGCGCTGGTGGCGGTCGACGGCGGGCCGAACTCCTACTGGCACCCGCGAGCGAGCGGGGATGACCCGATCGCGATGATCACGGACGAGCTGCTGCCGCTCCTGCGCCGTAAGGGTGCGCGGACCGACCGGTTCGGGGTGATCGGCTGGTCCATGGGCGGGTACGGGGCGCTGGTGCTCGCCGAGACGGTGGGCGCCCCGCGCATGGCCGCGATGGTCGCGGCGTCGCCCGCACTCTTCCCGTCGTACGCGAACGCCCGCAGGACCAACCATCAGGCCTTCGACGGCCCGGAGGACTTCGCCCGGCACGATGTGTTCCACGGGCTGGGCAGGCTCCGCGGCGTCCCGGCGTGGGTCGACTGCGGGACGAGCGACCCGTTCGCCCCGATGGTGCGACGGCTGCGCGACCGGCTGCGTCCCGCCGGGGCGATGACGCGCGGATGCCATGACGGCGCGTTCTGGCTGCGGCGCCTGCCGGCGCAGCTCGCCTTTCTCGGCGGCCGGCTGACATCCGCGTGATACACCGCCTGACCTGGGACGACTTCCCCGGGACACGGCGGCGAAGGTAGACTCCGTAAATGAGGTCGAATGACGCCCGGCCGATTTCATCGTGGCGTGGGCGCGTTTCTCGATGCGTTGTTCGAACAATCGGGGGGCGACCGAATTCATGGGCGATACCAAATTGATCAGTCCGGCCCTGTTGCAGCGGCACCTTCACAAGGCCGGTTTTCCCGCCACTCGCGACGAACTTCTCGCGCACGCCCGCGAAGAATGCGACCGCGTGATCGCGGCCCTGCGTGAGCTCCCGGACCGGCGCTACTCGCGGCCCGCCGAGGTGAGCCGGGCGTTCGCGGAGCTGGCGAGCGGTTATCTCGGCGATATGTCCTATCCGGCGCGCCGTGACGATCTCGCCGCGCACGCCGGGCGTCAGGACGCCCCATGGCCGGTGGTCGAGGCGCTACGGCGCATTCCGGACCGCCGGTACGACCGGCCCGAGGCGGTCGCCGATGCCGTCGCCGCAGAAGAGGAATGACCGCGCCTGACTTCGGCGCGGCGCATGGCGACGCGTCAGTCGCCGTAACCGATGAACAGAAGACGGGGGTCGGAGAATGAGCGAACGGAGCACCGTCGGACCGCACAAGGTCGTCTTGGGCACCTACAGCAGTCACGAGGCCGCCCAGCACGCGGTGGACCTGCTCGCCGAGCACAAGTTCCCGGTCGAACACGTCACGATCGTGGGCAGCGGGCTGAAACTGGAGGAGCGCATCCTCGGCCGCTGGACGCTGGGCCGTGCGCTGCTGACCGGCGCGAGCACCGGGGCGTGGATCGGGCTCCTGATCGGCATCGTCTTCTGGATCGTCACGCCCCGGGTGGTGGAGGGCGCGGTGATCTCGGGGATCATCGTGGGCCTCCTGTTCGGCGCGGCCTTCTCGGCCGTCGCCTACTTCCTCCAGAAGAGGGCGTACACGTCGATGCGGTCGGTGGTGGCGGACCGCTACGACCTCCTGGTCGACGCGGCGTTCGCCGATGAGGCGCGCCGGCTCCTGTCGGCCGTGCTGTCCACCCCCGAGAGCGCTCACTGACGAAGCGGCTCAGGGCAGGCTCTGCACCGCCAGGCCGAGGGTCTTCCACTTGACCGCCGCTTCCGCGCTGGTGACGATCGGCCAGCCCCGGTCGGCGGCCGCCCGTGCCACGTGCGCGTCGACGATGTCGCGGATGCCGGCCTGGCGGGCGGCGTCACCGATGGCGAACGCGTTGCGCTCGTCGAGGGCCAGCACGACCACCGAGGCGCTCTCCACCGCCCAGGCGAGCTCCTGCAGGCCGCGCTCGTTGGCTATGGTGGCGGCCTTCGTCAGGGCGGTCGCGGGCGCCACCAGGCTGTAGCCACGGGCAGCGACGAAGCCGACCAGCGCGCGCATGTGCTGGCTGCGGCCGGTCGCGAGATCCACCAGTGCGGGAACGTCCAGTACGCGGCCGGAGAGGTTCACCGAGTCCGCCGGGAGTCCCCGTCGCCACTCTCGAATATCCGGCGCGCCCAGTCGGTCGCCTCGTCGTCGAACGGTCCCCAGCGGCTCTCCACGGCGGCGACGAGCCGGTCGCGCGCCGCGCGGTCGCGTACGGCTTCGGAGACGTAGGCCGAGACGCTCGGCGCGGCTCCGGACGCGACGGCGGCGCGGGCGCTCTCCAGCACCTCCGCGGGTACAGTCACCGTGATCTTCTCCGTGGCCATGGATCCATGGTATGGCCAAAGCCGCGAAAAAGTATGGCTTCGCTGGTGAATCCGGTTCCGCGCGTCAGCGATCGCCCGGAAGTCCCCTGCGCGGCGAGCGTCGTACGGCGGGGCTCGGGCCGCCCGGCGGGCTCCTGGACGAAGGTCTCAGGCGGCCGGGACGACCGCGGATCCGGCGGTGAGCCGTTCGCGTTCGTTGCTCAGGCGCCGTCGGGCGTGAGCCCGGCCTGCTCGATGACCCGGTTCTCCCGGCGCCACAGCAGCCGGATGTCCTCGCGCAGCGCCGGGTCGCGGCGGACGCGCACGGCCAGCTCGGCGGAGTCGTCCGTGCCGGCGAGGCGGCCCAGCGCGGGCAGGTCGGCGAGCAGTGCCGCCAGCAGCGTGGCCTGCGCGGTCAGGCGGAACGGCCGGCCCCTCCGATCGGTGAGGCAGCCGTGCCGCCCGGCGTACAGTCCGCAGCCGACCGGCACGCCGCCCAGTGAGACGCGCACGGCGCCCGGGGTGCGCAGGCGGCGGTAGTTCGGCTCGGTGGCGTCCACGACGGCGAGCTGGTCGTCGTCGAGCCACAGGACGATGAGCCGCGCGGTGGCGCCCGGCTCGAGCACCGGGGCCGCCGGGACGTACCCGGGCCGGCTCACATGCGCGGACACGCCGGGGACGAGACCGGTCACGTCGGCGTACGTCATCGGCACCAGAACCGGGGCACGTCCCGTGAGCTTGCGGTGCACCTGGGCGGGCGAGCCGTTGGACCCGACCGCCAGAACGGGGTGCCGGTCCGCGAGCCGTGGCCCGCCCGCGCCGATCAGGGCGTCGTCGAGGGTCTCCCCGCCGGGCAGCCGCCGGCCTCCCGGCGGGGTGCCGGGCTCCTCCCGCAGCGGAAGGAAGCGGTCGCCGGTCAGCAGTCCGGACTCCGCCGGCGGCCGTCCCGGGTAGACCAGCGGATCCCCGATGGGGTCGCGGGCCAGGCCGAGCGCGCCGAGGTGCCGGGACGGGCCGGGCTCCGCCGGCTCAGCCACGCGTCACGACCAGGGCGGTGGCGTCGTCGTGGGGCTTTCCGCGCGCGGCCGGCGCGGCGAGCTCGGCCTCCCGTACGAGGTCGATCACGCGGCCCGGCCCGGCGCTCCGCAGCTGCCGCAGCAGGTCCGGCCACGTGTGGCCGAAGCGCTCGACCAGCCGCGTCACGCCGTCGCTGAGCAGCGCGACCGTGTCGACGTCCTCCCATCGGAACGTCGCGGTGACCGCCTCGTACGCGGCGGCGCGGCTGGTGCTCGCGACCCAGAACCCGCCCGGCCGGTTGCGGTGGGAGCGGACCGTCTCGAGCGTGTACGGAGGGCCGCCCGGGAGCCGCATGAGGCGGTCGTCCTCCACGACGACGACCGAGCCGTCCGTGCGCCGCACCACGACGGGCGAGTCGGCGAGCACGAGGCACTCCAGCTCGCCGCGGTCCCAGCGGGCGATCGCGACCGTCGAGGAGGGGCTGTCGGGGTTGGCCAGGTCACAGGTGTCACCGTGCGCCGCGCAGACGTCCTTGATGGCCCCGGCCAGGACGTCGGGGAGGCCGCCGGCGGACTCGGCCGCCAGGCGGGCGCTCAGCGCCGCCGCGAGCCGGTGCACCAGCCAGGCGACGTCGTGCACGCAACCGCTGTCGACGCCGGCGGGCGCGGTCGCGCCGTCGAGCACGACCGCCCAGCCGGGGCCGGCCACCACGTAATCCTCGTTGACCGCGCCGGGCGCGGCCCGCGTCGCGTAGCCCACCTGCGCCGGACGCGGGACGGCCGGCGTCTCATCGGAAGCGATCACGAGACCTCCCGCGCCGGAGGTGTGACCGGGCGCGAGGTACTGCCGGCTCGCTCGCTCATGGGCCCTCCTTCGTCGGGAGAGGGACCAGGCGCGCGTGTTGTTTGATTCGCTCGCTCCGTTCGCTCATGTCGTCCGCGATGGTAGCGAGGGCCGGTGACGAACCGGCCGGGCGTACGGGCCGACCGCCGCCGAGCCGGCGGACCTCACCCGGTGGGGCCCCGGTGAGACGCGCCCGGTCCCGGCGCCGATCGGCACCGGCCTCGGCGGCGCGGACGAAGGCGCGCGACTCGCCCAGCGCATTACCTTACGGGCGAAATGACAGGGATTATGACAAAGTTCGACCCGGCGGTTAACCCCTGAGACAGGTCCATGGCTTCGGTGATTCTGGCTTCCTCGCGCCGGTTCCGGTGCTGGTGCACGGTGTGGAGCGCGCTGGCGGTGACCGCCACGGCGGTGTGCGTCTGGGCGGCGTTCCTCGCCTACTCCCCCGCGATGGTGATGGCGGTCACGACGGGTGCCGCCCTCTCCGTCTACCCGGCCGTCCTGGCGCGCAGCCGGCTGGCCCTCACCGCCGCGGACCTGCAGGCACGGTGGCCGGGCAGCGCCGCCGGCCCGCCGATCCCCTGGCCGGAGGTGACGGGCGTCGAGCTCCGCCGTGGGCTCCTGCTGGAGAAGGTGCAGGTCATCACCGACCGGCCGCGGGTGCTCTTCGCGCCCGCGCGGTTCCGGTACCGCGCCGACCCGGTCTTCGACGCGGCCGTGGCCGAACTGGCCCGGCGCAGCGGCCGTCCCGTACGCGCCGCGCATCACCGGCTGGGCGCCGTCGCCGCCGGCGGCGCCGTGTGGGTCGGCTGTCTCGCGCTGCTGACCGCGATGGAGGCGCCGTGGAACGATCCGTCGTGGCCGTGGCGCCACGAGGCCGGGCGGCTGCCCGGCCTGTGCGCCATGTTCGCGTCGACCGCCCACGCGCTCCTTCCGCCCGGCGACCGCACGCCCGACGCCGACCTGCTCCTGCTCGGCCCCATCGAACGACAGGAGGGCTGTACCTGGAGAACCGGCGTCGTCGGGACCTTCTCGGTCGGCCTGGGCCTGACCCGCAAGGGCCCGTTCGAGAGCGCCAGCGCGACCGCGCACGACGGCTTCCGCCGTACGGTGGCCGGGGCCCGCATCCCGGACCGGACCGCCGCGCCGGTGCGCGGCCTCGCCGACGAGGCACGGGAGATCACCGACGGCACCGCCGGGATCGGCCTGACGACGGCCGACCTGATCGCACGCCGGGCCAACGTGATCGTCACCGTCCGCCTCATCGCGCCCACGTCCGTACCGGACGCCGCGCGCACGGTCGAACGGGTCGCGCGGACCGCCCTGGCGAACGTCAGGTTCGACTGACCGGGATCACGGGGAAAAGGGTTTGCGGCCAGGCTCCGGGCGAGGGTAGGACTGGTGTTCCGGCCTCGCATGAGGCCCGCGACGTACGAGAGGAGGGCAGGCCGATGCATCCGCTGATCACCGCGCTCCGCCCCCCACGGGACGTGGACCACCACTGATCCCGGCACGGACGGGCGCACGCCTCCACTGGAGAGTGGCTTGACCGTAGAACAGAACGACCTGACCCTGCGCCCGCTCACCGGGCCGGACGAACTCCCGCTTTTCACCCGGCTCCCCTACCAGACGAACGGCGAGTTCGCGGGCGACCTCGCCGCAGGGCGACGCAGACCCTCCTGGATGTGGGTCGCCCTGCGCGGCGACCGTCTCGTCGCCCGGGCCGCCTGGTGGAGCCGGCCGCACCACGACGCCCCGTTCCTCCTCGACATCTTCGACCTCGACGACACCGCGCCGGACCGGCTCGACGCGGGTACCCGCCTGTTGAGGGCGGCGATGGCCGAGGTCGTCCCGCCGGGCGCCCCGATCCCGGAGTACACCCGTTTCGTCCCACCGGACTGGCGCGAGTCGCCCGATTCGCGCCGGGCGGTCGAGGAGCGCAGGTCCGTGCTGGAGGACCTGGGCGCCCGTCCCCTCGTCGAACGTCTGCGGATGGAGTGGCGACGCGGCGGTCCCGTCCCCGAGCCGGACGGCCGGCTCGTCTTCCGTCCCGTCGGCGACGCCGAGGAGCTCATCGGGCTGATGGCCGAGGTGCTGGACGGCACGCTCGACGCCCACGGCCGCGCCGACCTGACGCGCATGCCGGCCCGCGCGGCGGCCGAGGCGCAGTACGAGGACGAGCTGACCGGCTACCGGAGCCCGCGGGAGTGGTGGCGGATCGCGACGCTGCCGGACGGCGAGCCCGTGGGGTTCGTCATCCCGGTGCACAACGGATACAACCCGACCATCGCCTACATCGGTGTACGCCCGGCCCACCGCGGACGGGGGTACGTCGACGAGATCCTCGGCGAGGGCACCCGGGTCCTCGCCGCGCAGGGCGTGGACCGGATCCGGGCGTCGACGGATGTGGGCAACACCCCGATGGCGAAGGCGTTCGCGCGGGCCGGCTACCCCCCGTACGAGCACCAGCTCGACATGACGTGGGGTTAGCGCACCCGTGGCCGCCGGAGCCGGTTCACGCGCCGTCTCCGGCGGCCCCGCCGCCCTTCTCGCCGCGGCCTGAGGGTCAGGTGCGCGCCGAGAAGGCTCGGCGGTACGTGCTGGGCGACACGCCGACGGTCCGGGTGAAGTGGTGGCGGAGGTTGGCCGGGCTGCCGAGGCCGGAGCGCTCGGCGATCTGGTCGACGGGCAGCGCGGTCGTCTCCAGCAGGGAGCGGGCGTGGTCGAGCCGGATGTTGCGCAACCAGGTCATCGGGGCGGTGCCGGTCGCGGCGCGGAAGCGGCGGATGAGGGTGCGCTCGGTGAGGTTGGCCCGCCTGGCGAGTGCCGCGACGGTCAGCGGCCGGTCCAGGCGTTCGCGGACCCAGTCCAGCAGCGGGCCGAGCTCCTCGGCGTCGTCGGGCACGGGACAGGCGTCGATGTACTGGGCCTGGCCGCCGGGGCGGTGCGGCGGCATGACGAGCCGCTTCGCCAGGGCGTTCGCGACCGCGGCGCCGTGGTCGGTACGCACGATGTGCAGGCACAGGTCAAGACCGGCCGCGGTGCCCGCGCTGGTGAGCACGTCGCCGTCGTCGGTGTACAGCACGGACGCGTCGACGCGTACCTCGGGGTGGCGGCGGGCGAGCAGATCGGCGTGCATCCAGTGGGTGGTCGCGGTCCGCCCGTCGAGGATTCCCGCGGCGGCGAGCACGAACGCCCCGGAGCACAGCGACACGATCCGCCGGCCGTTTTCGTACGCGGCGCGGACGGCGTCGACGAGCTCGGCGGGCTGGGTGTCGTGCACGCTGTGGCACGCCGGGACGATGACGGTGTCGGCGTCGGCGAGGCGGTCGAGGCCGTGCTCGGTGACGGGCGCGAAGCCCGCCGCGGTCCGGACGGCGCCGGCGGGCGCGCACACCCGGAAGTCGTACCAGGTTTCGGTCAGGCCGGGCCGCGGGTAGCCGAACACCTCACACGGGATGGCGAGCTCGAAGATCGGCACTCCGTCCGTGACGGCGAGGGCGACCGTGGGGGGTTGGGCACGCGCGTTCATGTCACGAATTTAGCGGTCGTTGTCGTTCCCGCCACTTGGCCGTCGCGCGCCCGGCCGCGAGGCTGAGGCGCATGGCAGATGAGTCGTCCGAGTCGTTCCTCGATCCCTCCGCCGAGACGGCCGCCCGCGTGTGGCGGCATGTGCTGGACGTACTCGGCGAAGAACGCGCCCGGCTGCCGGCACGGCCCGTCGGCCGGCCGGTGGACGCGGGCGCGTTGCGCAAGGCGGTGAGCGCGTACGACTTCGCCGCCCCCGTCCCGCCGGAGACGGCGGTCGACGAGGTCATGGCGTTGCTGCGCGAGACGAGCGTGCACACGGCGCACCCGCGCTATTTCGGGTTGTTCAACCCGGCGCCCACGGTGATGGGCGTCGTCGGCGAGACGCTCGCCGCGGCGGCCAACCCGCAACTCGCGGCGTGGTCGCACGCCCCGGCGGCGGTGGAGATCGAGGCGCATCTGATGCGCTTCCTCGGCCACCGGCTCGGGTACCCGGCCGACGAGGTGGCCGGGTCGTTCACCAGCGGCGGCGCCGAGGCCAACCTGACGGCCGTGCTACTCGCGCTGACCCGCACCTGGCCCCGGTACGGCACCGGCGGGCTGCGCGCACTGCCCGGCCGGCCGACGCTGTACGCCTCCGCCGAGAGCCACCTGGCCTGGTTGAAGATCGCGCACGCCACCGGCATCGGCCGCGACGCGGTCCGCCTCGTGCCGGTCGACGCCGGCCTGCGGCTGGACCTCGGCCGGCTGGCCGCCATGATCGCGGACGACCGCCGGGCCGGCGACCTGCCCTTCCTGGTGGTCGGCACGGCCGGCACCACCGGAGCGGGCGTCATCGACCCGTTGCCCGAACTCGCCGCCCTCTGCGCGGCGGAGGGCGTGCGGCTGCACGTCGACGCGGCCTACGGTGGCGCCGCGGCGCTGTCCGACCGGCTGGCCGGGGCCCTGACCGGCATCGAGCGCGCCGACTCGATCACGGTGGACGCGCACAAGTGGCTCAGCGTCCCGATGGGCGCGGGCGCCCTGCTGTGCACCGACGCCGCCGGGCTCGCCGAGACCTTCCGGGTCACCACCTCCTACATGCCGGGCGCCGTCGCCGACACCGTGGACCCGTACACCTCCAGCCAGCAGTGGTCGCGCCGGTTCATGGGGCTGAAGCTGTTCCTCAGCCTCGCCGTCGCCGGACGGACCGGCTACGCCGCCCAGCTGGAACACGACGCCGGCCTCGCCGGCATCCTCCGTCGCCGGCTCCTCGACGGCGGCTGGACCATCGTCAACGACACCCCGCTGCCCGTCGTCTGCTTCACCGACCCCGGCGCCGCCGAGCTGCCCGGCGACGCGTCCCGGGCCCACCACGCCGGGCTCGCGGACGCGGTCGTGGCCGGCGGGCACGCCTGGATCAGCCCCGTCACCCTGGACGGCCGCGCCGCGCTGCGCGCCTGCGTCATCAGCCACCACACCACCGCCGCCGACATCGAAGCGCTCGTCCGGGCCGTGGACGACGCACGTGCGCGCTCGCGCGCGTGAGGGCGTGCCGCCTCCGGCGAAGGCGGAGAATGCGGGCGTGGATGTTCCTGAGCTTCTCGCTCGTGCCTGCGCGCTCGTCCCGGGCGACGGCGGAGCGACGCCGGGCTCTCCGCCGGTCGTCCCGCCCGACGCGGCCGGCGGGCGCCGCCTGCCGATTCCCGGCGAGGGACGGCTGCGGCCGATGTGGGCCATCGGCGCGCCGTCCCCCGACGCCGGACTGCACGTGGCGCGCGTCTGGGTGGAGTCCGCACCGGAGATTCCCCCGAATGATCGCATGTCACACTCCGGCGGGCCCACCTGTCACACCTGCGGAAGCCTTCCCCTGCTGCGGAAGGCCCGCTCGAGTCACCGGTGCGAGATACACGATGGAGGAACTCGCCATGGCCCGGATCTCACTCACTCCGCCCGAGACCCTGCTCAACCGCATCGGCTCCTGGTACTCCCGGCGTACCTACGGCAAGGTGCTCGACCCCGGCCTGGCCGTGGGCCACAACGCGCGAGTGCTGCTCACCTACGTCCGGCAGGAGCGCGGTGCGGCCAGGTGGAACAAGCTCGACCCGGGTCTCAAGCACCTCGCCGTCATGGCATCGGCGGCCAGGATCGGCTGCTCATGGTGCATGGACTTCGGTCACTGGGAGGCCGACGCCCTCGGACTCCCGCTGGAGAAGATCTCCAAGGTCCCGCGGTGGCGCGACCACCGGGAGGCCTTCACCGAGATGGAGCTGCTCGTCCTGGAGTACGCCGAGGCGATGACCGAGACCGAACCCCGCGTCGCCGACGAGCTCGCCGCCGCCCTGGTCGAACGGCTCGGTGAGGCCGCCTTCGTCGAGCTGACCGCCGTCGTCGCCCTGGAGAACTTCCGCTCGCGCATGAACAGCGCCTTCGGCCTGGCCAGCCAGGGCTTCTCGGACGCCTGCGCGGTACCGTCGCAAGCGTGATCGACGCGACCACCTTCCAGGAGCACCGGCGCATGCTGTTCGGCATCGCCTACCGGATGCTCGGCAGCGTCGCCGACGCCGAAGACCTGGTGCAGGACACCTGGCTGCGCTGCAGTCAGGTGTCCGCCCCGATCGACAACCCGGTCGGCTATCTGACCCGTACGATCACCAACCTCGCGCTCAACCGGCTCGCCTCGGCGGCCGCCACCCGTGAGCGGTACGTCGGTCCGTGGCTGCCCGAGCCGCTGGTCACCCGGCCCGACGCGACCGAGGAGGTGGAGTTGGCCGAGTCGGTCTCACTCGCCATGCTCGTCGTGCTCGACACCCTCTCGCCGTTGGAGCGAGCGGTCTTCGTGCTCAAGGAGGTCTTCGGCTTCTCGTTCAAGGAGATCGCCGGAATGCTGGAGCACAGCGAGGCGTCCGTACGGCAGGTCGGCCACCGGGCCAGGTCACACGTTCGGTCCCGCCGGCCGCGCTACGACACGCCGCCCGAGGTACGGCGGCGGGTCACCGACGAGTTCCTGGCCGCCTGTCTCGGTGGCGACCTCAACCGGATGATGGAGCTGCTCGCCCCGGACGTGACGGCCTGGAGCGACGGCGGAGGCAAGGTGAAGGCCGCCGTCCGCCCGCAGCGCGGCGCGAAGAACGTCGCCCGCTTCCTCGCCGCCGTGCTCTCCCAGCCGATGGCCGACCCCCGCCTCCACGCGGTGGACGTCAACGGCCGTCCCGGCCTGCTGCTCACGGTCGCGGGCCGCCCGGACAGCGTCGCCTGCGCCGAGGTCGCGGACGGTCGGATCACCGAGATCCACATCATCCGCAACCCGGACAAGCTGCGACACCTGGCGGCGGGGCGACGCGACACGAGCGCGCCGGACGTCACGCGGAGCTGAGGCTTCGCCGGTCTCCGGGCTGTCCGTACCGGAACGTCTCCGGCGGGGTCAGGCCTTGTCCGTGAACAGCCGGTCGAGGTGCTGGTCGACGGAGGTCAGGGCCTCTTGGGGCTCGATCACGTCCAGTTCGATGAGCGGGGTCAAGCCGGTGAGCGTCAGGAGCAGGTTCGTCTCTGTCGCCGGGTCGCGGTCGGGGCCGATGTGACCATCGGCGATCGCTTGGCGGACGATCTGCTCGACGAGGTCGCGTCCATGGGTCAACCCGTCGCGTGCGCGTGCATGGAGGTTGGCGTTGTGCAGTGCCTCCAGGACGTAGGCGGCGCTCATCCGGCTCGTCGCACGCGCGTCGGGATGCAGAGGGAGCATCTCCGTCAGCATCACTCGGAGCACGTCCCGGGGGTGCGGCGGGTCGCCGAGCTCTCTGACGCCTTCGGCGACGCGCAGTGATGTCTGCTCGGACACGAAGTCCATGGCGAAGACCAACATCTCTTCCCGGGTGGCGAAGTAGTGCTGCACCGCGCCGTGGGAGATGCCCGCCTCCCTGGCGACCTCGCGGACGCTCGCGTGCGCGATGCCGCGCTGTTCCACCAGGCGCCACAGTGCTCGGGCGATCGTCTCGCGGCGTTCACGGTGATCCACCTGCTTGGGCATCGTCCCTCCTTGTTCCAATACAGTTGACATATTACTAGTGACCGGTAAAAGCCGGGAGCCGGTTCGTGGAGGAAGGGTGTGGCATGTCCGAACGACCAGGAGCACGGACCGCGGAGGGCCTCCTCGAAGGGCGCCGGCGGGGAGAGCACGCGGTGTTCCGCGGCATCCCCTACGCTCAGTCGCCGGTCGGGCCGCTGCGCTTCCAGGCGCCTGTCCCGGTCGAGGAGTGGGACGGAACGCGGCAGGCGACCGAGTTCGGGCCCGTGGTTCCGCAGGCGGGACCGACGGCCGAGAGCTCGGCCGGGAACGACTGGCTCACCCTCAACGTCAGCACCCCGGACCTGGGGACGGCCGGGCTGCCCGTGCTGGTGTGGATCCACGGTGGTGCCTACATCGCGGGGGCCTCCAGCGACCCGATGTACGACCCTGCGGCCCTGACCGGCGCGGGCCTCGTCGTGGTGAGCATCAACTACCGGGTGGCGGCCGAGGGCTTCACCCTCGTCGAGGGCGCCCCGGCCAATCGCGGGTTCCTCGACCAGATCGCGGCCTTGGAATGGGTACAGCGCAATATCGCCGCTTTCGGCGGAGACCCTGACCAGGTCACGGTGGCGGGACAGTCCGCCGGGGCGGGGTCGGTCGCGGCCCTGCTGACGATGAAGCGGGCGCGGGGGTTGTTCCGCAGGGCCATCGTGCACTCGGTGCCGGGATCGCTGTGCACCCGTGCGCTGGCGGAAGAAGTCACCGCCGCGCTCGCGGGCCGGGTCGGTGCGGCACCTGACGCCGAAGCCCTGTCCGGCATCGACCCCTCGCGCCTGGCCGGCGAGCTCACCGCCCTTGGCGCCGACCTTCCCAAGCGTTGGGGCCGGCTCTCGCAGATCGGTGTCGCCGTGTGCCCGGTCCTCGACGGCGTGGTGCTCACCGAAACACCCTGGAGGGCGCTGACCGACGGCCGTACGGACGGGATCGAGCTCCTCGTCGGCCACACCCGCGACGAATTCCGGCTGTTCAGCGTCATGATGGGGCGGCTGGGCACCTTCACTGAGGACGAGGCACACACGGCCCTGGAGCTGTTCGCCCCGGCACCGGACGGCGCCGACGCCTACCGCGCCGCCTACCCGCAGGCCACCCCCGAAGAACTGCTCGAACTGGTGTACTCCGATGCCCTCTTCCGGATGCCCTCACTGCGGCTGGCCCAGGCGAACCAGGCGGCTGGAGGCACGTCCTTTCTCTTCGAGCTGCGACTGGCGGCCCCGGCGTCCGGCGGAGTCCTGGGCGCCTGCCACAGCCTCGACGTTCCCCTAGCGTTCGGCACGCTGGACAGCCCCGCCGGTCGGCACCTCTTCGGCGACCGGCCGACGCCGGAGGTCTCGGCGGTATCCCGCGAGCTGCAGCGGGCATGGGTCCGCTTCGCCACGGCCGGCGACCCCGGGTGGCCCGCCCACCGGCCCGAGCGACAGCTGACTCGCGTCCTGGATATCGAGTCGAAGACCCTGCCTTACCCGGAAGAGGCCTCCCGCCGGATCTGGGAGCGACACGACCCGGCCCCCTTCGACCTCGCGTAGGCACGCGGAACCAGACGGAACGCGACCACGAAAAGGTTCTACGGCACCGGCCCGGTCTCCTGAGCGGTGTGGCGCAGGCCGTCGAGCAGCAGGCGTACGACCGTGTGCGCCTCGGTCTCCCAGCCGGGCTGGTCGTGGGAGGCGCAGATGCCGCCCATGGCCAGGAAGACGGTGTGCGGTGCGATGTCGGCGCGGATCGTGCCGGCCTGCGCCGCGGCGGTCATGAGCGTGGCGATCGCTTCGACCATGTCCGTTCTGGTCTGCGCGAAGACCGACGACCGGCCGTCCATGAGCGTCTGGAGGGCGACCGCCATGCCCTGGCTGTCGGCGGAGTGGGCGACGAGTTGCTCCAGGAACGCGCGGAGCGCTTCGTGTGGCGGAAGCGTGTCCAGAAGGCGCGGCGCCATGGCGCACAGGTCGTCCACACGGCTGCGGTAGACGGCCTCGATGAGAGCCTCACGGGTCTCGAAGTGCCGGTAGAGCGTGCCGACACCGACACCGGCCCGGCGGGCGATCTCCTCGATGCGCACGTTCACCTCGCCGGCGGTGAACGCCTCCCGCGCCGCGGTCAGGAGCGCGTTGCGGTTGCGCAGGGCGTGCGCGCGCAGCGGTTTCCCGGACGCCGCCGAGTCCGAAGCGTTCATCCCAGCCTCCTCCAGTGCACCGCCGGTTCCGCCTGCGATCCGAGCTTATCGGAATCTGATTCCGGTATGCTTGCCGGAATCAGATTCCGGTTTGTTGTCCCCGTGGAAGGAAGACCGGCTCATGCACTACACGACCTTCGGCCGGCGCACCGGCCTGCGCGTCTCGGAGTACGCGCTCGGCACCGCCAACTTCGGCCCAGCGCCCACCGGCGCCGGGCCGGAACGATCACGGGAGATCTTCGAGGCGTTCGCCGAGGCGGGTGGCACGTTCGTCGACAGCGCCGACCGTTACCAGGGCGGGCAGGCCGAGACCCTGCTGGGCGAGTTGCTCGCCCCCGACCGCGACCATTTCGTGCTCGCGACCAAGTACACGTGCGGCGCCGCCGGCCACAACCGGGTCGGCGAGACCGGCAACAGTCGCAAGACCATGGTCCGTTCGCTGGAGGCGAGCCTGAAACGGCTGCGCACCGACTATGTCGACCTCTACTGGGTCCACCTGCCCGACACCCTCACCCCCGTCGAGGAGATCGTCGCCGCCTTCGACGACCTGACCCGCGCCGGAAAGATCCTTCATGGCGGCCTGTCCAACTTTCCCGCCTGGCGAATCGCGGCCGCCGCGACCGGCGCCGAGCTGCGCGACCGGGCACCGATCATCGGCCTGCAGGCCGAGTACAGCCTCGCCGAGCGCACCGCCGACCGCGAGCTGCTGCCGATGGCCGAGGCGTTCGGCCTGGGCGCCGCCCTGTACTCCCCGCTGGCCGGCGGCCTGCTCACCGGCAAGTATCGGCACGGCGGAGAAGGCCGTCTGACCGCTCGGGGTGTCGGCGTGCGCGTCGAGGACGGCGAACAGAGAACCGCCGTCCTCGACGCCGTCCTCGCCGTCGCGGAGGAGAGCGGCGCCACCGCCGCGCAGGTGTCGGTGGCGTGGCTGCGTGGCCGCGCCGCCCGCGCCGCCACGCCCGTCGTCCCGGTCATCGGCCCGCGAACGCCCGCCCAGCTCGATGAGTACCTGAAGGCGCTCGACCTCGACCTGACCGACGAGCAGTACGACCGCCTCGACCGGGTCAGCGCCGTCGCGCTCGGCGTCCCGCACGAGTCGGCCACCGCGGCACTCCCCGCGACCCTCGGCGGCGACGCCGGTCGCATCCGGCGCCACCCGATTCCCGTGATCTGACCGTGCTCACCACCGGGCGAATTCGACTGTCACCTGCGCGAAGTCTCCACGAGCAGTCGTCTGGGCCGTGTTTCTTGGATCACGGGACGGGGTCGCGGAGCCAGATCTCAATGGACGCGACGTCGACGGCGCCCTGGCAGATGTCGGGGCGGACGCTGGAGCACAGTACGGGGGTGAGCGGGCCGGTCAGGCGTTGAAGACGGCCTCGGAGCGGTCGCGGTTTTCGTGCAGGTCCCAGTACAGGGGGGCGATCTGCTCGGGCGTGGCCGTCGGGCTGCCTTCCGGGGCGTCCACGACGCCCTCGCCGATCCAGACGTTGATCGCTACGTGGGCGGCGTGCACGCCGGTGCCGGCCAGTTCCTTGTTCAGGTTGATCGCCCAGTTGCGCAGGGCCGCCTGGGCGGCGTTGGCGTTGCCGAGCATCGGCACCGGGTCCACGGAACCGCCGCCGGTGGTGAACAGCAGGGTCCCGGCGCCCGCCTCGCGCATCGCGGGCAGTACCGCCTGGGCCGCGGTGACGGCGCCGTAGAAGCCGTACTCGATCATCGGCTGCAGGTTGTCCACGGTGACCTGCGAGGGGGCGGCCATGGTGAGGCCGGGCACCGGGGAGTGCGGGGCCGGCGAATACTCCAGCACGTCGATGCCGCCGAAGTGGGCCTTGGCCGCGTCCAGGGCATCGGTCAGTGAGGCGCGGTCGAGGATGTCGGCGGGGAACGCGGCTGCCGTGATGCCTTCCTGTCCGAGCTGGTCGACCAGCGTTTCCAGCTTCTCCTTGGTTCGGGCGATCAGGGCGACGTCGAAGCCTCGGCTGCCGAAGGTGCGGGCGATGGCCAGGCCCATGCCGGGGCCGGCGCCGACGATGGCGAGAGTGGGCACAGTGCGATCTCTTCCGTGTTGTGATCGCCGGGACATGCGGAGACCCGATGCCCGGCCGGTGTGTGGATCAGGTGTGTGGATCAGGCGTGGGCGGCGTGGTCGGCGTGGTCGGCGGGAACCGCGCAGCTGTCCGGGCCGCAGATCGCCGCGTCGTTGTCGGCATCGAGAACGGTCGGGTGGGTCTCGTCCCAGACCTGGCGCAGGATGCCGAGCAGGGTGTCGGTGTCCTGCGCTCCCGCGAGGGCGTACCGGCCGTCGATGACGGTGAAGGGGGCACCGGTTGCCCCGAGCCGCTGCGCCTGGTGTGCGTCTTGCTGTACCTGACGGCGGTAGCGCCGGCCGGCGAGCGCCTGGCGAGCCTGTTCACGGTCCAGACCGAGCTTGTCGGAGAACCCGAGCAGGTCGTCGAGCGTGAAGATCGACTCGGCCTTGCCGAAGTAGGCGCGGAAGAGCATGTTCCAGGCTTCGCCGTTCTTGCCTTCGGCGGAGGCGTGGGCCAGGAACTCGTGGGCCAGGTCGGTGTTCCCGACTCGGTTGTCCAGGACCCGGTAGGGGGCCAGGCCCTCGGCGGCGGCCATGCCTTCGATATCCGGTACGCCGGCCTGCCCGGGGATGGCGCCGTACTTGGCCAGCACGAATTCGCGGACGCTGAGCGTGCGGTCCTCGGGGAGGCCACTGCCCAGAGGGAACGAGCGGTGGACCACCTCTACGTGGCCGCTGTGCTCGAATCGCTCCACGGCCCGATCCAACCGATGGCCGCCCAAACCGCACCAGGGGCAGGCGATCTCAGACCAGATCTCTACCTTCATGCCCCGGACCTCCAATTCCTACTATTTGTTCGTAACGCCATTATGAGCCAGTATGGAAGGCGATACAAAAGGCACATCGGTGTGCGTGACGGAGAGGAACGGGCGCTATGCAGGACAGCGCGGGTATCGGGATGGCGGCTTCGGTCGGGCCGTGCGCGAGCATCCCCGCCGATCACATGGACTTCATCCGCCAGGTGCTCGACCGGGTGGGCGACAAGTGGAGCATGTTGATCATCGCCGTCCTGGAGGGCGGCCCGATGCGCTACACCGACTTGCAGCGCCAGATCCCGGGCATCTCCCAGCGCATGCTGACCCACACCCTCCGCCAGCTCACAGAGGACGGGTTGATCAGCCGTACCGCCTACGCCGAGGTGCCACCGCGCGTCGAGTACGCGCTCGCCCCGCTCGGCGGCGGCCTGAACGACATCGTCAAGCAGCTGATCGGCTGGGCGGCCGACCACCACGACGAGATCCGCGCCAACCGTTCCCGCGCCGGCACCACCGCCTCCTCCGCGTCCCGGTCCTGAGCCGCTGCGGCCACCGACGCCACGACAACCACCCGCATCAGAACGGCCAGTGGCGATAACCCGAGCCGGACGGTCTGGAGGCGGCCCGCCGCCGCGGCCGGGCGGCGGCCGCCGCCCGGTGGTCGACGACGATAAGCGCGCCGCGATCCCGGCCCGCCGCGCACGCGGCGCGTCCATCCGCACCATCGCCGCCGGGGTGAAGGTCTCGATCGGCTTTGGCCGCGTAGCCGGCCACCGTCACGTGCGCGGCGGCTGCGGCCGCCGCCAACTCCCCCGTATGTTCCGCGCCCAGTGGCACCAGCGGGCCGAGGCCGGCACTCCCCTGCATCCGATGACGCGTGCACGGAACCCGCACGCTGCAGCATTTCCGCTGATCAGCACGCTATAAGAGAAGGTGGCGGAGGCGTACGGGAATCGAACCCGCCCACGACGCCGAGCGCCGTGCAGTGGTTTTGAAGACCATGGGGGCCACCAGGCACCCTCCCGCCTCCGGTCGTGAGCCTACTCAGGTGGCGGCCGGGGTGCGCCAGAGGGTGGCGCGTTCGGCCGCGGTCCACAGGGTCGTGGTCAGGAGGTACAGGCCGGCGGCCAGGGGGACGTACGCGGCGATCAGCAATGTGCCGTACGGGAGGACGCGGGTCACCCGGCCGAGGACGCCTCGCGGGGCCGGTCCGCGCCGTGCCTGGCGGGAGGTCCACCAGGCCGTGAGGGCGAGCAGGGCGAACAGGCCCAGGAACACCAGGCCGTGCGGGCCGAAGGCGCCCGCGGACAGGAGCCAGCGCATGCCCAGCGGTGTGCCGAACAGCGTGTGGGCCAGCAGCAGGTTCGCGTGGCCGCCCACGGCCGGGGAGAGGAACAGGCGGTAGACGACGGTGAAGACGGGCATCTGCAGGAGCGACGGGCCGATCCCGGCCCACATCGAGGTTCCCTCGGCGCGGTAGAGGGCGCCGATCTCCTGACGCGCGCGGACCGGTTCGGCGCGGTGGCGGTCGAGGAGCTTTCTGACCTGGGGTTCCAGGCGTAGACGCGCCCGGCTCGCCCGTGCCTGGCGGACGCTCAGCGGCAGCAGCGCCAGGCGGACGTAGGCGGTGAAGACGACGATGGCGACGGCGGCGCTGAGGCCGCCCGTGAGCGGCTCCAGCAGGGACGTGAGCCCGGTGACGAGGTGGTACGCGACGCCGACGGCGGCGTCGAACGGTGCGAACATGCGGTGGGGAGACCCTTCGGCTCGTGCTCGGGAGAGGACAGGCGAAAGGGCCGCGTCCGGCGGCGGCCACGGGAGACCCGCGGTCACAGGTGTTTCACCGGCCCGGCGGTGTCGCGCCGGGCAGGAGGGGAACCGGTCAGGCGGCGCGGAGACGCGCCCCCGGTGCAGCGGTCGGGTGAAACAGACGCTGGGCGGCCCGCGTGCGGGCCGACGGTGCCCGGGGACGCGGGCGGCCCGCGGCGTCCGGGTCGCACAGCCGGACGATGGCGGTACGGCGGGCGCGCGAGCGCAGCGCCTGCGACCGCGCCGGACCCTCCGGGGCGAGCCGCACGGCCGGACGGCGTGCGGCGAGCAGCACCAGCCCGGCGACGGCGAGAGCCGCCGCGGCGAGCAGGACCCCGGACGGCGTGAGCGCGTCGGCGGCGTCCCAGCCCGCGATCAGCACCGCCACGGTGACGGCCAGGATCCGGGTCATGCCCTACAGACGCTCACCGCGTCCCGCCGGTTCCCGAGAGATCCGGACCGAGCGAACGGACGGCCGGCGCCCCTCGGCCGGGCGGGAACCCGACGGTGAGCCGACTGGGCCGACCGCCGAGCAGCGGCCCCCGACCGGGCATCAACCCGGCGCGGGTGGCCGAGGGGGCCTGTGCCGTGGCGAACGGCCGGGCGCTTGGCGGCCGGTCAGGCGTCGTACAGGGCCGCGAACGTGTCGGCGTACTTCGAGTGGATCACCCGGCGCTTCAGCTTCAGCGTCGGTGTCAGCTCCTCGCTCTCCGGGGTCCACTCGTCCGGCAGCAGGCGCCAGCGTTTGACCTGTTGCACGCGGGCCAGCCGTCCGTTGGCCGCCTCCACCGCGCGGGCGATCTCCTCCAGGACCAGCGGATGGGCGGCCAGGTCCGCCAGGTCTCCCTCGATGCCGCGCGCCGCGGCCCAGGCCGGTGCCACCTCGCCGTCCAGGGTCAGCACGGCCACCACGTAGCGCCGTCCGTCGCCGTAGGCCAGGGCCTGGCCGACCAGGGGGTGTTCCTTCAGCAGGTTCTCGATGAGCGACGGGGCGATGTTCTCCCCGCCCGCGGTGATGATGATCTCCTTCTTGCGGTCGACGACCTTCAGGAAGCCGTCGTCGTCGAGTTCGCCGAGGTCGCCGGTGTGCACCCATCCATCGGCGTCCAGCAGGTCCTCCGACGGCAGGTTGAGGTAGCCGGGCGTGCAGATGGTCCCCCGGATGAGGATCTCGCCGTCGTCGGCGATCCGGATCTCCATGCCCGGCATCGCCCGCCCGACCGTGCCGAGCTTGAAGGAGTCCGGGCGGTTCGCGGTCGCCGCGCCGGTCGTCTCGGTCATCCCGTACACATCCAGGATGCGCAGGCCCAGGCCGGCGAAGAAGCGCGCCACGTCGAGCGGCAGCGGCGCGGCGGCGCTCAGCGTCTGCCGTACGCGGTCCAGGCCGATCAGGGCGCGCATCGGGGCGAGCACGGTCTCGTCGGCGCGCTGGAACGCCTCGAGCACGGCCGGGGTCGTCTCCCGCCCGTACTCGCAGGACTCGACGTAGGCCCGCCCGGCGTCCATGGCGGCGGCGACCGCGGCGCGCCGGGAGTCGTCCTGCTCCGCCGCGAGGACGGCCTGGATGGCGGCCATCATCTTCTCCCACACGCGGGGCACGCCGAAGAAGCCGTGCGGGCGCGCCCTGGCCAGGGTGGCCGCGAGCTGGGACGGGTCGGGGCAGAAGTAGACATGCGTGCCGCGGACGACCGGCAGGTAGAGGCTGATCACCCGGTCGGCGATGTGGGCGAACGGCAGGTAGGAGACACCGACGCTGCCCGCCGGGAGCTCGGAGGTCATGTCCGAGACGCGGCACTCGTACAGCGCCATGCGGTGCGTGATGATGACGCCCTTGGGGCGGCCGGTCGTGCCCGAGGTGTAGAGCACGGTCAGCGTGGAGTCCGGCGTGAGGTCGCGCCACCGTTCGCCGCCGGCCTCCCCCATGCCCAGGAACGACTCCCACGACAGGTACGGATCGCCGGGCGGGCAGTCGTTCAGCACGATCACCGCCCGCAGGCCGGGCAGCCGGGACAGGACCGGCGCCCAGCGCTCGACTTGGGACGGCCCGTCCAGGACGGCGTACCGCGCGTCGCAGTCGCCGGCGACGTACGCGATCTGCTCGGGCGCCAGCGTCGCGTAGAAGGTGGTCGGGATGCCGCCGGCGTGCACGACGCCGAGGTCGGCCAGGACGTGCTCGGTACGGTTGGGCATCATCAGCGCGACGGTGTCGCCGGGCTCCAGGCCGAGCGCGGTGAACGCGGCGGCGATCCGCAACACGCGTTCCCGGGCCTCGGACCAGGTCAAGGTCTCCTCACCCTGGGTGAACGCGGGGGCGTCCGGATGCCGCGTCGCCGTCTCCAGCAGGGCGTCGGCGATCGTGGCACCCGCGATCGCCTTCTCGACCTCGGCCCGTTCCTCCAGCACGCCCATTTGCACGCCTCCGGTGTCAGTGCTCGCTTACAAGGCAGCATCGCACCATGTAGAACGCGATTCGGACAAGGGCTTCGACGCGATAAGTTCCATCGTGGAGAACCGACGCGGAGGGCCCCATGAACTATCGACTCACGCAGTACGCCCACGGCGGCGGCTGCGCCTGCAAGATCCCGCCGGGTGAGCTCGAGTCGGTCGTGGCCGGGCTCATCGACACCGCACCCCCGGACGACCTGGTCATCGGCCTCGACGACGGCGACGACGCGGCCGTCGTGCGGATCGAGGAGGGCAACGCCGTGGTCGCCACGGCCGACTTCTTCACGCCCGTCGTCGACGACCCGTACGACTGGGGGCGGATCGCCGCGGCCAACGCCCTGTCCGACGTGTACGCCGTCGGCGGCCGTCCGCTGGTCGGCGTGAACCTCCTGGGCTGGCCGCGCGACACGCTGCCGATGGAGCTCGCCCGCGAGGTGCTGCGCGGCGGGCTCGACGTCGCACGCGAGGCGCGCTGCCACGTCGCGGGCGGGCACAGCGTCGACGACCCGGAGCCGAAGTACGGCATGGCGGTGACCGGGCTCGCCGACCCGGCGCGGCTGCTCCGCCTCGACGCCGGGCGCCCCGGCATGCCGCTCTGCCTGACCAAGCCGCTGGGCATCGGCGTGCTCAACACGCGGCACAAGGCGACCGGCGAGGTCTTCCCCCAGGCCGTGGCGGCGATGACGACCCTCAACGCGGGTGCCTCCCGGGTCGCGCTCGATCGCGGCCACCCCTGCGCCACCGACGTCACCGGCTTCGGCCTCCTCGGCCACCTGTACAAGATGGCGCGGGCGAGCGGGGTCACCGCGGTGGTCGACTCCTCCGCCGTCGACTACCTCGACGGCGCGCGCGAGGCCGTACGGGACGGCTTCGTCTCCGGCGGCACGCGACGCAACCTGTCCTGGGTGAGCCCCCACACCGACTTCGGCTCGGTCGCGGAGGAGGACCGGCTGCTGCTGGCCGACGCGCAGACCTCCGGAGGTCTCCTCGTCGCCGGTGAGATCCCGGGCGCCCCGGTCGTCGGCGAGCTCATCGGGCGGGAAAGGCACACCCTGATCGTTCGCGGATAGATCGCCGAGGGTACGAAGCAGGCACACTCTCATGGCCGCTGCGGAGATTCGGGGGAGACCGCATGGCCACATCGGCGACCGACGCATGCCGCGAACGCCGCTTCCTGGGACATCCACGGGGCCTCGCGACCCTGTTCCTGACCGAGATGTGGGAGCGCTTCAGCTTCTACGGCATGCGCAGCATCCTCGTGCTGTTCCTCGCCGCCCCCGCCGCCCAGCACGGCCTCGGGCTCGCGGGCGGCACGGCCAAGGCGCTGGTCGGCGTGTACTCGGCCATGGTCTACCTGGTCACGCTGCCCGGCGGCTGGGTCGCCGACCGGGTGCTCGGGCCGCGCGCGTCCGTCCTGTACGGCGGTCTGATCATCATGCTGGGGCACCTCGCGATGGCGGTCCCCGGCGGCGCGGGGTTCGTCTACCTCGGCCTCACCCTGATCATCGCCGGTACGGGGCTGCTCAAGGCGAACATCGCCACGCTCGTCGGCCACCTGTACGGGGAGGGCGAGGACGCCCGCAGGGACGCCGGATTCTCCATCTTCTACATGGGCATCAACGTCGGCGCGTTCCTCGCACCGCTCGTCGTGGGCACGCTCGGGCAGAAGGTGTCCTGGCACCTCGGTTTCGGCATCGCCGCGGTCGGCATGGCCCTGGGCCTGGTCCAGTACGTCCTCGGCCGGCGGCACCTGCCCGGGGGACAGCCGTCCCGCCGGCTCGACGACCGGGAGCGACGCCACCTGCGCACGGCGGTTCTCGCCGGCTCCGCCGCCGTCGTCGCGGTCGCCGTCCTCGGCGCGGCCACCGGCACGCTCACCCTCGACAACGTGACCTGGGCGGTCGCCGTGGTCCCGCTCGGCGTCGCCGCGGCCTACTTCGCGTTCATGTTCTTCGGCAGCCACGAGATCACCCGGGAGGAGCGCGTCCGGCTGCGCGCCTACATCTGGCTGTTCGCCGCGGCGTCGGTGTTCTGGCTGGTCTATGACCAGGCGGCCACGGAGCTGTCGACGTTCGCGCAGAAGAAGACCGACCTTTCCGTGGCCGGCTGGGAGATGCCGTCGAGCTGGCTGCAGGCGGTCAACCCGATCATGGTGATCGCGCTCGCCCCGGTGTTCGCCGCCCTGTGGCTGCGGGCGGGCGACCGGCTGAGCACTCCCCTGAAGTTCACCGCCGCGATGATCCTCGTCGGCGTCTCGTACTTGATCATGATGTTCGCCGCGGCCGAGGCCACCCGCGGCGCCCGGATCTCCGCGCTGTGGCTCGTCGCCACGTACCTCGTCCAGACCACCGGCGAGCTGTGCCTGAGCCCGGTCGGGCTGTCGGTGACGACCAAGCTCGCGCCCCGGGCGTTCGCCGGCCAGATGATCGGGCTGTGGTACCTCGCCATCGCCGTGGGCGACGCCATCGGCGGGCAGCTGACCCGGCTCGCCGGCACGGTCCTGTCCGAGCCGGCCTATTTTCTGGCCCTGGCGATTCTCGCGCTCGTGACCGGAGCCGCCCTCGCCGCCGCGATCCGGCCGCTGCGGGCACTGATGGCCGAGCATCCCGCACGCGGCTGACCCGCGCCGATACCCCCGCGCGTGATTTCTCCGGCGCCACGTGACCGAAATAGGACATCGCGGCGATTCGCCGGGATCCGGACGGCGAACATCGGCGTCGAAGGTAAAGGAATGATTTGCGCAGCGGGGCGAGTCCTAGTTGGGTAAGAGGACACGTTTTGCGGGGAAAGAAGGGGCGGCCGTTCGTGCATGAGCAACCCGATGGCTACGGCCAGCAGCCGCGGGGACAGGGGCCTGGCGGCTATCCTCCCCAGCAGCCTCCGCCCTACCCGGGCGGGCAACCGGGACAGCAGCCCCCGTACGGGCAACAGCCCCCGTACGGCCAGCCTCCCTACGGCGGGCAGCAGCCTCCCGGCGGCCAGCAACCTCCGTACGGCGCCCAGCAGCCTCCCGGCGGTCCGCCGCCCTGGGGCCAGCCCGGCTCCGGCGGTTTCGGGCCGCAGGACCCGATGGGGCCCGGTGGCTGGGGTCCGCCTCCGCTTCCCGGACCGCCCGGCAAGAGCAACTCCGGGCCGATCATCGTGGTCGCGATCGTCGCGGTGCTGGTGCTGCTGGGCGGCGGCGGGGCGATCGTCTGGGCGCTCAGCGGCGACGACGGCAAGAAGCCCGTCCACCCGATAGCGGCGAGCACGCAGCCGACCGCGGAGCCGAGCTACACGCCGCCGAACGACGTGCCGAGCACCTTCCCGTCGCCGTCCGACTCCGACACGCCGTCGGGTTCGCCCTCGACGGACGAGTCGATGTTCGTCCAGGCCGGCGACTGCGTGCGCATCGCCGGCAAGGCGCCGGACCTGAAGATGTTCAAGACCGACTGCGACTCGGCGCCGTACAAGGTGCTCAAGCGGTTCTCCGGCACGTCGGACAAGAACAAGTGCAAGAGCGTCTCGGGCTACACCACGGCGTTCTGGGCCAAGAGCAAGAAGTACACCTTCCTCAGCTACGTGCTCTGCCTCAAGCGCCAGTAGCGCGGCGCGCCCGCTGGGGCACGACGGTGTACTTGGGGTCCTCCGCCGAGGCGAGCCCGGCGTAGAAGACGCCGAACCTCGTGCACAGCGCGCCCCCGGTGAGGGCGAGCCCGGACACCACCGCGACGGTACGGCTGCGGCCGGCGGCGAACGCCCCGGCCGCGCCCGCCGCCGTGAGCCCGCGTCCAAGGCGCAGCAGCGCGCCCGCGCGGCCGGTGCGGTACGGCTCGGAGATGAGCTCGGCCTGCTCGCGCATGCCCGCGCCCTTCTCCAGCGTGCCGGCCGCGGCGAGCTCCAGACCCGCGCCCAGCAGGGCCATCCGCCGGGCCGGGCCGGCCTGCCCGCGCGGGACGGCCGCCATCCCGACCGCGCCCGCGCTGGCGAGCGCGCTGCCCGCGAACAGCAGCGGCAGGTGACGGTAGCCCTCGTGCCAGGCCGGCACGGCCGTGTCGGCCATCAGCACACCGGTGTAGGTGGCCAGGACGGGACCGGTCAGCGCGGCGCCCGCGCCGGCGGCCCGGCCGAGCCACGGCGCGGCACCGGTAACCCCGGAGGCGGCCGACAGCCCGGTGAGGGCTCCGTGCGTGGCCAGCACCCACGATCCGACGCTCATCGGCGAGGTCGGCTTGAAGACCCGCAGCATGTTCAGGAACCGCTCCGGCCGGCCCAGCTCGGCGACGAGCAGCGCCGAACCCGCGGCCGCGGCCGTCGCGGCGGTGACCCGGCCGGTGAGCGAGAGCCGCCCGCGCCCGGTCGCGTCCGCCATGGCCGCCATCGCCGCCGCCGCTCCCGACAGCCCGCCGAAGTAGAGGTAGCCGGGCAGGTGGGGCGCCTGCCAGCGCGGCCGTTTCAGCACCGGCCGCCCGTAGTAGGACCCGAACTCCACGCGCGGGACCATCGCCCGCTCGCCACCGCGTTTGGGCATCAGCGCCTCCCGAGAAAGGACACGGCGACGGCGCCGGCCAGGGCCGCCGCGGCTCCCCCGGCCCACTTCCACATCGCCGGCAGGTCGCGGGTGGTCACCACCGGGTCCGGCGGCAGGCCGTAGGTCTCCGGCTCGTCCAGCAGCAGGAAGAACGCACCGTCACCGCCGACGCCGTCGTTCTCGTCCTCGCCGTACAGACGCGCCTCCGCGACGCCCTGCTCGTGCAGCTCGTCGAGGCGCGCGCGGGCGCGTTCGCGCAGCTCGTCCAGTGGCCCGTACTGGATCGAGTCGGTCGGGCAGGCCTTGGCGCACGCGGGCTCCATGCCGTCGGCGATCCGGTCGTAGCACATCGTGCACTTCCAGGCGCGGCCGTCGCCCTCACGCCGGTCGATCACGCCGTACGGGCAGGCCGACACGCAGTAGGCGCAGCCGTTGCAGACGTCCTGCTGCACGACGACCGTGGCGAACTCCGTGCGGAACAGCGCGCCGGTCGGGCACACATCGAGGCAGGCCGCGTGCGTGCAGTGCTTGCACACGTCCGAGGCCATGAGCCAGCGGGTGCCGCCGTCGCCGTCGCCGACCTCGCGGGGCCGGGACTGCTCGATGAACGCCACGTGCCGCCACGTGCTCGCACCGAGCCCGCCGGTGTTGTCGTAGGACATCCCGGTGAGCGCGAACCCATCGTCGGGGACGGCGTTCCACTCCTTGCACGCGACCTCGCACGCCTTGCACCCGATGCACACGGACGTGTCGGTGAAGAATCCGGCCCGCGCCGGCGGGTCGGCGTACCCGGCGTCCTCCGCGACGTCGTGCAGCGGCCCGTACAGGCTGTTGCTCATCTCAGTCCTCCGGAATTCCCGCCTGGCGGCGGTAGCGGCGTACGAGGTCGCCGAGCGCGGCGCCCCGGGGACGGCGGCCGGGGCGGATGTCGCAGGTCGCGGCCTTGCTCTCCTGGATGTGGCTGTTCGTGTCCAGCACGATGGACAGCAGGTCGTTGGCCGAGTCGCCCCGCACGACGCCGGAGGAGCCCCAGTGGTAGGGCAGGCCGACCTGGTGGACGGTGCGGCCCTGGATCCGCAGCGGCGCCATCCGGCCGGTGACCAGCACCCGCGCCTCGATCGCCGTCCGCGCGGTCACGATGGTGGCCCAGCCGCCGTTGGTCAGCCCGCGCTCGGCCGCCAGCGCCGGGGAGACCTCGCAGAACATCTCCGGCTGCAGCTCGGACAGGTACGGCAGGAACCGGCTCATGCCGCCCGCCGTGTGGTGCTCGGTCAGCCGGTACGTGGTGAAGGCGTACGGGTACACCGTGTTGCCAGCCGGGTGGTAGCGGTTGTCACGCCGCGGGTAGAGCTGCCGGGTCGGGTTCTCCTGCTGGGCGTAGAGCGGGTTGACGGCCGGCGACTCCTGCGGCTCGTAGTGCGCCGGCAGCGGCCCGTCGACGAGTCCCTTGGGCACGAACAGCCAGGCCTTGCCGTCGGTCTGCATGATGAACGGGTCGGTGCCGGCGATGGCGTCCTGCGCCGTCGCGCCCTCCGGAGGCTCGTACGACGGCGGCTTGGTCTTCTCGAAGTCCGGCACGTCGTGCCCGGTCCACTGCTCGCCGTCCCACCAGACGTAGGCCTTGCGCTCGCTCCACGGACGGCCCTCCGGGTCGGCGGAGGCGCGGTTGTACAGGATGCGGCGGTTCGCCGGCCAGGCCCAGCCCCACTCGGGCGCCACCCAGGACTGGTCCCGTCCCGGCCTGCGGCGCGCGGTCTGGTTGACGCCCTCGGCGTAGCAGCCGGCGTAGATCCAGCAGCCGGAGGAGGTGGAGCCGTCGTCCTTCAGCGCGGTGAAGCCGGAGAGCGGCCTTCCGTCGCCGTCGCAGCCGTTGATCTCGCGCAGCACGGCGTCCGCGGAGGGGTCGCCGTACGGGCCATCGACCGGATAGTCCCAGGTCAGATCCTGGATCGGCCGGTCATTCGGGTCCGTTGAGCCGGCCAGCCGCTCGCGTACGCGCCGGCCGAGGTGGTAGATGAACCACAGGTCGCTGCGCGCGTCTCCCGGCGGGTCCAGCGCCTTGTGGTGCCACTGGAGCAGCCGCTGGGTGTTGGTGAACGTGCCGTCCTTCTCGGTGTGCGCGGCGGCGGGCAGGAAGAACACCTCGGTGCCGATCCGCTCGGGACCGGTCTCGCCGGCGGCGATCTCCGGGGAGTTCTTCCAGAACTCGGCGCTCTCGATGAGGTTCAGGTCGCGGACCACGAGCCACTCGATCGCGGCGAGACCCTGCCGCTGGAGCCGCCCGCCCGCCGACCCGACGGCGGGGTTCTCCCCCATCAGGAAGTAGCCCTTGACCTTTCCGGCGATCTGGTCCAGCACCGTGTGGTACGAGCCGTGGTCGCCGGTCAGGCGCGGCAGGTAGTCGAAGCAGAAGTCGTTGTCCGCGGTCGCCGCGTCGCCCCACCAGGCCTTGAGCAGGCTCACCATGTAGGCGCGCTTGTTGCCCCAAAAGCCCGTGTCGCCGGCCGCGCGTTCGAGGTAGGCGTCGAGGTTCTCGTGCTCGTGGGCGTACGGCATCGGCAGGTAGCCCGGCAGCAGGTTGAACAGCGTCGGGATGTCGGTGGAGCCCTGGATGCTCGCGTGTCCGCGCAGCGCGAGGATGCCGCCGCCCGGCCGGCCGATGTTGCCCAGCAGCAGCTGCAGGATCGCGGCCGTGCGGATGTACTGGGCGCCGACCGTGTGCTGGGTCCAGCCCACGCTGTAGACGAACGCGGTGGTCCGGTCGCGGCCGGAGTTCGCCACGATCGCGTCGGCGAGCTCGGCGAACCGCTCCGGGCCGATGCCGCACATCTCCTCCACCAGCTCGGGCGTGTACCGCGCGAAGTGCCGCTTGAGGATCTGGTAGACGCAGCGCGGGTGCTGGAGCGTCTCGTCGCGCCGCGGCGCGTGCCCGGTCTGCGACGGCGTCGCCTCGAACGTCGCGCCGGGCCCGTGCTCGTGCGAGCGGGTGCCCGGCTCCTCGGTCCGCGCCTCCTCCCACTGTCCGGCCGCGGCCTGGGCGTCGCCGTTCTGGTACGCCCAGCTCGTCGGGTCGTACTCCCGCGTCTCGGCGTCGTAGCCGGAGAACAGGCCGTCGAGGTCCTCGGTGTCGCGGAAGTCCTCGCTCACGATCGACGCGGCGTTGGTGTAGTGCAGGACGTACTCACGGAAGTCGTGGCCGCCGCTCAGCACATGGTTGACCAGCGCGCCGAGCAGCACGATGTCACTGCCGGCCCGGATGGGCACATGCCGGTGGGCAACCGCGCTGGTGCGGGTGAACCGCGGGTCGACGTGGAAGACCTTCGCGCCGCGCGCCTTGGCCTCCATCACCCACTGGAACCCGACCGGATGGCACTCGGCCATGTTCGAGCCCTGGATGACGATGCAGTCGGCGTTGACCAGGTCCTGCTGGAACGTGGTGGCGCCGCCGCGTCCGAAACTGGTCCCCAGACCGGGGACGGTGGCGGAGTGTCAAATACGGGCCTGGTTCTCGATCTGAATCGCGCCGAGCGCACTCCAGAGCTTCTTGATGAGGTAGTTCTCCTCGTTGTCGAGCGTGGCCCCACCGAGGCTGGCGATGCCCATCGTGCGGCGGACGGGCTTGCCGTCGCAGGTGTCCTCCCAGCCGCGCCGCCGCGCGTCGATCACCCGGTCGGCGATCATGTCCATCGCCGTGTCGAGGTCGAGCGGCTCCCACTCGGTGCCGTGGGGACGCCGGTAGAGGACCGTGGTCTGCCGGCCCGGGGAGGTGACGAGCTGCTTGCTGGCCGACCCCTTGGGGCAGAGCCGCCCGCGCGAGATCGGGGAGTTCGGGTCACCCTCGATCTGGATGACCTTCTCGTCCTTGACGTAGACCTTCTGCCCGCATCCGACCGCGCAGTAGGGACACACGGACTCGACGACCCGATCGGCCTGGTCCGTCCGCGCCCGGAGTGCGTCGGTGCCCTTCGACCGCGCGGCCTTCCCGCGCCCCAGCCGGTCGGAACCGGTGAGCTGGCGGAGTACCGGCCAATACTCGATGCCCACGCGCCCTATTGAACATCCTTTGGCGGTGATCTTGCCACCGCCCCCTTACGCGGCGGCGTCTTCGCCGCTCAAAGGAGTAGCGTCGGGCGCATGGGCCGAGTGACGGTACGGCGGCGGGTCGCGCACATCGACGAGCGGGGCGCCCGCGGGCGTCCCGACACGCTGGTGGTCGAGGAGCCACTGGAGATCCGGCTGGCCGGGCGCCCGCTGTCGGTGACCATGCGGACCCCCGGCGACGACTTCGACCTGGTCGCCGGGTTCCTGCACGGCGAGGGCGTGGTGCGGTCCGGCGACGACATCCGGGCGATGCGCTACTGCGCCGACACCGACACGATGAACGTCATCGACGTCACGCTCGCCGAGGGCGTCGAGCCGCCCGAGGTCTCGGTCGACCGGTCGTTCCTCATGACCAGCGCGTGCGGGGTGTGCGGCAAAACGAGCATCGACTCGATCCGGCAGCGATCGCGGTACGACGTGCGCGCGGACCCGGTCCGGCTGGACCCGGAGACGCTGGCGCGGCTGCCCGGGACGCTCCGCGACGCCCAGCGGGTCTTCGACCGCACGGGCGGGCTGCACGCGGCCGGGCTGTTCGACGCCGAAGGCACGCTGCTGGCGATGCGCGAGGACGTCGGGCGGCACAACGCCGTCGACAAGGTGGTCGGCTGGGCGCTGAAGGACAAGCGGGTGCCCCTGACCGGGCACGTCCTGCTCGTCAGCGGGCGCGCCTCGTTCGAGCTGACGCAGAAGGCGCTGCTCGCGGGCCTCCCCGCGCTGGCCGCCGTGTCGGCGCCCTCCTCGCTCGCGGCCGACCTGGCCGAAGAGGCGGGGATGACACTCGTCGGCTTCCTGCGCGGCACGTCGATGAACGTCTACACCGACGCCGGCCGGATCAAATCCGATGCTTGACCCGGTGGGGTCGGCCCGGCATATATTGCACGCCGTGTCCAATGAGCGGAAGCGACCGAGCGAGCGGAGTGGGCGGTGAGGGACGAGCCGCCCGCGGAGCGAGTGAGGAGCGGACGCGACCAGTCGGCACGAGCGGAAGCGACCGAGCGAGCGGAGTGGGCGGTGAGGGACGAGCCGCCCGCGGAGCGAGTAAGGAGCGGACGCGACAACGGGAACGGCGCCGATGTACAGGCTGTGGTGACTTCGCGGCGGGTTCAGGGGGACGGCGTCGACCTGGCCGTTCATGAACGTGGCCGGGGTCCTGCGGTCCTGCTCGTGCACGGCTTTCCGGACACCCACGCGGTCTGGGACGGGGTCGCCGAGCGGCTGGCGGCACGGTTCCGCGTCATCACCTACGACGTACGCGGTGCGGGCGCCTCGTCACGGCCCCGGCGGCGTGACGCGTACCGGTTCGAGCACCTCGTCGCGGACATGCGGGCGGTGCTCGACGCGGTGAGCCCGACCGCGCCCGTGCATCTGGCCGGTCACGACTGGGGGGCGATCCAGTCCTGGGAGGCGGTCTGCGCGATGCCGGAGCGGTTCGCCTCGTTCACCTCGATCTCCGGCCCGTGCCTCGACCACGCCGCGCGGTGGATGCGCGCGGGCCTGCGCCGGCCCTCCGGCGTACGGGCGGTCGCGCGGCAGCTCGCGCACTCGTGGTACATCGCCGCGTTCCAGACCCCCGTCGTGCCCGAGCTCGTCTGGCGGCACGTGCTCGCCCGCCGCTGGGCGGGCCTGCTCGAGCGCACCGAGGGCGTGGCCGTCCGCACGCACCCGGCACCGACGCTCGCCGAGGACGCCGCCGCCGGGGTGAACCTCTACCGCGCCAACATGCTCGCCCGCCGCCGCGCCGTCGGCGAGCGCCGTACGACCGTGCCGACCCAGATCGTGGTCGCGACGGGGGACGCGTTCGTGACACCGGCGCTGGCCGCCGAGGCCGCCCGGCCGTTCGCCGACCGGCTCCAGGTGCGCCCGGTCCGCGCCCCGCACTGGGTGCCGCTGACCCAGCCCGGCGAGATCGCCCGGCTCATCGCCGAGCACATCGCCCAGGCCGGCACGGGCGCGTCGCGCTAGACGCCGCGGTCGCGATGACGGCGCATGCGCCGCATCGGGGGTGGCGCGGTGTCGCGGCCGCGCCGGACAGGTCGCGGGAACCGTCCGGGTCAGCGGGCGAGCCGGTCGAGCCAGTCGCGCAGGAGGGCGGTTTCGGTCGGGCGGAGCGGGAGGGTGGCCTGGTCCGCTGCGGTGAGGGCGGCGTCGAGGGCGAGGGCCCGGGGCGCGAGGCCGGTGTCCGTGGCGGGGGGCGGGTCGGTGGGCGGGCCGGTGGTGAGGGAGTCGATGAGGGCGTCGCGCATTCGCGCGGAGATCTCCGGGTCGCGGTCCTCGGCCGGGGCGCCGACCAGCGTCAGGGTGACGCCGGTGACGGCGGCCAGGCAGAGGCGGGCGGCGAGGGCGGGCGGGACCCGGAGACGGCCGGCGGCGGCGACGCGGTCGAGGTATTTCAGCAGGAGGTCGCCTGCCTCGTCGGCGGCGGGCGCTCGGCGGCCGGCGCGGTCGGTGCCGAACATCAGCAGGTAGAAGGCGGGATGGCGCAGGCCGAAGTCGACGTGCATGTCCCAGCCGCGGCGCATGGCGTCGACCGGATCACCGCTGTGCGCCAGCCCGCGCTTCTCGGCCAGGTACATGTCGAAGCCGTGGATCGCCAGTGCCGACAGGAGGCCGTCCTTGTCGCCGAAGAACTGGTAGAGCGAGGCGGCGCGGATGCCGGCCGCCGCGGCGACCGAACGGGTGGAGACCGCCTGGGCGCCCTCCCGTTCCAGGATGTCGGCCGCCACCTCGAGGATCTGCCGCCGGGTACGGATCTTCGCGTCGTCCACGGTTGCGATGTTACGGCATTCGGCGTATCACTGGAACGGACAGCGCTACGCGAACTGGCGTAGCAGTGATACATCGAGGAGAAGCCAGTGAATCGTCTCGGATACGGCGCCATGCAACTCGCCGGGCCGAACGTATGGGGGCCACCGGACGACCCCGACGCGGCGCGGCGGGTGCTGCGCCTGGCGGTCGAGCTGGGGGTCACGTTCTTCGACACCGCGAACGCGTACGGGCCGCGTACGGTGAACCGGCTGATCGGGGAGGCGCTGCGGCCGTTCCCGGAAGGGGTGATCGTCGGCAACAAGGTCGGCGCCGGGCGCGGCCCCGACGGGTCGTGGATCATCACCGACCACCCGGACACGGTCCGCCGGCAGGTCCACGAGGCGCTGGTCGACCTGGGCACGGAGGCGAGCGAGCTGACGTACCTGCGGCTCGGCGGCGACGGTCCGGCGCCGCCGAGCGACGTACCGCTGGAGGATTCGCTCGGCGTGCTCGTCGAGCTGCGAGACCAGGGACTCATCCGCCGTATCGGCCTGTCCGGCGCGTCGCCGGAGATGCTGGCCCGCGCCCAGAAGATGACGCCGATCGCGGCCGTGCAGAACCGCTTCAACCTGCTCGACCGCAGCGGCGTCCAGGTGCTCGCCGACTGCGAGGCGCAGGGCATCATGTTCGTGCCCTACTTCCCGCTGGCCTCCGGGCGGCTCACCGGCCACGACGAGCTGACCGCCCCCGCGGAGCGCCTCGGCGCGACGCCGGCCCAGGTCGCGCTGGCCTGGCTGCTGCGCCGCTCCCCCGCCATGGTCGTCATCCCCGGCACGGCGAACCCCGATCACCTGCGCGCCAACACCGCCGCGGCCGAGGTCGCGCAGAACCTGACCGACGCCGAGGTGGCCCGCCTGACCGGCCTCGTCGACGAGTCGAAGGCCGTCCTCGACCGGCCGCACCGGTCCACGCTCGACGCGCTCAGGTCCGCGGCGGAGAGCCACCGCTGAGCAACCGCTGGCCGGCCGGATCGGATGCTCAGGGACTCTGAGGCGAGGCGGCGGACGAACGGCTCGTCGACCGTGAACGGTCCTTCGCCGGGGCGGAGACCGGGCGCGCGCTCGCTCGTGAGGGGGGTGGGCGTCCGGTTCCGGCCGACGGCCGTGCTCGCCGTCCTGGCCCTCGTGGTGGCCCTGGTGCCGGCCGGACCGCCGCGGCCGGCGCGCGGCCCACGGGCCGTCCGGTCACCGCGAACGGCCTGGCCGACCTGCCCCCGCTGAATCCGGTGATGGACTGCGCCGCCCTGGTCGGCCTGGACCTCGGCCACGTCACCGACGCGGCGGTGACGATCAAATCCGCGACGGTCACGACGGCCGGCGCCCCCGCGCCGTACTGCGACGTCCGCGGGTCCATCGCCCCGGCCGACACGCTCGTCATACGCCTGCCCGTGAACGGCTGGACGCAGCGCTACGTGCAGACCGGGTGCGGCGGCGAGTGCGGCTCGGCGAACATCGGCTACACGGAGGCGTCGACCTGCGCGCCGATCGCGGACGGCACGATCGCCAGTGCGACCACCGACATGGGACACCAGGGCCAGAACGACGGGTCCTGGGCGGCGTACGACCCGCAGGCGCAGATCGACTTCGCCTACCGCAGCGAGCACGTGACGGCCCAGGCCGCCAAGGCCGTCATCGCCCGGTTCCACGGCCACTCGCCCGCCTACTCCTACTTCGACGGCTGCTCCGACGGCGGCCGCGAGGCGCTGATGGAGGCCCAGCGATACCCGGCGACTTCGACGGCATCGCCGCCGGCGCGCCCGCCAACGACATGGTCGTCCAGAACACCTTCCACCACGCGTGGAACGTCCTGACCAACCTGGACGAGGACGGCGCTACATCCTTCTGGCCGGGAGGCTGCCGCTGATCCACCGCGCCGTTCTGGCCGCCTGCGACGGGCTCGACGGCCTGAAGGACGGCCTGATCGGCGATCCGCGACGCTGCGACTTCGACCCCGGGACCCTGCTGTGCCGGGCCGGGCAGGACCCGGCGACGTGCCTGTCCCCCTCTCCGACCTGAAGTTCACGGTGGCGTCGTTCTGGAAGACCGTGCGGTCCTCCAGCTACCTGTCCGCGATGGACCCGGACCTCGGCCGTTTCGAGCGCTCCGGCGGGAGGCTCCTGCTCTGGCACGGCTACGTCCTCACCCCCGTGATGGCGTGGGTGGAGAGCGGCCGGCAGCCCGGGACGATCGTCGCCTCGAAGGTCGCGAACGGCACGGTCACGCGCACCCGGCCGGTGTATCCCTACCCCACGGTCGCGCGCTACGACGGCACGGGCAGCGTCGACGACGCGGCGAACTTCCGGCCCGCCACGCCGCGGCAGGAGCCGCCCGTCGGCTACCACTGGCTCGGTGAGCGGCTGTACTCCGGCGACTACCAGACCCGGTACGCGGCGAACGGCACGCGGCTCGTCTGCAGGCCGTCGCGGACCTGGCTCACCGCCCGCGAGAACGGTTGAGAGCCCGCCGGGAGCCCCTCGCCCGGTCGGGGCGAGGGGTTCCGGGGGTCAGATGCTCACGGTCTCCGAAGCGAGGCGGCGGACGAGCGACTCGTCGACCTCATGGCCCAGGCCGGGCGTCTCCGGCACCGGCACCAAGCCCTCCGCCGCGCGGATCGGGGGGTCCACCACGTCGTGCGCGTAGTACTTGTCCGACCCCGACACGTCACTGGGCAGGGTGAAGCCGGGCAGCGACGCGATCGCCACGTTCGCCGCGCGGCCCACGCCGAACTCGTGCATGCCGCCGCACCAGACGCGCCAGCCTGCCTCCACGGCGCGGTCGTGCGCCGTGCTCGCGGCGGTCAGGCCGCCCATCCGTGAGACCTTGATGTTCAGGACGCGTCCCGCGCCGATCTCCAGGGCCGTGTCGAGCTGGTCCAGGTCGTCCACGGACTCGTCCAGGCAGACCGGCGTCTCCAGGCGCGCCTGAAGGCGCGCGTGCGCGGCGAGGGCGCCCGGCGCGTACGGCTGTTCGATCATGGTCAGGCCGAAGCCGTCGAGCGCCCGGAAGACGTCCTTCTGGTCCTCGCAGTAGGCGCCGTTGGCGTCCACGTGCAGCGGCAGGCCGGGATGGGCCTCGCGGACGGCGCGCACCGGCTCGACGTCCCAGCCCGGAGCGATCTTGAGTTTGATCCGCCGGTACCCCTCGGCGACGTACCGGCCCACCTGGACGAGCAGGTCGTCGATGGTCGGTTCGATGCCCAGGCTCACACCGGCCTCGATGGCCCGGCGGTCGCCGCCGAGCGCGCGGGCGAGCGGCGTGCCGGCCGCCCGCGACCACAGGTCCCAGCAGGCGATGTCGAGGCCGGCCTTGGCGAAGTGGTGGCCGCGGATCCGCTTCCAGAGCGCGCCGACCTGGACCGGGTGGTCCCAGTCCGCGCCGCGCAGCGCGGGCGCGAGGTAGCGCTGGAGCGTCAGCCGGCAGATGTCGACGGTCTCGGAGCAGTAGTACGGGTCGCTGGGCGAGGCGATCTCGCCCCAGCCGACGGCGCCGTCCGCGTCGGCGACGCGGACGAGGATGTGCTCGAGATGGGTCTTGCGGTGGGAACTGGTCTGGAAGGCGTGGACGAGCGGCAGGCTCAGCCGGAACGCCTCGACCGTGGTCACGCGCGGCACTCAGCCCTCCTCGCGGCTCGGGCGGAAACGGTAGACGGCCGTGTGGCCGTCGCAGACCCGGCAGGAGATCGCCCGCAGGCCCTCCCCCGTCAGCCGGGTCAGCGCGTCGGCGACGTCGTCCCGCAGGTGGTGCGCCGCGCGCCGGTCACTGGAGACCAGGCCGTCCCAGTCGCGCGGCATGCCGACCAGCACGTCACCGTCCGGTTCCCGGCGGACCTCGGCCCAGCCGACGTGCGGCGGGCGCGGCAGGTCGCGTGCGGTGTCCGTCAGCAGGTCCCACTCGACGATCAGCCGGTCGGTGCGCATGCCGGGGTCGCGGCCGGAGTCCTCGACGCCGTACAGGTCGCGGGTGAACCAGCGGCCGGTGGCGCCCAGCACGTCGAAGTTGAAGTGGGCGTTGTGCGTGCGCACCGGGTCGAAGGCCCAGCGCATGACGGTCACACCGGTGGACAGGACGTACTCGCGCTGGCTGAACTTGAGCGTGCGGCCGACGCCCCGGCCCTGCCAGCCGGGCAGCACCGCCGCGACCTGCGAGTAGTGGTAAACGGTCGTGGAGTCCGAGCCCAGGAAGCCGTAGGTGAAGCCGACGAGCTCGTCCCCGGCGAAGGCGCCGATCACCGAGCCGGCGTTGCGCGAGAGCGCGGCGAGCAGCCGCGGGCTGACCGCCGGGTCGGTGGCGGACAGCGCGAACGCGGTGCGGTAGACCTCCACGCCCGCGCGCATCTCGGCGGCCGTGGTGAGAGGTCGTACGGTGATCGGCGGAGAGAGTGGCAAAATCTTCTCTTCTGGCGGCAAATGACGATCAATACGGCGATTTCACGGCAAGTTTAGTATCAAATCCATGGACCACGACCTGGCACGACGCCTGATCGCCGCGGCGGACGATCTGCTCCCCTTCGGCCGGGCACGGCTGCGCGCGTACGCGCTCGCCGAGTCACCGTCCGGTGACGCCGAGGCGCTCGCCCGCTGCGCCGACCTGATCGAGGCCGGGCAGCGGGAGGCGGGCGGGCGTGTCTCCCGCGACGACGGCCATCTCGTCACCGACTTCGGCCCCGCGGACGGCCCGCATCTGCTGCTGGTCGGCCACTACGACACGGTCTGGCCGGTCGGCCGCCTGGCGACCATGCCCTACACCGACGACGGGACCACCATCGCCGGTCCGGGCACCCTGGACATGAAGAGCGGCCTGGTCGCGGTCGAGATGGCGATGCGCGCGCTGGCGGAGGCCGGCGCGGCGCCGGCGCGGCGGGTGCGCCTGGTCACGGTCGCCGACGAGGAGGTCGGCAGCCCGAGCGGCCGGGCGGCGGTGGAACGCCACCTCGACGGCGCGGTGGCCGTGCTCGGCCTGGAGTCGCCGCACCCGGACGGCGCGCTGAAGAGCGCGCGCCGCGGGAGCACCCGCGTCCTGCTGAGCGTCCACGGGCGCGAGGCGCACGCGGCGCTCGACCCCGGCAGAGGGATCTCCGCCATCGACGAGCTGCTGGACCAGGTGGCGGCGGCGCGCGCGGCGGTGCCCGACGACGGCACGACGCTGTTCAACGTCGGGCGGATCGAGGGCGGCAGCCGGGCCAACGTCGTCGCCGGAAGCGCCTCGGCCGAGATCGGGCTGCGGTTCGCCTCCGCCGAGGCCGAGCGCCGGGTGCTCGACGCGCTGACCGGGGCCGAGCCGCGCCGCCCGGGCGCCGTCGTGCAGGCCACGGTGCTGTCGAGCCGCCCGACCTGGCCCGAGCGGGAGGAGAACCCGCTGCTGGAGAGCGTCGCACGCATCGGCGCGGCACTGGGCCAGCGGATCACCGGCCGCCCGGCGGCGGGCGCGGGCGACACCAACCTGCCGGGCTCGCTCGGCCTGCCCACGCTCGACGGCTTCGGCCCACGCGGCCGGGGCGCCCACGCGGAGGACGAGTCGATCGAGGTACCCGCGCTCGCCGAGCGCGCCGCCCTGCTCGCCGCCATCATCGCCGCGCCCTGGTGACCGGACGGCGCCTCTAGACGTACGCGGGCCGGGGCGGCTGGGCGGTGGCCGCGCCGTTCTGGGCGGCGGCCAGGCGGGCGACGGCCTCACGCAGCTCCTCCGGCGGCAGGACGTACGGCACGCGCAGGTGGTCATCCAGCACTCCGTCCACGCCGAAGGCGGTGCCCGGGACGATGTGCAGGCCGTGGGGCGCCGCCGCGGCGGCCAGGGCCGTGCTGGAGACGCCGGGCAGCCGGACCCACAGCGACAGGCCGCCCGGCGGGACGGTGAACTCCCAGCCGGGCAGTTCGTCGCGCAGTGCGGCGATGAGGGCCTCGCGCCGTTCCCGCAGGCTCACGCGGCGGGCGGCGATGATCGGCTCGACGCGGCCGAGCAGTTCGGACACGATCAGCTGTTCGAGCACCGGGCTGGCCAGGTCGACCGCGTCGCGGGCTTCGGCGAGCCGGCGCACGAGTGCCTGCCCGGCCCGGATCCAGCCGATCCGCAGGCCGCCCCACACCAGCTTGGACACCGAGCCGACGCTGATGACGCGGCCGTCGGTGTCGTGCGCGGCGAGCGGCCGCGGGCGTGGCACGTCGTCGATGGCGAGCTCGGTGAAGATCTCGTCGCTCACCACGTACGTGCCGGTGGCGCGGGCGGTGGCCACGAGCGCCGCACGGTCGTCGTCGCCCATGAGGCGGCCGGTGGGGTTCTGGAAGTCGGGGATCAGGTACGCGAGCCGGGCCGCGCCCTGCCGCATGCCGCCGGCGATGAGCTCCAGGTCCCAGCCCGCGTTGACGCCCACGGGCACGAGCCGGGCGCGGGCCAGGCGGAGCGCGTCGAGCGCGTGCGGGTACGTCGGCGACTCGACGAGGACGGGGTCGCCGGGGCGTACGAGGGTCTGCAGCACCAGCCACAGGGCGTGCTGCCCGCCGGTCGTCACGAGGATCTGCTCGGGCAGGGTCGGCACCCCGCGGGCGGTGTACCGCGCGGCGATCGCCCGGCGCAGGACGGCCAGGCCCAGCGGCTCGTAGCCGGGGCCGCCGGTGTGGCGCGGCAGTTCCGCGACGGCGGCGGCGACGCACTCGTCGAAGCCGGGCGGCACGGCGGGCGCCACGCAGGCGAGGTCGATGAGGGTGCGGTCCTCGGCGAGCGCGTGGCGGGCCGACAGCGGGGTGCCCGCCGGCAGGGTGGTCCAGCTCCCGGCGCCCTGGCGGCTCTCGACGTACCCGTCCGCGCGCAGCGCGTCGTAGGCCGAGGTGACCGTCGTGCGGCTCACGCCGAGGACGGCGGCCAGGTCGCGCTCGGCGGGCAGCCGCGTGCGCAGGGGCAGGCGGCCGTCGAGCACGAGGCCGCGCAGCGTGGCGGCGATCGCGGCGTAGTACGGCCGTCTCGCGGGCGGTCCGCCGAGGAGACGGGCGAGGTTGGCGGCGTTGATGGACCTGGTCGACATAGGGCCACTTTTCACGATTGGCCCTTATCTTTCAAGCCACTCTTCTGCGGTAATTGCCGGGAACACCGTGAAGGAAGGAAAGGGTCCGTGCTCATACGCCGATTGGCCCAGCTGTACGTCGGATTGGCCCTGTACGGCCTCGGCATCGCCCTGCAGGTCGCCTCCCGGCTGGGCAACGACCCCTGGGACACGCTCCACCAGGGCCTCGCACGCCAGACCGGCCTGTCGATCGGCACCTGGATCATCATCGCGGGCGCCCTGGTCATGCTGCTGTGGATCCCGCTCCGGCAGCGCCCCGGGCTCGGCACGATCAGCAACGTCATCCTCATCGGCGTGTTCACCGACCTGTTCCTCTGGCTGCTGCCCGACCCGCACGGCCTTCCGCTGCGCTCGGGATACCTGGTCGCGGGCATCCTCTTCGGCGGCTTCGCGACGGGCTGCTACATCGGCGCGGGTTTCGGTCCCGGCCCGCGCGACGGGCTGATGACCGGCCTCGCGGCGCGCGGCCACTCCGTACGGATCGTGCGCACCGGCATCGAGGTGACCGTGCTGCTGTTCGGCTGGGCGCTCGGCGGCACCGTCGGCGTCGGCACGCTGCTGTACGCCGTGACGATCGGCCCGCTCGCCCACGTCTTCCTGCCGCTGCTGACGGTCGAGCGTTCCCCGGCGGCGGCCTGACCCGCTGCGGGCTCAGAGGCTCTTGGGGAGCCCCATGCCCTGTTGCGCGCGAGGGTCCCCAACAGCCTCTCAGGCGCCGGGACCGAGCCTGCCGTCGAGATGGTCCCGCGGGCGGCGCACCGACGACAGGGGCGCGGCGACCTCCTCCAGCGAGGTGCGCTCGGCCCGTACGCCCCAGAACGCCGCCACCAGCCCGGCGGCGCCCATGACGCCGGAGGCGACCAGGTAGGCGACGAACAGGCGGCTCCGGTCGGGGTGCGCCTGGTCCCCGATCAGTGAGCCGACGATCGTCGGGCCGAACGAGCCGAACACCTGGGCGATCGCGAAGAACAGGGCGATCGCCTGGGCGCGCAGCTCCATCGGGAAGACCTCGCTGACCGTCAGATAGCCCGAGCTGGCCGCGGCCGACGCGACGAAGAAGATCACCGACCACAGCACGGTCTGCGTGACGGCCGTCAGCAGGCCGCGCTCGAACAGGTAACCGCTGACGGCCATGAGCGCGCCCGAGAAGAGGTACGTGCCCGCGATCATCTGCCGGCGGCCGATCGTGTCGAACAGCCGGCCGAGGAGCAGCGGGCCGAGCAGGTTGCCCACGGCGAAGGGGAAGAAGTACTTGGGCACGTCGTGGTCGGCAACGCCGTAGAAGTGCTTGAGCACCAGCCCGTACGTGAAGAAGATCGCGTTGTACAGGAGGGACTGGCTGATCATCAGGACCGCGCCGAGCACCGAGCGCTTGGGGTACTCACGGAACAGCGTCCGCGCCACCAGCGTGAACGACACCGGCTCGCGCGCCCGTACCTCGATGTACCGGCTCTCGTCGACCGCGGGCAGCCGGGCCCCGGACGCCTCGACCTCGCGTTCGATCCGCGCCACCGTCCGCTCCGCCTCGCGGGCGCGGCCGTGGACGAGCTGCCAGCGCGGGCTCTCCGGCAGCGTACGGCGCAGGCTCCAGATGGCGATGCCGATGAGCGGTCCGATGAGGAACCCGACGCGCCAGCCGATGTCCGGCGGCAGCAGGCGGGGGTCGAGCAGCACGTACTCGCCGAGCGAGGCGAGGATCGCGCCGAACCAGTAGGTGCCGCTGACGGCGAGGTCGACGCGGCCCCGGTACCGCGCGGGGATCAGCTCGTCGATCGCCGAGTGGATCGCGGCGTACTCCCCGCCGATCCCCGCCCCCGCCGCGAACCGGAAGACGAGGAAGATCGGGTAGCCGAACGACAGCGCGGTGAGGGCGTTGGCGGCCAGGTAGAGCCCGAGCGTGACGATGAACAGCCGGCGCCGGCCCAGCCGGTCGGAGATCCGGCCGAAGACCAGCGCGCCCAGCACCTCGCCGAGCAGGAAGACCGTCCCGGCGAAGCCGACCTGGCCGGAGCCGAGGTGAAGCGTGTCCGCGCGTTGCAGCACCGGCCCGACGATGCTGGCGATCTGCACCTCGAGCCCGTCCAGGACCCAGGCGACGCCGAGCGCGGCGATCATCCGGGTGTGGAACCGCGACCAGGGCAGCCGGTCGATCCGGGCGGGCACCAGGCTTCGTACGGTCTCGTCGGTACTGCTCATTCCGCCGCCCCCGATCCGGTGTCGCTCCGGCTTGCGACCAGGCCGATCCACCAAAGCGGCGACCGAGGGATTACTTACCGTCATCGGCATAGGTAAACAGCCGGTCAGGTCGGCAGATTCGCCGGGTACGGGGCGCGGAGCCGCGTTACCGTACGCACTGGGCCGAAATCAGCCACGACAAGGGGGAATCGCATTGTCTGCGCCCATCGAGGACTATGCGCTCATCGGTGATCTGTTCAGCTGCGCTCTCGTCGGACTCGACGGGTCCATCGACTGGCTGTGTCTTCCGCGGCTCGACTCCCCCGCCTGCTTCGCCGGCCTGCTCGGCGACCCGGAGAACGGCCGCTGGCAGATCGCGCCGGTCGCCGGGGGTAAGTCGACCCGGCGGCGCTACCGGGGCGACACGCTCATCCTCGAGACCGAGTGGGAGACCCCGGAGGGCACCGTCCGCGTCGTCGACTTCATGCCCGAGCGCGGCGAAGCGGCGGACGTCGTGCGCATCGTCGAGGGCGTCTCCGGGCGGGTGCCGATGCGCCTGGACCTGCGGATCCGGTTCGACTACGGCCAGGCCATCCCGTGGATGCGGCGGACCGGCGACCACCTCGCCGGCATCGCCGGCCCCGACTCGGTGTGGCTGCGCAGCCCGATCGAGCTGGAGGGGCGCGACTTCGCCCACCGCGCGACGTTCGTCGTCTGCGAGGGCGACTCGCTGCCGTTCGTGTTCACCTGGCATCCCTCGCACCTGCCGGCCCCGCGCGACGTCGACCCGTACGAGGCGCTCGCCGGCACCGAGCGGTTCTGGACCGAGTGGTCCGCGCAGTGCACCTACTCCGGCCGCTACCGCGACGCCGTCGTCCGCTCGCTCGCCACGCTCAAGGCGCTGACGTACGACCCGACCGGCGGCATCGTCGCGGCGGCCACCACCTCCCTGCCCGAGGCGGTCGGCGGCGTGCGCAACTGGGACTACCGCTTCTGCTGGCTGCGCGACGCCACGATGACGCTGGAGGCACTGCTGCGCAGCGGTTACCGCGACGAGGCCAAGGCCTGGCGGTCGTGGCTGATGCGCGCGGTCGCCGGCAGCCCCGAGGACCTGCAGATCATGTACGGCGTGGCCGGCGAACGGCGGCTGGAGGAGTACGAGCTGGGCTGGCTGGCGGGCTATGAGAACTCCCGGCCGGTCCGCGTCGGCAACTCCGCGGCCAAGCAGCTCCAGCTCGACGTGTACGGCGAGGTCGCCGACTCGCTGTACCTCGCCATCAACAGCGGCATCCAGCAGGAACGGCACGCCTGGTCGCTGCAGAGCTCGATGATGGGCTTCGTCGAGCGGCACTGGAGCGACCCGGACGAGGGCCTGTGGGAGGTCCGCGGGCCGCGTCGGCACTTCGTGCACTCCAAGGTCATGACCTGGGTCGCGGTGGACCGCGCCGTCCGCATGGTGGAGAACTTCGACCGGCGCGGCCCGGTCGAGAAGTGGCGCGCGCTGCGCGACGAGATCCACCGTGAGGTCTGCGCGAAGGGCTTCGACGCCGAGCGCAACACCTTCACCCAGTCGTACGGCTCACGTGAGCTGGACGCGGCGCTGCTGCTCATCCCCCGCGTCGGCTTCCTGCCCCCGGACGACCCCCGGGTCATCGGCACGGTCGAGGCGGTGCAGCGGGAGCTGACCACCGACGGGTTCGTCGAGCGGTACGCCACCGGCGAGGAGGAGCACGGCGTCGACGGCCTGCCCGGCCGCGAGGGAGCCTTCCTCGCGTGCAGCTTCTGGCTGGCCGGGGCGCTGCAGCAGATCGGCCGGGGCAAGGAGGCGCGGGACCTGTTCGAGCGGCTGCTGGACCTGCGCAACGACGTCGGCCTGCTCGCCGAGGAGTACGACCCGCGGCTGAAGCGCCAGGTCGGCAACTTCCCGCAGGCGTTCAGCCACGTGCCCCTGGTGCTGACCGCCTACGACCTCGAAGGCCACGACGGCATGCGCGGCGCACGCCACGCCGCCGCCCGGCCGTAGCGGCCGTTCGACCAGGCCCCGCCGGCCGGGGACGGCTTCCGGCGCCCCGGACGGGCCGTCGCTCGCGACGGCCCGTGCCGGTGGCCGGCCTCAGAGGTGGGGAGCCAGGTCGGCGAGCAGGGCCCGCTTGGACCGGGCGCCCACGATCTGGTGGACGACCTCGCCGTCGCGGTAGAGGTTCAGCGTGGGAAAGCCGAGCACCCCGTACCTGCGCGCGATCTCCGGGTGGTCGTCGCCGTTGATCTTGGCGACGGTGAGACGGTCGCCGTACTCCGCCTCCACCTGTTCGAGGATCGGCGCGATCATCCGGCACGGCGGGCACCACTCGGCCCAGAAGTCGACCAGCACCGGCCGGTCGCCGTGGAGCACCTGCGCGTCGAAGTCGTCGGTCGTCAATTCGATCATCGTTTCTCCCCTGATCCGTTCGGCTGCCCCGACGCTAAGCCGTGACACCGGCGTCAAGGTCAAGCCCGCGGCGGCGGATCAGGGAAGGGAGGCGACGAACCGCAGGAAGTCCTGTGGCAGCTGGGCGCGCCCGGTGTCCGCCCGCTCCAGCAGCGTGAGGGTGCCGCGGCGCCACCAGAACAGGTCCGGCGTCAGCGATCCGGGCCCGTCCTCGTGGGCGTCATCGGCGAAGGCGCGCAGGCGCTCGGCGCTGACCAACGCGGTGTCCTTGCGGATCGTGCACGCGGCGATCGTGCTGCGGGTGGGGGCGACGGCGAGCGCGCCGTAGGGGCCGGGGTCGAGGTAGGACTCCAGCCACACCAGGTGCGTCGCGGCGTAGAACGTCGAGCCCTCCAGCACGCGGATGCCGGTGTCGTCGATGACGTCGCACTCGAGCGGGCCGTCGGCGCGGACGCCGTCGCGGCCGACCGCGAACAGCTGGTCGGCGGTCACCGGCCAGCCGACCACGTCATCGGTGACGACCGTGCGCACGGTCGTCGGCGTGTCGGCGACGATCGCCTCGATCAGCCCGGGCGCGAACGGACGGGAGATCAGCCGGGCGGTGCGGGCCTCGGCCGGATAGATCCGCGAGCGCAGCAGCCCGCGCACGAGCGCGAAGTCGCTGAGGTCCAGGGGTTCTTCGATGGCGGTGATGATCGTGCCGACGTGGTCGGCGACCAGCGCGGGCCAGTCGTCGCGCGGCACCTGCCGGGCGAGCTGACGCAGGTTGCGCATGCCGATGTGCAGACGCTGCGGGCCGTCGAGGAGCATCACGTCGCCGGGAACCGCACGGCAGCCGTAGCCGTGGCTCTCGGCGACCAGCACCACGAGCGAGTCGAGCGCGGGGTCGGAACCGTCGGCCGCGGTGGGCCGGCGGTCGCGCCTCTCGAAGGTGGTCACGGTGTCTCCTCGCCAGAGTGGGAGAGCCGCGCCGCGCCGCCGCCCGTGCCCGGACCGAGCACCCGCGCGTCCGCGTCGAGCTCCACCTCGGCACCGAGCCGGATCGTGTGCTGCCCGGGACCGTGGCCGACCGGGATGCCCGCCAGGATCGGCACGCCGAGCGGCACGAGGCGGTCGGCGAAGACCGCGTCGAGGTCGCCGCAGCCGATCCAGGTGCCGAGCACGATGCCGGCGACGCCCTCGAGCCAGCCCGCCTGAAGGAGCTGGGTCAGCATGCGATCGACGCGGTACGGCGCCTCGTTGACGTCTTCCAGGAACGCGATGCGGCCCGTGGCCGGCTCCGGGGCGTGCGGGGTGCCGAGCAGCGACGTGAGCAGCGCCAGGTTGCCGCCCGTCAGCGTGCCGCGCGCCCGGCCGCCGCGCGGGGCGTGCGAACCGCGCACCGTGACGCCCGCGCCGAACAGCGCCTCGCGCAGGTGCGCGATCGTGTCCGGCTCTTCGTCGGCCAGGGTGGAGACGACCATCGGCCCGAACGAGGTCGGCACGCCGAGGCGGCGGCCGAACGCGACGTGCAGGGCGGTGATGTCGCTGGACCCGTGCAGGATCTTGGGCGTCGCGCGGGCCATCGTGTCCCAGTCGAGGTGGTCGAGCACCCGCGCGGCGCCGTAGCCGCCACGCGCGCAGAACACCGCCGAGATCGCCGGGTCGCACCAGGCCTCCTGCAGGTCGGCGGCGCGATCGTCGTCGGATCCGGCGAGGTAGGTCAAACCCGACGGGGCACGGTCGAAGGCGTGCTTGCCGACGATCACCTCGAGACCGAGGGAGCGCAGCACCGCGCAGCCGCGCTCGAGCCGCTCCGGCTCCGCGGGATAGCTCGGAGCGACCACGGCGACCCTGTCCCCCGCTCGAAGTGAGGGTGGTCCGCCCCCGAGGTCGCCCATGTAAGTCTCCTTGTTATGTGGTCGGTCAGAGCATGACACCAGTGGACCCCGAAGCGGAAGAGGTCATAAACCACACGCTTGCAATTCGTCGTCAACAGGTCTCTGACAGGAGTGTCGGGAGGACGGTGCCGATCGGCTCGCGTACGATGGCGTCGGCGAGACGGTCGTACGGCGTTTCCTGCGCATTGACGATGACGAGCCGCGCGCCGCTCTCGACCGCCTCCACGCAGAGCCCGGCCGCGGGCTGCACGCCGAGCGAGGAACCGACCGCGAGAAAGACGTCGCACTCGCGCGCCGCCCGCTCCGCGGCGGCGAAGACCTCCGGCTTCAGCGGCTGCCCGAACGAGATCGTCGCGGACTTCTGGATGCCGCCGCACTCCGGGCACGGCGGGTCCTCCTCGCCCTGGTCGATGCGGGCGAGGACCTCCGGCATCGGCGTGCGTCTCCCGCACATGAGGCACTCGGCCTCCAGCATCGTGCCGTGCACCTCGATGACCAGGTCCGGATCCGACCCGGCCTTCTGGTGCAGCCCGTCGATGTTCTGGGTGACGATCGCCCGGAGCCGCCCGGCCCGCTCCAGGTCCACGAGCGCGCGGTGCCCGGCGTTCGGCTCGGCGCCCCAGGCCGGGTGGTCGCGCCGTGACCGCCAGGCGCGCCGGCGTACGGCGGGGTCGGCGACGTACACGTCGATGGTGGACATCGCGGCCGCCTGCGGATCCTTGGTCCACACGCCCTGCGGACCTCGGAAGTCCGGGATGCCGCTGTCGGTGCTGATGCCCGCCCCGGTGAGCACGGTCACCGCGCTCGCGTTCCGGAGCCATTCGCCGATCATGATCCAGAGCCTATGCCGTGACCGGTACCGGACACCCGGCCCGGGGCCACGCCACGCGGAACCTTCCCGCGATGCGCCCTAGAACCAGGTGCGGACCAGATCGATCACCGTGTCGCCGTCCACGACCGCGAGCAGCTGCCACTTGTCGAACACCGTGCACGGATGGGACGGACCGCAGTCGACCCAGTCGCCCACCTCGGCCGTGGTGCCGGGGGCGAGCCGGAGGAACGCGTGCTGGTCGTTGAGCGCCGTCACCCGGCTCCCGGTCGCCGGCGAGCGGGAGCCGTCGGCGTGGCGTACGGTGTGCGGCTCGGGCAGGCCCTGGTCGAAGGAGACGTCGCGGCGGCCGAGGGTGAGCAGCGCGAGGTCGGGCTCGGGACGGGAGGTCACCTGCGCCCACGCGTGCAGGGCCGGCCGGAACGGCGTGTCCCCGGCCCGGCCGAGCGGTGAGATGTCGCGGTAGAAGCCGTCGTCGTGGGTGATGTAGGCGCCGCTGCGCAGCACGGTGCGGGCGCCGTCGAACACGTCCGCGACCTGGTCGAAGAAGGCGCTGCCGCCCGCGCTGAGGATGGCGTCCTCGGGCAGGTCGAGCCGGCCCGCCAGATCGCGCAGGTCCCGCAGGTACCGATCGACGGTCGCGAGGCTCTCCGGCGTGGCACCGTGCGCGATCGCGCCCTCGTACCCGGCCACGCCGGCGAGCCGCAGCCCATCCGCGCCCCGGACCGCGCGGGCCACGGCCTCGGCCGTGGCGACGTCACGCACGCCGGCACGCCCGTCCGGCGCGCCGAGCTCGACCAGCACGTCCACCGGGCGCGGCGCGCCGCGCAGCGCCGCCGCCATGATCTCCACGCCGCGCACGGAGTCGGCGAAGCAGAACAGCGCGAACTCCGGGTCGCGCGCGAGCTCGCCGGCGACCCACCGCAGCCCGGCCGGGTCGACGAGCTGGTTGGCGACGATGACCCGGCGGACGCCGAAGGCCCGTGCCACGCGAAGCTGGGCGAAGTTGGCGACGGTGATCCCCCAGGCCCCGTGCTCGAGCTGGCGCGCGAACAGCTGCGGGGCCATCGTGGTCTTGCCGTGCGGCGCGAGCAGCACGCCGCGCCGTTCGCACCAGTCGCGCATGGTCGTCAGATTGTGCTCCAGCGCGGCGGCGTCGAGGACGACGAGCGGCGGGTGGAAACCGCCGTCGAAGAGGTTCCGGCGCTCGGCGGCGAGCTCCGCCACGGTCATCCCGGCGGCGTCCGCCGGCATTCCCTTGAACCGCCAGTCGATCCGTTCCTCACCCAGCCGTCGCAGCGCGCCGGCATCCATCACGGTCCACCGCCCTTCACCCGATGTGCCGCCTCCGGTGATCTCGCGGGCGGCGCCACCCCACGCTATGCCCTGCCGGGGCGTTCACCGCCGTCCCGGGTCGCTCTCAGCCGCTTGGCCCGGAGCGCCGAGCGGTCGAAGATCAGAGGATGAGCGCGGGCAAAGGCGGAGCGTCCTTCCCCGGCCGTCCGCCGGAAGCGGGTGCCGGCCCGGGGCGGCGGCACGCCGTGGTGCGGCGACCGGCGAACGGTCTCATCGGCCGGCCGGGCGTCCGGTACGCCGCGGCCACGTCGCGGGCTGAGGCGTTCCTCGCCCGTCCGCGACGCTGGTATGCCGCAGTCCCGGTGTGGGCGAGAGAAACCGCTCTTTGCCTCGTGGCCGCCGCGGCCACCGTTTACCGGATCGGCACGGGGACGCTGGCCGCCGGTGACCGTGCTCCCGACCTGGGGGCGTACGGCATCGGACTGGCGATGGTGCTGGCGCTGGCGATGCGGCGAAGGTGGCCCTCGGTCACGCTCGCGGTCACCGGCCTGCTGTGGACGATTTACCACATCGATGACTATCCGGGCGGAGCGCCCGCCGTTGCGCTGTGGATCGCGCTGTACTCGGCGGCGATCGCGCCGCGCCGGTGGTTCGCCCTTTCCATCGCCGGGTCGCTGATCGTCTCCGATGTGCTGGGCCGGACCCAGCACGGCCGCGCAGGAGTATTCGACGCGGTGCTGGACGGAACGACCGTGGTGTTCGTCTCCATGCTGCTCCTCGGCGACGCCGTGCGGAGCCGTCGCGGCCGGCGGGACGAGTACGAGGCGCGGCTCGCATTGCTCGCGGCCCAGCGCGACCACATCGCCGCGAAGCGCGTCGCCGAGGAACGGGCCCGAATCGCCCGGGACCTGCACGACGTGTCCGCCCACACCCTCACCGTGATCAGCCTGCACGCGAACCTGGCCGCGGAGCTGCTCACGGAGGACCTGACGCAGGCGGACGAAGCGCTGGGGGTGGTGCGCCAGGCCACCCGCGAGGTACTGGCAGAACTACGGGCGGCCGTCGGCGTGCTACGGGACGGCACCACCGTCCAGGACCCGGAGGCGCCGGCGACCCTCGGCGTCCGTCACCTCGGCGAGCTGGCGCGGGCGTACGGCGGGCACGGTCCGCGTGTCGAGATCCACGTCGAGGGCGAGCCCCGGGGGCTGCCACGCCTCGTCGACGTGACGGCCTACCGGATCGTGCAGGAAGCGCTGGCGAACGCCGTCCGCCATGCCGATCCTCGCTCGGTGGAGATCGTTCTTCGATACCGTCCCGAGGGCCTTGCCGTCGAGGTGCGCGACGACGGCGCCACTCCCCCGGCCGTCCCCTCATGCGCGGATCGCGAGCCGGCGGGGTTCGGGCTTCGCGGAATGGCCGAACGGGTGGCCGTGCTCGACGGCGACCTGACCGCCGGGCCCTACGAAGACCCTGGTACGGGTGAGCGGGGTTTCCGGGTACGCGCCTGGCTTCCTCTGGGAGGAGAACATGAGCATCCGCGTCCTGCTGGCCGATGACCAGACGCTCGTCCGGGCCGGGATCCGAAGGCTTCTCGAACGCACGGACGACATCGAGGTCGTCGGCGAGGCGGCCGACGGCGACGAGGCGATCACGCTGGCCCGCGCCCACCGTCCCGACGTCGTCCTGATGGACGTGCGGATGCCGGGAACCGATGGTCTGGCCGCCACGTGGACGATTCTCGCCGATGAGAGTCTTGCCGCTACCAAGGTCGTGGTACTGACGACGTTCGACCTCGACCAGTACATCTTCGAGGCGCTGCACGCGGGCGCGAGCGGCTTCCTGTTGAAGGACCTCGAGCCCGACGCGCTGCGCCATGCGGTGCGTACGGTGACCGCCGGGGACGCGCTGCTCGCACCGCGGGTCACCCGCAGGTTGATCTCGACGTTCGTGCGCCGGGCCGGGCGTGTACGGGTTCCTCCGGAACGGCTGGAGACACTGACCGACCGGGAGCGCGAGGTCGTCCCGCTGGTGGCGCAAGGCCTGACGAACGAGGAGATCGGCGACTGGCTGGGGATGCGCCCGCTGACCGCCAAGACACACGTCAACCGGGCGATGGCCAAGCTCGGCGCGCGTGACCGTGCACAACTCGTCGTCTTCGCCTACCAGTGGGGTCTGGTCGGGTTGCCCCCAGGATGAGGCCCGCTACTGCGAACGCAGTGGGCGGGTCCCGACTCGCGGCCGATGTCATCGGCCGCGGCGATTTCTAGCGTTCTGAGCATGCGAACGTCAACGAGAATGATCGCGGGCGCGTCTCTCATCATCGCCCCCGCGGTACAGGCACTGTCCACTTTCTTCTGGGACGGCCACCGGCAGGGCCTCACCACCGGTGTGCTGATCGTCATCGCCACCGTGTGCTGGATCACCGGGATCGTCGCCGTCTTCCGTCTGATCGAACCGCGTGTCCCGCGCTACGCGGCGATCGGCCTGCCGGCGGCGATCTACGGATGCGTCGGCGGCGTGTCATTCGCCGTGCAAGGCATGAACGAGGAGCTCTTCCACGTCTCCCACGCCGAGGCCGTACAGCTGCTGAACGAGCATCCGCCGGCCGCGTTCTTCGGCTTCTGGATCGCGGGCCTGTTCTTCCCCGTCAGCCTGTTCGTGCTGGGCCTCGTCCTCGCCCTGATCAGGGCGGTGCCCGTCGCGACCGGCCTGCTCATCTCCGCCGGCGCGATCGCGTTCCCGATCAGCCGCATCCCGCGCGAGGTCGCCTTCGCGCACCTGGCCGATCTGATCCTTCTCATCTCCTTCGCCTCTCTCGGCGTCCTGCTCGCCACCGGAAGGATGGGCCTGCTCTCGCGGGACCGCCCGGCGACGCCCGCGCCGGACCTGAACCGCACGCAGCCGGGCTCGGTGTAGCCGGCGTGGCGCCACGGTCACAGTCCCCGGAGGAAGGCGAGGGCGCGCTCCCAAGCCGCCCGTGCCGGCGACTCATGGTGGTCGGCCAGGTCCGGGTCAGTGAACAGGTGGCCCGCGCCCGGGTAACGGAACAGCTCCGCCCGCGTACACGGTGTCCTCGCGCGCGTACGGCGCGGCAGCGGCGGCGGCACGCCGGGCCGGCTCGTCGCCGCCGATCTCATCCTTGATCCTGATACCGCTCTCGGCGTCGTCCGCCGTGCGGCCGTCGTACCGGTCGGGGGCCACCACCTCGTGCCCGGTGGCGGCACGGATGCGGGCCGCGGCGTCGAGCACCGCGGGCCGCAGTCCGTACATCGAATGCAGCAGAACGACGGTGATCCCGCCATCTTGGCAGCGTCCCGGCGAGCGGTCGAGGTCACGCCTCGATGAACACCAGGTCCTCGGGCGGGTGGGTGAGCCGGACCTTCTGGCCGGACACGGCGGTGACGGTGTCCAGGCCGGTCGCGTGCGCCTCGGAGATCACGAACAGCCGGTCGTTCCGTGCGGCGAGGAAGGCGGTGAACCGGTCGAGGGACACGTCGCCGGCGCCCAGGGCCAGGTAGTCGGCGAGCCGCCGGAACAGCTTCGGCAGGATCACGATGTGGTCGTCCAGGTCGGCCAGGCCGGTCACGGTCGCGCCGCTCGTGGTGGCGTCGCCGCTCCACACGCCGTGGCCCTCGGCGCGCGCGGCCTGGGTGGCGGTGGTCAGTTCGGCGCGCAGGTCGGGATACAGCCTGCTGTAGAACGTCGGGTACACCAGCCCCTCGGACAGCAGCCGGTGGTTCACGCTCTCGCGCAGCGTGTCCGCGGTGACCCGCACCTGCGCGAGGTCGGTCTCCTCGCTCCCGCCCGCGTACGCGAACGCCACCGGCCGCCCGTACTTGTCGGCGAACCGGGTCAGGATGTGACCCGGCGTCTCGTCCGGCGTGGCGCTGGTGACGGTCTCCCGGTCGCGCTTGACGTCGCCGAAGCCCAGCAGGGCCAGCAGCCGGTCGGCGGCCGCGTGCGCGAGCGGCAGCGGCTGGTGCCGGGTGAAGCCCCCATGACCGTGCGGCGTGTAGTGCGTCTCGAGCGCGTCGATGGCGTCGAGCCGCAGTTGCACGCCGCCGGCCGCGCTGAGGTGCGCGTTCATGCGCAGTTTGACGAACGCCTCCGCGTCGTCGGGGTAGAAGTGGATCGAGTCGCCGTCGGGCTGGCTGTGCAGGATCCGGTAGGAACCCTTGATCAGGCGTAGCGGCATCGTGGCCCCCCTCCGCACGGCGGCGTTCACCGTCGCGCACGTGCCCCCGGCGCCGGCGGCCCGCGCCGGCGTCTGTGATCGCCGCAGTCAACCAGCCGGAGCGGGCGTGATCGTGTACCCGCGCCGATATCCGCAGGTCAGAGCCTGGCAAAGGTCTGTCCGGGTAGAGTCGGCGCCGTGGTCACGACCGTCGCGCCGGCGGCGCGGAAAGGACGGAGACGGTGCGCCGCGGGCGCTCGCGGACGGCGCGCCCGCGCGTCGGCCCGGCGTGACCAGAAAGGTGGCGAAGTCAGTACCATCCTCTAGGAGCCGACGGTGCCGGACCCTATGGCCGGCGCCAAGAGATGAGTAATTCGCATGAGTGACAAGATCGCTTTTCACACCGCGAAGGCCCCCCGGCCCGCCGCGGCCTACAGCCAGGGCGTCCGCAAGGGCGGCATCCTCCAGGTCGCCGGCCAGGTCCCGGTCGACCCCGCCACCGGGCTCGTCGTCGGCGAGACCGCGGGCGAGCAGACCCGCCAGGCGCTGGAGAACGTCCGGGCGGTGCTGGAGGAGGCCGGCTCCGGCTTCGACGACGTCGTGATGCTGCGGGTCTACCTGACGCGCCGGGAGGACTTCGCGGCGATGAACGCGGTGTACGAGGAATACGTCCGCGAGCCCTATCCCGCGCGTACGACGGTGTTCGTCGGGCTGGCCGAGGGCCTGCTCGTCGAGATCGACGCGCTCGCGGTCGTCGGCTGACGAGCGCCGGCGAAGCGGCCCCGCCCGAGGTGACACGCTGGTGACACCCCCACGCTCCACGTCTCCACACATCCTGGTGGTGAACGGCACCAAGGTCCGGCGTCCGGTCTTCCTGCTCGGCGCGCCCCACTCGGGCACCGACCTGGTGGCCCGCGCGATCCGGCACTCCGCGGCCTTCCACCTGACGATGGGCCGCCCCAACGTGGTGCGCACGGTCTACGCGTTCGCCCGCCGCCCCTCGATCGCGAGCGAGCGGGGAGCGGGCGCGGCCCGGGTGATGCGCGACGCGTACGCGCAGAGCTGGCAGGTCACCACGGACGGGTGCGGTGAGTGCCCGGCGCAGTGCCGCGACCTGGGGCGCCTCGGCCCGGACGGCGTCTGCGCCGACCCGCGCGGCATCCAGCGGTTCGCCGACGCGACGCCCGACCTGATCTACAGCACCGACGTCATCCTGGACGCCTTCCCCGACGCGCAGCTGATCCAGGTGATCCGCGACGGCCGTGACGTCGTCGCCGGGATGATCTCCGACGAGCGCTGCCTCGCCTGGTTCCGTCCCGGTTTCGCCAACCTGGACGAGGTGTTCCCCAACGCCTTCCTCGGCGTCGAGGACGCCACCGAGCGGGCGCGCTGGCCGCGCGCGGGCGTGGCGGTCAAGTGCGCGCTCCGCTGGCGCGGGTCGATCCGGCTCAGCGCCCGGCTGCGCGCCCAGACGCCCGACGAGCAGCTGTTCACCGTCCGCTACGAGGACCTGGTCACCCGCACCCGCGAGGTCCTGGGCGACATCTCCGACTACCTCGGACAGCGGATCGCCAAGAGCGCGCTGCACGGCGTCGGCGACGATGACATCGGCATGTGGCAGGACCACCTCACGCCCAAGCAGGTCACCCAGGTGGAGAAGATCGCCGGGACGGAGCTCCGCCGGCTCGGCTACCGGCCGAGCGGACGCGAATGGCCGACGGCCGGCACCCGTTCGTAGCTCCAGCCGATCACCAGACCGGCCGCGCCGCAACCGACGAGGAGCGCGGCGAACCGCCGTACCCCGCGTTTCGTCCTGCTCATCGCACTCACTCCGCGGTGAAGAGAATCGCCTGCCGCCTCCCAGAGTGGACCGGACGTGCGACAGAAGTGTGGACTTGAGGATGCGCCTGCGTTAAGTACGCCGGGCGGGCGCCGTCACCCGGCCGGGCGGCGCCGGGCGGATCGGTCCGCCCGGCGCCGCCCGGGTCACTTCGTTCGCCAGCGCGGCCGGGTCTCGCCGGACTTCTTGGTGCACGTCAGCTTCTTGCCCGTGGAGGACGTGGCGGTCGCCCCGGCCCGCGAGCAGAACTCACCGGCGCGCGCCCCGGTGGCCGGGGCCTGGGAGTACCAGCGGGCCCGCTTGTCGCCGGGCTTCTTGAGACAGCGGGCCCAGCCGCCGTTCGCGGTCCGGCCCACCGTGTCGGTCGCCTTGCAGAAGCCGCCGACCCGTACGGTGCCGGCGACGGTCGCCGAGGCGGACGGCGCGCGCGTCGCGGCCGGCGCATGGTGCCGCGCCTTGGGGCTCGCGCTGTGCGCGACCGTGGCGGCCTTCTTGCTCCCTCCACACCCGGTGAGCGGCATGACCGCGCTCAGGGCGACGCACGTCAGGACGAGCGGACGATTCATCTGGTCCCCCGATGTCGACGCGCCCCCGCTCCGGTTCGGGGCTCAGGGGCTGAAGTAGTGCTGCATGCGCTCGATCCGGCCCTGGCCGTCGAACCAGAGCTCGAACATGTGGGCGCGGTCCGGCAGCGGGTGAAGCCGCCGGCTCAACCGCCGCAGGTCGTCGCCCAGCTGCGCCGGGGTCAGCCGGACGCCGCGCACGTAGTCGGTGACGCCGTGCTCGACGATCGGCGCCGACGCGCGGATCACCGCTCCCGGTGCGATCGTCAACGGCGCGTAGTGCCCGACCGATACCGGACGCACCGTCTCGGGTCCCCCGCGCCGCACCATGCGGGCCGGCGCGAACAGGACGCGGTCCGGGCTCGCCCCCGCCCGCACGAGGCCGAACACCTTGGAGCGGCCCGCGTACACCGGGTCCGCGCCGGCCGGCGCTCCGATGAGGAGCAGACCGCACGCCAGCGAGACGGCGGCCATCACCCAGCGTGCCGGGGCGATGTACGCAGTGCTCACACCGCTGGGTCTACCCCTGCCCCGTACGCCTCACTCCTCCCGCTTCTCCGGCGCGGTCACTCAGGCCTGGGGCGCCGCGGCGGTGACGGCGTCGCCGGTGCGCTCCTGCCGGGCGAACTGGGTGTGGTACAGCTCGGCGTACAGTCCGCCGCGGTCGAGCAGCTCGTCGTGGCGGCCCCGCTCGACCACCCGGCCGTCGTCGATCACCAGGATCTGGTCGGCCTCGCGGATCGTCGACAGCCGGTGGGCGATGACGATCGACGTACGGCCCGCGAGCGCGGTCTTGAGCGCCCGCTGCACCGCCGCCTCGGACTCGGAGTCCAGGTGCGCGGTCGCCTCGTCCAGCACCACGACCGAGGGCGCCTTGAGCAGCAGCCGGGCGATCGCCAGGCGCTGCTTCTCACCGCCGGACAGCCGGTAGCCCCGGTCGCCGACCACGGTGTCCAGGCCGTCCGGCATCTCCGCGACCAGGTCCCAGATCTGTGCCGCCCGCAGCGCCTCGACCAGTTCCTCATCGGTCGCGTCCGGCCGCGCGTACACGAGGTTGGCGCGGATCGAGTCGTGGAACAGGTGCGCGTCCTGGGTGACGACGCCGATGGCGTCGCGCAGCGAATCGAGCGTGACGTCGCGGACGTCCTGACCGCCGATGCGGACCGCGCCGTCGGTGACGTCGTAGAGCCGGGACACGAGCTGGGTGATGGTCGTCTTGCCGGCGCCCGAGGGGCCGACGAGCGCGGTCAGGCCACCCGGCTCGACACGGAAGTCCACCCCGTGCAGCACCTCACGGCTCGGCGCGGTGTCGGTGTGCGCGATCGACTCCAGCGAGGCCAGCGATACCTCCGACGCCGCCGGGTAGCGGAAGGTCACGTCGTCGAACTCCACGGCCGGGGCGTCTTTGCCGGGAGGTAGGCCGGGGTGGGTTGGTCGGGTGACGCCGGGAGGAAGGTCGGGGTGGGTTGGCCGGGTGACAGACGCGGGCAACGACGTCGCGTCCGGCTTCTCGGCCACCATGGGCGGCAGGTCGAGCACCTCGAAGACCCGGTCGAAGCTGACCAGGGCGGTCATCACGTCGACGTGCACGTTCGACAGCGCGGTGAGTGGGCCGTACATGCGGGTCAGCAGCGTGGCCAGGGCGACGAGGGTGCCGAGCTGGAAGCCGCCGTTCACCACCAGCGACCCGCCGACGCCGTACACCATGGCGGTGGCCAGCGACGCCACGAGCGTCAGCGCGGTGAAGAACACCCGGCCGTACATGCCCGAGACGACGCCGATGTCGCGCACCCGCGCCGCCCGCCCGGCGAACATCGCCGACTCCTCCTCGGGACGGCCGTACAGCTTGGCGAGCATCGCGCCCGCGACGTTGAACCGCTCGGTCATCAGCGAGCCCATCTCGGCGTCGAGCTGCATCTGCTCCCTGCTGATCTTCTGCAGCCGCCGCCCGACCCACTTGGCCGGGAAGATGAAGATCGGCAACAGGACCAGGGCGATGAGCGTGACCTGCCAGGACAGCACGAACATCGTGACCAGCACGAGGATCAGGCTGATCACGTTGGAGACCACCGAGGACAACGTCGTGGTGAGGGCGCGCTGGGCGCCGATGACGTCGCTGTTGAGCCGGCTGACCAGCGAGCCGGTCTGGGCGCGCATGAAGAACGCCACCGGCATGCGCTGGACGTGGTCGAAGACCTGGGTCCGCAGGTCGTAGATGAGCCCTTCACCGATGCGCGCGGAGTACCACCGCTGCGCCAGGCCGATCACGGCGTCGACGAGCGCCAGCACCCCGACGGCGATCGCGAGCCCGGCGACCAGACCGGTGCGGTGCTGCACGATGCCGCGGTCGATGATCGCCTTGAGCAGCAGCGGGTTCGCCACGACGACGACGGCGGCGACCGCGTTCAGTGCCAGGAACAGGGTGAGCTCGCGGATGTACGGGCGCGCGTAGCCGGCGATGCGGCGCACCGTGCCCGCCTTCAGGCGCTCCTTGACCACCGAGTTGTCGCGGCGGAACGACATCATCACCATCCAGCCGTTGTCCGGCATTCCCACGGTGATTCCTCCCGGAGGTTAGGACGTAATCATGTAAGCATGGTCGACAACACGTCGCGCCGACGGCTGATTCCCGTCGACACGACCAGCCTGCGTCACGTTAGCGGGCGCCGTCATCCGCCCCCCAGCCGATCTGGAACCGACCCTGCGACCTAGGTCGTCCGGAGGGGAGTTCAGGGACTGTCGGCGTTCGTCAGCAGGTTGCGGATGGCGCTGCCGGACAGGCGGGTCTTGGACAGGAAGCCGATCGCCGGGCTGGCCGCGATCAGTTCCGCGAAGTCCGTTTCCACGTAGGTGGAGATGAGGATCACGCGGGGCGGTCGGGGAGCCTGCGCGAGCGCGTTCGCGAGGTCGAAGCCGTGTTCGTCGCCGAGCATGATGTCGACGAGCGCGACATCGGGACGGAGCCGCTCGGCCTGCCGGAAGGCATCGGCCGAGCAGGTGGCGACGCCGACGACGGCGATTCCGTCACGCTTGAGCAGATCGCACGCGACTTGGAGGAAGCGCTCGTTGTCGTCGACGATCAGACAACGGACGTCCATACCTGGCTCGCATTCACGGATGCAGGACGACCTTGGTCCAGCCGCTCTTCCGGACGTCGAACTGCTGGTAGCCCTTTGGCGCCTCGTCGAGCGGGAGTTCGTGGGACACCACGAAGGACGGCCTGGCCTTGCCCTCGGCGATCAGGTCGCGCAGGTAGCGGTTGTAGGCCTTGACGTTGCACTGGCCCGTCGCCACCGCCTGGCCCTTGAACCAGAGCTCCCCGAAGTTGAAGACGACCTCCCCGCGCCGGCTGAGGCGGTCCGGCGCGTGCGGGTCCTCGCGCACGAAGACGCCGACGACCGCGATCGTGCCGGTGGGCCGCACCGAGGCGATCAGGTTGTTCAAGGTGATGTTCGGGCGCTCGACGCAGGCGATGTCGTGGGCCTGGAAGCCGACGCACTCGCAGCCGCGGTCGGCGCCCTCGCCACCCGTCAGGTCGAGCACCTGTTCGACCGCTGACGCCTCGCTGTAGTCGATGGGGATCGCCCCGATCTCCTCGGCGAGCCGTAGCCGGTCCGGATGCAGGTCGACCACCATCACGCGGCCGGCGCCCTTGATGATCGCGGAGTAGGCCGCCATGAGCCCGACCGGCCCGGCGCCGTAGACGACCACGGACTCCCCCGGCCGGAGGCCCGCGAGCTCGGTCGCGTGGTAGCCCGTCGGGAAGATGTCCGTGCACATCACGTAGTCGGTCTCCTTCTCGGGCCTCTCCCGCGGGAGCCGGAGGCACATGAAGTCGCCGTACGGGACGCGCAGATACTCCGCCTGACCGCCGTTGTACGGACCCATGCCGGCGAACCCGAAGGCCGCCCCCGCGTAGGGCGGATTCGCCGTCAGGCAGAAGGCCGTCAGCCCACGCTCGCAGTTCTTGCAGTAACCGCAGCTGACGTTGAAGGGCACGCACACCCGGTCCCCCACGCGTACGCGCTCGACGGCCGCGCCGACCTCGATCACCTCGCCGAGGTTCTCGTGCCCCAGCACGCGGCCGGGTTCGATGCTCGTCCGGCCCTCGTACATGTGGAGGTCGGAGCCGCAGATGTTCGTCGTCGTGACCTTGAGCAGCACGTCCGTCGGCGCCTCGATCACCGGATCGGGCACCTGCTCCACCCGGACGTCTTTCGGGCCGTGATAAACCACCGCTTTCATCGAGCCCCCTTTCGCGGACGCCGTTCGCACGCGGACGACCCGCACCCGCTACTCGCCACTATGGCACCGGCGGCTCACAACGCCGCAGGTAGGGGAAGGGATCAGGGAGACTGCTCGCGCCGGTGGCGGAAGAGATCAGGGAGACTGCTCGCGGATGTGCTCGTTCAGGAGGGCGACCTGCTCGCGGCGCTCGGCCGCGGACTGCTCCTCCAGCGTGTTGCCCGGAGCGGCGCGCAGCAGGCGCTTGGTCGCCGCGGCCGTCGAGGGTCGTACGGCCAGGATCGCCGCGACGAGATCGTCCACCGCCTTGCCGAGGTCGGCGACGGGCACCACCAACTCGGCGAGCCCGAGCCGGGCGGCCTCGTCGGCGAACACGGTGCGCGTGGTCAGGCAGAGCTCCATGGCCCGCGGCACGCCGACGATGTCGACGAGCGGCTTGGTGCCGGTCAGGTCGGGCACGATGCCGAGCGCCGGCTCCTTCATCGCGAACTTGACGTCGTCGGCGACGACCCGCAGGTCGCAGGCCAGGGCGAGCTGGAAGCCGCCCCCGATGGCGTGCCCCTGCACCGCCGCGATGGAGACGATGTCGGGCCGGCGCAGCCACAGGTAACCGGCCTGCAGCCCACGGATGAACTCCTCGTCACGCGGAGCGAGGGCGTCCTCCCCCGGGACGCCCTCCGCGGTGAACAGTCGCAGGTCGATGCCGGCCGAGAACGCCGGGCCCTCCCCCCGTACGACGACGACCCGCACGCCGTCCGGGAGCGTGTCTCCGATCCGGGCCAGCGTCCGCCACGTGCTGAACGTCAGCGCGTTACGCCGCTCGGGCCGGGCCAAAGTGATCGTGGCCACGGCTCCGTCGACGGCGAGACGCAGCCCCGCCTGCTGGAATTCGGCATCAGTGATAGGGCCGTCCGCCATGACCGTCCTTTCGTGGTCCGCCTCGGGGGCGGACCGGTCCGCGCCGTCGTGCCCGACCTTAACGGGTCGGGCACGACGAGCGTCAGACGGTGCGGCGCACGGAGCAGAGGGGAGCAGGCGTCAGAGACCGCTGTGAAGCCGTCAGGGCTGCGCGACGGCTTCTCAGGACTTCTTTCCGCGGGTCGCTCCACCCCGACCGCGCAGGTTCACGCCCGACTCGGTGAGGATCCGGTGAATGAAGCCGTACGACCGGCCGGTCGCGGCGGCCAGGGCGCGGATGCTCTCACCGGAGTCGTAGCGTTTCTTCAGCTGCTCTGCCAACTTGTCTCTCTCGGCACCGGTCACGCGGGTGCCCTTCTTTAGGGTCTCGGCCACGAGTACCTCCCGTAGTGATGTGGTGACCGCTGCGTTATCCCCCGCCATGATCAGACATTCACGCGCGATCGGCTACCCACTACGCCAGAAAAGATCTGCTTCCTTGCGTACAGGTTGCGTCGCAGGTCAGGCAAGTGCCACGAGATCGGAAAATTCGTCACTCCAAATATCTTCCACACCATCGGGAAGCAAGATCACTCTTTCCGGTTGGAGCGCCTCCACCGCACCCTCATCATGAGTCACGAGAACGATGGCGCCGGCGTACGAGCGGAGGGCCCCGAGGATCTCCTCCCGGCTCGCCGGATCGAGGTTGTTGGTGGGCTCGTCGAGGAGCAGGACGTTGGCGCTGGAGACCACGAGCGTCGCGAGGGCGAGGCGCGTCTTCTCCCCGCCGGACAGCACGCGCGCGGGCTTGTCGACGTCGTCCCCGGCGAACAGGAACGAGCCCAGGATCTTGCGGACCTCGACCTCCGGCAGGTCGGGTGCTGCCGAGCGCATGTTCTCCAGGACCGTACGGCCGAGGTCGAGCGTCTCGTGCTCCTGGGCGTAGTAGCCGAGCCGCAGGCCGTGCCCGTCGATCCGCTCGCCGGTGTCTGCCTTCTCGACGCCGGCGAGCAGGCGCAGAAGCGTCGTTTTGCCCGCTCCGTTCAGGCCGAGGACCACCACGCGGCTGCCTCGATCAACGGCCAGGTCGACATCCGTGAAGACTTCCAACGAACCGTACGATTTCGACAAAGCTCGCGCCATGAGCGGCGTTTTGCCACACGGAGCGGGTGCGGGGAAGCGAATCCTGGCGACTTTGTCGGCCCGGCGCTCCTCCTCCACGCCCGCGAGCAGGCGCTGCGCCCGCCGCTCCATCTGCTGGGCGGCCTTGGCCTTCGTGGCCTTGGCGCGCATCTTGTCGGCCTGGGACTGCAGGGTGCTCGCCTGGCGCTCGGCGTTGGCGCGCTCGCGCCTGCGGCGCCGCTCGTCGGTCTCCCGCTGGGCGAGGTACTTCTTCCAGCCCACGTTGTAGATGTCGATCACGTTGCGGTTCGCGTCGAGGTGGAAGACCTTGTTGACGACCACGTCGAGCAGGCCGACGTCGTGGCTGATCACGATGAGGCCGCCCTGGTGGCTCTTGAGGAAGTCGCGCAGCCAGCCGATGGAGTCGGCGTCGAGGTGGTTCGTCGGCTCGTCGAGGAGCAGCGTGTCGGCGCCGGAGAACAGAATGCGGGCCAGCTCGACGCGGCGCCGCTGGCCGCCGGACAGGGTGCGCAGCGGCTGGCCGAGCACCCGGTCGGGCAGGTTGAGGCTGGAGGCGATCGAGGCGGCCTCGGCGTCGGCGGCGTAGCCGCCGAGGACGTGCAGCCGCTCCTCCAGCCGGCCGTAGCGGCGGACGGCCTTGTCGCGCTCGGCGCCCTCGGCGGTCGCCATGCGCTCCTCGGCCTCCCGCATCTGCCTGATCACCTCGTCCAGGCCGCGCGCGGACAGGATGCGCTCGCGGGCGAGGACGTCGAGGTCGCCGGTGCGCGGGTCCTGCGGCAGGTAGCCGACCGTGCCCGAACGGGTCACCTGGCCCGACGCGGGCAGCCCCTCACCGGCGAGCACGCGCGTGAGGGTGGTCTTGCCGGCGCCGTTGCGGCCCACGAGGCCGACCCGGTCGCCGGGATTGACGCGGAACGAGGCGCCTTCGAGCAGCAGACGGGCGCCGGCTCGCAGTTCGATGCCTTGGGCAGTGATCACGGTGAGAACGCTCCTGGGGGGCGGGCTGGGCGACTGCGGACGTCGAAAAGGGCGCCGCCGGTGGCCCTGTGCGGCCCGGCCGCGCCCTGGGAGCGCCTGATCAGCTCGCAAGCATGGCGTCAGTCTACGGGAGACGGCGACCGGTCACGAACACCGGCCGGGCCGCGCGGCGCACATCGGCCGTACGAGGCCACCGCGGCCTGCGTCATCCCGGCTTGCGGGGGAATGTTCGAGTCGTGATCCGGGAGCACGTGCTGGCGGGGTACGTCGATGACGCGGGTGGCCGTGAGGCTCTGGCGCTCGCGCGGAGCATCGCGGAGGTGACCGGTGCGCGGCTCACGGTGGCCGCGGTGCACTCGCCGGAGCGCGCGGCCTCGGCGGTCGAGGCGCTGGCGGCGCTCGATCACGCCGCCGCCCTCCTCGGGGAGTTCCCGGCCGACCTCGTGACGCACGAGAGCCGCAGCGCCAGCCGGGGGCTGTCGGTGCTGGCGAGCCGGTCCGGCGCCGACCTCATCGTGATCGGCTCGCCGCCGGGCGGGGCGCACGGGCGGATCAACCTGGGCGGCACCGCCGACCACCTGCTGCACGCCGCGACCCAGACGGTGCTGCTCACGCCCGAGGGGCACACGCCGTCCGGCGGGCCGGAGCGGATCAGCGTGGCGTACGTCCGCCGGCCGCAGTGCGACGAGGCGGTCGCCGTGGCCGCGTCGGCCGCGGCGCGGCTCGGGGTGCCGCTGCGGCTGGTCACGCTGGCGCTCGGCGGCGCGGACGAGAACCCGCTGCGCGACGACCTGGCGCTGGCGATCAGGACGGCCGCCGAGAGTTCCGGCGTGGACCCCGGGCAGGTTCAGGCCGCCGTCGGCGCGGGCGACGACGTGGCCGCGGCCGTGGCGGACCTGGACTGGAGCGAGGGCGACCTGCTGGTCTGCGCCAGCAGCGAGGACGCCCCGGTGCACCGGGTGTTCCTCGGCGAGATCGCGTTCAAGGTGGCGCGAGCGGCGCCGTGCCCGGTGGCGGTCCTGCCCCGGGGGCGCACCTGACACGTGCCGCCGCCCGCCAGGTGAGAGCGACGGCCGGCCGAGTCCGAACCGTGATCCACGTCGCGCAACGGCGGGACGCGCGCGGGCGTCTCAGGGGCATGCGCATCAGGCATCTCGCTCGTCTCGCCCTCGTGCTTGCCGTCGCCGCCGCCGGTCTCGCGCTCATGCGCCCGTCGTGGGCCTGTGGCTGCGGCGCGCTCATCACCTCCACGCGATCCGGGGTCGACGTGGCGGACGAGACGTCCATCGTCCGCTACGACGGCGGGCAGGAGGAGATCGTCATGCGGCTGTCGGTGCGCTCGCAGGCGCGGGACGCCGCGTGGCTGATGCCGACGCCCGCGCGGGCCCGGGTGACGCTCGGTGAGAGCGACTGGTTCGACCAGCTCGACCGGCTGACCGAGCCGGCCGTCGTACGGCACCGGCGGTGGCTGCCGCGCCTCGGCGGCGACAGGACGGTCGGGGCCGCGGCGCCGAGAACGGGTGACGGGGTCGGGGTGCTCGGCCGTCAGCGGCTCGGCCCGTTCGAGGTGACCACGCTGTCCGCCGGCGACTCGCGCGCGCTGGCCTCGTGGCTGACCGCGCACGGCTACCGTCTTCCCGGGCGCCTGGCCGAGGCGCTGAAGCCGTACGTCGCGCGCCACTGGACCTACACCGCGATCAAGCTCGCGCCGCGGCAGGGCCGCCTCACCGGCGCGCTGGACCCGCTGCGCGTGACCTTCGCCGCCGACGCACCGGTCTATCCGATCCGGCTGTCGCGGCTGGCCGCGTCACCGCAGTCGGTGCACCTGTACGTCCTCGCGCCGCACCGCGTCTCGGTCTCGGGGCTCAGCATGCTCACGACGTACGCGGGCCGGGTCACGCCCTCGATGGTCGCCTCACCGGGACTGCGCTCGATGGTCGGTGACGGCGCGTTCCTGACCGAGGTGGTGCGGCACGGCATCCCGCCGGCCGACTTCACCGACGACCTCCGGCTCGGCTACACGGCCGACACCCCGTACCGGGAGGTGGAGAACGTCGACGGCGGTCTCGTCACGTTCCTCGGCGTCCCCGCGTACCTGTGGTTCATCGTCGGCGTCCTTCTCGTCATCGTCGCCGGGGCCGCGGCGGCCGTGGTCTCGGCCCGGCGCGCGGCGCGCGCACGGCGCGGAGCCGCGGCGGCGTCTCCCGGCACGGACGGGACCATCGGCGAGAACCGGCCGGGGAGCCCTCCCGCCGTCCCGCGGCGCTGAGGTGCCGGGTCTTCCCCTTTGCCCTTTACGGAACCCAAATGATGATCACGGTTGGCCGTCCGGCCGGTTTGGGGTTCCCGGCCAGGTGGGAGGACTCAGGGCATGTGGATCGCTCCCGAACGACGGCGCGCGCACCGCTGGATCGCGCCGTTCCTCGCCGTGGCCGCGGGTGTGGCGGTCGGGGCAACCGTGGCGCTGCGCGGGCAGACCGAGACCGGGCTGGTGGCCGCCGCCGTCCTGCTGGCGTACGCCCTGCTCCTCGGGGCGAGGGGCGGCGAGTCGTCCAGTGGATCACACGACACGTTCGGCGCGGCCGGCGGCCGGAGCGGCGGCCACACGCGTGCCGCGGCGGCGACCTGCGACGTGCTGGTGGCGGTGATCGTGGCGGCGCTCATCGTGCAGGCGCTGCGCGGCGCGGAGATCTGGGTGCTGGCGGGCCTGGCGGCCATCGCCTGCATCACCTACCTCATCGCCATCCTCAGCATCAGCTGGTACTGACGTCCTGCCGGTCTCACGGTCACCGGCTCCCGGCCTCCGGCAAGTGATCGGGACGTCGGCGGCGGGCACCCGAATTATCGGTGAACAGTCCGCCAACACCGACAAATCACCCATAAAGTCACGCAGAATCACCACGTGACCGGGCGAAGCGGGGGAGACAGAAGGCACGGCATCGTGACCGCGGGGCCGGCGTGGGAGGGCCCGTGACCGAGTACGCCTCCTATCCGGGCGGCCCGCAGGGCACTTTCGCGCGACGCGACGACGGCGGCCGGGCCGCGCCGCCGCCACACGTCGCCCTCCTTCCCGTCGTCGACCTGGAGACCGGCGCCGTCGTCGCGGTGAGCGCGCCCGCCGGCCGGGTCACCGACGGCGAGTCCGACGTCGACCGGGCGATCCTCGCGGCCCGCGCCACGGCTCGGCGCGAGACCCTCCTGCCGCTCCACGTGGCCCTGCGCGCCTCCACACTCGCCGACGACCGCGGCATGGACCGCCTGCACCGGACGTTCATGAGCGTCGGGCGCCGGCCGGGCGGCATGGTCATCTCGGTGAGCGGCCTGTTCGGCGGCATGCCCCCGCAGGAGGCCGCCGCGCGGCTCGGCCGGCTCCGGGCCACGGGTTATCTGATCGCGATCGAGCACGCGGCCGACCTGCCGGTGCGTTTCGTCGCCGAGGTCGCGCCGTCCGTACTCACGCTCGACCCGGAACTGACCCGGCGCGCGCCGGCGGACCCCTGGCGCGCGGCCCTGGTCGACGCCCTGGTCTCGCTGGGCCGGCGCACGGGCGGTCACGTGCTCGCCCCCGGCGTCGTCGACGACGAACAGCTCGTCAGGCTGCGCGGGCTCGGGGTCCGGCTGGCCCAGGGGCCGCTGCTCGCCGCACCGGACTGGCGGCCGGGCATGCCCGTCGCGGTGCGGCCGGGACCGCGCGAGACCGACCGGCTCGGCCCGCGGGTGACGGAGTTCATGCTGCCCGCGGCCGTCATGCCCGACACCGTGACCGCGGACGAGGTCTTCTCCGCCTTCAACGCCGAGCCCACGACGACCAGCGTGGTCCTGGTGGATCCGGCGCAGCGGCCGCGGTACACCATCGACCGGACGCGGTTCCTGCTCAAACTCGCCGGGGCGTACGGCCATGCCCTGCACGCGCACAAGGCCGCCGCGCGCCTGGCCGATCCGCCCCGGCCGGTGCCGCGCACCGTACCGGCGGTCGCCGCGCTGCGCGCCGCCGGCGACGACGCCTCGCGGGTGTACGACGACCTCGTGGTCGTGGACGAGGTCGGCCGCTGCCTGGGCATCGCCCGGGTCGGCGACCTCATCCGCAGCCTCGCGGATTTGTACATCTAGCTTTATAAGTCTTAGTTTACGAATTGTGGTGGATGAGGCAGGCGAGGAGCGCACGGCCTCCGATCTCCGTGTGGCGCTCGGCCGGATCGTACGGCGGCTGCGGCAGGCGCACGAGCCCGGTGAGCTGACGCTGTCGGAGGTGTCGGCGCTGTCGCGCCTCGACCGGGACGGCCCCGCGACGCCCGGCGCGCTGGCCGGCGGCGAACGCGTACGGCCGCAGGCGATGGGGACCACGCTGGCGGCGCTCGAACAGCGCGGCCTCGTGGCGCGGATGCCCGACCCGGACGACGGGCGCCGCGTGTCGATGTCGATCACCGAAGAGGGCCGCCAGATCCTGCTCGACCGGCGTTCGGCGAGCGTGCGCCGCCTGAGCCGGGCGCTCACGGACGGGTTCAGCCCCGAGGAGCGACACCGCCTGATCGAGGTCATCCCGCTGCTCGAACGGCTGGCGGACAGCCTGTGACGCACGGCGACCGGTACAAGTGGACGGCCCTGTCCAACACCACGCTCGGCGTGCTCATGGCCTCGGTGGACGGCTCCATCGTGATCATCTCGATGCCGGCGATCTTCCGGGGCATCGGGCTGGACCCGCTCTCCCCCTCCAACATCGGCTACCTGCTGTGGATGATCCTCGGGTACCTGCTCGTCGCGGCCGTGCTCGTGGTGGCGCTCGGGCGGCTCGGCGACATGTTCGGCCGCGTCCGGCTCTACAACCTCGGCTTCATGGTCTTCGCGGTGGCCTCGCTGGCGCTGTCGGTCGACCCCTTCCACGGCGGGTCGGGGGCGCTGTGGCTGATCGGGTGGCGCGTCGTCCAGGGCATCGGCGGGGCGATGCTGACGGCCAACTCCGCGGCCATCCTCACCGACGCGTTCCCGCTCGAACAGCGCGGCATGGCGCTCGGCATCAACCAGATCACCGCGCTGGCCGGGCAGTTCCTCGGCCTGCTGGCCGGCGGGTTGCTCGCCGAGGTCGACTGGCGCGCGGTGTTCTGGGTCAGCGTGCCGATCGGCGTCTTCGGCACCATCTGGTCCTACCACAGCCTGCGCGAGGTCGGCTCGCCGAGCGCGGCACGCATCGACTGGCTCGGCAACCTCACCTTCGTGAGCGGCGCGCTGGTCCTGCTCGCCTCGATCACGTACGGGATCCAGCCGTACCGCGGTCACGCCACCGGCTGGACCAACCCCTGGGTGCTCGGCGGGATGGGCGGCGGCGTGCTCCTCCTGGCGGCGTTCTGCGCCGTGGAGACGCGCGTCGCCGAGCCGATGCTGCGCCTGGGGCTGTTCCGGATCCGGGCGTTCGCGGCCGGCAACCTCGCGGCGCTGCTCACCGCGGTCGCGCGGGGCGGCATGCAGTTCATGCTGATCATCTGGCTGCAGGGGATCTGGCTGCCGCTGCACGGCTATGACTACGAGCGCACGCCGCTGTGGGCGGGCATCTACATGCTTCCGCTGACCGCCGGTTTCCTCGTGGCGGGCCCGGTCTCGGGCTACCTGTCGGACCGGTTCGGCGCCCGGCTGTTCTCCACCGGCGGCCTCGCGGTGGTCTGCGCGGCCTTCGTCGGGCTGCTGTCCCTGCCGGTCGACTTCCCGTACTGGGCGTTCGCGGCCCTGCTGTTCGCCAGCGGCGTGGGGCAGGGCATGTTCTCGGCGCCGAACACCTCGGCCATCATGAGCAGCGTTCCGCCCGGCCAGCGCGGCGTGGCCTCCGGAATGCGGTCGACGTTCCAGAACTCCGGGACCGCGCTGTCGATCGGGGTGTTCTTCTCCCTGATGATCGCGGGCCTGGCGAGCTCGCTGCCGCACACGCTGTCGGCCGGGCTGCAGGCCCAGTCGGTGCCCGCGGCCGACGCCACACGCGTGGCCACACTGCCGCCGGTCAGTACGCTGTTCGCTGCGTTCTTGGGCAACAACCCGATCGGTCACCTGCTCGGGTCGAACGGCCTGCTGGACACGCTCCCGGCCGGCGACCGGGCGACGCTCACCGGCAAGACGTTCTTTCCCGAACTGGTCTCCGGGCCGTTCCACCACGGCCTGGTGCTCGTGTTCACCGCCGCCGCCGTCATGGCGGCCATCGCCGCGCTGGGTTCCGCCCTGCGCGGCACCCGATATGTCCACATTGAGGAGAAAGCATGAGCGACGCGCTCAGGGCCGAGACCGTCACCATCAAGGGGCACGACGACGACGAGATCGAGGCGTACCTCGCCCGGCCGCTGGGCGACGAGCCACGGGGCGGCGTCGTCGTCATCCACCACATGCCCGGCTACGACGCGGCGACCAAGGAGATGGTGCGCAGGTTCGCCGCGCACGGCTACGCCGCGCTGTGCCCGAACCTGTACTCACGTGAGGCGCCGGGGGCGGACCCGGACGACGCCGCGGCGACCGTGCGCGCGGCCGGCGGCGTGCCGGACGAGCGGCTCGTCGGCGACGTCGACGGCGCCGCGCGGTACCTCAACTCCCTGGAGGGCGCGAACGGCAAGATCGGGGTCATCGGCCACTGCTCCGGCGGCCGGCAGACCTTCCTGTCCGCGTGCTCGCTCCAGATCGACGCCGCGGTGGACTGCTACGGCGCGTTCGTCGTGGGCGACCCGCCGGCCGGCATGCCTCCGACCATGAAGCCGATCCTGGGCCTGGCGCCGCAGCTGTCCTGCCCGCTGCTCGGCCTGTTCGGCGCCGAGGACAAGTTCCCCTCCCCCGCGGAGACCGCGAAGCTGTCCGAGGAGCTGGACCGGCTCGGCAAGGAGCACGAGTTCCACACCTACGAGAACGCCGGGCACGCGTTCTTCGCGGTCGACCGCCCGTCGTACCGGGTCGAGGCCGCCGTGGACGGCTGGGGCAAGATCTTCGACTTCTTCGGCCGCTACCTCTGAGGCGGAACCCATGTGCACCTACCAGACCCACAAGATCAAGATCAGCGGCAGCGGTAAGGCCAAGATGGGCTGGATCAGCCTCAAAGAGGCCGCCGTCTACGTCGACCACCCCGTCCACCTGCAACAGGACCACTCGGTCAACATCGACTTCGCCGACCCGGCGCGGGGACCGTCCGCCCGGGTCGCGGTGGAGCTGACCGAGGAGGCGGCTCTCGCGCTCGCCGACGCGATCCACGAGGCGATCGCCGCCGCCCCGCCCGGCCTCGCCGCCGCGGGCACCCGTCCCTGAGGGACCGTCCGGGGCCCCGCTCGCGGAGTGGTGGAGCGGGGCCCCGGACGTCTCTGACCCGGCGCTGGCCCGCGCGTTGCCGTAATCGCACCCGGACGGGGGTATCCACCCGGCGTCGTACGCCGGCTCGCGCACCCGTCCGCCGCTCCGCCGGCAGAGGGGAAGTGAGTGCGGGGGAGCGCCGGATGCGAATCGCGGGACGCACGCGAGGCGCGCCGTCCGGCCGCGCCTGCCTCACCGTGCTGCTCCTGGCGATCATGCTCGGCGGCCTGGCCGGCTTCATCGTGGGCGCCGGGCCGGCGAACCGCGACTCGGCGGCGGTGCTCCTCGCGGCGAACCGGCTCGAACGGCTGATGGCCGATCTGGAGCAGAGCCAGCTGAGGTACCTCGCCACCGGGAACACGCGCTCGCTGCGCCCGTGGCAGGCCGCCCGCGCCGCCCTCCCCCGGCAGGCCGCGGCGCTGCAACGGCTCGCCGCCGAGAACGGCTCGGAGCAGGACCGGCGGGCGCGGGAGATCGTCCGTGCCGCGACGGCCTACCTCCGCGAGCACGCGGAACCCCTCATGACCATGGCGCGGCGTGACCGCCACAGCGCCCGGACCCTTGTCACGCACGCGGAGGGGCGGCGGCGCATCGAGACGATCCGGCGGAAGTTCGACCACTTCGCCGACGTCCAGCAGCGGCTGGTCCGGGCGCGGGAGCGGGACGCCGTGCCGGCCGTACGCCGCATGACCGCGACCGCCGCCGGCGTCTCGGGCTGCCTCCTGCTCGTCTTCCTGGCCTCCGGCCTCGTCAGGCGACGCCGGCCCGGCACGCGCGTGGGCCTCGAATGGCTGGACCTGGACCGGCTTCGCCGGACCTCCGGCGAGCGCGAGGGGCTGCGGCGGCTCGCCGCGCTCGCGGCCGGAAAGGCGCCGCCGGAGGAGATCGCCGCCGAGACCGCCCGTCAGATGGGGCGGGTCCTGCGTGCCGAACACACGATGATCTGCCGGTACGAACCCGACGGCACGGTGCGGGTGACCGGGCACTGGAGCGCGCCCGGCGCGCCCCCGGTCATGCCCCCGGCGGAGGGCCGCTGGCCCGTGGAGGACGACCACGTCACCGCCGCGGTCCGGCGGACCGGTCGCCCGGCGCGCCTGCACGGTGACCGGGCGGCGGCCGGCGCCCTCGGCGACTGGCTGGCGGCGAACGAGATCCGCCGGTTCGCCGGCTGCCCGATCCTGACCGGCGAGCGGCTCTGGGGCATGGCCGCCGTGCTCTCCCGCTCGCCCCTGCGCCGGACGGCGCGGGCGGAGCAGACCATGCGGCAGTTCGCCGCGCTGGCCGGCGTCGGGCTGGAGAACGCCGCGCACCGCGCGGAGCTGGCCGCCTCCCGGGTGCGTCTGATCGAGGCCGCCGACGCGGCCCGCCGCCGGATCGAACGCCACCTGCACGAGAGCACCCAGCAACGGCTGGTCGCCGTCGGCCTGGAGTTGAGCGCCGTTGAGAGGACCGTGCCGCCGGGAATGGAGGAGCTGAGGGAGCAGGTGTCCACCGCGGCGCGCGATCTGAGGGAGGTCATCGAGGGCCTGCAGGACGTCGCGCGGCAGTTGCATCCGGCGTTCCTGCTCAGGCGGGGCCTGGAGCCGTCGTTGCGCGCGCTCGCCCGGCGCACGCCCCTGCCCGTGGACCTGGAGGCGCACGGCCGGCAGCCACCGTCGTGGAACAGCGCGATGACCGTGTACTACGTGGTGGCGGAGGCGCTGACCAACGCGGTGCTGCACGCGCACGCCTCCGTCGTGCGGGTCCGGCTCGATCTGGAGGACGAGGTACGGCTGCGGATCGACGACGACGGCGTCGGCGGAGCCCATCCGTATCCGGGCTCGGCCCTCGCCCACCTGCGCGACCGCGCCGAGGCGCTGGGCGGCGAGTTCACGATCGACAGCCCGGCCGGCGGCGGGACGTCGGTGCGCGTGACCATCCCCGCCGACTCGCCTCCGGCCGGTCCCGCGTCCGCCTGACGGACCGGCCGGCCGCCTGCCGCACCGCGAGGGCTCCGGACGCCGACGGCCGCAAACGGCCGGGAATGTCGTGATTTCGTTGCATTCGCAGCGATGCGCACCGAGCGCGTCGCGCGGGATGATGACACGGTGCGGAACCCACCCGAGGAACACTCCCTTGCGGTGTGGATATGGCCGCGGGCGCTGCCGCTCCGGGAGATCTTCGGGGCCGCGTGGGACGATCCGGAGATCCGCGCGCGCTTCCTCACCCTCGTCGGCCAGTGGCACACGCGACACCCCGCGCCCCGGCCCGATCCGGGTCCGGGCGGCGGACCGCGGCCGGGCCAGTGGATGTGGCACCCGCCCGCACACAGCATCTACGACTCCCACACGTACGAGGAGACCGGCGACGACTGGCTGGAGATCGCGGTCCGGATGGAGAACGCCGACTACTTCCCCGGCCACTGCCGTATCGAGGCATCGCTGACGGTCGCCTGCCGCTGCGACAGCCCCCACGACCGGCACACGATCGTGGAGACCCGGTGGCGCTCCGGCACCCCGGCGGCCGCGCTGGACGCGCTCACCACGGTGCTGCGCGACACCGACCAGTGGCTCGCCGGCTCTCGTCGCCCCGACTGGTGGCGACGCCGGTCCGGTCTCGCCTAGCACGCGTCTCGCGCCCGCCTGTCCCGCCGCCCGCGACGCCGGGACGCGCCCCGGAGACGGTGGTCCGGCCGTGGCCGGACCACCCGTCGTCCCCCTCCTATCCGGGCTGGAGCGTGTAGGTGAGGAAGTTGCCGGGCAGGCGCTCGTCCGCGGCGCCCTCGGTGACCGCGCGGACGAGCAGCTCGCCGCCCACGAAAGCCCCGTGCCACGAGGCGCCCAGCCCGCCGAACAGCTCGTCGCGGTCGCCGCGCGAACGCGGCTCGCCGATGCCGACCTTGAAGGCGCGGACCTCGCCGGCGATGCGCCGCGCCGTCGCCTCGTCGTCGCAGGAGAGGCTCGCGACGAGCGCGCCGTTGGAGGCGTTCATCGCGGCCAGCAGCTCCGCCTCGGTGTCGACCAGCACGATCGTGTCGACCGGGCCGAACGGCTCGGCGTGGTGCAGCGGCGAGGAGGGCGGCGGCCCCAGGATCGTCACCGGTGCGAAGTAGGCCGAGGTGTCCTGGCCCGGCAGGAACCGGCCGTCCGCCACCGAACCGCGGTGGAGCGGCACCCCGCCGCGCGCGATCGCCTCGTCGACCTGGCCGGCCAGCTCCTTGGCCTTGGCGTCGTTGATGAGCGGCCCGAAGTCCAGCTCGGGCAGCGGGTCGCCCGGATCCTCCACGGCCAGCGGATGGCCGAAGCGCACCTGGCCGACGGCCGGCAGGTACGCCGCGAGGAACCGGTCGAACAGGGAGCGCTGCACCACGAACCGCGGGTACGCCGTGCAGCGCTGCTTGGCGTAGTCGAACGTCTTACGGATCTGCCCGGCCAGCCGCGGCCAGTCGGAGTACTCCCACACGCCCCAGCAGTTGAGCCCCTCCTGTTCGAGGACGTGACGCTTGCCTAGGTCGGCGACGGCCGCGGCCACGTGCGCGCCGGTGTCGCGACCGCCGACGAAGGAGACGCAGCCGATCTCCGGCGCGCGGACCAGGGCCGCCGACAGCTCACGGCCGGCCCCGCTGACGAGGGTGACCGGCAATCCCTCCCCCGCCGCCAGGGCGCACGCGAGGGTGAGGCAGGCGAGGCCGCCGTCGGTGGGCGTCTTGGCGATCGCGGCGTTGCCCGACAGCACCTGCACGAGCATGGCGTGCATGAGCACGCTCATCGGGTAGTTCCAGCTCGCGATGTTGCTGACCGGCCCCGCGAGCGGGCGGCGGCCGGCGATCATCCGGTCGATCTCCCCGACGTACCAGCGGACGCCGTCGATGGCGCGGTCGACGTCGGCGGTGGCGAGCCGCCACGGCTTGCCGATCTCCCACACCAGGAGCAGCGCGAGCAGGTCGCGGTGCGCGGCCAGTGCGTCGAGGGTCGCGCCGACCCGGGCCCGGCGCTCCGCGAGCGGCGTGTGCCGCCACTCCCGGTGCCGGTCGAGCGCGGCCCGTACGGCGGCCGTGGCGCCCGCGGCCGGCAGCAGCGGCGGCCCGGCGATGGGCGTGCCGTCCACCGGCGACGTGGCGGGCCCCGGATCGCCGTCACGGCGCCACCGGCGGCCCCAGTGGTTACGAACCCGGTCGTCGTCGAACGCCTCGGGGGCGGCCGCCTGGCAGCGCCCGTACGCGTCGGCCCACCGCGTACCCGGCTTGATGCTCAGCGTCATCCTGTCCTCCGCATACTGTATGCGATCACTGGCCGACAAAAAACGCCGGTTCGGGGACGGGCTCGTACTCCGTGATCGCGTCCAGCGACGCGCCCATCGCCGCGTTCGCCTCGCGTTCGACCATGACCTCCACGAGCACCGGCAGGCGGGCGCGTTCGCTCTCCTCGGTCGCCCACGCCAGCGCCCCGCGGATGTCGTCCGGGCGCTCGACCCGCCGTGCCGGGCAGCCGAACGCGTCCATGAGCTTGACGTGGTCGACGCCGCCCTCGCCGTAGTGGAGGTCGACGGCGTAGTTCATGTCGTACGGGAGCTCCGCCTGACGGATCAGCCCGAGGTACTCGTTGTTGATCATGACGACGACGAAGGGAATCCGGTACTGCGCCGCGACCGCGATCTCCTCCATCAGGAACTGGAAGGAGTAGTCGCCCGCGACGGCCACGACCGTGCGGTCCGGGTGCGCGCACTTGACGCCCATCGCGGCCGGCACCTCCCAGCCGAGCGGCCCGGCCTGCCCGCACACGAGGTAGCGGCGCGGCAGGTACGTGCGCTGGAACTGGCCCGACCAGATCTGGTACAGCCCGATCGCGGTGACGAACGTGGTGTCCGGGCCGAAGAAGTCGTTGATCTCCCGGAAGACGCGCGGCGGCTTGATCGGGACGTCGTCGAAGTCGTCGCGCCGGGGCAGGGCGGCGCGCAGCTCGGCGACCCGGCCCGCCCACTCCCCCGGCTGCCGGGCGCCACCCGCCGCGCGCGCGTGGTCCAGCAGCGCCGCGAGCGCGGGCCGGGCGTGCGCGACGACGCCGAGGTCCGGCTCGAACACCTTGCCGATCTGCGTCGGCTCGATGTCGACGTGGATGAACCGACGGCCGCGCCGGTACGTCTCCAGGTCGCCGGTGTGCCGGTCGCCGAACCGCGCCCCGACCGCCAGCACCGTGTCCGACTCCAGGAACGCCGCGTTGCCCCACCGGGTCTGGGTCTGGATGCCGGCCATCCCGGCGAACAGCGGATGGTCCTCGGGGAAGGCGCCCTTGCCCATCAGCGTGACCTGCACCGGGATCTGGAGGTACTCGGCCAGCGCCCGCAGCTCGGCGTCCGCCCCGGCGACGACGACGCCGCCGCCGGCGAGGATGAGCGGCCGCTCGGCGCCCAGGAGCATCTCCACCGCCGCGCGCACCGGCTCGGGCCGTGGCGCGGGGGCCTCGACCGGCAGCGGGCCGTCGAGGGCCGGGTCGTACCGGCATTCACCGCGCTGGACGTCGAGGGGCAGGTCGATCAGGACGGGCCCCGGGCGGCCCGAGCGCGCCACGCGGAACGCCTCCCGGAACACCCACGGCGCCTGGGCCGGCTCCTTGAGCTGCACCGCCCACTTGCACACCGGCCGCGCGACCTCGACGATGTCGACCGCCTGGAACGCCTCCTGGTGCAGCTTGGCCCGCGGCGCCTGGCCGGTGACGCAGACGATCGGCACCGAGTCGGCGAGCGCGGTGTACAGGCCGGTGATCATGTTGGTACCCGCCGGGCCGGACGTGCCGACGCAGACGCCCACGTTGCCGGTGACGCGGGCCCACCCGTCGGCGGCGTGCGTGCCGCCCTCCTCGTGCCGCACGGTGACGTGGCGGATCCGGCTGGTGCGCAGGGCCGCGTAGAACGGCAGGATCGCCGCTCCCGGGATGCCGAAGACCGTGTCGACGCCCTCGGACTCCAGGACGCGGACGGCCGCCTCCATACAGGGGATTCTGTTCACGCCCGGTCCTTCCCGGAGATGTTCTCGACCACCTTGAGCAGGGCCGAGTGGTCGAGTGAGCCGTGGCCCTGGGAGCGGGCGGCGGCGATGAGCTGGGCGACCAGCCCGGTCATCGGCAGGGCCACGTCCGCCTCGCGGGCGGCCGCGAGGGCGATGCCCATGTCCTTGTGGTGCAGGTCGATGCGGAAGCCGGGGGTGAACTCCCGGTTCACCATCGACGCGCGTTTGAGGTCGAGGACGCGGCTGCCCGCCAGCCCGCCGGCGAGCACGTCCAGGCCGGTCCGGCCGTCGACGCCGGAGGCCTCCAGCAGCACGAGCGCCTCGGCGACCAGCGCGTACACTCCGCCGACCACGAGCTGGTTGGCGGCCTTGACGGTCTGGCCCGCGCCCGCGGGCCCGACGTGGGCGACGGTGGTGCCGAGCACCTCGAACAGGGGCGCCGCGGCGGCGAAGTCCGCCTTCTCTCCGCCCACCATGATGGACAGCCGTCCCTCGACGGCTCCCGGCTCGCCGCCGCTGACCGGCGCGTCCAGCACCCGTACGCCGGCGGCGGCGCCCGCCCGCGCGAGCCGGCGGGCCGTCTCCGGCCGCACCGTGCTCATGTCGATGTAGAGCGTGCCCCGCCGGGCCTGCCGCAGGACGCCGTCCGGGCCGAGCGCGACGGCCTCGACGTCCGGCGAGTCGGGGAGCATGGTGATGACGACGTCCGCGCCGGCCACGGCGTCGGCCAGGTCGGCCGCGCCGCGTCCGCCCGCCGCCACCAGCCGCTCGACGCGCTCGGCGCCCAGGTCGTGGCCGACGACGGAGTGACCGGCCCGCGCCAGGTTGGCCGCCATCGGGCCGCCCATGACGCCGAGTCCGATGAAACCGATGTTCTTCACGCGTTCTCCTTGGTGGGGAGCCATCCGAAGCTGTCCGCGCTCGGCCCGGCGGGCCGGTACTCCAGCCCGACGAAGCCCGCATAGCCGGACGCGTCGAGCGCGGCGAACACGTCGCCGAACGGCAGGTCCCCCGTGCCGGGCCGGCCGCGCCCCGGCACGTCCGCGATCTGGACGTGCCCGAAGTAGGCGGCGTGGCGTTCGATGACGGCGATCGGGTCCTCGCCCATCCGGGCGAGGTGGTAGAGGTCGGCCAGGAACGCGACGTTCCCGGTGCCCGCCTGCTCGCGGACGCGGTCGATCACCGACAGTGCGGCGTCCGTGGAGGTCAGCGGATAGCCGGGGTTCTCAGATGAGTTCAGCGCCTCGACGACGACGGTGGCGTCGCATCGCCGGGCCGCCTCCGCCGCCAGGCCGAGGTTGGTGGCGGCCAGGTCGTCCTGCGCGTGCGGGTCCAGGCCGGGGACGCGGTTGCCGTACAGGGCGTTGAGCACCCGGCAGCCGGTCGCCTCGGCGATCCCGACGGCCACGTCGATGTTCGCGCGGAACCGGGCGGAGCCGTCCGGGCGGGACAGCAGGCCGCGTTCGCCGGCGGCCATGTCACCGGCGTCGAAGTTCAGCCCGGCGAGGTGGACGCCCGCGTCGCCGAGGGCGCGGAGCAGGGCGTCGACCTCGCGGTCGGCGGGTTCGGGGCCGGGGAACGGCCACCACAGCTCGACCGCGCCGAACCCGGCGGCCCGTGCCGCCGCCGGCCGTTCGAGCAGCGGTAGTTCGGTGAACAGGATGGACAGGTTGACGTCGAAACGCATGTCGCTCCTCGCGAGGCTCGCGGTCGCCACGGACGCCCGGCGAAAGCGGCGGATCTCCTCCGCCGCGACGGACGCCGCGGTGACCGGCTCGTGGGGTCCGGCGGTGGTCAGCTGGTCGCGCCGGCCGAGGCGAGGCACTCGCGCATGAGGCGGGCGGTTTCGCTGGGGGTCTTACCGACCCGGACACCGACCTTCTCCAGCGCTTCCTTCTTGGCCTCGGCGGTGCCGGACGAACCCGACACGATCGCACCGGCGTGACCCATGGTCTTGCCCTCCGGCGCGGTGAACCCGGCGACATACCCGACCACCGGCTTGGTCACGTTCGCCTCGATGTAAGCCGCCGCGCGCTCCTCGGCGTCCCCGCCGATCTCCCCGATCATCACGATCGCATCGGTCTCCGGATCGGCCTGGAACGCCTCCAGCGCATCGATGTGGGTGGTGCCGATCACCGGGTCACCACCGATCCCGATACAGGTGGAGAACCCGATGTCCCGCAGCTCGTACATCATCTGATACGTCAAAGTCCCCGACTTCGACACCAGCCCGATCCGGCCCGGCGTGGTGATGTCCGCCGGAATGATCCCCGCGTTGGACTTGCCCGGCGAAGCCACACCCGGGCAGTTCGGGCCGATGATCCGGGTCTTGTTGCCCTTGGCCACCGCATG
>NZ_BAABHF010000057.1:129562-140491 GCF_039541955.1 Actinoallomurus oryzae | reverse complement strand
GGCGTGCGCGCTGCTGGCCGTGCCCGCCCAGGTGCGCGCGGCGACGCCGGTCGGCGCGGCGGCCTGGCGGGCCGACCCCCGGCACCTGCCGGACCCGGTGTCCACCGCGCCCGCCGCGGTGCACCGGTTCCTTGCCGCCGCCGGTCCCGCCGAGCAGCGTGCGCTGGCCGCCCGGTACCCCGGCGTGCTGGGGAACCTGGACGGCGCGCCCGCACCGCTGCGGTACGCGGCGAACCGGCAGGCGATGCGCGCGGCCGGTGCGCCCTACGAGGGACGCCAGGGCCGGTTCCTGCTGTTCGACCCGCGCGGTGACGGGCGGGTCGCGCAGGTGTTCGGCGACCTGAGGTCCGCGGACCGGATCGCGGTGCTCGTGCCCGGCTCCGGCGTCCGCGGCGCGAACTTCTGGCGCGGCGTGGGCGGGAACCCGCTCCACTCGCCCGCGGCGCAGGCCGCCGGCCTGTACCGGGCGGCCGGCGCCGGCCGCCGGTTCGCGGTCATCGCCTGGCTCGGCTACGACACACCGCGGGGCGTCCAGGCCGCCGAGGCGCGCGAGGACCTCGCCCGGGCGGGCGCCGCCGCCCTGGACCGTCTCGTCGCCGGGCTCGTCGCCGACCGCCCGGACGCGACGATCGCGCTGCTGGGGCACAGCTACGGGTCGGTGGTGATCGGGCTGGCCGCGCCCCGGCTGCCCCGGCAGGTGACCGACATCGCGGTGTTCGGCAGCCCGGGGATGGGCGTGGCCGACGCGGCGCGGTTGCACACCTGCGCGCGGATCTGGGCCGGGCGGTCGCGCCGGGACTGGATCCGCTGGGTGCCGGGCATACGGATCCTCGGGCTGGGCCACGGGGCCAGGCCCACCGGCCCGTCCTTCGGGGCCCGGGTGTTCCCGACCGCGGACGTGGCCGGGCACGACGGCTACCTGACGTCCGGTACCGACTCACTCGCCGCGCTGGCGCGCATCGCGGCCGACGGGAGGCGGCCGTGAGGGCGGCCGAGCGGGCGCCGCGGTGGCGCCGGACCCGCGCGATGCCACCCGGGCCGGGCCGAATCCGCCGGCCGCGGCGCCCGGCCGTCGACGGGAACGGCGTTCCGCGCCCGCGACGGCCGGCGACGGGCTGGCCGGCGCGGATCGAGGCGGCGACACCGGCCGGCCGGGACCGTACGGTCGACGCGGCCCGGGCGGTGGCGATGGCCGGGGTCGTGCTCGGGCACTGGCTGGTCTCGGCGCTGGTGAGCGACCCGTACCGGCCGGCGGCGCTGCACGGCGCGAGCCCGCTGGCGTCCACGCCGGGCCTGTCGCCGCTCACCTGGCCGCTGCAGACACTCGGCCTGTTCTTCTTCGCCGGCGGGTTCGCGGCGGCGCGCGGCCTGCCCGCCGCGGGCGGGCTGCGCCGGCTGGGCGTGCGGGTCGCCCGGCTGACCCGGCCGGTGGCGGTGCTCCTGGCAGTCTGGCTGCCGGCCCTGCCGCTGCTGTCCGCCGCGGGCGGCACCCGTCAGGCGGTCTGGTCGCTGGTGTCGCACCCCCTGTGGTTCCTGCTGGTGTACCTGATGCTGACGGCCGCGGCGCCGGTGCTGCGCACGGCGGTCCTGCGCTGGGGTGCCTGGGCGGCGCTGCCGCCGGCCGGGATCGTCGCCCTCGCCGATGTGTTCCACCCGCCGTACCGGCTCGGCCTGGTGACCGTGCCGGTGGCGTGGGCCGCGCCGTACGTGCTGGGCATCGCGCTGGCCGAGGGCCGGCTGCGCCGCCGGGCCGGCGCCGTGCTGGTGCCGCTCGGCGTGGCCGGCGGCGCCGTGCTCGTGCTCTGGGCCGGCTACCCGGCCAGCGCGGTCGGCGTCCCCGGCGCCGGCCGGTCCAACCTCGACCCGCCCTCGCTGTTCACGCTCGCCCTGGCCGGGGCGCAGATCGGGGCGTTCCTGCTGGTACGGCCGTGGCTGGCCCGGCTGTTGCGCCGCCCGTCCCGCTGGGCGCCGGTCGCCGTGCTCAACCTCGGGGCGATGACCGTCTACTGCTGGCACCAGACGGCGCTGCTGCTCGTGACGTTCGCCGCGCTGCCGTTCGGGCGCCCGCCCGGCCTGCTCGACGCGCCGGCCGGTGACTGGCCGCTGCACCGGCTGGCCTGGCTGCCCGCGTTCGCGCTCGTCCTGGCCGGACTGTGCGCGGCGTTCCACCGCGCCGGCCATCCCCGCAGCCGCCCCGCCCGGCCGCCGCGGACCGGCCGCGGCGAGCCCGGTCAGCTGCCCGGACGCCGCGCCGAGGAGGTCTGCGGACGGTGACCCGGGCCGCCAGGCGGGGCCGTCATGGGGCCGTCATGGGGCCGTCACGGCCGGGTCGGTGCGCAGATCGCCGTGCTCGGCGCGGACCATCGCGCTGACCGCCTCATCCTTGGTCCACACCCCGCGCCGCCACGACAGGACCCAGCCCTCGCCGGGGATGGCCATGGCCACCTGCGGGCAGCGATCGCTGCTGATCCATTCTTCACCGATCCTCAGGGCCATCCTTCCAGCCTACGTCGGTGTCCGCCGCGGGCCGTTCGTCCGCGATTACGGGGCGGTGTTTCGGCCCGCCGGAACCTCCGGGCCGCCCCTGGCGCGGCGTCACCGGGACGCCCGGGGACCGGTCTCAGCCCGGCGCGGTGGCCGCGGCGTGTTTCTGGTTGACGTAGACGCGGGCCACGATGGTCAAGAGGGCGGTCATGGGCGCCCAGACGCCCGCCAGCCACCATGGGTTCTCGGCGTGGTCGCCGAGCAGGAGCAGGCAGAACAGCGTGCCGATCAGCAGCCCGGCGGCCAGCCCCCCGGTGGCGACCATCCCCGGTGTCGGGGCCGCGCGCAGGCGGCACAGCCGCCACACGCACGCGGCCGTCAGCAACAGACCGGGCGGGATGACGATCAGCGCGAGGACGAGGACCCGGGCGCGCATGTCGGCCGGGGCGTCCAGTGTCTTCTGGGACACCTCCCCGGAGGCGATCTCGGTCAGCAGACCGCGCCAGATGGTGCCGGTGACCCGGTCGCCCTCGCCGATGCCGTACAGCAGGGGGCCGCCGGAGGAGTAGGACGTCCTCCACCGGGTCCCGTCCGGCCCGGTCAGCAGCACCCGGAAGGAGTCGTTCCGGCCGCGGGACAGGTGGACGCCGGACACGGTGAACTCCTGCGTCCAGCGGCACTCGGCGGGCGCGGACGGGGCCGCCGGGCAGCGCCCGGCCGCCTGATAGGCGCGCAGGTCGCGGACGCCGTCCGGTGCCGTCGTCACGACGACGAGGGTGACCACCGACACCGAGGCGACGGCGCACAACAACAGCAGGACGGTCGTGACGGCGGCGCGCAGCTTCCCCCCACCGGACGTGCTAAGCATGTCCGCATTGTCCCATTCAGGGGATCATCGTGGTGACCTCGCACGGCCGCCGCCGCGCCGATCCGATCCCGCGCGCCCTCCGCAGGGGCGGCGACGGCCAGAATCAAGATTTTGAGAAACCGCACGCCTCCGGATGTCGAGAACGCGGCACCGGCTCCGTCCCAGGGACGACAGCGGCCCCCACGGGCCGCGACGACCGAGGAGGACCACCGTGAAGTACCTGATCCTGAAGCACTACCGGGGCGGCCCGGCCCGCACCGTCGACTACGGGTCGATGGACCAGTGGACGCCGGAGGAGATCGACGCGCACGTGCAGTACATGCGCGACTTCGCGGCCCGCCTGGAGGAGACCGGCGAGTTCGTCGACACCCAGGCACTGGCGCCCGAGGGCACGTTCGTGCGCTACGACGGCGAGGGGCGCCCGCCGGTCACCGACGGCCCGTTCGCCGAGACGAAAGACCTCATCGCGGGCTGGATGGTCATCGACGTGGAGTCCTGGGACCGCGCGGTCCAGCTGGCCGGAGAGCTGTCCGCCGCTCCCGGGCCCGGCGGCGAGCCGATCCACGAGTGGCTCGAGCTCCGGCCGTTCCTCACCGGCTCGCCTACATTGACCGAGTGAACGAAGCGCTGCTGCGGGAGCTGGTGCCCGCGGTGATCGGTGTCCTCGTCCGCCGCGGAGCCGACTTCGCGTCGGCCGAGGACGCCGTGCAGGAGGCCCTGATCCGGGCGCTGGCGACCTGGCCGGACGATCCGCCGCGCGATCCGAAGGCATGGCTCGTCGCGGTCGCCTGGCACCGGTTCCTCGACGCCGCCCGCGCCGAGGCGTCACGCCGGGGACGGGAGCTCGCCGTGGAGGCCGAGCCTCCCGCCGGTCCCGCGCCCGCCGCGGACGACACGCTGCGGCTGTACTTCCTGTGCGCGCACCCCACCCTGCCGCCGGGCTCGGCCGTCGCCCTGACACTGCGCGCGGTCGGCGGCCTGACCACCCGGCAGATCGCGGCGGCCTACCTGGTGCCCGAGGCGACCATGGCGCAGCGGATCAGCCGGGCCAAGCGGCGGATCGCCGGGCTGCCGTTCGACCGCCCCGGCGACCTGGGCACCGTGCTGCGCGTGCTCTACCTCGTCTTCAACGAGGGGTACGGCGGAGACGTCGACCTGGCGGCCGAGGCGATCCGCCTCACCCGCCAGCTCACCGCCCTGACCGGCGAGCCCGAGGTCGCCGGGCTGCTCGCGCTCATGCTGTTGCACCATGCGCGCCGCGCCTCCCGCACCGGCCCGGGAGGCCGCCTCGTACCGCTCGGCGAGCAGGACCGCTCCCGCTGGGACACCGCCCTGATCGCCGAAGGGGTGAGCATCCTGCAGACCGCGCTGGCCCGCGACCGGCTGGGCGAATACCAGGCACAGGCCGCGATCGCCGCCCTGCACGCCGACGCCCCGAGCGCTGGTGAGACCGACTGGGTGCAGATCGTGGAGTGGTACGACGAACTGCTGGCCCTCACCGGCAGCCCGCTGGTGCGGCTCAACCGCGCCGTGGCGGTCGGGGAGGCCGACGGGCCGCAGGCGGGCCTGGCGGCGCTGGCCCAGGTGGACCCCGGCCTGCCCCGCTACGCCGCGGTAACGGCCTACCTGCACGAACGCGCCGGTGACCTCGCGCGCGCCGCCGAGCTGTACGCCGAGGCCGCCCACGCCGCCACCAGCATGCCCGAGCACAACCACCTCACGCGCGAGGCCGCACGGGTGCGGCAACGGCTGCGCCCCTGAACCCCCCGCCGTACCGGTGCCCGCGCACGAACCCGCGCCGCGGCGGACCGCCCTGCGTGGGCGCCCGCCGATCGCCCGGCACTACCATTCCCTGACCGAACACAGGGCAAGGGGCGGGGCGTGGAACGGGCCTTTCAGGTTGATCTTCGGGGCGTGGTCGATCTGCTCAGCCACCACCTCTACACCAGCCCCCAGGTGTACCTGCGCGAACTCCTGCAGAACGCGGCCGACGCGATCACCGCTCGCCGCCAGGCCGAACCGGACGCACCGGCCGTGGTGACGATCGACCCGCCCGAGGCGACCGGGGACGGGACACTGCGGGTACGCGACAGCGGCATCGGCCTGACCGAGCGCGAGGTGCACGAACTGCTCGCCACGATCGGCCGCAGCTCCAAACGGGACGAACTGGGGCTGGCGCGGCACGAGTTCCTCGGCCAGTTCGGCATCGGCCTGCTGTCGTGCTTCCTGGTGGCCGACGAGGTACACGTGCTGACCCGGTCCGCCCGCGGCGGCCCGACCGTGGAATGGACCGGCCTGTCCGACGGCCGGTACCGCGTGGCTCCCGCCGCCCGGGAGCGGCCAGAACCCGGCACCACGGTGACGCTGCGGCCACGGCCGGGCACCGAGCAGTGGCTGAGCGGCGCGATGGCCGGCGACCTGGCGGTCCGGTACGCCGACGCGCTGCCGGTGGAGATCTCCATCGCCGGCCGGCGGGTGAACTCCGGGACCCTGCCCTGGCGGCTCGGGCACCCCTCCCCCGCCGCACGCGCCGCGGCGCTGCGCGAGTACGCCGAACGCGTCTTCGGGTTCGCGCCGTTCGACGTGATCGACCTGGCCGTCCCCGAGGCCGGGCTGACCGGCCTGGCGTTCGTGCTGCCGATGGCCGCCAACCCGGCCGCCCGATCGGGCCACCGGGTGTACCTGCGCCGGATGCTGCTGTCCGACAGCGTGGACACGCTGCTGCCCGAATGGGCGTTCTTCCTCCGATGCGTCGTCGACACCGCCGAGCTGCGCCCGACCGCCGGCCGCGAGGCGCTGTATGAGGACGACCTGCTCGCCGACACCCGCGAGGCGCTGGGCGCCCAGGTACGCGACTGGCTGGTCCGGCTCGCCGCCACCGCGCCGGACCGGCTCCAGCGGTTCCTGTCCGTCCACCACCTGGGCGTCAAGGCGCTGGCGCTGCACGACGCGGAGATGCTGCGGGTGGTGGACCGCTGGTGGCCGATGGAGACCGCGGCGGGGCCCATGACACTCGCGGAGTTCCGCCGGCGGCACCCCGTGGTGCGCTACACCGCGACGGCCGATGAGTTCCGTGAGCTGGCCGCGGTCGCCGCCGCCCAGAACCTCGGCCTGGTCAACGGCGGATACGCCTACGACATCGAGATCATGCGGCGGCTGCCGCTGCTGGACCCGGCGATCAGCGTACGGCGCCTGGAACCCGCCGAGCTGACCACCTGCTTCGAGCCGCCGGACCCGGACCTGGAGACTCGCCTGCGGCCGTTCCTGCGCCTCGCCGCCGACACCCTCCACGCGCTCGGCTGCGCCGTGGTGCCCCGCTCCTTCGACCCGCCGACGCTGCCCGCCCTGTACATGCTGAGCCGGGAGGCGGCCCAGGCGCAGGAGATGCGGTCGGCGCGGTCGGCGGCGAACGACCTGTGGGCCGGTGTCCTCGGCGCGGTGGACTCCACCGCCGCGACCGACCGGCCCCAGCTGATCCTCAACCTGCGCAACCCCGTGGTACGGCGCGTCGCCGAGGCGCCCGACCCGTCGCTGGCCGCCCTCGGCGTCCAGGCCCTGTACGGTCAGGCGCTGCTGTCGGGCCACCATCCGCTGCGGCCGCAGGACAGCGCGCTGCTCAACCATTCGTTCCTCGGCCTGCTCGACTGGGCGATGGCCGCCGGAGGCACCCGATGAGCCGGACCGAGGCCGAACTGGCCGCCATGCTCGACCAGGCCCGGCAGATGCACTACGGCGAGGCGCAGACCGCGCTGATGGAAGACGTGGTGCGGCACGCCGACGCCGGCGGCCTGCACCGGCTGGCCTTCGCCGCGCGCCGCGACCTGGCCAACGCCTACAGCGTCGGCCGGCAGTGGGACAAGGCGTTCCCGCTGTTCTCCCGGTGCCTGAGCGAGTACGACGCCCGCCCGGGAGAGTTCGGGCCCGAGGCGGACCACGCGCTGCGCAACTGGTACGCCCACATCGCCCAGTCGATGGCGGAGTTCCCCGAGATCAGCCTGGCCCAGATCTACGGCGCCTTCGAGGACATGGAACGCCGCTTCCGCGCCGGCGGCCACAGCCTGCGCAAGGTCCACGACGCACGCCGCTGGGTCGCCCAGCTCGCCCGCGACTGGCCCGAGGAGGAACGCTGCTACCGGGCGTGGAAGGCCGCCGGCGGCCCGCACCCGGACTCGGTCTGGGACTTCGAGGCCGAGATCGAACGCCTCGTCCTGCGCGGCGACGACGCCTCCCTCGAACGGGCGCTGGCCATGGCCGGGCCGGTGCTGGCCGGGCAGGTCACCTTCACCGAACCGCCCGCGCCCATCCAGTGCCTGATGCTGGTGCCGCTGGCCCGCGCCGGCCGCTTCGAGGAGGCCGCCCAGGCCTTCCACCGGGCCCGCCGCGCGATGTACCAGGACGTCTACCGGTTCGAGTACGGCGGCATGAAAGTGGAGTTCTGCGCGCTGACCGGCAACGAGGAGACCGGGCTGTCGGCGCTGCGCGAACACCTCGGCGGCTACCCCACGCTCAACCGCCCCAACGGCAAGATGGAGTTCGCCACCGCCGGGGCCGTGCTCCTGCGGCGGCTCGTCGAGGCGGGCCGGGGCGATGAGACCGTCCGCGGCGCCGGCACCGACCTCACCTGGACCGTGGCGCAGCTGCACCAGGAGATGGACGCCACCGCGCGCGAGCTGGCCGCCCGCTTCGACCGGCGCAACGGCACGACCAGCCAGGGCGACCGGATCCGCGCCCGCCTGGCCGCCCCGCCGATCGCCGACTTCCTCCCGCTGACACCGACCGCCCGCAAGGCCCCCCGCCCGGTGCCGATCCCGCCCGGAACACCCCCCGAGTCGCTGCTGGACCAGGCCGAATGGCACGAACAGCGAGACGAGCACACCCAGGCCGCCCGATGCCTGGACGCCGTCGGCACACCGCCGCCGCACCTCGCCGCACGGCACGCCGAGCTCACCGCGCTGATCACCGGAGGCGACGACGCCGAAGCCCGGTTCCGGTGGGCCGCCGAAGCCCACCGCCAGGCCGGGGACCACCTGCGCCACCTCGTCTGCCAGTGCCGGCTGGGCCACTGGCTGAGCCGCCACGGCCAGGTCAAGAAGGGACTGAAGACGGTCGCGCGGGCCGTCGGCGAACTCCACCGCACCGGCGACCACCAGATGATCGCCTACGGTGAGCTCCTGCACGCCCGCGCGCTGGTGCAGGCCCGCGACGACAACGCGGCCTACAGCGCGCTGGCCCGCGGCGCCCAGCACGCCCGGATCGCCGCGAACCCGGTCCTCATCGGCGCGCTCGCCCTGACCGAGGCACACTGGCGCGAGGTCGACGCGGCCCCGCCCGCGCAGGTGATGGCCCTGGCCGACGTCGCACGCGGCGCCTACACCGCCGCCGGCGCACTCGGCCGGCTCGTCGCGGCCCATGAGGTGACACGCAAGGCCCACGACCGGGCCGGCACACCCGGAGTCTTCACCGCCTGGGTCGAAACAGAACTCGCCGCGCTCCCGCCGACGGCGCCCGCGCAGCTCCGCGGCTACCTGCGTTACCGGCGCGGCCTCGCGCTCATGGCCGCCGGGCGGCCGGCCGACGCGCTGGAGGACCTCATCGACGCCGTCGGCGAGGCGCGCTCACGCGACGACGACACCGCCGAACAGGGACATCAGCTCGCGGTGGCCTACCGCGCCGCCGGCCGCGTCGAGGACGCGGTCCAGGCGGCCGACGACGTCGCCGCGTGGCTGGACCGGCTGCGGGAACTCGGCCGGCTGGAGCGCCCCCAGATCGCCGACGACAACCGCCTCCTGCTCGCCGAGGGCTACCGCATGCTCGGCGACCACTCCCTCGCCAAAGAGGAGTACGACAAACTCGCCCAGAACGCTCGCGCGCAGGACGACCCGCGCCTGCTCGTCAACGCGCTGATCCCGACGGCCCAGATCCACGACCTGCTGGACCGGGACGCCGAGGCGGCACAGGCCTACCGGGCGGCCGGCGACGCCGCGGCCCGGCTCGGCGACCGGCACCTGACCGCCCTGTGCCGCGCGGCCGAGGCGCTGTCCCTGCACTGGGCCGGCGAGGGACAGCGGGCACTGGCCGCCCTGGCCCAGGCGGAGGAGGCCACCCGCGCGCTGCCCCCCGAACCCGCCGCCCGGCTCACGCTCGGCCAGGCGCTCACCTTCCGCAGCGCCGCCCACATCCTGGCCGGCGCCGGCCGGACACCGCAGGCCCTGGACCGGGCGGCACGCGCCGCGACGGCGTTCCGTCGGCTCGGCCGGCCCGCCGACGCGGCGGAGATGGATCTCCTGCACGGCGGCATGCTGCTCGACGCCGACCGTCCCGACCTCGCCGAACCGATCCTGCGCGCGGCGCTGAACGCCGCCCCGGCCGGGACTCCCCTGCACCTGTCGGCGTCCCAGGCGCTCGCCCTCACCCTCGAACGGCTGGGCCGGACCGCCGAGGCCCGGCAGGTCACCGCACCCCCGGACTGAAACATCGCGCGGCCGGTCAGTACACGTCGCGGACGTAGCGTTTCCCGGCGGACAGCCGCCTGAGGTACGCCGCGGCGGCCTCCGGGCTCAGACCGCCGTGGGTGACGGCGATGTCGCACAACGCCCGGTCGACGTCCTTGGCCATCCGGGAGGCGTCGCCGCAGACGTACAGGTGGGCGCCGTCCTGAAGCCAGGACCACAGGCGGTGGCCCTGCTCGCGCATCCGGTCCTGGACATAGATCCGGGCGCGCTGGTCGCGGGAGAAGGCCGTGTCGAGCCGGTCGAGGTGGCCCTCATCGCGCAGCGCGGTCAGCTCCTCCTCGTAGTAGAAGTCACCCGCGCGGTGCTGCTCGCCGAAGAAGAGCCAGTTCGGGGCGCGGTGCCCCCGGGCGCGCCGCTCGTACAGGAAGCCGATGAACGGCGCGATCCCGGTGCCCGCGCCGACCATCACCATCGGGGTGCCCGGGTCGGCCGGCGGCCGGAAGTGCGGGGATCGCCGGACACGGACCGGAACCGGCGAACCGGGGGCGGTGCCGGCGAGGAAGGCCGAGCAGACGCCCGTACGGGCGCGGCCGTGCGGGTTGTCATAGCGGACGACCGAGACCGTCAGTGCGACCTCGTGCGGCTGGGTGAGGGGACTGGAGGAGATCGAGTAAAGGCGTGGACGCAGGCCGCCCAGAACCTGCGCCCATTCCTGCGCGGTGGCGCGGACGGGACGCTCGGCGATCACGTCGACGGCCTGGCGGCCCCACGACCACTGTGCGAGCTGCCCCTTGTTGTCCGGGCGCAGCAGCCGCCGGAGCGTCCGGTCGCCGGTGCGCTCGGCGATGAATCGCAACAGGCCCGCGGTGATCCCGGTGATGTCCAGGTGCCGGTGCAGGGCCTCACCGAGCGGGACCGGGCCGATGCGGTCCAGCTCCACGGCGGCGCCGGCGTCCAGGCCGGTGACGGCCAGCCACTCGGCCACCAGGTCGGGATGGTTGACCGGGCGCACCTCGAGCGCGTCGCCGGCCTGGTAGGTGAGCGGGACGTCACCGCCGCGCAGGTCGAAGGTGAACCGCCGCACCTCCTTGCCCGATCCCGGGCCGCTGAGCAGCCGGTTGCCGG
>NZ_BAABHF010000057.1:0-129533 GCF_039541955.1 Actinoallomurus oryzae | reverse complement strand
GCGGCGGAGCGGTGACCTCCGGCGAGGCCGTCAGGGCGGACAGGACCCGGTCGAGCCAGGCCTGGGCGGAGGCTTCGTAGTCGGGTTCGCAGTCGGTGCGTGGGGCCAGCCGCGCGGCGCCCAGTTCCTCCAGGCGCCGGTCGAGACGGCGGCCGTGACCGCAGAAGTCCTCATAGGAGGAGTCACCGAAGGCCAGAACGGCGTAGCGGGCCCCCTCCAGGCGCGGGAGGTCCTCGGCGGCCAGCGCCCGCCAAAAACCCGAGCCGTTGTCGGGCGCGTCCCCGTCACCGAACGTGCTGCTGATCAGCAGCACGTCGGCGGCCGGCAGCGTACGCGGCTCGGCCTCGTCCATGCACAGCAGGCTGACCCGGTGCCCGGCCGCGGTGAGACGCTCGGCCGTCGTAGCGGCGAACCCCTCGGCGTTGCCCGTCTGGGACGCCCACAGCACGGCGATCTCCCGGCCGGTGTCCCCGGCGCCCGCCGGCCGCGGAACCCGCGAGCGCAGACCGGCCAGGACACCGTTCACCCACAGGGCGTGCTCCGGGCTGAACGGCGCCGTCTCCGGCAGGACGGGAACACCCGGCGCCCCCGAGTCCAGCCCCTCCAGGAAACCGGCGAGGTAACGGCGCTCGGGCTCGGTCAGAACGGGCCGGGACACTTCCGGCAACCCGAAGACGGCCGCGGCCGAGGCGGCCTCCGCCGAGACCGGCCCCGCCGCCACGAGCGTCCTGGCATCAGCGTGAGCCGGCGCCGCAGCCGGTCCCGCGGGCGGGGCGGCGACCTTGGCCAGCGACACCGCGCACGCCTTGAACTCCGGCTGCAGTGACAGGGGGTCGACCGCGTCGCTGGTCACGGCGTTGATGCTCAGGTACTCCCCGAACAGGTCGTTCCAGTGGAACGGCGCGAAACAGCACCCGGGCCGCACCCGTTCGGTCACCACCGTCGGCAGCACGGCCCGGCCGCGCCGGGAGGCGACCTCCACCTGGTCGCCCTCGCCGATGCCCAGCTCCCGCGCGTCCCGCGGATGCACCTCCACGAACGGGGCCGGATCCAGCTTGTTGAGCCGGGCGACCCTGCCGGTCTTGGTGAGGGTGTGCCACTGGTGCTGCACCCGCCCGGTGCCCAGGACGAACGGGAAGGCCTCGTCGGGCATCTCGGCCGCGGGCATGTGCGGGCGGGCGAAGAACACGGCCCGGCCGCCGGCGGTCGGGAACACCGGCCCGTCACCGTCGCGGTCCAGGTACCGGATCGGGTTGCGGTCGGGGCCGGCGGGGTCCGGGGCGGGCCACTGGACCGGGCCGGCGCGCAGCCGCCGGTAGGTCACCCCGCGCAGGTCATAGCCGGTCGCGGGGTTCCAGGCCCGTTTGATCTCCTCGAAGATCTCCTCGGGGCCGGAGTAGGAGAAGGCGTCCTCGTACCCCATCGCGCAGGCGACCCGCGCGATGATCTGCCAGTCCGGCAGCGCCTCACCGGGCGGGTCGGCGGCCCGCTGGGCCAAGGTGAGGTTCCGCTCGCTGTTGACGAGCACGCCCTCGGCCTCGGTCCACAGGGCGGCGGGCAGCACCACGTCGGCGTAGGCGTTGGTCTCGGTGTCGGCGAAGACGTCCTGGGTCACCACGAACTCGGCCGCCTCCAGCCCGTCGATGACGGTCCTGCGGTTCGCGACCGAGGCGACCGGGTTGGTGCAGATGATCCAGCAGGCCTTGATGTCCCCGCCGGCCATGCGCCGGAACATCTCCACGGTGCCCTGCCCGGCGCCGTCCTCGCGGATGGTGCCCGGCGCCAGGCCCCACAGCCGTTCGGTGAACGCGCGGTCCTCCTCCACCAGCACCGAACGCTGCCCGGGCAGGCCGGGACCCATGTAGCCCATCTCCCGGCCGCCCATGGCGTTGGGCTGGCCGGTCAGGGAGAATGGCCCGCTGCCCGGCCGGCAGATCGCGCCGGTGGCCAGGTGCAGATTGATCAGGGCGTTGGTGTTCCAGGTGCCGTGGGTGCTCTGGTTCAACCCCATCGTCCAGCAGCTCATCCACGCGCCGGCGGTGCCGATCCACTCGGCCGCGGTGCGGATGTCGCCCTCGGGAATGCCGGTGATCTCGGCGACGGTGGCCGGCGGATAGCCGGCCAGCAGCTCCGGCATCGCCTCCCAGCCCTCGGTACGGTCGGCGATGAAGGCGGTGTCGATGTGCCCGCCCTCGACCAGCAGGTGCAGCAGGCCGTTGAGCAACGCCAGGTCCGTTCCCGGTCTGATCTGCAGGAACAGGTCGGCCTTGTCGGCGGTCGCGGTACGCCGCGGGTCGACCACGATCAGCCTGGCGCCCGCCTTCACCCGCTCCATCAGCCGCAGGAACAACACCGGGTGACAGTCGGCCATGTTGGAGCCGATGACGAGGAAGACGTCGGCCTCATCGAAGTCCTGGTAGGACCCGGGCGGCCCGTCGGCGCCCAGCGACAGCTTGTAGCCGGTGCCCGCGCTGGCCATGCACAGCCGCGAGTTCGACTCGATCTGGTTCGTGCCGATGAAACCCTTGGCGAGCTTGTTGGCCAGGTACTGCGCCTCCAGGCTCAGCTGCCCCGACACGTACAGCGCGACCGCGTCCGGGCCGTGCCGGTCGATCACGGCCCGCAGCCGCCCGGCCGTCGCGGTGATCGCCGCGTCCACCGCGGCCGGCACGGGCTCGGCGCCGCGCTCGGGACGCACCAGCGCGGCGGTGAGCCTGCCGGGCGCGGCCAGCATGTCCGCGGTCGTGGCCCCCTTGGTGCACAGGCGCCCGAAGTTGGCCGGATGGGTCTTGTCACCGGCCGCCTTCACCACCGTACGGCGGCCGTCGGCGCCCGTCGCGACGTCCAGGACCATGCCACAGCCGACCCCGCAGTACGAGCAGACCGTCCGCACCTTCGTCGTGGCCTGCGGGTCCCTCCCGGTCAACGCCCGGCCCCCTCGTCACATCCGGCAACGCGCCGAACGTACGGAACGCCTGTTAACCCCACGTGACACCGGAAGCCGCGAGCGGTTACATCCCCCACACACCCGTCATGCCGGCGATGTGAGACCCGCAAGACCGCGCGTACGAACCGGTCCGCCTAGCGCCGGGAGGAGCGCCGTACCGGGTGCACGCAGGTCCCCGGCCGCGGCTCGAGGAGGTCTCCGCCGCTGCCGTCACCGAACGCCTTCCGCCACGAGCCGCACCGCGTCCGAACCGGGCGCGCCGGGGCCTGGTCCGGCCTCGTGCCCGCGCGAGGCGAGCGCGGCGGCCACGAACGAGGCGACCAGCGGCCGGCGGTCCCGCGCGTTCCAGGCGAGCACGAGACGGCTCGGCGGCGCGTCGGTCACCGGGACGCAGACCAGATCGGCCGCGACCGGTTCGACCAGCGAGCGGGGCAGCACCCCGATCATCCGGCCCACCCTGATCATCTGGAGCAGCTGGACCACGTCGGAGACCTCCGGACCCGTGCCCTCACCCCCGGGGACCCCCTTCCACGGCGGCAGCGTCTCCCCCTCCAGGTCGGACATGCGCACCGAAGCACGCCCGGCCAGCCGGTGCCCGGACGGGACGATGACCACGCGGTCCTCGACGTGCAGCGTCTCGTGAGCCAGGCCGTCAAGGTCGTCGAACGGCGCATAGAGCAGCCCGACGTCGGCCCGGGCGTCGCGCAGGAAGTCGGTGCGGTCGGCGGGGCCGCTGAACAGGATGTCCACCCGGCGGGCGTCGGGCTGGCAGGAGTACTCGGCCAGCATCGCCGACAGCAGGCCGCCGTCGCCGCCGGGCTTGAGCACCAGCCGCAGGTGGGCCTCGGCGTCACCGGCGCGCCGGGCGTTCCGTACGGCGGCACTGACCGCGTTGAGCGCATGCCGTCCGTGTTCTTGCAACGCCTTCCCGGCCGGGGTGAGCTCGACGTGCCGGCTGGAACGGACGAACAGCGGGACGCCGAGCCGGGCCTCGGTCCGCCGGATCGCCTTCGACAGCGCCGGCTGGGCGATCGAGAGCCGGACGGCGGCCCGGCCGAAGTGCAACTCGTCGGCCACCGCGATGAAGTACTCCAGCTCGCGGGTCTCCAGTTCAACCATGCCTGCAGGTTATCGCCGAAGATCGAACCGGTCTTGGACACCGGCGGCGTACGCCGCCGAGAATTGCGACATGATCCACCACACGATGATCGTCTCCTTCGACCAGCCCCTACCCGACACCAAGGTCGATCAATACCTCTCCGACATCGAACGTGTCATGCTCGACACCGGTTCCGTGCAGTCGGTCCAGGCCCGGCGCCACATCCCCGTCCCCGGTGAGGAGGCCGTCCCGGCGCTGATCGCGACCGCGATCGTCCAGGTCACCGTGGCCGACACCGACGCGCTGGCGAAGGGGTTCAGCGCGCCCGGCCTGCACGAGGTCATCGACCGCTGGCAGTCACGGCACCCCTACAAGGTCGCCTGGGCCAACCACGAGCCGCTGGCATGAGCGGCGTCTCCCCGAAGGTCGGGCTGGTCACCGGCGCCGGCAGCGGGATCGGCCGTGCGACGGCCCTGGAGCTCGCCCGCGGCGGCGCCGCGGTCACCGTACTCGACATCGACGAGAGCGCAGCGGCCGAGACCACCGAGCTGATCAGGAAGGACGGCGGGGAGGCACTGACCGCCACCGTCGACATCGCCGACGAACGCTCCGTGCAGGCGGCCGTCGAGCGCACGGTCACCGCCTACGGCCGCCTCGACTTCGCCGTCAACAACGCCGGCACCGCCTCGCACCGGCGGCTCGACCAGATGACCCTGGATGAATTCGAGCGCGTGGTCCGGGGCAACCTGACCGGTACCTTCCTGTGTATGAAGTACGAGCTGCCCGCGCTCGATCGCGGCGGCGCGATCGTCAACATCGCCTCCGGCGGCGGTCTGCACGCGATCCCCCACGCCCCCGCCTACGTCGCCGCCAAGCACGGCATCATCGGGCTCACCAAGGTCGCCGCGGTCGACTACGCCCCGGACGGCATCCGCGTCAACGCCGTCTGCCCGGGCCCGACCCGCACCCCCGGGTTCGAGAAGTGGGCCGGCGACGGCGACATGATCGCGCGACAGGAGGCGATCACGCCGCTCGGGCGGCTGGCCACGCCGGAGGAGGTCGCGGAGGCGGCGGTCTGGCTCTGCTCCGGCGCCGCCTCCTACATCACCGGCATCGCGTTGTCGGTCGACGGCGGGCGGCGGGCATGAGGGTCATCGCGGTCGAGGAGCACATGGCGACCGAGGCGTTCCTGCGCGCCGCGCACGGCTTGGACGTCGTGCCGGGCGACGAGACCGAGATGGAGCTGATGCGCACGCTGGAGACCACTCCGCGGTTCCGCGCCCGGCTCGCCGATCTCGACGCCCGGGTGAAGGAGATGGACACCCTCGGGCAGGACATGGCGGTGCTCAGCCTCAACCCGCCCGGTGTCCAGCCCTATCCGGCGGCCGACGCGGTGCCGCTGGCCCGGGAGTTCAACGACGCGCTGGCCGCGATCGTAGGCCGGCACCCCGGCCGGTTCGGCGGGCTGGCCACGGTACCGCCGCAGGACCCGGCCGCCGCCGCGGCCGAGATCGAGCGGGCCATGGGCCCGCTCGGACTCAACGGCATCATGATCTGCTCCCACACCGGCGGGCGGTACCTGGACGAGCCGCGGTTCGCGCCGCTGCTGGAGGCGGCCGAGACGCACCGGGCACCGATCTACCTGCACCCGCGAGCGCCGAGCATGCTCGCCGCCTACCGCGACTACGGGCTGTCCGGAGCCATCTGGGGTTTCCAGGCCGAGGCCGGGCTGCACGCCATGCGGCTCATCCTCAGCGGCACGCTGGACCGCCACCCCGGGCTGACCATCGTGCTCGGGCACCTCGGCGAAGGCATCCCGTACTGGCTGCGGCGGATCGACAACCGGCACGCGTTCGCGACGCGGACGGCCGGGGCGGCCACGCCCATACCGCGGCTGTCGCTGACGCCGAGCGAGTACTTCCGGCGCAACTTCGTGATCACCACGAGCGGCATCGACGACCCGGACGTGCTCGGGCTGGCCCTGCGCGCGGTCGGCGAGGACAACATCATGTTCGCGATCGATTTCCCGTACGAGGACCCGGCGGCCGCCATCGCCTTCCTGCGGGACACGCCGCTGACCGATGATCAGCGGACGGCGATCGGCCACCGCACGGCCGAGCGCGTGTTCGGTATCGCCTAGACCGGGCCCGTATCGCGATCACCTCACCGGTGTCTCGATGCGGGCCTTCGCGCATTGCCAAGACGGGCCACCGGCCAAATACGCAGGTGAGATCGCCCGTCAGGCCAGAACGCCGGGATGCCGTGGGTGTGCGGATCGCACCTCTCCCCCCAGTTTCACTTTATAGCAGATCAACTCGCCTCATGAGCTGCGAAAAAGTGCTTCATACTTGCCGCCGTTGCGAACCGAATCGACGAACGATGGGGCAACGGAATTGAGCTACGTGCTGGGTTTCGAGGAAATCGACTCGACGAATGTCGCCGACGCCGGCGGAAAGGGAGCGCACCTGGGCGAGCTCTCGCGGATCGACGGCATCCCCGTGCCGGACGGCTTCTGCGTCACGACGGAGGCCTTCCAGCGGGTCGTGGCCGAGGCGCCGTCGGTCGACACCGCGCTGGACCGGCTGTCGCGCGTGGAACCGGACGACCGCGCGGCGATCCGCACCCTGAGCGCCGACCTGCGCCGCATCGTCGAAGGCATCGCCGTGCCCGACGATCTCGAGGCGGCGATCGGTGCGTCACTCGCCCGGCTCGGGGCGCACGACTCCTACGCGGTGCGCTCCAGCGCGACGGCCGAGGACCTGCCGACCGCGTCCTTCGCCGGCCAGCAGGACTCCTACCTGAACATCACGGGCCTGCCGGCGATCCTGCGGCACGTCCGGCGGTGCTGGGCCTCGCTGTTCACCGAACGCGCGGTGACCTACCGGCGCCGTCATGGCTTCGACCACCGGAAGGTACGGATGGCCGTGGTCGTGCAGCGGATGGTGTTCCCGGACGCGGCCGGGGTCTTGTTCACCGCGGACCCCGTGACCTCGAACCGGAAGATCGCCACCGTCGAAGCCGGGTGGGGGCTCGGCGAGGCGCTCGTCTCCGGCCTGGCCGCCGGGGACGTCTTCACGGTGCGCGACGACCAGGTCCTCACCACGGCGGTCGCCGCCAAGCCGAGGTCGGTCCAGGCGTCGCCGGGCGGCGGCACCAGGGAGGCACCGGTCGAACCTCAGCGGCGGGAACAGCCAGCGCTGACCGATGCGCAGGTCGTGCGCCTGGTGCGGCTGGGCCGGCGAATCGAGGCGCACTTCGGCCGGCCCCAGGACATCGAATGGTGCCTGACCGGCGAGGACTTCCACATCCTCCAGAGCCGCCCGATCACCACCCTGTTCCCCATCCCCGCGACCGATGACCAGGACGACCACATCTACCTCTCCGTCGGTCACCAGCAGATGATGACCGACGCGATGAGGCCGCTGGGGCTGTCCCTGTGGCAGCTGACGACCCCGAGCCCGATGCACGAGGCGGGCGGACGGCTGTTCGTCGACGTGGTCCCCATCCTGGCGACGCCCGCGGGCCGCGCGGGCCTCCTGCAGACCTTGGGCAGGGCCGACCCGCTGACCCGTGACGCGCTGCAGACCGTCCTGGACCGCCGCGGCTTCCTCCGCTCGCTTCCCGACGACGATTCCGGCACCGCACCCGCCGGTGACCCACCCGCGCCGATCGCGACCGATCCGGCCGTCGTCACCCGGCTGATCCGGCGCAACCAGGAGTCCGTCGCCACCCTGCGGCGCGAGATCCAGGAGCTGTCCGGGCCGGCGCTGCTCGACTTCATCCTGGCCGACATCGCCGAGCTCAAGCGCACCCTGTTCTCGCCACAGAGCCACCAGGTGATCATGGCGGCGATGGAGGCGGCCTGGTGGCTCAACGACCACCTGGAGACGTGGCTGGGCGAGAAGAACGCGGCCGACGCGCTCACCCAATCCGTCCCCCACAACGTCACATCGCAGATGGGGCTGGCGCTCCTCGACGTCGCGGACACGATCCGACCGCACACGGACGTCGTGGCGTTCCTGCGCCGTGTCGTGGACGAAGGCCGGGACGGCGACGCCTTCCTGCCCGAGCTGGCCGGGCTGACCGGCGGACCGGAAGCACGCGATGCCATCCGGGGCTACCTGGAGGAGTACGGCATGCGCTGCGCGGGCGAGATCGACATCACCCGAACGCGCTGGAGCGAGAACCCCGCCGCACTCGTGCCCACCCTCCTCGGCAACATCGACAACTTCGAGCCGGGCGCCGGCAGGCGACGCTTCGCACAAGGACTCCAAGAGTCACGACGGAAGGAACGGGAACTGCTGGGACGGCTGCGCGCCCTGCCCGACGGGGAGCACAAGGCCGCGGAGACCAAGCGGATGATCGACCGTGTCCGCACCTTCGCCGGATACCGGGAGTACCCCAAGTACGGCATGGTCAGCCGCTACCTGGCCTACAAGCAGGCGTTGCTGCGCGAAGCCGATCGCCTCGTCCACACCGGCGTCCTGCGCGAGAGAGAAGACATCTTCTTCCTCCGGTTCCAGGAGTTGCAGCACGTCGTGCGGACGGGCGACGCGGACGCCGGACTCATCGCGGCCAGGCGCGAGGCGTTCCGGTCGCAGGAGGCGCTCACCCCGCCCCGGGTCCTCACCTCCGACGGCGAGGCCGTCAACGGCCACTATCGGCGTGACGACGCCCCGCCCGGCGCGCTGGCCGGCCTGCCCGTCTCGGCCGGGACCATCGAGGGCCGCGCCCGTGTCGTCACCGACATGGCGCGGGCCGACCTCCAGGCGGGCGACATCCTGGTCACCGCCTACACCGACCCCGGCTGGACCCCCCTGTTCGTCACCGCCGCCGGGCTGGTGACGGAGGTAGGCGGCCTCATGACCCACGGGGCGGTGATCGCGCGGGAGTACGGCCTGCCGGCCGTCGTGGGAGTGGAACGGGCCACCCGCCTCATCCGGGACGGGCAGCGGATCCGCGTCCACGGAACCGACGGGTACGTCCAGATCCTCGCCTGAACGGCCACGGCCTTCAGCCGGCGAGGATCATCAGCCGCCCCGGGCGTGCCGCCCGGGGCGGCGGCGATGTGGTCCTCGCCGGTCAGCGAGCTCACGAGCCGGCTCGCGCCCGGCGCCGGCGACCGCCGAGCCGTGTTCCCCGATCCGTCTCGGTGGCGACGGCGGAGGCGGAGATGAGCGTCGCAGCGGCGAGGCCGCCCCAGAGGGCGGCCGGGCCGTGAGGTGCGAGAGCGGTGATGACCGCTGGGGAGACGGCGAGGCCGAATCCCGTGGACAGCTGGAAGCGGGCGAGGGCGCGTCCCAGGACATGGTCCGGGGCGAGGGCGGCGACCAGCGCGGTGGCGCTGCCCGCGTAGATGATCTCACCGATGGCGCAGACCACGGAGACCGCGGCGACGGCCGGGGTGGCCCAGCCGTGTTCCAGCGAGCCGGCCGCGAGGAAGCCGAGGTAGGAAGCGGCGATCACCACGCCGGCGAGAGACAGCACGGTCCGTCGGGAGAGACGGCGGGACAGCAGGGCGGTGACCGGAATTTGCAGAGTGACCACCAGCACCGTGTTGGCCACGAAGATGGCCGCCGGCCACACCGGGGACGCGTGGAACCGTGTCACCAGGACCAGAGGGAGCGCGATCTCGGGGACGTTGAGGCAGAAGACGTAGATCACGTTGGCGGCCAGCAGCGTACGCATCCGAGGTGCGGGCTGATCGTCCCGCTCCTTGGCCGCAGCGGCCTTCGCCGGATGTGCGTGCACGTGGACCGACCACGCCAAGGCGGCCGCGGCAAGGTAGGCGAGCGCGGTGACGGCTGCCAGCGCCCGCAGCGCGGTGGCGCCGCCGGCCAGGCACACGGTGGCGAGCAGTGCTCCGGCGCCCAGGGCGGCGTTGCGCAGGGCGCGGGCCCCCGCGAGGGCGGTGTCGCGTTCTCGGCCGTGGGCGACCGTGGCCACGAGAGCCGCGTGGGCGGCCGGCCATGCCTGGTTGCCGATGCCGAGGAAGAGCGCCGCCATCGCGAACAGCCAGACGTGCCCCGCCGGGGTGGCCAGCAGCAGCGCCACGCCCAGTGCCCGCACCAGCATCGACGCCGCCACGACCGTGCTGCGCGCGCCCCGGTCCAGCCATCGGCCCACCGCGGGCATGCACACCAGGCCCGTGACGATGCCGGCCGTCATGGCGGTACCGGTGACCGGCGCGGACAGCCTAAGGACCGTCACGCCGTAAAGCAGCAGAAAGGGCCGCAGCAGGCCGGTGCCGAGCGCGTCCACGGCCAGGGCGACGGCATAGCGGGGGCCGCCGGAGGCACGGACGAGGGCACGGGGCTGGATTCTGGTGATGGTCGCCATGGCGTCAGACGGTGCGTTCGGCCGCTGGGGCAGGGCACGCCGGTTGACGCACATCGTCAATCGACGCGGTCGCCGGGTTGTCCGGGCGGTGATGATGGGGGGATGACGTTGAGGATCGACATCAGCGGTCTGCCGTCCGAGCGACTGCGGTTCGCCGCCTCCCCTCTCGCCGAGCTGACCGCGATGCTGCACGTGCTGGCCGAGCCCGGTCACCATCCGCAGTTCGCCGGCTGGGCCGGGGACGTCTGGGCCGGGCTGCGGCCGGAGCTGGCCGAGCGGCTCAGGGAGGCGGAGTTCCTCTGGCGTTCTTCCCAGGCCGACTTCCTGATCCCCGCGCGGCCCCGGCCGACCCTCGCGGAGGAGCTGGACGACGTTGACCGGATCGACGACGAGACGTATGTGACCGCCGCGCTCGTCACCACCTGCGGCAGCAACCGGGTCCACTTCCGCCGGGCGTCGCCGCTCACCGACACGACCGCGCGCGAGCGGGCCCTGGACGTGGCCCAGGCCCGCGGCGCGCTGCAGGAGGCCTTCGCGGAACGGCTGCTCGCGGACCCGGCCGCGGTGCGGGCGCGGGTGCGCCACACCCTCGAAGAATGCGCCGAGGCATTCTTCGACGGCGCCTGGGCGGGCGTCGCGGCGCAGCTCGCCACCGATCTGCGCCTGAAGAACGAACTGCTCAGGCGCCAGGGCATCGGAGCGGCACTTGCCTCGGTCTCCGGTGCGGTCGCCCTGGCACCGGACGGCGAATCCATCATCGTGGACAAGGTGCAGGACAAGGCGACCGCCGCCCGTGACGCCGGGGTCACCTTCATCCCCAGCGTCTTCGGCCGCCCGCATCTGGTGGCGGTCCACGCGCCCGGATGGCATCCGGTGGTGCAGTACCCCGTCGCCGAGCCGAGTCCGGCGGAACCGGTCTCTCTGGAGACGGTCACCCTCCGGCTGGAGGCGCTCGCGCATCCGGTACGGCTGCGGCTACTGCGCACCTTGGTCCGCGGCCCGCACACCACCGGCGAGCTGGCCCACTTCTGGGAACTCTCACCCCCGGAGGTGTCCCGCCACCTTGCCGTCCTGCGCCGTGCGGGCCTGCTCACGGCCCGGCGGCACGGCCGTTACGTCCGGTACACCCTCAATCTGACTGATCTGACCGCGTTGGGCGGCGACCTGCTGGCGGCCGTACTGCGCTGAGTGACTTCGGTCTGTCAGAACGCGGGCGGCCACCGTCTTCGCAGCATCATCCGACTCGGCAGCCCGTCATTAACTCTCCGACATCGACTCGCGCGTATGATTTACCGGCATGCAACTGGATTTGAACCTGCTCACGGTGCTCGACGCCCTGCTGGAAGAGGGCAGCGTGATGGGCGCGGCCGACCGGTTGCACCTGTCCTCGCCCGCGGTCAGCCGTACCCTCGGCCGGCTCCGCGCCGTGACCGGCGACGACATCCTGGTGCGTACGGGGCACTCGATGATCCCCACGCCCTACGCTCTGGCGGTTCGCGAGGACGTGCACCGGCTGGTCCGGCAGGCGCACGAGCTGTTGTCACCGGCCCGTGAGCTGAACCTGGCCGAGCTGGACCGCACCTTCACGATCCAGTGCCACGACGTGCTCGCCACGTCGCTGGGACCCGTGCTGGTCGGCCGGATCCAGGAGCAGGCGCCCGGCGTACGGTTGCGTGTGCTGGCCGAGCACTCCGCCGACACCGACGATCTCCGCCAGGGCCGCGTCGACCTTCAACTCGGCGGGGACCGGCCGAGCCTGCCCGAGTTCCGATCCGAGACTCTGGGACACGACCCGCTCGTCGTGGCGATGCGTCCGGCTCATCCGTGCGCGGACGGCTTGGATCTGCACTCCTACGCGGCGCAGCCGCACGTGCTGGTCTCCCGGCGAGGCCGTCTCACCGCACCGATCGACGACGTGCTGGCGGCCGAAGGGCTGCGCCGACGAGTGATCGCGGCGGTCGCGACGCTCGCCATGGCCCTGCGAATAGCCGGCCGCAGCGACGTGCTGGTCACCAGCACCGAGAATCTCGGCCGCCCGCTCATCGAGGCGTTCGGGCTGATCACCCGGCCGCTGCCGGTGAAGTCGCCGCCGGTGACGATCAACTGCAACTGGCACCAGCGTTATGACTCCGACCCCGCCCACGCCTGGCTCCGTGACCAGGTACGCGCATCTCTCTCGGAAATCGTCACCGGCGAGCCGTAGGCGCCGAGGGCTCTGTGTGTCCTGGCCGCAGGCGCGGTTGCGGCGGCTCAGGAGTTGCGTCGCGCCTGGGTGTGGTGCCGGCGGGTGTCGTCTTGGCGGTTGATGCCGAGGTTGCCGTGATGGTGGTGGTTGCGGATGTGCAGGTCGACGTTGTTCTTGTTGCCCTGTACGGCGGTGGCCTGCGGCTGCCGGTGGGCCCGCGGGGTCCTCGTCGATCACCGAGCAGCCTGATGGCGGGGCTATTTCGCCGCGGTTCCTGTCCGAGGACGAGCGCATCGTCATCGCCGACATGCGCCGCAGCGGGGCATCGCCGCGCGCGATCGCGCGGGAGCTGCAGCGCAGCCCTGCCACGATCAGCCGCGAGGTTCGTCGGAACTGCGACGAACGCACAGGCAAGTACCACCCGTTTCGTGCTCAGCGACGGGCGGTAGTCCGGCGCGGTCGAAGGAGGGGAAGGTGCGGCGTGACCCGCAACGACCGGCAGGTCGCAGGCCACTGGGAAGGCGATCTCATCGTCGGGCAGAGCGGCCGCTCGGCGATCGGCGCCCTGGTCGACCGCACTACTCGCTACGTCATGCTCCTGCACCTGCTCGGCCGGCAGACCCCCGCGGAACTCTTCGCCCGGCTCCTAGCCACCGTCGAATGATCTGCTAGCCACCGATCGCCCAGCGAACCGTCGAGAATCGCGACCTGGGGTCACCGTCCAGCTTCGCTGGTCCTGCCGAACACTGCAGTGCGTACTGCGGTGCGTTGGATCACCGAGGTCAACAACTTTGTCGCGTGCGTGTGGGCATGAGTCTGTGCCGAGCTGGTGCGCTGAATCCGCATGATCGCCTCCAGGTCGGCCTCTTTCCTGGTCAGCAGGAAGTTCGCGCCGTGGACGGTCAGTTGGGCGCAGAGGTTGTCGGATTCCTGCTCGAGGACCTTCATGGCGTAGGACCTGGCTTCCTCCGGCCGGCCGTTATCCAGCAGCAACTCGCCGAGGTCGGTCAAGACGCCGACTCCGGCCGGGTCGTACTCCAGCGCCGCCTCGAACGCCGCGATCGCCGCGTCGTCGCGGCCCTGGTCTCGGCGGGTCAACCCCAAGACCGCTCCTGCGGGATGGGACGGGGCGAGGTCGAACCCGGCCTGGGCGCAGCGGGCCGCGTACTCCAGATCGAAGTAGCGGGCCAGGTAGGCGACAGCCGACAGCAGCGGGCCGTTGTCGCCGTGTAGAGCGACGCTGTTGCGGGCCAAGGTGAGGTACGGCTCGATATGGCTCGTGTGGCCGGCGTCGGCGAGGGGGCGCATGATCTGCAGCAGGCCGACTGCTGCATTGATAACCGTGCGCACGTCGATGGCTCCCGCGGCGTCCGGTCCGATCAGCCAGGGCACGCCGATCGCCCATGGAATGTCAGCCGAATAGACCTGGGCCTTGACCAGCAGCGGCAGGGCGTAATCGTAGTCTCCTTCGTAGGCCACGACGTGCGCCCGGGCGACCACCCGCGCCGCCGACAGGGGATCTCCTAGGGGGAACAAGCCGCGACCCCCGTGTTCGGCCAGCCCCCGGAACAGCGCCTGCACGTCCTGGACTTCGCACCGCGCGGTCAGAGCCTGCTCGGCGAGCAACGCCGCCCCGGCCACATCCCCAGCGGAGAGCATTCTCCAAGCTGAACGCACCAACCGGCTATCCCGCATCCGCCAGAGCATAACGCCAACAACCACCCGCAATGCCCGGGTCCGGCGGCCGCTCCGCCCGCCGGACATCGTAGATCGGCAGACGCTGCTCGGATATCGAAGATGCCCTAGGGAGAGAAGTCAACCTCTAAGCTCCCTGATCATCGATCTGGCCCTCGCCGTGGCCGAGGACCGCCGCCGCGACATCGTCCGCAAGACCAAGAACGGCCTGGACGCCGCCCGCCGGCGCGGCCGGGTCGGCGGCGGCCGACCCGTGGTCCACGACGACGAACGCGCGGCCTCGCCGGGACACGACGATGTGATCGGCCGCGGCGGACCGCTTCGGCGTGACGGTCTTCACCCTCGCGAGTGGATGGTCCGGCCGCACCGCAGGGCCGGGGTGTGCGGCCGGACCGCGGCCCTGGTCACGCTGCTTTCGGTGAGCAGCGCGTCCAACCCTCGATGAGGTTCAGGTCGTAGTCCACCCGCCGATTGTCACCAGCGAAATAAGTGCGTAACAAGGTTGCACTGGAGTGAATCGGGTTGCGTCCCTACCGTCGGATCCACAGGGCGACGCGAAGGAGTACGCAATGGACATCCGCACGTGCCCAGCACGTCACCACGGCGCTTGTGGCCGTGATGCGAACGCGGCCGGAGGCGAGATCTGATGCGGTCCGTGGTGATCGGGGCCGGGATCGTGGGCCTGACCAGCGCGCTGGCCCTGCGGCGCGCCGGTGTCGACGTGGTGATCTACGAGCACGCGCCGGAGATCCGCGCCGCCGGGGCCGGGTTGGGGCTGTGGGCCAACGCCTTGGCGGTCTTCGACGAACTCGGCATCGGCGCGCAGGTACGGGCCATCGGCAAGCCCGGCGAGATGTACTTCCACGACCCGGCCGGGCGGCTGCTCGACACCCCGGAGTTCGGCCCCGAGGACCATCGGTTCCTGCTGGTGCACCGGGCCAGGCTGAACGACCTGCTGGCCGACGCCGTCGGCCGGGAGAACATTCGCCTGGCCGCCGGATTCGCCCGATACGAGGAGCATGCGGACCATGTCACGATCCGGCTGACCGATGGCGGCGAGGAGACCGCCGACGCGCTCGTCGGCGCGGACGGGACGTACTCCACGGTGCGCGGGCAGTTGGTGCCCGCCGCCCCCGCGCAGGAGCACCCCGGCCATCACGCCTGGCGGGCGGTCATCGCCGACCCCCGCATCACCCCGGCCGAAGACCGGCTGATCCTGGGCCCCCACGGCTGCCGCGGCGGGTACGTGCGCACCTACGACGGCGGCGTCTACTGGCTGGTCAACCAGTTCGACACGCCCGAGCCGACCGGCACTCTCAAGCAGCAGGCCCTGGACCGGGCCGCCCACCTCGAACAGGGACACCGGATCCTGACCGAGCTGATCACCGCGACGCCCGAGGAGACGATCCTGCACAACCAGATCATGCTCGTGCCGCCGCTGCCGCACTGGACCTCCAGACGTGTCGTGCTGGCCGGGGACGCGGCCCACGCGATGTCGCCGCACATCACCGCGGGTGCGACGCTGGGCATCGAGGACGCCGCCCTGCTCGGCCGGCTGCTCACCCCCACCAGTGACGTGCCCGCGGCGCTGGCCGCCTACGAGACCGACCGCATCCCCCGCTACGCCCACGTCGCGGAGCTGTCGGCCGCGGTGGAGCACGCGCCCACACCGCAGGAGTTCGCACGGCACTACGCCGCGTTCAGCCACTGGATGATCACCTCGGCGACGGCGACATCCGGCAAACACCAGGTGCGGTCATGAACTTCACGATGGAGCTGGATGCGCCGGTGCCGACACGCGACGGCCGCGCTCGCCACCAACGTGTGGCGGCCGGAGGGGCCGGGGCCGTTCCGCGCGCTGCCGGTCCGCGCGCCGTACGACGGGGTGACGTCGCGCCCATGTCGGAGTGACAGGATGCCGCGGTGAGCACCGCGTCGCTCCTGACCGTCGACAGCTACGAACGACTCGTCGCTGGCCTGTGCCGGCGAACCATCGTCGCGGTCGACTACTTCGTGCTGATGGTCGGCGACGAGGGCACCGATCCCGACAATTGGGACTACGGTGCGTGGCACGAGCCCACGATGGGCGTCGAGCTGACCACGGACGGCGGCGGCACCTACTCGGCGGTGTGGGGCAGCACGTTCGACCACTACGGAGTCGAGCTCTACCCGGCGCCGATGCGCGACTTCCTCTCCCGCATCGGGGAGCCGGGCGGGTCGGCACGCGTCGCGGTCACGGAGCACCCCCTGTGGGCCGGGATCGTCTCCGCCCCGATCGAGGCGTGCCGCGTCCAGTGGTGCGGCGAGGAGCACGGCGCTTCGACTCCGGTGCCGGCGGCCATCCACGTGCGGACCACCGCCGGTCAGGTGTGGATCGCCGTCGGCCGCTCGGCCACGTACGAGCCTGACGGGCCGGGGCCGTTCTCCTTGTGCACCGACGATGTGCTCGTCATCTTCGACACGGACGTCGCCGAGCGCGCCGGACTCCGAGCCTGATCACGACACCAGAGCGGGCTCGCAAGGCGCCATCGGTCTCGCCGGCGATGACGTTGTCGCCGGCCAGGCGTATCGCAGCGCCCTCGGTGAGGAGATCATTCGGGTTCGCGGACACGCGCCGGACCCTACCGCCGTTGCGGATCGCGCCCTGTGCGCGGACAGGGTTCGGTCAGCGGGCGTACGCGCGCAGGAAGACGTGTGCGCCGGCGGTGGCCAGGCGGTCGATCTCCTCCTGGTCCAGGCGGACCGTGCCGTACCAGGAGCGGGCGTTGACCGGGCCGGTGACGAGCAGGCCCAGGAACTCGGCCGCCTCCAGCGGATCGGGGACCTCCAGCAGGCCCTGCTCGCCCAGTTCGGCCAGCCGGTCGGCCAGCGTGCGCTGGACCGGGCGGTCCTGCGGCGCGGTGTGGATCAGGTCCGGGAAGTGGGCGGCTTCGGCGATCATCAGGCGCACCACCGCGGCCCGTTCGGCCGAGCGGGCCACCTCCGTGGCGAACGCGCGGGCGAACTCCGTCAGCGCCGCCTCCACGTCCGTGACCTCGCCCAGCGTACGGTCCAGCAGATCGCCGAAGGCCGCCGCCTGCGCCGCCGCGGTCTCGCGCACCGCCGACAGGAACAACGGTTCCTTGCCGCCGTAATAGTCATAGATCGTGCGCTTGGAGACCCCGGCGGCCTCGGCGATCGCGTCGACGCTGGCGCGCGCGTACCCCTCGCGGACGAACACCTCCAGCGCCGCCCGGATGATCGCGGCGCGCTTGGCGGGCGACCCCGGGCGCAGGGCGGTCGTGTCGGGCACGGGTCCCCTTTCCTCGGCTACACCGTGCAGTGTAGGCGAACTACACTGCACAGTGTAGTGTGCTACGTCATGACCGACACCACATCCCGTACGCGGCCCGCCCGCCTGGATCCCGCCCTCCTCCGGCTCGGGATCACCGTCATCGTCGGCACCGTCACCGCGATGCTCGACATGACGATGGTCGCGGTCGCCCTCGCCGGCCTCACCCGCGCGTTCCACACCTCGGTCACCACGATCCAGTGGGTCAGCACCGCCTACCTGCTGGCCATCGCGACGGTCATCCCCGTCACCGGCCGGCTCGCCGAACGCTTCGGTGCCCGCGTCATGTGGAGGTTCGCGCTGGTGGTCTTCCTCGGCGGCTCGGCCTTGTGCGGCGCCGCCTGGTCCGCCGGCGCCCTCATCGCCTTCCGCGCCGTGCAGGGCATCGGCGGCGGCATGATCGTGCCGCTGAGCATGATGATCCTCGCCCAGGCCGCGGACCCCGGCCAGCGCGGGCGCGTCATGGCCCTGGTGGCCGTGCCCGGGCAGCTGGCCCCCATCCTGGGCCCGCTGCTCGGCGGCCTGATCATCGACGCCGGGAACTGGCGCTGGATCTTCTACGTCAACATCCCCATCGGCCTGCTCGCCCTGCTGCTCGCCCGGCGCGGCCTCCCGGCCGCCCCGCCCCGCGAAGCCGGCACACGCTGGCTGGACCTCACCGGCCTGGCACTGCTGGCGCCCGCGCTCACCCTGACCCTGTACGGGCTGTCCGCCCGGACCGCGCGGATCCCGCTGCTGGCCGCCGGCGTCGCGCTGCTGGCCGGGTTCACCGTCCACGTGCTGCGCAGGCGGCGGGTCGCCCCACTGCTGGACCTGCGCCTGTTCGCCCACCGGCCCTTCGCGGCCGCCTCGACGCTGAACTTCCTGTCCCGGCTGTCGGTCTTCGGGGTGATGATCCTGATGCCGCTGTACTTCCAGCAGGTCCGCGGGCACGGCGCGCTGACCGCCGGGCTGCTGCTGGCGCCGCAGAGCCTGGGCACGATGCTCGCCCTGCCCGTCAGCGGGCGGCTCACCGACCGGATCGGCGCCCGGCCCGTCGTCCTGGCCGGCATCGCGGTCACCACTTTGGGCACGCTCGCCTTCACCCAGGTCGGCCCGCACACCGGCGGATTCCTGCTCGGCGCGGTGCTGCTGGTGTGGGGCATGGGCGTGGCGGCCGTCGCCGTCCCGGTCTCGGCCGCCGCCTACGAGGGGCTCGCACCCGCCCAGATCCCCGGCGCGACCAGCGCCATCACCACGGTCCAGACGGTCGGCGCGTCCGTCGGCGCGGCCGTGCTCACCGCGATCCTGCAACACCATCTGGCGCACCACCGCGACGCGCCGTCCGCGGCGTTCGCCGCCGCCTTCTGGTGGGTGCTGGCCTTCACCGCGCTGACCCTGCTGCCCGCCCTGCTGCTGCCGTTGCGCCGTGCCCGGCCCGAACCCGCGCCGGACACGGCGGACGCGTGACTACGAGGCGCGAACGCACAGGCAGAACGGGTGCCCGGCGACGTCCAGCAGCACGCGCCAGCGGTCACCGCCCGGCTGCGCGTCCGGCCGGGTCGCGCCGAGCTCCCGGCAGGCCGCCTCCGCCTTGTCCAGGTCGTCGACGTACAGGTCGAGGTGGTAGCGCTTGGGCGTGGACTCCTCCGGCCAGCCCGTCGGGGCGAACCCCTCGACGCGGCCGAAGCCGATGGCGGTCCGGCCGTCGCTGACCATGGCGTACTCATCCTCGCTGTGGGTGATCTCCCAGCCGAAGACGCCGTGGTAGAACTCCGCGAGCGCGCGCGGGTCGGCGCAGTCGAGGTTGACCATGGCGAGTGAGGCGATGGCGGTCATCGTCGATTTCCCTTCGTCGGTGGAACGCCTCCATGCTTCCGGCCATACCTGACAGCTTCTGGCAACAATCAGGAGATCGGTGCGTCCACATAGCCGACCGGGCCCCGCCGGGTCTCCGCCCGCCCGCCGGCGGCCGAGGCCACCCACGCCTCGAACGCCGTCAGCTCCTCCTCCGGCACCAGCACGTCCAGCTCGGCCCGCACGCCGTACCGGGACCCGGCCGGGGTGTAGGCGGACGCGTGCAGGTCACGGCTCAGCCGCCCGGCGAGGGCGTGGTCGGCCACCACCGTCACCGTCACCACCGCACGCCGCTCGACCACTCCCACCCGGTCGACCGTCTCGGCCACGACCTGCCCGTACGCGCGCACCAGACCGCCGGCGCCCAGCTTGACGCCCCCGAAGTACCGGCTGACGACGGCGACCGTGCCGGTCAGCTCCCGGCGCGTCAGCACATCGAGCATCGGCAGCCCCGCCGTGCCGGCCGGTTCCCCGTCGTCGTTGCTGCGGGTAAGGTCGCCGTGCTCGCCGAGGACGTAGGCGGTGCAGTTGTGGGTCGCGTCGTGGTGCGTTCTGCGGCGCCCGGCGATGAACTCCCGCGCCTCCGCCTCGGTGGTGACGCGGGCGAGCGCGCAGACGAACCGCGAACGCCGGACGTGCAGTTCGTGCTCGCCAAAGTGCGTGATCGTGCGCATGTCGCACCCACCGTACGGGATCGACGCGATATCGAAGGGATGGGGCATGCCCCGGCGCCGCCGCTTCGTGCTGGACATCACCCCGCTGCGCGAGTCGGCGGACTTCCGCCGCCTGTGGGCCGGCTCGTCCCTGTCGGTCGTCGGCGGGCAGATGACGACCTTCGCGGTGACCCTGCAGGTCTACCGCACGACGCACTCCTCGGCCGCGGTCGGCGCGGTGGGGCTGGCCTCGGGACTGCCGCTGATCCTGCTCGGCCTGTTCGGCGGATCCTTCGCCGACGCGGTCGACCGCCGCCGCCTCGTCCAGGCCACCAGCACCGGCTCCGTCGTGGTCTCCGCGCTCCTGGCCGTCCAGGCGTTCGCCGGCCTGCGGGCGCTGTGGCCGCTGTACGCGCTGGTGGCCGCCCAGTCGCTGCTCGGGGCGGTCGGCGCGCCCGCGCGCCGCACGTTCGTGCCGCGGCTGCTGCCCGCCGGCCAGGTCGCGGCCGGCGTCGCGCTGAACCATCTGTGCTTCCAGGTCGGTCTCATGGCCGGTCCGGCGCTGGCCGGGGTCGTCACCGCCGCCGGTGGCCTGCGGCTGTGCTACCTGGCCGATGTGGTCAGCTTCACCGGCACCCTGTACGCGCTGGCCCGCCTGCCCGCCATGCCGCCGCAGGGCGGCGCCTCCCGGCCCGGCGTCGCCGCCGTCGCCGAGGGACTGCGGTTCATCCGCCGGCGGCCGATCCTGACCGGCGTCTTCCTCGCCGACCTCGACGCGATGGTCCTGGGCATGCCGTTCGCGCTGTTCCCCGCCCTCAACGCCGCCCACTTCGGCGGTGCCGCCCCCACCCTGGGGCTCATCACCGCCGCGCCCGCCGTCGGCGGGCTGTTCGGCTCGGCGCTGTCCGGCGCGGTCGCGCACGCCGTCCGCCCCGGCCGGGCCCTGCTGGCGAGCGTGACGGTCTGGGGTGCGGCCATCGCCGGGTTCGGCCTCGCCCGCACGCTGTGGCTCGGCCTGCCGCTGCTGGTCCTCGCGGGTGCGGCCGACACGATCAGCGCCATCGTCCGCGCCACGATCGTGCAGCTCGCCACGCCCGACGGGTTCCGCGGGCGGGTCGGCGGCGTCGACTTCGTCATCGGCGCCGCAGGGCCCCAGGTCGGCAACTTCCGCGCCGGTGCCGTCGCCTCGCTCACCTCCCCCGCCGTCAGCGCGGTCGGCGGCGGCATCGCCGTCCTGCTGGGCGCCGGCCTGCTCCGTCTCGCCGTACCCGCCCTCACCCGCTACACCACGCCCGCCGACGAGCCGGAGGAAGCGCTGGACGAGGCGCGCTGAACCTCGGCCGGTGTCCCGGCTCAGGTCAGGACGGTCACCGTTTCCGCCGGTGAGGCGTGCCGGCGCCAGAGGTGCTCGGCGACGTCTGCGGGTTCGTGGGTGAGTCCCGGCCCCACGGCGCCGACGATGGTGACGCGGCCCACGTTGATCCCCCGCTGCGGCAGTGCCCGGGAGAGCAGGTCGACGTAGCTGCTCAGTCCCGCGTAGGCGACTGCGCTGACGGCACGCTCGGGGCTGGGGCGTACGGCGGCGCCGCCGGTGGTGAACAGCAGCGTGCCCGAGCCGCGGTCCAGCATGCCCGGCAGGACGGCCTGGACGACGGCGGTGGCGCCCACGACCGTGAGCGCCAGGGCGCCTTCGACGTCTTCGGCCGTGGTGTCGACGACGGGCCGGATGAGGCGGATGGCGGGCAGCGGGCTGAAGCAGACGACGTCGGGCACCCCCAGGGTGGAGGTCAGCTCGCCGAGCGCCCGGGCGATGTCGCCGGGATCGGTGATGTCGCCGGTGACGGCGGCGGCGGTGTGCCCGTCTTTCCGCAGGTCGTCGGCGATGGACTGGAGACGGCCCGGGTCGCGCGCGATGAGCCCGGCCGGGTGGCCCTCCCGGGCGAAGCGGCGGGCCACCGAGGCGCCGATCCCCGGGCCCGCGCCGACGACGAAGACGGGCCCGCCGCCGTGCCGGCCGGTTCGCGGGCTCACTGGGCCGTCCATCCGCCGTCGACGGCCACGAGTGCGCCGGTGACGAAGCTCGCGGCGTCGGACACGAGGAAGGCGACGGCCTCGGCGACCTCTTCGGGCCGTCCGATCCTGCCGATCGGGTGAGCGTCGCCGAACGAGGCGAGCATCTCCCGGCCGTTGTCGACGACGCCCTCCATGATGTCGGTGTCGATGACCCCGGGGAGCACGGCGTTGGAGCGGATGCCCTTGGGGCCGCCCTCGACGGCGAGCACACGAGTGATCTGGGCCAGGGCGCCCTTGGAGGCGGCGTAGGCCGTCTGCGTGGCGAAGGCGACGACCGAGGAGACGGAGGCGATCGAGACGATCGCGCCGCCGCCACCGGCCTCCATCACCCGGAAGGCCTCGCGCGCCTGGACGAAGTTGCCGCGGGCGTTGACCCGCAGGATGCCCTCGAAGTCCTCGACGCTGGTCTCGGTGATCGGTTTGTTCAGGGTGCGGCCGGCGTTGTTGACGAGGATGTCGAGCCGGCCGAACCGGTCGGTGGCCGTCCGCATGGTCGATCGCGCGAAGTCCTCGTCGGCGACGTCGCCGACGAGCGCGGCCAGGCCCGGATCGCTCGCGGCGAACTCCTCGACGGCCGGGGACCGATCGGTGACGACCAGGCGGGCGCCGCGGTCACGCAGCAGGGTGGCCGTGGCGTGCCCGATGCCCCGCGCGGCCCCCGTGACGACGGCGACCCTTCCGGTGAGGTCCCAGGAGGCCGGGACGGCGGGGCGGTCAGGGGTGGTGGTCATGAATTTCTCCGTTTGTTGTGGAAAGGGAGGCGGTCAGCGTTGCCGGGCGGGCCGCAGGACGATCTCGTTGACGTCCACGTCGGCCGGCTGTGCGAGGGCGTAGGAGACGGCCCCGGCGATGGCGTCCGGTTCGATGGCGTGGGCCCGGTAGACGCGCATGGCCTGCGCGGCTCCGTCCTCGGTGATGGAGTCGGCGAGTTCGGAGGTGACCACGCCGGGAGAGATGGTCGTGACGCGGATGGCGGGGTCGCTCTCCTGGCGCAGTCCCTCGGTGATCGCCCAGGCGGCGTACTTGGTACCGGAGTAGACGGCACTGGTGGGCACGACCTGGTGCGAACCGATGCTCGCGACCGTGACGAAGTGGCCCGAACCCTGAGCGGTGAAGTGGGGCAGGACCGCGGCGATCCCGTGCAGCAGCCCGCGGATGTTCACGTCGACCATCCGGTCCCACTCATCGACCAGCAGGGAGTCGAGCCGCGACAGGGGCATGACCCCGGCGTTGTTGACGAAGACGTCGATCCGCCCGTGGCGATCCCGGGCGGCCTCGGCGAACGCGCCGACGTCGCGGCGGTCCGTCACGTCGAGCCGCACCGGTTCCAAGGTGCCGCCGGAGCGGGCGCTCGCATGCGCGGTGCGTTCGGCCAGCGCCCGCAGGCGGTCGGTCCGCCGCGCGCCGGCGATCACGTGGTGTCCCTCCTGTGCGAGCCGGGCGGCGACGGCCGCGCCGATGCCGCTGCTGGCTCCGGTGACGAGGACGACCTTGCGGCCGCCCGGCGTCATCGCTTTCTGATTCGTCGGCATGCCCTCGACACTGGCCCAGGCCGGACGGCTGCGACAGGGCGCGTTCTTCCCTGGGTGTAACGCACCCACGAAGCGCCCGGCCCTCCTCCGTACGATGGCGTCATGACACGCTCCGACCTCGGCGCCTACCTGCGCGCCCGGCGGGCCCGGGTCACACCGGCCGAGGCCGGTCTGCCCAGCGTCGGCCACCGGCGGGTCCCCGGCCTGCGACGTGAGGAAGTGGCCCTGCTGGCCGGCGTCAGCGTCGACTACTACGTCCGGCTCGAGCAGGGCCGGGAACGCACGCCGTCGGCGCAGGTGATCGACGCTCTGACCGCCGCCCTGCGCCTCGACGACGACGGCCGCGAGCACCTGTTCCGCCTGGCCGGGCTCAGCCCGCGCGCGCGGGTCGCCGCCGTACCGGACCGCGTCGACCCGAGCCTGCTGCAGCTCATGGCCGCCTGGCCGGACAATCCGGCCATCGTCTACAACCGCGCCTACGACGTGCTCGCCTCCAACGCGATCGCCGACGCGCTCTTCCACGACTGGGCGCACTCACGCAACCTCATGCACGTCGTGTTCACCGACCCGGCCGCGCGCACCTTCTACCGCGACTGGCACGAGGTCGCGCGCAACTCGGTGGCCGGCTTCCGGCTCGGCTACGGCAAGGCGCCGCACGACCCGCGGATCCGGCGGGTGCTGGCCGAGCTGCTCGACCAGAGCCCCGAGTTCGCCGAACTGTGGGCCCATCACGACGCCCGCGGCAAGGCGCTCGAACGCAAACGCTTCGACCACCACGACGTCGGAGCGCTGACGCTGACGATGCAGACCTTCGACGTCCGTTCCAGCCCTGGGCAGGAGCTCGTCGTCTACCACGCCGAACCGGCCTCCGAGAGCAGCCAGGCCCTCGCGCTCCTCGGCTCCCTGGCCGCCACCGCACGCCAGGCGACCTGAACATCAGTCAGGCCGCGGCGCCGAGCGAGCCGATGACCCGGCCGAGGGCCTCCTGCTCCTGCTCGGGCAGCCACCGCGTCGCGTGCAGCGTGTGCAGGGCGGCGGCCAGCCGGGCCCGGTCCTCCTCGGTCCCCAGATCGCCCAGATAGGCGGGCAGGACCAGCCCGAGCGCCCGCAGGTCCTCCCGCGCGCACAGCCGGATCAGCAGGTCGTACAGCCCGCCGTCGGCCGGCCGCCCGGCCTCGCGCAACCCGTCGGCGATCGTGAAGCGGAGCCCGTCGGCGTACGGGCCCGGGGGCGCGTCGTCCAGGTGCTCGGCCGCGAGGGTGAAGTGCCGCCGCGCCTCCTCCGGGGCGCCCAGGTCTCGGTGGGCCTTGGCCAGGTTCAGGTGCAGGGAGGCGTAGAAGCCCGTGACGCGCTCGTCGCCGACCCGGTTCGCCCGGTCCAGGCACTCCTGGTTCCAGCGGAGCGTCTCCCGCGGTGTCGGCTGGTGCCGGGCCAGGTAGTGCGCGGCGACGCACGCCTCGTAGTCGTCGGCGGCGGTGCGCCACGCCTGCTCGAACAGCTCGCGTGCGTCGGCGTCGCGGCCCTCGGTCTCGGCGCGCATGCCCTCGGCGCACAGCCGGACGACGGGGTTCTGCGGATCCATGTGTCTCTCCTCACGTCTCGCGGTGGTGACCGGACCGGCGGAGAACCGGCATGACCAAGGTGGTGAAGCTGCCCTGGTCGGCGGAGCGGACGACCACGGGCGAGACCGGGTCGCGGATCTCCAGCAGGACGTCGGGTCCCACACCGGCGTCCAGGGCCGCGACCAGGACGACCGGGTCGAAGCTGATGGACAGCGGCGGCCCGGTGCGGATGGCGGGCACGGTGGCCGCGGGCGGATCCTCGCCCACCACGCGGATGCGGTCGTCCTCGGCGTGCAGGGTGACGGGCCCGCCGGTCTCGGCGAGCCGGTCACGCAGCGCCGCCCGCCCGGCGATCAGCCGGTGCCGTACGGCGGGCCGGTCCTCCAGGAGCACCCGGTAGTCGGGGAACGTCCCCTCGACCGCCGGCAGCGTCCGTACCCCGCTGCCGCTCTCCCGGACCCGCACCGCCTCGGAGCCGTCGAGCTCCACCTCGACCTCCGCGTGGCGTACGGCCCAGGCGGCGGCCTCCTTCATCGCCGCCGCGTCGACGACGACCCGGCCCGGCCCGCCTTCGATGAGCTCCGGCCGCAGCGTACGCACCGCCAGGCGGTAACGGTCGGTGGCGGCCAGGTGGATCTCCTGCCGGTCGAGCTCGACCAGCACCCCGCCGAGCACCGGGAACTCCCGGGCGACCGCCGGTTCGGCCACCGCGGGCGCGACCTGGCGCACGGCGCTCGCCAGCTCCGCGCCGCCCACCCGCGCCCGGGACACCGAGGCGCGCGGCGACAGGTCGGCCAGGATCGACTCGATCGCCGACCGTGTCGCCGCCGCCGTTTCTTGTGCCCGCTCCAGGTGCTCCCGCAGTACGGCGCGGGCCTGCGACCGGGTGCCGTCCAGCACCGTCGTGGCCTCGGTCAACGGCAGGCCCGCCTTCCGCAGCCGTCGTACGAGGACGGCGCGGGGCTCCTGGCCGGGGTGGTAGTACCGGTAGCCGGTCGCCTCATCGACGAACGCCGGCCGCAACACGCCGCAGTCGTCGTAGAACCGCAGCGCACTCGGCGCCAGCCCCACCCGGTGCGCGAAGGCACCGATGCTCACGAGCCCCTCGGAGTCGTCCATGAGCGAGATTGTCGGGGTTCAACCTGCTTGAAGGTCAAAACGGGCCTGTTCCCCACATCCGCCTCGGGCATCGAGCGACAAAGCTCTTTGCCAAAAGCGCAAAGCGTGGGCAGAGTGAACGGATGAGCGAGGAGCTGGACGCCGTGCTGGCCGCGGTCGGACCACGGCTGCGGGAGCTGCGACGCCGCCGTGGAGTCACCCTGACCGCCCTGTCGCAGACCACCGGGATCCCCATCAGCACCCTGTCCCGGCTGGAGTCGGGGCAGCGCAGGCCGGGCCTGGAACTGCTGCTGCCACTGGCCAGGGCCTACCGGATGCCGCTCGACGAGCTCGTCGGCGCGCCCGCCGCCCTCGACCCGCGGGTACACCCTCAGCCGTTCAACCACAACGGCATGACCGTCATCCCGCTGACCCGCAAACCCGGCGGGCTGCAGGCGTTCAAACAGATCCTGCCCGCCGGCCTGGCCGACGGCGAACCCGATCCCCGCTCGCACGAGGGATACCACTGGCTGTACGTCCTCAACGGGCGGCTGCGCCTCGTGCTCGGCGACCAGGACCTCGTCCTCGCCGCCGGTGAGGTCGCCGAGTTCGACACCCATCTGCCGCACTGGTTCGGCAACGCCGACGCGCGGCCGGTGGAGTTCCTGAGCATTCTCGGCCCCCAGGGTGAACGCTTCCACGTCAGGGCCCGCTACCGGCCCGCCTGACCTCCCGGTGGCTCCACCGTGGCCTCGGTCTCGTGTCCGCCATGCCGAGGGTTCGCGGCGAACCGGTCGAGGGCCGCCAGGACATGGCCGCGCGTCGCGGCACCGCCCAGATGGCCCGCGTCCTCGACGACGATCAGCTCGGCGCCGGGCCAGGCGCGGGCCAGTCCCCAGGCCGTCTGGAGAGGGCCGCCCAGGTCGAACCGCCCGTGGATCAGGACGCCCGGGATCCCGGCCAGCCGGTTCGCGTCGCGCAGCAGGGCGCCCTCCTCCAGCCACGCTCCGTGGGAGAAGTAGTGGGAGCAGATGCGCACCAGCGCGAGCCGCGCCGAGGAGGGCCGGTCGCCGTACGGCCGGGAGGCGCCCTTCGTCTCGCCGGACAGGACCGTGTCCTCCCAGGCGCACCAGTCGGCCGTCGCCCGCTCGCGTACGGCGGCGTCGGGGTGCTCCATCAGCCGCGCGTAGGCCGCGACGACGTCCCCGTCGCGGGGTGTGCCCGGAGCGCCCGCGAGGAAGCGCTCCCACTGCTCGGGAAAGAACCGGCCGACGCCTCGGTACAGCCAGTCGATCTCCGAGCGCCGGGTGGTGGTGACACTGGAGATGACGATCTCCGACACGCGTCCGGGATGCCGCTCGGCGTAGGCGAGGATGAGCGTGGAACCCCACGACCCGCCGTACAGCAGCCACCGGTCGATGCCGAGATGCCGCCGGAGCCGCTCCATGTCGGCGATGAGGTGCCCGGTGGTGTTGTGCCGCATGTCAGTCGCGGGATCACTGGCGTGCGGGGTGCTGCGGCCGCAGCCACGCTGGTCGAACAGGACGACGCGGTACCGGTCCGGATCGAAGTACCGGCGCATCCAGGTGCCACAGCCGGACCCGGGTCCGCCGTGCACGACGAGCGCGGGCTTGCCCGCCGGGTTGCCGCAGGCCTCCCAGTACACGAGGTTGCCGTCCCCCACCTCGAGCATCCCCTGGTCGTACGGCTCGATCGGCGGATACGGCTCACTCATGCTGGAAGGTCCTCCCGTCGTGCCGGAGCCGGAAGCGGTTCTCGGCGCCGGCGTGGTCGCGGCTCACGACTCTGCCAGGTCCGGCACCGGTGAGACCGCCGCACCGGCCGACAGCAGTCGCTCCGCCAGCACGCGACAGCGTCCCCTGAGCTCCGGAGGCTCGACCACCTCGAAGGCGTGTCCGAGCAGGAGCACGTGCATGAGCACGAAGTCGAGGCTGCCGGCGCCGCTGAGCACCTCGCACCGCTCGTCGCCGCGCCGTCGTACGACGGCGGCCGACGCCGGGATCTGCGCGCGTACCGTGTCGGCCGGGGCTTGCACGAGGAAACGCGCCTGGTGCGGATAGACCCGGCTCGCCACGCTCTCCTGCACGTACGTCGCCGCGTCGGGCGCCGCGCGCGGGCGGAACCGCCACGTCCGCGCGGACACGTCGCTCATCCGGTCGACGCGGAAGCTGCGCCAGTCGTCGCGGTCGAGGTCGTAGGCGAGGAGATACCAGCGCCGGTCGGAGGCGACCAGGCGGTAGGGCTCGACCCGCCGCCGTCGCACCTGGCTCCCTGACGGGTAGCCGAAGCCGGCCTCGACCTCGTCGCGGCAGGCTCTGGCCAGTGTCGTGAGCACCTCCGGGTCGATCGGCGTGCGGCCTCCCCCGAAGGACTCCACCGAGCCGGAGAGCGCACGCACCTCGTGCCGCAACCGGGCCGGCAGCACCTGATCGAGCTTGGTCAGCGCCCGAAGCGCCGCGTCGCCGGCTCCGGCGACGCCGCCACCCGCACCGGCGAGCAGCGACACCACGGTGGCGATGGCCTCCTCGTCGTCGAGAAGCAGCGGCGGCAGGTCCTGCCCCGGGCCGAGCCGGTAACCGCCGCCGACGCCCTGGCCGGCATGGATCCGGTAGCCGAGCATGCGCAGCCGCTCGACGTCACGCCGTACCGTGCGCGGCGTGACCCCGAGCCGGTCGGCGAGCTCGGGGCCGGTCCAGCCCTCGCGTTGCTGCAGCAGCCCGAGCAGGGTGAGCACCCGCTCGGTCGTCCCCCGCTCGTCACCGGCCGTATCCATGGCACCCACCCTGCCAGATAGCGGACCGATCCTGTCCGCCCTCGGTGCCAGGGTGCGTTCAGGGACGCGGACGCGCTCGACCGGCTGTGCGAGGTCCGCCGCCGCGTGTATCCGTGCCCGCACATGAGACCCGCCACGAATGGAGCAACCCGATGAGCCGCCATGTTCAGGTCACCTTCGACGCCCACGATCCGCGGGCGCTGTCGTCCTTCTGGAGCGAGGTGCTCGGCTACGTCCACCCCGGCCCGCCCGGCGTCGACCTGCCCGAGGGCGCCGACCCGCTCGCCGCGTGGGAGGAGTTCCTCGCGCGGATCGGCGTGCCGGCGGAGCAGCGCAACGCGAGATCGGCCATCGAGGACCCGGAGGGGAACGGCCCCCGGCTGTTCTTCCAGCAGGTGCCGGAGGACAAGGCCGCCAAGAACCGCGTCCACCTCGACGTTCGCGTGGCCCCCGGACTGCGGACAGAGCAGCGGATGGCGGCCCTGGAGGCCGAGTGCGACCGACTGGTCGCGCTGGGGGCGACGCGCGTACGGCGCTGTGAACCCGCTCCCCCGATGAGCGCCGGCTTCATCGTGATGACCGACCCCGAGGGCAACGAGTTCTGCCTGGATTAGATCCGTATAGCCGTGACCATGATCAACGCATCACCGGTCACCCCCTGAGGGCACATCCAGGGCAGGTAGGCTCAGCCGATTTCACTTCCGTGTCTCAGTAGCCCTGCTGACCGCTGTCGCCGACTCGTGACCGAAGAGCACATGAGAAGCGCCGGTGCCGGGCCGCGGGGAGCAGCTCAGGGAACCGGGAGGGCGAACGCGCCGCCGGAGCCGAACACGAGCCGCGCGAAGTTCTCGGCGATGCGGCGGTGTCCCGCGGCGTCGGGGTGGACCTCGTCGGGCAGCGGGAGTTCGGCGTGGTCCGCCTCGCCGTACAGGTCTCGGCCGTCGAGGTAGTGCAGGCCCGGGTCGTCGGCCGCCCGCCGTTCGACGATCCGGGAGAGCTCGTCGCGGATGACGTTGAGCGTCAGGCGCCCGGCGGCGCGTTCGGCCGGGTCGCCCGTGGCCTTGAACCGCACGGTCCCGCCGTCGAAGTCGGGCACGAGGGGTCCGGGGGTGTCCTCGTGGACCGGGCACAAGATGGCGGAGACCACCAGCAGCGGCGTGTCCGGATGCCCCTCGCGGATGGTGTCGAGGAAACCGTGGACCGCGGGGACGAAGGCGCGCAGGCGCATCACGTCGGCGTTGACGACGTTGATGCCGATCTTGACGCTGATCAGGTCCGCGGGGGTGTCCCGCATGGCGCGGGCGGTGAACGGGTCGAGCAGCGCGCTGCCGCTGAACCCGAGGTTGACCAGCTCCACGCCGCCTCGGGCGGCGGCCAGGGCCGGCCAGATGGTGGTCGGGCCGGCGGCGTTCGAGCCGTGGCTGATGGAGCTGCCGTGATGCAGCCACACCCTGCGCCCGCTGCCCGGTGCCGGTTCGACCGGGGCGTCGGTGCGCAGGGCGATCAGCTCGGTGATCTCCGTGTGCGGGAGCCAGATCTCGACGTGCTTGTCACGCGCGGGCAGATCGGTGAACCGGGCGGTGCCCGACGGCCCCTCGCGCAGCTCGACGGATCCGGTGACCATGTCGGTCGTACGGAGCCGGCCGCCGGTCACCGTGGTCTGGGCGGTGAGCCGGCCGTCGACCAGCAGGTCGTACACCCCGTCCGCCGGCGTCGGCAGATTCCGGTAGGCCCGCTTGGTGGGCAGCGTGTCCAGCTCGACGGCGGTGGCCCGGGTACGGAACACCAGGCGTACGCCGGACGGCGTGGCCTCGGCCACGGCCAGCAGCTCGTCGGGGATCTGCCGGCGCGCCCGCGCGGGCAGCCGGTGCGGCAGCAGCCCGTACGCGGTGTGCTCCACGTCGAGGGCGCCGCGCAGGAGGTCTTCGGTGATGGGTGTGGTGACCCAGTCGTGCTCGGTGTTCATCGTCTCAGCCTGTCGATCAGGTATTCCGGGTGGTCGAGACGCGCGCCGTGGCGCGCCCCTGGTGGTCAGGACGCGGTGCCGTTCCGCAACAGGGCGTCGAGGGAGTTCACGATCCAGGACCAGGATTCCTGCGGGTCGACGGCGGTGTGGCTGAAGCCTCCGCCCATCTCCAGGCTGACGTAGCCGTGGAAGACGCTGCCGAGCATCCGGACCGCGTGGGTCTGGTCCGGCTCGGTCAGGTCATAGCCGCGCAGGATCGCCCGTGTCATCTGTGCGTGCCTGACGCCCGCGCTGGAGGCCGCCGTCTCGGGGTCGAGCCTGAGCTGCGCGGCGGCGTAGCGGCCGGGATGCTCCCGGGCGTAGTCACGGTAGGCGTCCGCGAAGGCGGCCAGCGCGTCCCGGCCGGCACGCCCGGCCAGCGCGGCGGAGACCCGGTCGGCGAGCTCCTCCAGGGCGAACAGGGCGATCCTGGTCTTCAGATCCTGGGAGTTCTTCAGGTGCGAGTACAGACTCGCGACCTTGACGTCGAACCGCCGGGCGAGCGCCGAGACGGTCACCTGGTCGAAGCCGACCTCGTCGGCCAGCTCCGCCCCGGCCCGGATCAGGCGTTCCGTGCTCAGTCCCGCGCGAACCATAACGATCCTCCCATCTGCCAAAAGACATTATGTACGTACCTAATACTATTAGGCAAACTCCGAGTACGTGAAGGCCGGACGGGAGTGGAGGGCCTCGCCGGGGCGGCGCCGCCGATGGCGGGCCGTCAGGCGACGAGGCCCAGGTGACCGGCCGCCGCCGGGGCGGCGCACGGCAGGTCCGAAGGGGCCGCCGTAGCCGATGGTGTTCGGGCGGCTCGGCTCCCCGACCAGGCGGCGGTCCGCCGGATCATTCGGGGTGGGTGAACTGCGCGTCAAAAATCCGCGGGCCGCCCCTCAGCCGCTCTGCCACGCCTTGAAGCCGGGCCCGTTCAGGACGACGACCTCAGGGTCGCGTTCCTTTCCGACGTCGACACGGTTCGGCACTCCCGGTACGAGTGCCACGGTGAAACCCGCGGCGTACAGCACATTCGCCATCGCGCGTTCCATGACCCCGGTCGCCGCGCGTTCGAGTCGGACCATGGGGTGATCAGGATGATCTATTCCCAGAGAACCGGTCTCACCGTCGAATCGCGTTTCCGCGCACCAGCTCACACTCACATGGCCGCCGTACGTGGAAATGTGATAGCCGCCGGCATGACTGCCCTCGGGTATGCCGATGAGTTTGAACAGCTGGCGGATATCGCGGGCGAGCGCCTCGGCCCTGTCTCCACGTGAGGGGGTAGCCATGGCCGGAACCGTACCGCCGCGACGAGAACCAAAGCGACGCAGGCGACCTTTCCGCCAACTCGTGTCTTCCGGGTCGCCCGTTCCCGATCCCGGGCCGCCGGTTTCCGGTGAATGGCCGACCCGATTGGTAGCCGAGTAGCGATTCTCGGTGACCCACCGGAACCTTTACCGGCGCCGGGATTCCGCGTACGGCGCCTCCAGGGTCACGCTCGACGCCGCGACGATGCCGCGACCGTACGGGACCGGGCCGCGCTCTGCACGGTTGACGGAGTGAGTACTCACTCCGTACGCTGACCGGCATGACAGAGACCTCTTCCCCTGAGCCGTCCCGGCGCCGTGCGCCCGCGATGGAGCCCGACCAGCGCCGCGCGATGATCGTCGCCGCGGCCCTCCCCCTCGTCATCGAGTTCGGCGCCTCGGTGACGACGGCGAAGATCGCCCGGGCCGCGGGCATCGGCGAAGGCACGATCTTCCGCGTCTTCCCCGACAAGGACACCCTGCTCGCGGCCTGCATGGCCGAAGCCGTGCGTCCCGACGACATCGTCGCTCACCTGGAGTCGATCGCGCTGGACCAGCCGCTGGCCGACCGGCTCACCGAGGCGGCCGACGTGGTGCGCGGCCACATGGCCCGCATCGGCGCCGTCGCCGGAGCCCTCGCGGCGGCCGGACGACTGGAGCGGGTCACCACCCCCAAGCCCGGCCAGGGCGGCCGTCTCCCCGACCGGGAAGCCGGCCTCGCCAGACCCCGCGCGGCCCTCGCCGCCCTGTTCGAACCCGACCGGGAGGCGCTGCGGCTGGCTCCGGAGCGGCTCGCGGACGCCTTCCAGCTGCTGCTGATGTCCGCGGGCCGGCCGGGCGCTCCCGACCCGCTGACCACCGAGGAGCTCGTGGACCTCTTCCTGCACGGCGCGCTCGCCGCGCCCGGGGAGGCCGGATGACCGCGCCCGAGATGTACGACGACCTGCCGTCCCGCCGCCGAACCCTGATCACCGTCGCCCTGCTCGGATGCGCCTTCCTGGCCATGCTGGACGGAACGGTCGTCGGCACCGCCCTGCCCCGCATCGTCGAGCAGGTCGGTGGCGGGGCCTCCTGGTACGTCTGGCTCGTCACCGCCTACCTGCTGACCTCCTCGGTCAGCGTGCCGGTCTACGGCCGCTTCTCCGACCTTCACGGCCGCCGCCGGCTGCTGATCGGCGGGCTCGCCGTCTTCCTGATCGGCTCGACGGCCTGCGGTCTGTCCGCCTCCATGCCGGCGCTGATCCTCTCCCGCGCCGTGCAGGGGGTGGGTGCCGGAGCCCTGCTCACTCTCGGCATGGCCCTGATCCGCGACCTGCACCCACCGTCCCGCCCGCAGGGACTGATCCGCATGCAGACCGCCCTGGCCGCCATGATGGTCCTGGGCATGATCGGCGGCCCGATCCTCGGAGGCCTGCTCGCCGACCACGCCGGCTGGCGCTGGGCGTTCTGGCTCAACCTGCCCCTCGGCCTGGCCGCCGCCGCGGTCCTCACCCTGGCCCTGCCCGACCGCCGTCCCGCCGCCCCGCCCTCCGGCCGCCTCGATGCGGCGGGCATCGTTCTTCTCACCGCCGGGCTCGCTCTGGTCCTGACCGGCCTCAGCCTCAAGGGCAACACGGCGACCGGCCGGTCCTGGGCCGACCCGGCCGTGCTGGGCTGCCTGCTCACCGGCCTGGCCCTGCTGGCGCTGCTCATCCCGGTCGAACGACGCGCGGCCGTCCCCGTCCTGCCCCTGCGCCTGTTCGGGCGCCGCACCTACACGGCCTTGCTGACCGCCGGGTTCTTCTTCCAGGTCGCCGCGCTGCCCGTGGGGATCTTCCTGCCGCTGTACTTCCAGCACGTCCGCGGCTACTCCGCCACGGTCTCCGGCCTCCTGCTGCTCCCGCTACTCGTCGGCATGACCCTGGGCAACCGCCTCACCGCCACCGCCATCCTGCGCAGCGGACACGTCAAACCGGTCCTCCTGACCGGAGCGGCACTGCTCACCGCCGGCACCGCCGCCTTCTTCGCCCTGGGGCCCGCGACGCCCTTCGCACTGACGTCCGTGTTCCTGCTGGCCGCCGGGCTCGGCACCGGTCCGGCGATGGGCGGCCTGACCATCGCCACACAGAACTGCGTGCCCCACGCCGACATGGGCACCGCCACCGCGGGATCGGCCCTCGCCAAGCAGATCGGCGGCGCGTTCGGCCTGGCCTGCGCCCAGACCCTGATCGGTCACTCCCCTACGGCGCCCACCGCACCGGCCATCGGCTCCACCATCGCCTGGAGCGGAACCGTCGCCGGGCTCCTCGCCGTCGCCGCGCTGCTCCTCACACGCGACATCTCCGTCCCCTCGCCCGGAATCAGTGCTGTGCGTCGACGAGTTTCGACAACAGCGTGATGAATTGACGCCGCTGGGCGGCCGTCAGAGGCGCGAGGAACTCCTCCTGGATGCCGTCGATGACTTTGTCGAGCTCGAGAAGCCGTTCGACGCCTGCCGGTGTGATCGTGACGATGTTCCGGCGCTTGTGGGCGGGATCGGCCGAGCGCTCGACCAGGTTGCCTGACTCGAGCCTGGTCAAGGCGGCGGTCACATCGCTGCGATCGATCCCGGTCCTGCGGCCGAGCTCGGCCTGACTCGCGGGCCCCCACTCTTCCAGCGCGGCGAGGAGCCGGTAGTGGTAGCTGCGCAGTCCGCCGCCATGGGCCTCGAAACCGGCGCCGAGCAGCCCCGAGACGTGCATGTGCGCTCGGCTGATCAGCCAGGTCGCGCGTCCTTCGAGCCGGGCCGGAGTGCGGCCGGTGTCGTGATGGGGCGTGGGCACGCGTCAACCGTAGCAGTTGTGGGCCATACCAACACTCGTTATGTTGGTCGCACCAACATTGGCGTGGTGCTCATCGCGCCGATGTCACCCACCCCACGGGGCCGAGCGGAGACCGGCCACCCCGCCGGTCCGCGGCCGGTCTCGAAATCTGCCGACGCAAGGAGATCTGACAGTGAACACCTCGCCGAAGAACGAGCCCGAACGCGTTCTCGTCATCGGCCGCAGCCCCAGCGTGCTCCTCGCCACCGTCGACATCTTGCGCGGCAAGGGCTATTCCGCGGACACCACGAACCAGTTCGACCAGGTTCTCGATGACTACGACGTCACCGATCTCGACGTCCTGGTCTTCGGCGGCATGGTCCCCGCCGACACGAAACGACGACTGCGCGCGAACATCTCCGAACGCAACCCGCACGTGAGCTTCGTCCAGGGCCTGGCCGGCATCGCCGGCCTCATCGCCGCCCAGGTGCAAGCCGTCACCTCGGCCGAGGCCCCGGAAGGCGGCGGGGTCGTCTACGACGCCGCACAGCGCTCGGTGCGACTCACGCTCGACGATTCCGCCACCGTCACCGTCGAGGCCTGGTGGCACACATCGTTCGTACCTCCGGAGCCCAAGAGCGCATCGATGCACGTTTTCGATGGCCGACTCGACGCGGGACCGCACATCATCCCACTTCCGGCTCAGGTGCCGTCCGAAGCGTCGTTCGCCGCCGTCACTGTCGGCTCGTCCGTCCGCGTGTTCACCGTCGGGCCCATGCCCGGTGCCGTCACACGGCTGGTGCCCACCTCGGCCGACGACAATCGACTTCCCCAGGTCGGCCGGGTCGCGACAAGCGGCGACGACCGGTAACGGCTCTCCGCCGGAGCTGCCTCGGTCGTGGGCCTGGTCCTGGGCGGCGTGCTGACCAGCTACGCCGGCTGGCGCTGGGTGCTGCTGGTGAACGTTCCGGTCATCATCGGGGTCCTGCTCGGTGTCAACGCCCTGGACGAGGGCGAGCCTGCCGAGCAGGCGAAGATCGACATCCCCGGAGCGATCACCGCGACCCTTGGCGCCGGCTCGCTGGTCTATGCGGTGGACCGGGTCGGCGAGCACGGCTGGAGCGACGCCATGGTCGTCGGCTGTCTGATCGCCTCGGCCGTCCTGCTGGTCGCCTTCGTGGTCATTCAGCGCACCGGCCCCACGCCGATGATCCCGCGCGAGGTGGTCAGTGACCGCGGCCGGGTCGGAGCGAACATCGTCACACTGCTGATGGCGACGGGCAGCTTCGCGACGTACTTCTTCCTGACCCTGTACATGCAGCAGGTTCTGGGCTACTCCGCGCTGCGCACCGGCCTGATGTACCTGCCGCTCGCCGTGGGCTTCGGCATCGCGGCCGGCGGCGTGGGCCCGCAGCTGCTTGCCCGCACCTCGGAGAAGGCGGCCCTGTCGCTGGCCTTGGCGCTCGCCGCCGCGGGCACCGCCTGGTTCAGCTTCCTGACGGCACACTCCAGCGTCTACGGGATGATGATGCCGGCGTCGCTGGTCACCGGCCTGGGCCTGGGCGCCACCGTCGTCGTCTCCACCGGGATCGGCGTCCGCGGAATCGACAGCTCCGAGGCCGGCATCGGCTCCGCGCTGCTCACCGCCGGCTCACAGATCGGCGGCGCGCTGGGCCTGGCGGGGCTGGCGACCGTCGCGGTCACGACGACCCGGCACGCGGCGAAGGGCACGGCGCTGTCGGACGCGCTGGTCCACGGTTACACGGCAGGCTTCAAAATCGCCGTCGGGCTGTTTCTTCTCGGCATCGTGGTCTCCCTGCTCACCATCACACCATTCGTCCGGCCGCGGGAATCAGCAGGCACAACAGCCGAGGTGACCGGGGGCGGTGCCGGTGGTCTCGCGTAATCGTTCAACGCTTATCCGTGGGCGGCGTGGTCTCGCGGGTCAGCGCGAGCACCTGAGCGACTCGGGCGGAGGAGCAGGGGGCCTGCCGCGTACGGACCTGCGCCGTGAGACGCGGTGTACGCCCGTGGCCGAAGGCGTGTCTCAGCCCACGGCGATACCCACGATCCCGGACAACACGATCGCGGCCCCCACGAGCCGGCGCACCGGATTGGGCTCGCCGAGCACGCGCCACGCCACGAGACTGCCGATGACGATGCTCAGCTCACGAACCGGGGCGACCACGCTGACCGGCGTGGTCCGCATCGCGAACAGCACCAGCAGGTAGGCCAACGGCGACAGCACCGCGACGACCAGCGTCTCCCGCCAGTGAGCACGCCACAGGCGGGCGACCTCGCGCCTGCGGGCGAGCGCGTACGGCGTGAGCATCGCGCTCTGCCCCACGCAACCGGCGGTGAAGTACAGGATCGGCGGTATCGCCGAGGCGCTGACCGAGCGGTCGTCCCACAGGGTGTAGCCGGCGATCGCCGCGCCGGTCAGCACGCCGTAGACCACGCTGGCGAGTCGCCGCCCGCCGCCGCCCCCGGCCGGATTGAGGCTGATCACGCACACCCCGAGCACGACGGCGGCGACCCCGAGCAGCCCGACCACCCCCGGATGCTCCCCGAGCAGCAGCACGGCGACGACCACCGACAGCAGCGGCCCGGTGCCTCTGGCCAGCGGGTACACCACCGACATGTCACCGACCGCGTAGCCGCGTTGCAGGATCACGCCGTAGCCGACGTGCAACACCGCCGTGCCGGCCGCGGCCACGACCCACCACCACTGCGGCCGCACATTCTGAACGAACAGGTTCCCGATCGCGACGGGCAGGCAGAGCGCCGCGGAGATCGTGTAGTAGCACCAGACGAACACCGCCCCGCCGGCGCCGACCCGCTTGGCCGCGAAGTTCCAGGCGGCGTGCAGGGCGGAGGCGCTGAACAGCAGCCCGAGCGAGACGACGTGCACGCGGCGGCCTTCCTGGAAATCCGGTTTCCAGATGAAGTTATCATGAGAAACATGGTTTCCAATGCCGGTGCCGGCGGGCACGTGGACGTCGCCGGGGGCCTGCGCGCCACGATCGCGGCCCTGCTGCCCGGGCTGCGGCCCAGCGACGCGAAGGTGATGCGCCTGGTGCTGGAGGACTCGGCCTTCGTGCAGTCGGCGACCACCGGGGAGGTCGCCGAGCGGGCCGGTGTCTCCCCGGCCACCGTCGTACGGGCGGCCCGTGCCGCCGGATTCGAGGGGTTCGGCGACCTCAAGCGCGCGCTGGTGAAGGACCTCGCGCTGCTGCGGTCCGGCCCGAGGCCACCCGAGGAGCTGACCGGCACGTCCACCGTGGACGAGATCTGCGAGCTGGTGCTGGCCAGTCACGCCGACACCATCGGCGCGATGCGCGCGACGGTCGACCCGGAGGAACTCGGCCGTGCCGCCGCGCTGCTGGCCGCCGCCGAGACGATCCTCGTCTTCGGCGTGGGAACGTCGGCCGCACCCGCCGCCGACGCCGCCTATCGGTGGACCGCCATCGGATGCCGGGTCAGCGCCCCGCGCGACGCCCGCACCGCGCAACTGCAGGCACGACTGCTGAAGCCGGACTCGGCGCTGGTGGTGATCAGCCACTCCGGCCACAGCGCCGAGACGCTCACCGTCGCCGACGCCGCGTCGAGCGCCGGTGCGAGCGTCGTGGCGATCACCAGTTTCGCCTCCTCACCGCTCGCGGACCGAGCCACCGCGCTCCTCGTCGCGGGCGGCCCCGACCTCGGCCTGCACCTGGCCGCGTCGAGCAGCCGGCTGGCCCACCTGGCGGTCGTCGACATCCTCCACGTCGCGATCAGCCTCGCCGACCCGGCACGGGCCCAGCACGCGCTCGGCGTCGCCGCCGACATCTCGCAGGCCCTCAGCCGCTGAGCCCCGAACCGCCGTGAGGAGGCCGCCGATGGCGGTCGCGACGGCACCGGGGGCTTCCACGGGCAGCAGGTGGCCTACGTCGGGGACCGTGGTCAGGGTCGCGTGCGAGATGTGGGGCAGCAGGTGGTCGCGCAAGACGCGCGGCGGCTCCACCACGTCGTTCTCCGCGGCCAGCACCGTCACCGGGACCTCGATGTCCCGTACGGCACGCGTGATGTCCTGCGCGATTCCGCGCAGCGGCCACTCGTGCCGTGCCTCGGCGCCGGCGGCGAGGCTGTCGCGCACCGCGGTGGCCCGGACGGTCCTGGCCAGCGGGGTGGCGGTCAGGACGTGGTCGAGGGCGTGCTGCACCGTCTCGGGCGAGTCGTAAGCGTGTGACAGGCCCTGCCGGTACTCCTCGGTCACCGTGGCGGGCGGCCGCGGCGGCGCGGGCGCGACGAGCACCAGGCCGACCAGCCCGGGCGGCCGGCGGGCCGCGAAGAGCTGGCTCACCTTGCCGCCCATCGAGTGGCCGACGAGGACGAACGGCCCCGGCACGCACGTCTCGACCACACGGGCGAGGTCGTCGGCGAGCCGGCCGAGGTGGTAGGGGCCGGGCAACGCCCGCGAGGTGCCCCAGCCGCGCTGGTCGAAGCGGACCGTCGCCTGCCCCGGCGGCAGGTGGCCGAGCACACCGTTCCAGGTGTCGGCCGAGCCACCCCAGTAGTGGAGGAACACCAGCGCCGGTCCGGTACGGCCCCCGACGCGCACGTCGAGAGCCCCGCCCGCCACGGGAACCGCCGTTGTCGTTTCCGTCATCATCGCGTCCTTCCCCGTCGGCTGCGGAACGCGGCTCCGTCGTCGCGCCGCAGCCGTGAATCGATAACCTGCCTGCCAGGCTCAGCCGTGACAGTAGGCGAGGGCGGGGCCCACTCCTTGGCGGAAAGGAACACGTTCGTTGTGAAAAACGGACACAGCGCCGTACGGCAGCTGCGCTATCTCCCCGCCGTCGGCTCGGCGTACGGGGTGGAGGTCCTCAGTTTCGCGGCGCTGCGCTCGATGGACGTCCACCGCCGCCGCGTACAGCCGCAACGCCCCGACTTCCACGTGTTCGCGCTGGTCCGCTCCGGCACCGGCGCCCACGAGGCGGACTTCCGCGGCTACCGGCTCGGGGAAGGCGGCGTCGTGTGGATCCGGCCGGGCATGGTGCACCGCTGGAGCGACGTCGACGCCTGCGACGGCCCGCTGGTCCTCTTCCGGCCCGGCTTCCTTCCCGGCCTCACCGCGTCAGAGGCCGCCGCGCCGGCGTGCTGGCACCTGGACCGGCAGCGCCTGTCCCTCGCCCTGCTCGCAGCCGAACATCTCGAGCGCGAGCACGGCGCAGCGGTGCGGACACCACGCCTGGCATCTCCCGCGCTGCTCTCCCACCTGCTGGCGGCACTGATCCTGCGCACGCTCCCCGACACTCCGCCCCCGGCCGGCGCGACGAGCTCCGGCAGCCGTCACACCGAGGTGTTCCGCGCCTTCCGCGCCGCCGTCGAGGAGCACTTCACCGACTGGCACCACGTGGCCGACTACGCGCAGGCACTGGGCTATGACGTGCGCACCCTCACCCGGGCGACGCGTGCCGCCGCCGGCACGGGCGCCAAGGCGTTCCTCGACCAGCGCATCCTGCTGGAGGCCAAAAGACTGCTCGCCCACACCGACCTGCCGGTCGGCGGCTGCGCCCGGCGCCTCGGCTTCGGGGACGTCGGCAACTTCACGACGTTCTTCCGGCGCCAGGCCGGCACGCCACCCGCCGCCTGGCGCGCCGCGTCCGGCCCGGACAGCGCCTGACATCCTTCGCGGACGCCGCTTGCCGGGATACGACACGTCGCCGCGCGTGCTCTGAGGATGTGGTTCCGGCGTTCGCCGGTCCGAGCCGATGCTCAGCTCAGGCGGCCTCGCAGGAGACAGAAAACGTTGCCTTCGGGGTCGGCCAGGACGTGCCAGGACTCCTCACCGGTCTGGCCGATGTCGGCCGGGCGCGCCCCGAGCTTCAGGAGGCGTTCGAGCTCGGCGTCCTGATCGCGGTCGGTGGCGTTGACGTCGAAGTGCAGCCGCAGCCCGACCGCCTCGGGCTCGGTGACGGGAATGAAGATCAGAGTCGGCTGCAATCCGCCGAACCCTTCTTTCGGTCCGACCTCCACCACGCCGTCGTCGTCGGTCTCGAGCACGACGAAGCCCAGCGCCTCGCACCAGAACGCCGCCAGCCGTTGCGGATCCCGGCACTTGATCACCAATTCGGAAATGCGAGAAGCCATGATCGGCACCCTACGGGCATCGACCGCACGCGGCCAATCCTCAACCGGCTCAGGGCCGCGACGCGGTGGGCGTCCGGCGTCGCCGGTGCCGGTTTCGGCCGATCTGAGTATTCCTACTCTCGTCGGGCCGCGGTCGGCGTTCCACCATTTCCCTGTGACGGATGAACGCGCGCGGAAACGCGGAACGACGCACCCCGCGATGGGCCTGATCGTCGGTCTGCTCACTCTTGCCTGGCTGGGCGGGACGATCGGGTTCATGGCGGCCGTCGTCCGCATCCGATTCTGCCTGGAGGACTGCGAGATCGATCCGCACGACGCGATCGGCTCCGACTGGCTCCTTCTCGCCTCGGTCGGCTGCGCGATCGGGTTCCCGTTGCTGGCGACCGTGATCTGCGGGTCGTTCGGCCGGAAGGTCGCCGCCATCCTGTTCGTCGTCCTGGGCGTGCTGCCAGGGGTCGCCTACGCCGGTACGGCGGGCGTCGCGGCTCTGCACGAGATGCGGCAGCTCCAGGTGCACCGGCCCGCACCACCGCCGCCGGCGTCCTACTGCCCCTGCTTCAGCGGCGGACGCTGCGACTGTCCTGGCGGCTGACGGTGGGTGAGTTGGTTATCTATACAGACAACCATGGTGGCCGGTGCGCTCCCCGATCCCCCGATACAGTGCGGGCATGGCGACGGAGAGGTTGCGGCCTCTGGAGGACGAGGCGTGGCGAGGATTCCTGCTCACCCACGACAGGATCTGGCGTTCGATCGAGGCAGGGCTCGCGCCGCTCAACGTGAGCATGGCCGAGTACAGCGTGCTCGCCCTCCTCGGTGAGTCCGCCCCGAAGCCCATGCGGATGTCCGAACTGGCCGAGCGCCGCCTGATGTCCACCGGCGGGTTCACCCGTCTCGCCGACCGCCTGGAGCGACGTGGGCTCATCGAGCGGCGGCGGTCGGCCGTCGACGGCCGCGGTTTCGAGGTGACCCTGACCCGGGAGGGGCGCGCCCTGTTGCGCAAGGCCTGGAGCCGGCAGTACCGCGACCTCCACAGGCTCTTCCTCGACCGGCTCGACGATGACGATCTCCGCCGTCTTGCCGACATCTGGGACCGGCTGGCGATCGAACCGCAGTAGTTCACCCGGCTCGTCGTTCAACTCCGGAACGACGAGTTCGAACGGGCCGCTCCCCCGGGCGTTCACGGCACGGTTCGTCCAAAGCGTCGGCGCGATCCTCCTCACGCGGACAGGTACGCCCGGGAATATCTGCCTGTGCAGATAACTTTATGTCGATGTGCCGCGGGTGAGGGACCCGGCCCGGCAGAGAGGAACGACAGATGACGTTCGAGATCGGGATCATGACCTTTGGCGAAGTGACGGAGGATCCCATCACAGGGCGGCGGCCGTCGCCGCGCCGGCGCGTGCGCGAGACGATCGAGCAGGCACGGGTCGCCGACGAGGTGGGCCTCGACGTGTTCGGCGTCGGCGAGCATCACCGCACCGACTTCGTCGGCTCGGCGCCGACGATCCTGCTGGCGGCCGCGGCCGAGGCGACCGAGCGCATCCGGCTGACGAGTTCGGTCACCGTGCTCGGCTCGGAGGACCCCGTACGCGTCTGGGAGCAGTTCGCGACGATCGACCTGCTGTCGGCCGGCCGTGCCGAGATCATCGCTGGCCGTGGCTCGTACACCGAGTCCTTCCCGCTGTTCGGCTACGACCTGAAGGACTACGCGGATCTCTTCCGCGAGAAGCTCGACCTGCTGCTGAAGATCCGCGAGCAGAACCCGCTCACCTGGTCCGGGCGCTTCCGCGCTCCCCTGGTCGACGCCGACATCGCACCCCGTGCCGACGGCGACACCATCCCGATCTGGGTGGGGGTCGGCGGCTCGCCCGCCTCAGCCGTCAGCACCGGCACGCTCGGACTGCCGATGGCGCTGGCGCTCCTGCTGGGACCGGTGACCTCCCACCAGCCGACCGTCGAGCTGTACCGCGCGGCCGCCGAGAAGGCCGGGCACGATCCGGCCGCGCTGCCGATCAGCATCAACGTGCACGGGTACGTGGGGCGCACGAGCCAGGAGGCGCGGGAGACCATGTACCCCTATTTCGCGAAGGGGATGATGGAGAACAACCACCAGCGAGGTGCGGGCTTCCAGCTCTCCCGGGCCGCCTTCGACGCGCAGGCGTCGCCGGGATCCGGCCTGCTGGTGGGCAGCACGCAGGAGGTCATCGACAAGCTGCTCACCTACCACGAGCTGTACGGCATCAACCGGGCCATCATCCAGATGGGTTTCGGGGGGATGCCGCAGAAGGAGCACCTCGAGGCGATCGAGCGGCTCGGCACCGAGGTCGCGCCCGTCGTACGCCGCGAGACCGCTGTGACCGCGGGGGTGCCGGCATGACCACGGCCCCATCCGTCATCGGCGCAGGTCCGGCCGCACCCGCGGCCGGACCGGCACTGCGAGTCGTGGTCGTCAACGGCAGCCCGAGCCGCCCGTCCAAGACGATGGGCCTCGTGGACGTCGTCCTCGAGACGCTGGCGGGGATGCTCCCCGTCGAGACGTCCCGGATCGACGTCTACGCGCTCGGCGAGGAGTTCACCGGGGCGGTCGAGCGTGACGACGTCACGCCCGGCGTCGAGGCCACTCTCCGGCTGGCCGAGAACGCCGATCTCCTGATCGCCGCGATACCGGTGTACCGGGGTTCCTACCCCGGGCTGTTCAAGCACTTCTTCGATCTCGTCGATCAGTACGCGCTCGCCAACAAGCTCGTCCTGCTCGTCGCGACGGGCGGGGGCGAGCACCACGCGCTCGTCCTGGAGCATGCCCTGCGTCCGCTCTTCGCCTTCTTCCAGGCGTTGACCGTCCCCGTGGCGATCTTCGCCTCCGCCGGCGACTTCGACGGAACCATCCTGCTCAACCCACGGATCCACGGCCGGATCCAGCTCGCCCTGACCGACGTGAAGGACCTGCTGCACGCCCGAGCCACGGGCGCGCCCTGACCAGGAACCACACGCCCCCGGACGGGGTGCCGGCGCGCGGACGTCACCACGGCGTCCCCGCTCTCGCACCCGCGCCCGGGGCGGTGGCGACCGGCTACGCCTTGGCGCCCTCCGCGACCGCCTGGGCATCGGCCCTCACATGTGCGGCGGTCTCCGCCGGCACCAGCGGAAACGCGCGGCGCAGTTGCCGCCGGCCGAGCAGAGCCAGCGCCCCGCTCGCCGACAGCAAACCGCCGCCGACGAGCAGGGCCGCGGCCCACGGCGGGAGCTCGCGTGCGACCGCGGCGATCACCCCGGCCACGACGGCTCCCGTACCGTACGCCGCGAGCGCGCCCGAGCCTCCCAGCAGCATCGTCCCCACGCCGGCCCGGGTCGCCTTGGTCATGACCTCGTCCCGGACGAGCCGGACCTCCTGACGCACGAGCTGGGACGTCTGCTCGGTCAGCCGTTCGAGCAACTCCGCGATCGTCATGTCGGCCGGCCGCTCGGATCCCGACTCACTCATCACCGGCTCCTCTCTCCGACTCTTCCGCGCCATGGCCCGGTCGGGCCTCACGAAGGTGTGTCCGTGAGGCCCGGTGGTCCCGGCTACCGCATCGCGGTGGCCGCACGGGCTCGGCCGCGACGGTGCCTGGCCATCATCGCGACGGCCGCCAGACCCAGAGCGACGGTGACGAAACCGACCGCGACATTGTTGGCGACGATGCCCGCCCGGGCGCCGTGCCCGGCGGAGACCACCCAGGGCGAAATGATCATCCAGACCCCGAGCGGAACGATCAACCACGCCAGCCCGCGCGTTCGCTCCGGAACCAACGCCAGGCCCAGACCGATCACGGCGAGCGCGATGCCGATGATGAGGTTGTTCACCGTGTTCATGTTGCCGGTGTGAAAATGGATGACCCACGGTGAGATGGCCAGGTACAGACCGGTCATCAGGACCAGACCCTCGAGCATCTCCATCCGGCGGCCCTCGACCAGCCGTGCGTAGCGTTCGCGCATCTCGGCTGCGTCGGGATGCCCTGCCATCCCCGAAGAATGGCGCGAGTAACCAGCCATTCCGATCGCCTTCTTCCAAAAAGGAGATGAGCCCCCTGACTCATCCTCGCCATCATCTCTCCTCACCCCATACCCCGGATCGGTGGAGTGACCAGGGCATACGTGGTAAGTACGGGCAGGGCCGCCGGGCGACCGCCGCTGAGAGACGATCGCCGTGGTCTTTGCCTGCCGCCTTGTTTGCGCTGCTCGGCGAGAGGCAAAGCGTACGATTATGGACCCGGGAGAGCCGATGGCGGATGCGTTCGGCGGGCCGGGTCTGCTCCATCGCGTCCTGACCCATCTGCCCGTGGGCATGGGGCCGGAAGCGATCGCGATCGACACGCGGCGACGCCGCGCCTTCGTGGCGTGCGCCCGCAGCGACGCGGTCACCGCTCTCGATCTGGAGCGGCATACGACGATCTGGCAGGCGCCGGTGGGACGGGAGCCGATCCCGATCATCTTCGACGCCCCGACCGAGCGGTTGTTCACCGCCGACGCCCGGTCCGACACCGTCACCGTGCTCGACGCCCGTACCGGCGAGCGGCTCACCCAGATCCCTGTCGGCGCCTACCCCGCGGGCCTGGGATACCACCCCGGCCTGCGGCGGATCTTCTGCGGCGACACCGCCGCGTCCACGATCAGCGTGGTCGACGTCGACCGGCTGATGCCGGTCAGGACGATCCCCGCCGAGCTCGGTGCGGGCAGTATCGCGATCGACCTGCGGCGTGGCCGGGGGTACTGCGCGAACTTCATGGCCGCGTCGCTGACGGTCTTCGACGCGGCCGCGCTGCGGCCGCTGGGGCGCATCGGTGTGGGGCGCGGACCCTGCAAGGTCGTCGCCGACCCGGCCACCGACCAGCTGTATGTGGCGAACTCCCTGGAGAACATGGTGATGCGGATCTCGCTCGCGGACGGGCGGATCCGCGACCGGATCCCGGTGGAACGCGCCCCGGTGGGCCTGACCACCTCCGGCGACGGCCGCCACGTGTACGTGTGCAATCGAGGAGCCGGCACGATCAGTGTGCTGGACGCCCGCGACGGCTCCGAGACGCACCGGATCGCGGTCGGGCGAGGCCCCGGCGACTGTGCCGTGGACCCGGTGACGGGCCGCCTGCTGGTCTCGAACGCCGGCAGCGGAACGCTCACCGTCGTGGACCGGCCCTGGCTGGCCGGCCCGGAACGGCCCGCCACGCATCCGGCGGTCGGGCGGCGCCTTCCCGACTTCGCGCTGCCGGACCTGCACACCGGGCGGATTCGCACGACACGGGAGTGGGCGGAGAAGAAGTACGTGATCAACTTCTTCGCCAGCTGGTGAGGCCCCTGTAACGCGGAGGCGCCGGTCATCGAGGAGCTGCGCCGCCGTACGGCCCGGTCGGGGCTGGAGATCATCTGCATCAACGTCTGGGAGAGCGTCGACGCCCGCGGTGAGGCACTGCACTTCACGCAGGTGTGGCAGATCGACGGCACGGTGCTGCTGGACGAGACCGGCCAGTACGCGGGCCGGCTCGGCATCCGCGGCATCCCCACGAACGTCCTCGTCGACGAGCACGGCATCGTGCGTACGGTGGGCGTGACCGAACCGGCCGAGCTCAACGCCGCCGTGGAGGAGCTCCTCGCTCCGGCCCGGCTGCGGGAAGCCGGGCCCTGACCTCGGCGAATTCGATTCAATGCCGGGGATTCGGGTAGCAGGCTGCTGTGCGATGCGGGCGGCATCGCCGATCGGGGTTCGGCCCAAGCAGAGGATCTGATGCGCACCCTACTGGTCCATCCGAGCGGCCTGATGTACTCGGAGATCTTCCTTCGGCTGGAGCCGTTGGGCCTCGAACGGGTGGCGGCCGCGGTCCGCGCCGCGGGCCACGAGGTACGGCTGCTGGACCTGCAGATCTTCTCCCACCGAGCCCTGTACCGGCAGCTGCGCGAGTTCGAGCCGGAGGCCGTGGGGTTCGGCCTCAACTATCTGGCGAACGTCCCCGAAGTGCTCGATCTGGCCAGGCAGATCAAACGCCTGACACCGCGCTGTTTCGTGTTCGCCGGCGGGCACAGCGTGTCCTTCATCGCCGGGCATGTGATCGAGCAGGCCGACGGTGCGCTGGACGCGGTGCTGCGCGGTGAGGGTGAGGTCGCGACGCCACTGCTGCTGGCCGCCGCCCGCGACGGCGGGCTCACCGACGTACCGGGTGTGGTGACCCCCGAGGGCACCTGCCACAAGCCGCCCCTGCTGCTGGACAGCCTGGACGAACCGCGGCCGGCACGCGATCTGACCCGCCGCCGCGACAAGTACTTCATCGGCGTCCTCGACCCCGCCGCGTCGATCGAGTTCACCCGCGGCTGCCCCTGGGACTGCTCGTTCTGCAGCGCGTGGACGTTCTACGGGCGCAGCTACCGGAAGGTGTCACCGCAGGCGGCCGCGGAAGAGGTCGCCTCGATCCGCGAGCCCGGGCTGTTCATCGTCGACGACGTCGCCTTCATCCGGCCTGAGCACGGCGACGCGATCGCCGCCGAGCTGGAGAAGCGGAAGGTCAGGAAGGAGTACTACCTGGAGACGCGTGCCGACGTCCTGCTACGCCACCCCGAGGTGTTCCGGCGCTGGCGGCGGCTCGGCCTGAACTACATGTTCCTGGGGATGGAGGCCCTCGACGAGGACGGGCTCGACCTATACCGCAAGCGCACCAACCCGGACCAGAACATCAAGGCCCTGGAGCTGGCGCGGGGGATGGGCCTGACCGTCGCGGTCAACCTGATCGTGGATCCGCGCTGGGACGCCAAGCAGTTCCGCCTGGTGCGCGAGTGGGCGCTGTCCGTGCCGGAGATCGTCAACCTCACCGTGATGACGCCCTACCCCGGCACCGAGATCTGGCACACCGAATCCCGCAAGCTCACCTCGCGCGACTACCGGCTCTTCGACATCCAGCACGCCGTGGTGCCCACCGCGCTCCCCCTCCATGAGTTCTACCGTGAACTGGTCAAGACCCAGTCGGTGATGAACCGGAAGCACCTCGGACTGGCCGCCGCGGCCAAGACGCTCGGCCTCATCGGCCGCCGGCTCCTGCGCGGGCAGACCAACTTCGCCACCTCGATCTGGAAATTCCACTCCGTCTACGACGCCGACCGCCAGTACGGGGACCACCTGCGGGCGGTCCGATACGAACTCCCGCTGCCCGACCGCCGTCCCCTCGACTCCTTCGACCGGCGGGACCTCTACATCCACCAGCGGCCGCCCCGCCCCGCCACGTCCGCCGACGAACGGCACAACGGGCCGGAGAGACTGTGAACAAACGCGCCCTGATGACCGATTCCGAGCGTGCTCTGGACGAACGGCTGGGCAGCGCGGCCTTCCTGCGACGCAACATCCGCAAGGTCTTTCCCGAGCAGTGGTCCTTCCTGCTGGGCGAGATCGCCCTGTACTCCTTCATGCTGCTGGTCCTCACCGGGGTCTTCCTGTCGCTGTTCTTCAAACCATCGGAAGAGGACACCGTCTACGACGGGTCGTACGCACTGCTGCGCGGAGCCAAGGTGAGCGAGGCGTACGCCTCGACCATCGATATCTCCTTCGACGTCCGTGGCGGACTGCTGGTGCGGCAGATCCATCACTGGGCGGCGGTCCTGTTCGTCGCCGCCATCTGCGTGCACCTCATGCGGATCTTCTTCACCGGCGCCTTTCGCAAACCCCGCGAAATCAACTGGCTGATCGGCACCACGCTGTTCGCGCTGGCCGTGGCGGAAGGCTTCGGCGGCTACTCTCTGCCGGACGACCTGCTGTCGGGCACCGGCCTTCGCATCTTCCAGGGCATCCTGCTGTCCATACCGATTGTGGGAACATATCTGAGCTTTTTCGTCTTCGGCGGTGAGTTCCCCGGGCACCAGTTCATTCCCCGCCTGTTCACCGTCCACATCCTGCTGATCCCCGGAATCCTCATCGCCCTGATCACCGCTCACTTGATGATCATTTGGCACCAGAAGCACACCCAGTGGCCGGGGCCGAAGAGGACCGGCCACAACGTCGTCGGCTCCCCGACCTTCCCGCAGTTCCTCACGCACACGATCGCGTTCCAGCTGTACGTCGCCGGGCTGATCACCCTGCTCGCCGCGTGGGTGCAGATCAACCCGATCTGGCTGTACGGGCCCTACCGGCCCGACGCGGTCTCCTCGGGCTCGCAGCCGGACTGGTACGTCGGGTTCCTGGAGGGCTCCCTGCGGCTCATGCCACGGATCTCCTGGAGCTTCGCCGGGCACACGATCGCCTGGAACGCCCTCGTGCCCGCCGTCCTTCTCCCCATGGCCTTCTTCACCCTCATCGCGCTCTACCCGTTCTTCGAACGGTGGGTGACCGGGGACGACCGGCCGCACCACCTGTGCGACCGCCCCCGCAACGCGCCGACCCGCACCGCCCTGGGCATGGCCGCCATCACCTGGTACGGCAACCTGTGGGCGGCCGGCGGCAACGACGTCATCGCCGCGGTCTTCAAAATCCCGCTCGAGTACACCACCTGGTTCTTCCGCATCGGCTTCTTCGCGTTTCCGGTGATCGCCTTCGTCGTCACCCGGCGCATCTGCCTGTCGCTGCAACGCTCCGACGCCCAGGCGGTCGAGGAAGGCATCGAAAGCGGCATCATCAAACGCCTGCCCACCGGGCAGTACATCGAAGTTCACGATCGCCCGAGACCCGAGCAGGCCATGATCGCCCAAGCCGTGCATCCCGACGACCTCGTCAGGCCGCTCCCCCGGCACATCATCCCGCTGCCCACGCCGAACCGGATCATCGCGCAGATCCAGGCCCGCCTGAACCAGGCCTACACCAAGTACGCCGCCGAGACACCCACGCCCGAAGAGCGGCGGGAGCTGGAGAAACGTCCCGACTGACCGGACGGCCCGGCGGCTCCGTCCGGCGACCTCGCCGGCGGGGCGAACGCGCCGATGCCTATTCTCTGGTTTCGCTCTGGAGATACGGATAACGCTGGTCGATGGCCGGCCGCTCAGAGCGGATCCGGGCGAGGGAATGGAAGTTGTGCCTGGGCGGCGGGCACGACGTGGTCCACTCCAGGGACGCCCCGAACCCCCAGGGGTCGTCCACGTCCACGGTGGGCGCCCTGCGGTGGGTACGCCAGACGTTCCACAAGAACGCGAACGTGGAGGCGCCGAGGATGAAGGCTCCGATCGAAGAGATCATATGGTACACGGCGAAGCTTTTCGGGTAGTCGAAATAACGCCGGGGCATCCCGATCGCTCCGAGCCAGTGCTGGATCAGGAAGGTCATCTGGAACCCGATGAACAACGTCCAGAAGTGAACCTTCCCCCACTTTTCACCGAGCATCTTTCCGGTCATCTTCGGCCACCAGTAGTAGAAGCCCGCGAACGTCGCGAACACGACGGTGCCGAACAGCACGTAGTGCATGTGCGCGACGACGAAGTAGGAGTCGGTGAGGTGGAAGTCCAGTGACGGAGACGCCAGGATCACCCCGGTCAGACCGCCGAGCAGGAACGTGACCAGGAACCCGACGGCGAACAGCATCGGAGTGTCCATCCGCAGGTGCCCCCGCCACATCGTCCCCGTCCAGTTGAAGAACTTGATCCCCGTCGGGATGGCGATGAGGAACGACATGAACGAGAAGAACGGCAGCAGCACCTGGCCGGTCGCGAACATGTGATGAGCCCACACCACCATGGACAGCCCGGTGATCGCGATGGTCGCACCGACCATGCCGATGTATCCGAACACCGGTTTGCGGGAGAACACCGGGATCACCTCGGTGATGATGCCGAAGAACGGCAACGCGACGATGTAGACCTCCGGATGGCCGAACCACCAGAACAGGTGCTGCCACAGCATCGGGCCACCGCTGGAGGGGTCGTACACGTGCGCGCCGAGCTTGCGGTCGGCCTCGACGACGAAGAGCGCCGCGGTGAGCACCGGGAACGCCATCAGCACCAGGATGGCGGTGAACAGGCTGTTCCAGGTGAAGATCGGCATCCGGAACATCGTCATGCCCGGTGCGCGCATGCCGATGATCGTGGTGATGAGGTTGACGCTCGTCATGATCGTGCCTGCACCGGACAGGATGAGCCCCATCGCCCACAGATCACCGCCGACGCCCGGCGAGCGGACCGAACCGGCCAGCGGCTGGTAGGCGAACCAGCCGAAGGCCGCCGCCCCGTCCGGAGCGATGAAGCCGGCCAGCACGATGAGGCCGCCGAACGCGAACAGGTAGTAGCTCAGGGTGTTCATCCGGGGGAAGGCCACGTCGGGCGCGCCGATCTGCAGGGGCACGAGCACGTTGGCGAACCCGGCGAACGTCGGGGTGGCGAACAGCAGCAGCATCACCGTGCCGTGGATGGTGAACAGCTGGTTGTAGGTGTACGCGCTGACGAGATGCAGGCCCGGCCGTACCAGTTGGGCCCGGATGAGCATCGCCATCAGGCCACCGGCGAGGAAGAAGGCGAAGGACGTGGTCAGGTAGAGGTATCCGACCATCTTGTGGTCGGTCGTCGCCAGCACGTTCCCGATCCGCCGGCCCAGCGAGTGCCGGGCGAGAACCTCCCCCGTGGGCGTCCGGCTCGGCTGCTCCTCGACTGAATCCATACCGTCCTCCCCCGCGGACGCCGAACGGGGGACCGGCCACTGGAGGTCTTTCCATCCACGCATGCGCGAAAACAACCTCCTGGCCGTGCCGCCGTCGTGAACGTCACGTCGCCGTGGAGGTTGACCCTGACGCAGGGTCAACGTTCCAGCATGGTCGGCATGACCAGGAAGACCGGTGCGACGGGCTTCCCCGGAGCGCGCACGTCGTACGGCGACGGAAAGCAGAACGGGAGAGGCGACAGGACGATGCGGCACTTCACGGTCCACCATGACGGCGTGGAGATCCCGGTGACCCGCGGCGGCCGGGGACGACCGGTGGTCCTGTGCCCGGGGCTGAACTCGACCCAGGCCGACCTGCGCGAACTGACCGAGCTGTTGCGACGCGACCACGACGTGGTCACCTTCGACCTGCGCGGCCACGGCCTCGCCTCGGCCGCCGACCGGTACACCTTCGAGGCGTTCGCCGGCGATCTGGCCGCCGTGCTGGCGGAGCCGAAACTGGATCTGGACGCGGCGCCCGTGCTGGTCGGCTACTCGCTGGGCGCGGACCTCGCCGTGCACCACGCCTCCGAACATCCGGGCGGCGTCGCCGGACTCATCCTCATCGACGGGGCGAACCCGGTGCCCGAACCGTTCATCACCGAGGACGTGCTGCCGGAGTTCCGCGCCATGTGGGAGGACATGGCGACGCGGCAGGAGGCGGAGCGTGGCACCGCGCGTCAGGTGCTGCTCACCGCCCAGGAGATTCTCGACCTGAACGTCGAGATCGATGCGGTGCGGTCCGGGATCCTCGAGCGGTACCGGAAGATCGACCGGCCCATCAGCATGATCATGTCGACCTCGATGGCCGGCGACGGCGACGAGGGACACGCGCCGCGGCTCAACCGGAACTGGCGTGCCGGCGTCGAACGGCTTGTCCGCGAGCAGCCGCGCATCGCCACGTTCTGGCTCGATGCCGACCACCGGCTGGTCTTCACCCACGCCCCGGAGATCGTCCGGATCATCCGGAGCGCGGCGGGCGCGGTCGGCCGGGCGACTCCTTGAACGCCCCATAGGAGACTGGTGCGATGCTGACCATCGGTGAGCTGGCGTCGTACGCCGGAGTGACGGTGCGCGCGGTGCGGCACTACCACGCCAAGGGATTGCTGCCGGAGCCGCAGCGGGACCGCTCCGGCTATCGAAGGTACGACGCCGACGCCGTGATCGAGCTGATCAAGATCCGGACCCTCGCCGAGGCCGGGGTCCCGCTGGCGCGGGTGCGGGAGCTGCTGCAGGCCGGCGAGGAGGAGTTCGCCGCGGCGGTCGCGGACATCGACCGGCGGCTGCGGGCCGAGATCCGGCAGCGGCAACGTCACCGGGAGCAGATCGCCCGGCTCGCCTCCGGGGACAACCTGGCGCTGCCGGCGGAGGTGGTCGAGTATCTCGACCGACTGCGGGCGCTCGGGCTCGACGAGCGGATCGTCCAGGTCGAGCGCGACGGCTGGATCCTGCTGGCCGCGCACTCTCCCGAGCGTGTCCCGGAGTGGATCTCGCGCAAGCGGGAGCAGATCGCCGACCCGCGGCTCATCGCCTTCTACCGCACCCTGGGCCAGGTTCTCGACCAGGCCACCGACGATCCACGGCTGGTCGAGCTGGCCGACGTACTGGCCGCCTACATGACGCAGATGGCCGAGGAGAAGGGCGAGGACTATGTCGGCGACGTCGACGTCGAGCCGACGATGGTCAGGCTGATGGACGCACTGGCGTTCGACACCGTGCCGCCGGCCCGCCGGCTGATCGGGCTGCTGAAGAGGCGAGGCTGGAGCGGCTGGACCAAGCTCGAACGCGTGGGCCCTCCAGGGTCCGCTGAAGGGACGGACGAAGCGTGAAGCCGGGCGACATCCTCGTCGAGGACCGGGCAGTCCTGGGCGGCAGAGTCTCCAGGGCGGCGTCGACGGCTACTTCCCTGCGCCCTCGGTGATCGCCTTGGCGTCGGCTTTGACCCGCTCGGAGGTGTCCTTGGACACCAGCGGGAACGCCCGGCGCAGCTTTCGCCGGCCCATCAGGGCCAGGACGCCGCTCGCCGACAGCATCGCACCGCCGACGATGAGCGCCGCCGCCCAGGTCGGCAGTTCGGTCGCCACGGCCGCGATCACCCCGGCGACGACCGCGCCGGCGCCGTAGACCGCCAGCGCCCCGGCACCGCCGAACAGCATCGCGCCCATGCCCGCGCGGCCGGCCTTGGTCAACAGCTCTTCGCGTACGAGGGTGACCTCCTGGCGCACGAGCCGCGACGTCTGACTCGTCACCCGCTCCAGCAGCTCGGCGATCGTCATATCACCCGGCGGCCTGCGTTCTGGCTCGGTCATCGATGTTCCCCGCATCCTGCCCCTGAGCCTGACCAGTCCGTGTCGCCGGGCCGGGGCCGACGTGACGACGCCGTCGAGACGGACCTACCCGCGACTGGTTAGCCCGTGGTTCATGGGTACGGCAGCGGACGATCAAGTAGATCTCCTGCCTCTCCCCCGTGCCGGTGGCGACGGCTCGTACGCGCCGGGGCCGCCGGTACCGGGTGCTTGGGCGTTGTCGCAGGCGGGAAGTGTGAAGGCAGGACGGCGGGGGCGGTGGCTTCGCCCTTCGGGGAAGAAGAACGCGCAGCGGGCCGAGGCGCTTGCCGGCGGCGCGATGACCGACCGAAGCGGGTCCCCCGGAGGGCTGGATGATCTTCGCTATCGCGCTTGCGGCGGCGGGCTTTCTGGGGCTGGGGTTCGTCGCTCAGCAGCACGCGGCGTATCGGGAGCCGTTGGGGCGGATGCTGCATCCGTCGCTGCTGCTCGACCTGGTCCGCCGGCCGCTGTGGCTGGGGGGTCTGGCGGCGATGCTGTGCGGTCAGATCCTGGGGGCGGTGGCGCTGTCCGGCGCCGATGTGGCCAAGGTGGAGCCGCTGCTGGCGACGAACCTGGTGTTCGCGCTGGTCATCGGACGTATCGTCTGCAAGGAGTACCTGTCGTGGAACGAATGGCTGGGAGGAGTCCTGGCCTCCGGCGGCGTGGCGATGTTCCTCGTACTGGGCCGGCCGCACGGGGAGCTGCCGGTGGAGCCGACCTCCGCCCGGTGGCTCGCGGCCGGGGCGGTCGCGCTGGTCGCGGTCGTGCTCGTACGGGCCGGCTGGGGGTCCTCGCTCCAGGTCAAGGCGATGCTGCTGGCATCGGCCGCCGGGATGTTGTTCGGTGTGCAGGACGCGCTCACCCGGGGTCTGCTGCTGAGACTGGAGCACGGGCTGAGCGCGATCGCCGCGAGCTGGCAGCCGTACGCTCTGGTGATCGTCGCGATCTGCGGTCTGCTGCTGGCCCAGTCGGCCTTCGACGCGGCGCCGCTGCGGGTCTCCCTGCCCGCGGCGACCGCTGCCGAGCCGCTGACGGGCATCGCGCTGGGCGTGGTGGTCTTCAGCGAACGTCTGCGGCTCAGCGCCGGCGCGCTGGCCGGGGAGATCACCGGTCTGGCCATGATGGTGGGCGGCATCGTGATCCTGGGCCGGTCGCCGTATCTGGTCAAGCGCGCGAACGACGCGCCGGACCCGGAGACCTGATCGCGGTGATCGTTTGACCTGCGTGCCGGTGTGGGAGAAGACCTCGCGGAAAGGTCTGGTCCATGGCGGCGTCGGCGGAGCATCGGTACACCGGCCTGCTGCGCGGCGCGGTCGGCTGGGCGAAGGCGCGGCTGCTGGCCATCGTGGGAGGCCCGGCGCGCTTCCAGGTGATCGCGATCCTCGCCTGCGTGCTCGCACTCGACGCCGCCGACAAGGGCACCATCGGCGCCGTCGCACCGGAGCTCAGCACCGGCCTGGGCATCTCCGACACCCAGCTGGGATCGCTGACCGCGGTCTCCTCGGGGATCGGCGCGGTCGCCGCTCTGCCCGTCGGCGTGCTGACCGACCGGATCAACCGGGTCAGGCTCCTGGCGGCGAGCATCGTCGTCTGGTGCGCCGCCATGGTGGCCGGTGGTCTCGCCGGCTCGTTCCTGTGGCTGCTGCTGTCCAGGCTGGCGCTGGGTGCGGTCAGCGCGACCGCCGGACCGACGCTCGCCTCGCTGGTCGGCGACTACTTCCCGCCCGCGGAGCGAGGCCGCATCTACGGCTTCATCCTCAGCGGTGAACTGCTCGGCGCGGGATTCGGGCTGCTCATCGGAGGCAATCTGGCGCACCTGCTGAGCTGGCGGGCGGCGTTCGGGTTCCTCGCGCTGCTGGGGCTCGCCCTGGCGTACGTGATCACGCGGAGGCTTCCCGAACCCGCGCGCGGCGGGCAGAGCCGGCTGCGACCCGGCGAGACCGAGCTGGAGCCGGACGCACAGGCCCACGGAGAACCTCCCGGTGGCGAGCAGGGCACGGCCTCGCGGCGGGACGATCCGGCACGGTCGAGGTTGGAGACGCGCGGCGTCGAACCCGACCCCGACCTGGTCCTGCGGCGTGATCCTGCGCGGTTGTCGATGTGGGCGGCGGCGCGCTACGTGCTGCGGATTCCCACGAACGTCGTGCTGATCGTGGCCTCCGCGCTCGGCTATTTCTTCTTCTCGGGCCTGCGGACGTTCGGTGTCGTCTTCGTCATGCGGCACTACGGCCTCACGCATGCGGTCGTCAGCGGTTTGGCGCTGGTCATCGGTGCCGGGGCGCTGGCAGGCGTGCTGACCGGCGGGCGGGTGGCCGACTGGCTCATCCGCCGCGGGCACATCAGCGCCCGCGTGCTCGTGCCCGCGGTGGCCTACCTGCTGACCGCCGGACTGTTCATCCCCGGGCTGCTCACCACCGGGGTGGCCGTCGCGGCACCGGTGTTCGTGGCCGCCGCCGCTTCGCTGTCCGCGGCGAACTCACCGCTGGACGCGGCGCGGCTCGATGTCGTGCACTTCCGGCTGTGGGGACGTGCCGAGAGCGTCCGTACGTTCCTGCGCATGGGCGCAGAGGCGATCGCCCCGGTGGCGTTCGGTTTCACGGCCGACCGGCTGGGCCATGGCGGCAAGGGAGGCGCACGCGGCCTGGAGTACGCGTTCCTGGTCATGCTGGCGCCGCTGATCGCGAGCGCCGCGATCCTTTTTCGCGGGCGTCGTACCTATCCCCGCGATGTCGCCACGGCCGCCGAGTCCGAGCGTGTGACGGCCGGAGCGAACGGCCCGCGATCTCCCTGACCGCCCGTCGGTTCGAGAGGCGCCTCGGCCGAATGGCTTCAAGCCTTGGGCGGTCAGGAGTGCGGGGCGTCGCTACCGTGCGGCCGTGGCCCGCTCGGACGGCTCCCGGACAGTGGCGTCTCCGGGGCGGGTCAGCGGGCCGGGTCGCAGCAGCGCGCCGCAGATGACGGCGCCGGCGGCGAAGATGCCGGCACACCACCAGAACACCGTGGTGTAACTGTGGATCGCCGCGAGCTGGACCAGCCGCGGCGTCGGCCGTCCGTACGAATGGTCGGCCAGGTAACCGGCGGCGGCGCTGGCCGCGACGGTGTTGAGCAGCGCGGTGCCGATCGAGCCGCCGAGCTGCTGCCCGGTGTTGATGCTCGCCGAGGCCACCCCCGCGTCGTACGGCGCGACGCCGAAGGTGCCGGTGGCGGCCATCATGCCGAAGATGAGGCCCATGCCGGCGCCGGTCACCATGAGCGGCCCGAGCAGCGCCGACGCATAGCCCGAGTGCACGCCGATCCTAGTCAGCCAGACCATGCCGGCCGCGTTGAGCAGCATGCCGGCGATGACCATCGGCTTGGGGCCGATCCGCGGCATCAACCTTATGTTGCCCAGATTGGCCACGGTGCCGCTGAGCGCCACCATCGGGAGCATGGCCAGGCCCGAGACGACCGCCGAGTACCCCAGGGTCACCTGCATGTAGTAGATCAGGAACAGGAAGACGCCGAACGTGCCGGCCCCGCTGATCAAGACGGTGAGGTAGGCCCCGGCACGGTTGCGGTCGAGCACGACGCGGGGCGGCAGCAGCGGGTGCGCGGTGCGCGACTGCCATGCGGCGAATGCGATCAGCAGAGCGACGCCGACGACAAGAAAGCTCCAGGTCGAAGGCGTGTGCCAGCTGTGGGTCGCGGCGTTGGAGAAGCCGTAGACCAGGCAGAGCATCCCGCCGGACACCGCCACCACGCCCGGGACGTCCAGCCGGCCGCCCGGCGTCCTGTGCTGCCGGCCCAGCAGCAGCGCCCCTCCGGTGATCGCGGTCGCCGCGAAGACCAGGTTGACGTACATGCACCATCGCCAGGACAGGTAGGAGGTCAGCGCACCGCCGAGCAGCAGCCCCAGGCCACCGCCGGCGGCGGCGACCGCGCCGTAGACGCCGAACGCCTTGGCCCGCTCCTTCGGGTCTTTGAAGGTCGTGGCCAGCAGCGACAGGGCGGACGGCGCGAGCAGTGCGCCGAAGACCCCCTGGCAGACGCGCGCCGTCACCAGCATCGAGAAGTCGACCGAGGCACCGCCGACGGCGGAGGCCGCCGCGAAGCCGACGAGCCCGGTGAGGAAGGTGACCTTGCGGCCGATCAGGTCGGCCAGCCGCCCGCAGAACAGCAGCAGGCTCCCGAACGACAGCGCGTACGCGGTCACGACCCACTGCCTGTCGGCGGCCGTGAAATTCAGCGCCCGCTGCGCCGACGGCAGCGCGAGGTTCATCACGGTCAGGTCGAGGACGACCATGAGCTGGGCGGCGGCGATGACGGCGAGGATCAGCCACCGTCTCGGATCCCCGGCCGCCGTCCCGGCCGCCTCGGGGCCCGGCCCGGTCGCCGGGAGTGCGCTGCGTGCTGCCACAGTCATCTCCTTGTCACATTGAACGGATCGAGGCACAGGGCATCACTTCGCGGTCCCCTGCCTTTTCCCAGCCGCCGGGTGCCGCGATCGTTCGCCGCGGCGTCCTGACGAACACGAGACGCCGGCGGCCCGATCCCTGTGACAGCGCGCTTTTGTGACGTGGACCACCGGCCGTGGGTGTCACAGAACGGCCGGGCCCGGCGTCTTGTGCGTGGCAGGGCTGAGAGCGAACGGGCGGGAGCCGGGCATGAGCGAGCGAACCATGGGCAGGGCCGAACCGATCGATGGTGCCGGCCGCGTGGATTCGGTGGACTCCGCCACCGAGGCGTTCGTCGCCCACCGCAACCTGCTGTTCACCGTCGCCTACGAGATGCTCGGTTCGGCCGCCGACGCCGAGGACGTCCTGCAGGAGACCTGGCTGCGCTGGGTGCGTGTGGATCTCGACACCGTGCGGGAGGAGCGGGCCTTCCTGGTGCGGATCGTCACCCGGCAGGCGCTGGACCGGCTGCGTGCGCTCGGCCGGCGCAAGGAGGCCTATGTCGGGCCGTGGTTGCCCGAGCCGTTGCTGACCGCGCCCGACGTGGCCGATGACGTCGAGTTGGCCGACAGCGTCTCGATGGCGATGCTGCTGGTGCTGGAGACCCTCGGGCCGGTCGAACGGGCGGTGTTCGTGCTGCGCGAGGTGTTCGACCTGGACTACGACGAGATCGCCGAAGCCGTCGACAGGAGCCCGGCCGCCGTTCGCCAGATCGCCCACCGGGCACGGGCGCACGTCGCCGCACGCCGGCCACGCGGCACCGCCTCCCCGGCCGAGACCCGAGCCGTGCTCCAGGCCTTCCAGCGAGCCGTCGAAACCGGTGACCTGCAGGGCCTGCTCGACGTCCTCGCCCCGGACGTCGTCGCCCTGGCCGACGGCGGCGGAGTCAAACATGCCCTGCTGCGGCCCATCGTGGGCGCGGACAAAGTGGCCCGCCTGCTGGCGATCCGCTGGTGGAAACGCGACGCCGAAAGGTCGGTCGAGCCGGTGCAGGTCAACGGCGGCCCGGGACTGCTCGTCCGCGTCAACGGGGAGATCGACGGCGTGCTGGCGGTGCGGGTCGAGAACGGCACCGTCACCGGCCTCTACCACGTACGCAATCCGGAGAAGCTGTCGCGTGTGGAGCGGGAGACCGCCGTGAGCCGCTGAGGCCCGAACGACCGGGAGCCGGGTGCACGCCGAAGGCTCATAGGCCCTGTTCGTCCGGGTAGGTCTAGTACATGACCTGCCTTGGCCTGGCGGATTCCGATGATCGATCGTTGATCTGCGTGCTGAGCCGTGATCATGAACGCATCATGGGTCTGCTCATGCGGCTGCCCGCGGCACGTGAGGCAGGGCGCCGGCGGGTGGTCGACCAGGTGACCGGTGAGCTGATCAGGCACGCCGTGGCCGAGGACATGTACCTGTACCCGGCGATCCACGCGAGCGTGCCGGACTGGGCCATCGACATGGCCAAGGAGACCGGGGCCCACACCCGGATCGAGCGGCTGCTGGCCACCCTCGCCGCCACCGACACGGCCGACGTCGCCTTCGACGCGCTGGTCACCGACCTGCTGTGGGAGGTGGACGGGGAGATCATGCACGAAGAGATGGACGTGTTCCCGCTGCTGACCATGTGCGTCGACCCGCAGATGCTCATCGACCTCGGCGAACAGGTCCAGGCGTTCAAGACGACCGCGGTCGTGGAAAAGACCCCCGACACCGGCCTGAGCATCCGTTACGGCGAGCGGGTGCTGCAACGCTGGGGACTCTCCGGGCACGGAGACGGCGAAGCCACAGCGGGCACGCCCCGTGAGGACGGCACGGTGCAGACGCCGGTGGCATCAGTGGTCTCCGCGAACGCGGTCCGTGCCGAGTTCGACAGGGCTTTGCGGGAGCAGGCGGCGTTCCGCCGGATAGCGGTGCTGGTCGCGCGTGGCGGGCCGCTGCCGCAGGTCTTCGCCGCCGTCGTCGGGCAGATCGGCCGGCTGCTCGACACCGACTGCGTCATCATCAACCGCTTCGAATCCGATCACACCACCACGGTGGTCGGCCACTGGACCCGACCCGGCAGGCCCAACTTCGTACCGCCCGCGGTACCGAGCCGGCGGATCGCCGACGGCTCCGTGGCGGCGGCGGTGGCGCGGAGCGGACGCCCGGGACGGATCAACGGGCACGTCGACACCGAGAGCGAGGTCGGCGTACGGCTCCGTGACGGCCCGGTCACGTCCCTGGTCGCCTGCCCCATCATGGTCAAAGGACGTGTGTGGGGCACGACGGTCTCGCTCGGCTGTGGTCCGCAACCGGCGAACACCGAGGCACGCATGCTCCAGTTCATGGTGCTGACCAGCGCCGCGATCACCAACGCCGAGACCGACGCGGAACTGCGTGCCTCCCGCGCCCGCGTCCTCAACGCCGCCGACGCGGCCCGCAGCCGCATCGAACGCGACCTGCACAACAGGCTGCAACAGCGCCTCATCTGCCTCAGCCTGGAACTACGCTCCGCGCAGGACGCCCTCACCCCCGAACAGGACGCCCTCAAGGGACAACTGGCCCGTACGGCTCAGGCGCTGACGAACGTACTGCAGGATCTGTGGTCCATCTCGCGAGGGCTGCACCCGGCGATTCTGTCCCGTGGGGGGCTGAAGGCCGCCCTCAAATCACTGGTGCGCCGCTGCCCGATACCGGTCGAGCTTCATGTGCACGTCGGCAGACCCTTGGCCGAGCCCCTCAAGGTGGCGGTCTACTACATCACCTGTGAGGCGCTGAGCGCCGCCCTCGCCCACACCGATGTGAGCGCCATCCGCCTCGACCTGCTCGTCGGCAAGCACACCGTTCGCGTCCTCATCCACGATGACGGCGCCATGGCGACCAGCGCCACCGACGCCGACGTCGACTGCGAAACGGGCCCGATCAACCTCGGCGACCGCGTCGAGGCGCTCGGCGGGAAGATCTGGACCACCCGCGAGTCAGAGGGCAACCGCCTGCTGATCACCATCCCCCTGTACCCCGGGACCGCCTGACCTGGATTCGATCCGCCCCCGTGGCGTGGCGCTCTGGGACAGAGCCTTGCGCGCCGCCGACCAGGCGGCGTCCTCGATGCCGAGCGCATGGCGAAGGTAGGCCCACGTGACCCGCTGGATCAGGGCGACGCGCTCGGGATCTTCGTCCGTCGTCTCCTGGACCTCGTAGCCCGCGATCCCGCCGAGCGAGTGTTCCGCCCCGAACAGAGTGAACAGGCTCTTCTCCCCCGGGCTCAGCAGGTACGGGTCGGCCATCCAGTCCGGTCCGCGGACGGTCAGCCGGTGCTTGCGCGGAGTGTCGTCCCGATCTCCCACGACCACCAGCGCCGGCGTGGTCATGTACGCGAAGTTCGGGTTCATGAACGGGAAGTGCTCGGCCGCGAACGGTGTCAGGTTGGCCCCGCCCTCACCGGCCGTGGCGAACAGCACGCCGGCCTTGACGCGCGGGTCGGACAGGTCCTCTTCCCTCTTGGTCTCCGGGTCCAGGACGCGCAGGCCCAGCAGATTGCCCGCCGTCTGGCCGCCGAAGGAGTGTCCGGCCGCGGCGATGCGGCTCCGGTCGAGGCGGCCACTGAGACCGGGTACGGCGGCTTCCAGCAGATCAAGCCGGTCGAGGATGCGTTTCAGGTCCTCGACGCGGAACCGCCACAGCCGCGGTCTGCGGCGATCGTCCTGGGCAAGGCCCACGGTCCTGGAGTCGAGGTGGGTGGGCTGGATCACCACGAAGCCGTGAGCGGCCCAGAAGTCGGCCAGGGGGCCATAGCCGTGCAGCGACGAGCCGAAACCGTGGGAGAAGACGATGACCGGCAGTTCGCTCCCGGTCGTCGGCGCGGAGACCCTCACCTGCAGGTCCTCGCCGCGGCCCGGCGCCTCCAGCGTCACCGGCTTCACCGAGACGACGGGGGTGGGCGCGGTGAGGGCCACCTCCGTCGTCGCCATGTCTGATGCGGTCATGGAGCGTTTCCTCCAGCTGTTTCGCGGTGGGTGTGTGGTGTCGCGCTCGCGTGGTGTTGTCGAGCCGCGGGGTACCGAGGGCGTGAGGCCCACGTGAGATACGCTAAAACCTGACGTTGACGTCAGAGGCAAGGAATGTGGTCCGAGTCACGTCGGAGGGCATGGTGCGTATCGGCGAACTCGCCACCAGGGCAGGCGTCAGCGTTCGGGCGCTGCGCTACTACGAGGAGCAGAACCTGCTCGCCGCAGAACGCAGCCCCAGCGGCCAGCGGCACTATCCGGACGGCGCGGTCGATCGCGTCCGGCTGATCCAGCAGCTGTACGCCGCCGGGGTGACGAGCAGGTCGATCGCGGATCTGCTGCCGTGCGTCGTGGACGGTCAGGCCACGCCGGAGCTGCTCGACCGGCTCTCCGCCGAGCGGGACCGCATCGACCGGCAGATCGGCGACATGGTGAGCGCCCGAGACCGGCTGGACACCGTCATCGCCGCGGCCACCGCGAACTGGCGCACGGGCCAACGCTGCCGACCCGAGTGACCGGTGTCCGTGGCCGTGACCGATGCCCTGTCGGCGCGCGGCCCGATCGAGCACGAGTTCGGCCGCGGCTTCAGGAGTCCTGGGCCTGGTCTTCGCCGTACGCCTCGGCGAACACCGAGAGCGCGGCGTCCGGCGCTGTCGCGTGGGACCCTCGCCTGGCCGGAGGCAATTGATCTTTCCCGGCTGTGGCCTTCTTCCTCACGGCCTGCCAGGGCCAACGGCCGGCTCGAGAACGCGGACCCGTTCAGGCGTCGCCGGTGCGCAGCAGCAGGCCGCCGGCGAGCAGCGCCGCGGCGGCCCATCCGGCGGTCACGCCGAGACCGGCCCAAGGACCGATGGGCAGGTCGTGCAGATCGGTGGTGGCCTGGACGGTGAGCCCGGCGTTCATCGGCCCGATCTGCTGGAGCAGGCGCTGCCAGTGCGGACCGCCGATCGTCTGGGAGAGGATGGGGAACAGGTAGAGCAGGCCCAGGACGATTCCGATACCGGCCGCGGAGTCGCGTACGGCGGTGGCGACGCCGAGGCTGAGCAGGGCGATCAGGATCAGGTAGAGGACCGACCCGACGGCCGCGCGCAGAGTGGGCCCGTCGGCCAGGGACAGGGCCGAGTGGCCGCGCGCGGCCGTGACACCGTGGCCGGGCAGGATGAGCCATCCGGTCAGCAACGACCCGAGGACCGCGACGGTCCCGGCCGCGGACACGAGGCCGGTGAGGGTGACGGCCTTGGCCGCGAGGACCGTGATCCGACGCGGCGCCGCCGTCAGCGTGGTGCGGATCATGCCTGAGCCGAACTCACCGCTGATGATCAGCACGGCCAGGACGGCGACCGGCGCCTGGCCAAGGATGACGCCGATGAGGCTGAGCCTGGTCGGGTCGCCGCCGCAGCCGGCGGACGTGCATGTCACCACCGAGGTCGCCCCGGCGCTCAGGGCCACGGTCGCCGCGATCGCGCCGAGCAGCAGCCACAGCGGGCCGGCGACGGTCCGGACCTTCGTCCATTCCGCGTGCAGGGCCGACCTCATGCGTCTCTCCTGCGGAGGAGGACGGCGGCTACGGCGAGGCTGACCACCGCGTACCCGGCCAGGACGGCGAGCCCCGCCCACGGCCCCAGCGGGTAATAGCCCTCGTACGGCGTGTAGACGCCGCTGACCTGGTGATACCGCACGAGCGTCTGCTGGACGGCGAAGGCCGCAGCCGGTGTCACGCGCGTCAGCCAGTTCGCCACGCTCGCGGGCATGAACGGGATGGCGACCAGGATGTAGGGCAGCACGATGGCCACGATGACGGTGGTGACCGCGCCGGCGCTGTGCCGGAGAACGGCCCCGACGGACAGGGCGATGATCGAGGCGGTCGCGAGCAGCGCCGCGACCCCGAGCTCCACCCGTAGCTCGGTCGAGGACGTCACCGGGAAGATGTACACGCCGTTGGCCCGGGCGAGCCGCTCGCCGAGCCGAACCGCGACGGCCGCACCGGCCAGCCCGGCGACGAAGGTGACGGCTCCCAGCACGGTCGCCTTGGCCACCAGCACCCGGATCCGCTTCGGGCTGGCGGCCAGCGTGACGTGGATCAGCTTCTTCCGGTACTCCGTGGTGATGAACAGCGCCCCCACGACGATCACGGCGATCAGCGCGGCGAACGTGCCGGTGAGGATCTCTCCGAGGGTGCCGCCGGTCGGCAGGGTCACCCGAACGGCGGGCGCGATGTCGCCGGCGCCGGTCACCGTGAAGCGGCCCGCAGATCCCGTGACCGAACCCGACGTGTTCGGCGGGTAGCCGGAAAAGCTCGGGGATTCGGGTCCCACCTGGTCACCGGCCCAGTCGCCACCCGCCCAGCTCCCCTGGACGCGAAGGTCGTCGAAGACGGCCGTGGACACGCTGCCGCTCGTGCCCATGCCGTGCACGGAAGGCGGGGATGCGACGAACAGCCCGCCCTGCGCGGTCGGTCCGAGCCCGCTCACGTGCACGGTGCCCACCGTGGTCCAGTGCGTGCCGTCGGCCGAGGCACGGCCGGTGATCGCGTCGCCCGAGCGATCCAGCCGCAGCCAGCGGGGCGAGGCGGCGGAGACGGGACCGGGGAGGCCGGCCGTGTCGCCGACGTAGTCGTCCTGCATCCGTACGCCGTGGCCGCCGGTCACCATGATCGCCGCGTACGGTGATCCCTGGCGCGTGCTCTGCTTGATGATGAGCCCGGCCTTCGACCACGGCACGACGCCAGGCCGCAGGTCCGCGAGACCCCTGGGAATGCTGCTCCGGAGCGCGGAGACGGAGACCGTGATGCTGCCGTCTCCGGCCAGCGGCCGGTGCACGAAGTAGAAGCTGTCGGTCACCGGTTCCCCGCCCGGCCCGACCGGGACACGCGGTGCGCCATGCTGAACGCTGCCGGCCCCGGTGAGCGCGGCGAACAGCACCAGCATCAGCGCCGCGGCCACCGTGCCGATGACCCACCCGCGGACGGTTCGGAACTTGGTCCACTCCGCGCGCACGACCTGGGCAAGGCCGTTCCGGCCGGAGCGGGACCGTGTGACGGCGGCGGTCACCGCACGACCTCCCCGGACGTCGCCGCGTGGAACTCGACCGCCTCGCGGGTGAGCTCCAGGTAGACCTCCTCAAGGGTGGCGCGGTGTGCCGACACCTCCGAGAACGGCACCGCGCTCTCGCTGAGCAGCGTCACGATCCGGTCCGCGGGCAGGCCGGAGACGGCGATGGTGTCGCGGCCGGTGGGCGCCACGGTCGCGCCGGCGTGCGTGAGCACCCTCGTCGCGTGCCTCCCGGCCGTGGTCCGCAGGGCCACCCGGTCCCTGGAGGCCGCCGCGATCAGGTCGGCGACGCCGGCGTCGGCGATGGCCCTGCCGCGTCCGACCACGACGAGATGGTCGGCGGTGTCCTGCACCTCGCTCATCAGGTGGCTGGAGACCAGCACGGCGCGGCCCTCAGCGGCCAGCGACCGCAGGAAGCCACGCATCCAGATGATGCCGTCGGGGTCCATGCCGTTGAACGGCTCATCGAGCATGATGACCGGCGGGTCGCCCAGCAGGGCCGCGGCGATGCCGAGCCGCTGCCGCATGCCGAGCGAGTAGCCGCCGGCCTTGCGCCGGGCCGCCGAGGTCAGGCCGACCTGCTCGATCACCTGGTCGACCCGCCGTGCGGGCAGGCCCTGTGAATGCGCCAGCCAGAGCAGGTGGTGACGAGCACTGCGGCCGGGGTGCAGCGCCGAGGCGTCCAGCAGTGAACCGACGTGGTTCAGCGGGTGCCGAAGGCCGTGGTACGGCCGGCCCTCGATCAGCGCGGTGCCCTCCTCGACCGCGTCCAGGCCGAGGATCACGCGCATCGTGGTGGACTTCCCGGCCCCGTTGGGCCCCACGAAGCCGGTCACCCGTCCCGGGCGGACGGTGAAGGACATCCCGTCGAGGGCCAGGGTCGCCCCGTACCGCTTGCGCAGTCCGGCGACGACGATTCCCGGGGCGCTCACCGCGGCGGGTTCAGGGTTCGAAACGGATTCATGCCGACGGTTGTACGCGGTGCCCGGTTCCAGCCCGGTCGCAGCGGCTGCGACCTGGTTGCGACCGGGGATCTGGCATCGTCGGGGCATGGCACCTCGACCCGACGGCCGGTTCGGCCGCCCGGCCCGTACGACGACGGGCGGTGAGTGGCGGTGAGGATCCTCGTCGTCGAGGACTTCGAGATCCTCGCCCGCTCGATCGGTACCGGGCTGCGCCGCGAGGGCATGGCCGTCGACGTCGTCCTCGACGGAACCGCCGCGCTCGACCGCCTGTCCGTCACCCGCTACGAGGTGGTCATCCTCGACCGCGACCTGCCCGGCGTCCACGGGGACGAGATCTGCCGGCGGCTCGCCCACGGCCGCTGCGAGACCCGCGTCCTGATGCTCACCGCCTCCGACACGATCGAGGACCGCGTCGACGGGCTCAGCCTCGGCGCCGACGACTACCTGCCCAAGCCGTTCGCGTTCGCCGAACTGGTCGCCCGCGTCCGTGCTCTGGCCCGCCGCGCCACCCCGCCGCTACCGCCCACCCTGGCCTGGGAGGACATCACCCTCGATCCGGCCCGCCGCATCGCGTTCCGGGCCGGCCGGCGCCTTCGGCTGAGCCCCAAGGAGTTCGCCCTGCTCGAGTGCCTGCTCGCCGCGCCCGGTCTGGTCATCTCCGCCGAGGAACTGCTCGAACGTGTCTGGGACGAGGCCGCCGACCCGTTCAGCAGCGCCGTCAAGCACACCATGCACCGGTTGCGGGCCAAGCTCGGCGACCCGCCCGTGATCGAGACGGTCCGCGAAGGCGGCTACCGCATCGGGTCGTCATGACCCCCTCGCCCACCCGAAGGTCCCTGCAGACGCGGCTCGCGCTGGCGTACGCGGCGGGCATCTACGCCGCCGGGGTCTTCGTGCTCGTATTCGTCGACGTCCCGCTCGCCGGCGTCCAGTCGACCACGCCCAAAGGCCATCCCTCATCGGGCACGATCACCGGAACGGAGGACGGGGTCGGCCTGCCGCAGCTCCTCATGGGATCCGCCGTCGCCCTGATCGCCTTGATCCCCGTCGCCCTGGCTCTCGGCTGGTTCGTGGCCGGCCGGTTCCTGCACCCGCTGCGCGCCATCACCGCCACCGCCAAGGTCATCTCCGCCGGCGACCTCCACCGGCGCCTCGGCCTCGGCGAGCCCGCGGACGAGCTCACCGAGCTCGGCCACACCCTCGATGACCTGTTCGCCCGCCTCCAAGCCTCCTTCGACGCCCAGCGCCACTTCGTCGCCAACGCCTCCCACGAGCTGCGCACTCCCCTCGCCGGGCTGCGCACCCTCCTCGAAGTCGCCCTCGCCGACCCCGACGCCGACGCCGCCACTCTGCGCGCGGCCTGCCAGGAGGCCCTCGCTCTCGGCGGGCACCAGGAACGGCTCGTCAAGGCACTGCTCGCCCTCGCCACCAGCGAACGCGGGATCTCTCGCCGGCACACCCTCGACCTCGCCCGGCTCACCGCAGAGGTGCTCGCCTCCCGCCGCGACCGGGCAGCAGAGACAGGCATCGACCTCGTCGAACACCTGACGCCCGCGGTGACGGCCGGGGATCCGCGGCTGGTCGAAAGCCTCATCGCCAACCTCATCGACAACGCCGTCCGCCACAACCACCCGGGCGGGCACGTAGAGGTCACCACCCGGACCTCCGGCACGCAGGTGACCTTGACGGTCGGCAACAGCGGGCCGGTCATCCCCGACGACCAGGTCCAGCGGCTCTTCCAGCCCTTCCAGAGACTGGCGCCCGACCGTAACGGCCGCCACGATGGCCACGGTCTCGGCCTCGCCATCGTCGACGCCGTCACCCGAGCTCACCACGCCACCCTCACCGCCGGCGCACGCCCCGAAGGCGGCCTGTCCATCACCGTACGGTTCGCGCACGCGTCTCAGTCGCGGAGCGCGACGGCGCAGGGGCCGCGGTGCGATGGCCCGGACGCGGGGGCGAAAACGCGCCGGCGACCTTCACCGCGTACGAAGCGGCGCCGCTGACCCGGCATCGGATCCGGCGTTCCTGCCGGTGTTCGTGGCCTCATGGCAGGTTCGTCACCGTCATACCGCTTCTCCCCCGGGCGCAGGAGTGCCGGAGTGCCGGGCGCTGATGGCCAGCAGTGCGCGGCCGAGTGCGCGCGCCTGCTCTCGGGTGTGACGATCCTCGACGCCGCGGAGCAGGATGTGTTCACCGTCGGTCACGACCGTGCCGTCTTCGACGCGAACGCCGGGCCGGCCGCCGATGTCCTCCAGCGGCGGCAACTCACGGGCCTGGCGGGCGGCGGTCTCGGCGGTGCGGGCGCGTTGTTCGGCCACGGCGGCGCGTTCACGCTGCGCGGCGGCATCGGCCCGGGCGGCGGTGAGCTCCTCTTGGAGGAACCGAAGTTGAGTCCGGTGACCGCCTTGGGCGGCGGCCAGGTCGGTGCGGGCCTGGTCGCGTTCGGCGGTCAGGCGCTCGGCGGCCTGCTGCGCGGCTTGGACGTCGCGTCCGGTCCTCTCGATCTCCCGCTCGGCACCCGCGAGGCGGCTGGAGAGATTCTCGATGGCGGCGGTGTCGTGAGCGTGCTGCCGGTGGGCGGCCGTCAGGTCGGCGGTGGCCGCCTGCAGCCGCCGATCGCGCTCGTCGAGTTCGGCGCGTAGCGCCTCGATCCTCTGGTCCGCGTCGCGGAGCCTGACGGCGAGTTCGTCGCGGTCGCGCCGGGCGGCGTCACGTTCCTCGCGGGCCTCCTTCTGCCCGGCCAGGGCGTGGTCGCGTTCGGTTTCGGCGGCGCCGCGGGCGGCCTCGTGCTCGGCGATCGACTCGGTGGCGCGTTCGGCGATCGCGGCCACGCGGCGTTCGGCGTCCTCGGCCGCGCGGCGGGCGGCGAGCTCGGCGGCCTGCCGTGCCTGGACGGCCTCCCGCGCGGCCGCGCGGGCCTGGTTCTCGCGGCGTCCGGCCTCGGCGGCGGCGGCCTGCGCGGCGACGGCCTCGGTGTGAGCCTCGGCCTGCTCGCGTTCGGCCGCCTCGACCCGGCCGGTGAGGTCGCCACGGATCTCGTCGGCCAGCCGCAGCAGTTCGGCGATCCCGGGCGCGATGCGCTCGTAGGTCTCCTCGAAGCGGCGCAGCGCCCCGTCCGTACGGGTGACGGCGGCACGACGGCGCAGCTGGGAGGCCCGGTCGGCATGGGCCTTGCTGCAGAACTTGGGCGGCTGACCGCCCTTACGCCGCCCCAGCGCGTCCACCGCCGGCGCCGGTGCCGGGTTGTCGCAGGTCTCCCATTCGTTCAGCGCGCACCGCCACGCGTCGGCGGCCTCGTCCTGTTCCGCGCCGGTCACCACGTCCTCGTCCATGATCGAGAGTGTCTCACACTTGCTTTCGCGTGTCGCGTTATTGGTATCACGACCCGCGAAAGCGATACTGCTTCGTCCATGAAGCTTGGCTTAATGAGGAATTAAGCCAAGCCTGCCTCCTCTGCGACGCTACGATGCGGATGGCATCACACGGCTGCGAGCGCGCGTGGGAGGCCGGGCGAGGGGCGGTTCGATGTGGCGAGGGCGGGAGCGAAGGTGGGTATGAGCGACCGCGACGGTCGATGCGGACCGGTCCCGGGTGAACCCTGCCGATGCCTTGGCACGCCGACGGGCAGCGAACACCTCCCCCGCTCCCCCAGGGCCCTGGATGTGACGGCGTGAACCCGCAGGATGCGACCTCGGCCGTGCCGGCCGTCCTGCCTGCGCCGGCCGGTGAGCGGGCGCCGATCCGCTCCGCGGCGCCGGCACTGGTGCCCGCCGACCCGGACCACCAGCTGTCGGAGGACGCGGCGGCGCTGGTGGCACGAGGCCTGGCGGCCAACACCCGGGCCGCCTACGAACGGCACTGGGCACCGTTCGAGCGCTGGTGTCACCTGCGCGGGCGTACGCCACTGCCCGCGACCGCCGCGACCCTCGCCGAGTACGTGCACCACCTGACCCGCACCACCACCCAGTACGGCGGGCCGCCCAGCGCCTCCACCATCAACCACGTGCTCGGCTGCCTGCAGGCCGCCCACAAGCACGCCGGGCAGGTCTGCGACGTACGGCTCGCCCGGCTCGCGCTACGCGCCTACCGCCGCGACGCCAACGCCTCCGACGGTGACATCGCACCCCGGCGGCGTGGCCGGCGCCGGTCGGCACCGATCGCCGTGGCGCAGCTTCGCTCACTGGTGCACGCGATCCTCACCGCGGTCGCCCAGGGCACGGTCCACCCGGTCAAAGGCCAGCGCGACCAGCTCGCTCTCGTGCTGGGGTTCGCGATGGCCGCCCGCTCCGCCGAGGTCGCCGCCCTGAACATCGCCGACCTGGCGTTCTCCGACCGCGGCCTGACCATCACCGTCCGCTCCTCCAAGACCGATCAGGACGCGGCCGGCGCCACCGTGCGCATCAAGTACGGCCGCCGCCTGGAGACCTGCCCGGTCCGGCTCACCCAGGCGTGGATCGACACCCTCGCCGCGCACGGCATCAGCAGCGGACCGCTGCTACGCGGCGTCGACGCCCGCGGCCGTCTGGCCGGGACCCCCCACTACGCCGGCCGGACGCCTCCCGACGGCCGCCCGGCACCGTTGACCAACACCGCCCTGAACGACCTGCTGCGCACCGCCGTACGCCGGGCCCGTACCGCCGACCCCGAACTGGCCGACCCTGAGGACTACTCCTGGCACGGCCTGCGCGCCGGATTCGCCACCGCCGCGGCCGAAGGCGGCGCCGCCCCCAGCGCCATCGCCGACCACGGCCGGTGGAAGGGCCTGCTCATGGTCATGCACTACTGGCGCGGCGGAACCGCATGGAACAACCACGCCCTCGACAAGGTCGACCTGTAGCGCGGGAGCCGCGCGCCATGGGACGCCGTCAGCGCAGATGCGGGTGAGGATGCGGGCGTGCAACTCGTCTTCGAGATGCACGAGGAGTTCAGCGGTGCGTTTCGTCTCTGGCTCCGCTCGGCTGGACGGCGAAGCCGAAGCGCGGCGCGGGACGGCTCAACGCCGCGGTCCGTACCGTGGTCGGCCAGACGCTGCTCAGCGCCTCCGACAGCGTGGCGATGAGACGTGGGACGTCGGTGGCCGCCGAGGCATGCACTCCCTCGGCGATGATCAGGACTGTGCCGGTCGTGTCGCGGACGGCAGAGTGCCCGCTCTGCCGGTTCGTCCATCGCCGGGCGTGCGCGTGCCCGGCGGCGTCGACGAAGGTGACCTCTCCCGGTTCCGGGTTCTCCGGCTCGCCCGACAGTGTCAGGTAGTTCTCGTCGCCGGCCGCGTGCCGGACTTCGAGATGCCCGGAGATCCTGTCGACGTCCAGCGCGGCCACCGGGATCGCGAAGGCGAGCGAGATGGCGTTGCAGAGGTCGACCAACGGATGAATCCGTGGCAGGGCGCCTTCTTTGCGGAAGCGTCGCAGCAGTGACTCCGAAGCGCATCGGTACCGCGTGGGCTTGAGCCCCATCTTTGAGAAGGTGCGCCGCCAGGCCTGGATCTCGGGCAGGTCGGCCTCCGTGCCCGCTGCGAGCCGCGCCTTGGCGAGCGTGGTGAACGCCTCGATCCGGGGTTCGACGACCGCGTCGGCGGTGATCCCCGTGGCGACGAGCACGCCGCCGACGAGCTCGGGGTGGTCGGACCAGATCTCGTCCGAATGCTGGAAGTACATGTTCGGGTCCGTCGTGGCGCGCGCGGTCATCGGGCGGCCAGCGCGAGCTTGGCGCCGAGGGCGACGAAGGACCCGGCGAAGCCCCTGCGCAGCCAGGCCATCAGCCGCGGCCGCGCGGTCACGTGGTCCCGCACCGAGGCGGCGAAGACGCCATAAGCGGCAAAGATCGCCAGTGTGACCAGCATGAAGACGGCGCTGAGTTCCAGCATCCGTAGCACGTGGCCCGGTTCGCCGGTGTCGACGAACTGCGGCAGGAAGGCGAAGAAGAAGATCGTCAGCTTCGGGTTGAGCAGGTTGATCAGGACGCCGGAGGCGATCACGCGTCCGGCCGGGCGCGGCGCGGTTTCCTTCTCGGCGACGATCGGATCCGTGTCCTTCAGCGTGGCCCACGCCATGTACAGCAGGTAGGCCACCCCCAGGTATCTGACGAGCTGGAACGCCGTTGCGCTGGTGTGCAGCAGCGCCGCCATGCCGGTGATCGCCGCCACCATGTGGGGAACCGTGCCCAGCGTGCATCCGATCGCGGCGACGACGCTCGCACGGCGGCCGTGCGACAAGCCCGCCGACAGCGTGTAGATCGCCCCGGTGCCGGGCGTGGCGACCACGACGAGCGTGGTGGCCAGGAACGCGATGCTCAAGGCGGCTCTCCTGACTGTTGCGGTGATGGCCGTTCTCGTGACCGGAACTCTGCCGCCACAATGGCCCGATGGACAGGTCCAATGAAGACCTCTTCGAGGGGTCCATAACAGCGGGCTCGGATTTCCTCCAGCTGAACGTCGAGGACGCACCCGCCGGTGGGCTGTCCGAATGGCTCGCCGACCGATTCCGGTCGGCGATCTACGACGGCCGCCTGACCGTGGGAAGCAGGTTGCCTGCGAGCAGGGTGCTCGCACGGGACCTGAGCGTGTCTCGCGGCGTCGTCACCGAGGCGTACCAGCGTCTGAACGAGGAAGGCTACGTCGCGGGGCGCGGCCGGAGCGGAACGATCGTTGTCGGCGCTCCGGGACGAACGCCCCCGGCGCGGCCGCGGCCCGTTCCAGCGGGTGCGACGGCGACGGACGCGGTGTTCACGGCGCCGCCCGGCGTCGAGGCCTTCGACTCGCTGCGGGCGGCCGCGGCAAGGATCGACCTGTCACCTGGCGTGCCCGACCTGGCCGCCTTCCCGCGGGCCGCATGGCTGCGCGCCGAACGCTCACTGCTCGCCGGCCTGGCATCTTCCGCCCTCGGATACGGGGATCCGCGAGGATCCCTGGCGTTGCGCGCCGCCGTGGGGAACTGGCTGGCCCGCAACCGCGGGATCCTCGTCGACCCGGCAGATGTGATCATCACCGCCGGCACCGCTCAGACGCTGGGACTGTTCGCGGAGGTGCTCGTCGAGACCGGGATCCGCGAGGTGGCGGTAGAGGATCCCGGATCACTGGGTGCCCGCCAGCATCTGCACAACCGGGGGCTGGCCACCCCGCCGGTGCCGGTCGACGCCGACGGGATCGATGTCGACGCGCTGCGCGCGACAGGCGCACCGGCTGTCATGCTCACCCCCGCACATCAGTTCCCGACCGGCGTGGTGCTCGGCGGCGACCGGCGCCGCGAGCTGATGCGGTGGGTCGATGAGGGCGGCCTGATCATCGAGGATGACTACGACGCCGAGCACCGTTACGACCGGCCTCCGGTTCCGGCGCTACGGTCGACACTCGGCGAGCGCGTCTGCTACGCCGGGAGCGTGTCCAAGCTACTAGCTCCGGCGCTGAGGATCGGATGGTTTCTCCCGCCGCCGCGGTACCGCGACGCCGTCGTGGCCGCCAAGCGATTCGCCGACCTCGGGAACGCAGCGCTGCCGCAACTGGTACTGGCCCGCCTGATGGAATCGGGAGAGATGGAACGCCATCTGCGACAGCTGCGCAGACGCCACCGCCGTCGCCGAGACGCCATGATCGATGCGATCGGAGCCCAACTACCGGACGCGACGGTGCACGGCGCCGCGGCGGGCCTGCACCTGACGATCACCTTCAACGCCGACTTCTGCGACATCGACCTCGCCGCCGCGTCGCTCGCACGCGGGGTGAAGGTACAGCCGCTCTCGTGGCACCGGCAGTGCCCCGGCCGCCCCGGGCTCGTGCTGGGCTACGCCGCGAGCACTCCGACCGCCATCGGCGAAGCCGTGGCGGTCATAGGCGAGGCACTACGCCGCGTGCGCTGACGGCTCCGCGGGGCGCCCAGTGCGGCCTTTCAGGCAGAGTGGCTCCGTGGCGTCCGGCCACGGAGCCTCCGCAAAAGCCGTTGGCGGACCATGGTGACCACTGCTACCTTTCCGGAGGCCGTGCCGGAGAACGAGGAGGTGGTACCCGTGAACGCAGTATCGACATGGGTGCTCCCCTCTGGGGTCACGGTCGGGCGTTAGGTCGTCCGGGAGCGCCGTTCAGAGCACTCCCGAAAGGCACGACCATGCGATTCACCTCCGAGCAACGCCTCGACGGCGGCGTTCTCGAACGCGAATTCACCCTCGGCGAGATCCCCGGCATCCTGTGGACACCCGCATCCGCATCCGCACCGGCGCCGCTGATCTTGCTCGGCCATCCCGGCGGACTGCACAAGATACGCCCCCGGCTGGTGGCCCGGGCCCGGCACTCGGCGGAGCACGGCTTCGCCTCGGCCACCATCGAACTCCCCGGGAGCGGTGACCGGCCTCGCTCTGCCGTCGCCGAGCAGGCCCGCGCCGACGTGCGCCGGGCGGTAGAGGCCGGTGAGCCGGTCGACGAGGAGATCGTCGACCGGCTCATCCTCCCCCTGGTCGAAAAGGCGGTGCCGGAATGGCAGGCCGCTCTGGACGCCCTCCTTTCGCTGCCCGAGATCGGCGGCCCGGTCGGGTACTCGGGCGGAGTGATCGCCATCGGCGTCCGGCTGGCGGTGGTCGAGCCGCGCATCTCGGCCGCCGTTCTGTTCGCCGGGAGTTTCGTGCCCCGCGCCACGTTCGAGGAGGCCCGGCAGGTCACCATTCCGCTGCATGTCCTGCTGCAGTGGGACGACGAAGGGAACGACCGGCAGGCGGCCCTGGACCTGTTCGACGCCTTCGGCACCAAGGAGAAGACGCTGCACGCCAATCTGGGCGGGCACACCGGCGTCCCGCAGTTCGAGGGGGACCCCGCGGCCCAGTTCTTCACCCGGCATCTGAGCTAGTCGCCGAGCGCGCAGTACGGCGGGTTCGCCCTGCCGTACTGCGTCGAACTCAGAGGCCTGCTGTTGGTGAAGCGCCGTGGTGCCGGTTCACGAGCCGATCCACCCGGCGGCAGGGGCTGCCGTCCTCGGAGTGATGGCCGGTCGAGGGGTTTTGGCGGTAGCTCGGCCGGGATCAAGACGCTGACCCGATTGGTCAGCGAGGTGCGTCGGGCTGAGAACGCCCGGCTGTACGGGCTGCCGGCCGAGCGGACCCCGGCCGAGACCGCCGCGGCGTTCCGGTGCCGTTAACGCCCGTGTCACAGGCCGCAAACGAGAGCGGCGCCGGACAAGCCCGAACCGCCGTCGCCGCCAAGCTGCGCGTCTCCCGATGGACACTCAGCCGCGCCCTCGGCACCGCGTCCCGCTGACGCCCGCCACCGGGTGCCAACGCTTGACCGCAGCGGACAGCCCCAGCCACATGCGCGGATCGCAGAGGAGGACGGTCTAGTTGTCGCCTCGGTGTCCGTCGCGGACCACCGCTGACCCGCCGACCCGGGTCGTGATGCCCGCCGGTCCGCGTCGGGCCGAAGCGAGCACGCTGGCCGGTCGACCGAGGGTGTCACCCTGCTCCACCTCGATCGCGACCGTCTGTGCCCCTGTCGTGTCGAGCAGGTGGGCGGCCAGGCAGCCGGTGCTGTTGGCGTTGGCGACGTCCTCGTCGACACCGATCGCCGGCGCGAACATCCGCGCCGCACCCGGTCGGTCGCCCACCGGCGGCGCGTACACGAAACAGCCGAGGAGCCCGTACCGCCGGCACGCCGCTGTCAGCCTGCCGAGGTGCGGGTGGACTCGGAGCAGCGCCGACCGGTCGTGGACCGGTACCAGCATGCGTGGTGCGCCGGGCGCGGCGATCCGTGGCGCGTCGGTCGGATGCGGGTCGTCCGCGGTGAGCCCGAGCGCGGCGACGATCGCGGCGCGCTCGTCCGGTGCCGGGTGACGCAGCGCGACGAGGCCCTGGTCGAACCACACCTCGATGCCGGCGGGGCGGCGGATCGCGACGGTGTCGAACGTGCGCCCGCCGGTGTGTTGGCGGTCGTTCAGCTCGCCCACCGCGGTGCGGGTCAACCGGACGGCCTGCGCGGCAACGGTGCCGTGGCCGCAGCCGGACAGTTCGGCGGTGGCGGTGAAGAACCGGACCGGCCGGCCACCGTCCGGCGTCCGCCCCGGGCCAAGGAACGCCGCGTGCGAGGTGCCGGCCGCAGCAGCGACCGCACGCCGGTCCGCGTCCGTCGCCGCCGGGTCGTCGTCGGTGACGGCCGTGGGGCTACCGCCCCGGCCGTCGCGCCGCACGCACGCCTCGACCACCGTGATATCCGGCCAGGACATCGACCCACCTCTGACGCTCAACTGACGCTCAACGAACCGGCGACCGCGAACGGCGTCCGCCGATAGCCGGGCCTGCCCGCGACGGCCGACCGACCACGCCTTCACTACTTGCCTAACTTGCCTTAACTTCATCCAAGCCGCTGACCTGCGCAAACGCTTCACAACCCAAGATAACGGCAGCGATGGCCGAGCCCGTCGGTCAGTCGATGCCTTCGATGATGCGGAAGTCGCGTTCGACGCTGTCGGAGAGGACCACCAGCGCCTTCTGGTATGCCTCGCTCTCGTATGCCGCGACGGCCTGTTCGAAGCTGTCGAACTCGATCAGAATGACGCGTTGCGTGTTTCCGGCTTCGTGGGCGACGACTCGGCTGCCACGGGACAGGAGCCGCCCGCCCCCAGCTCGGACGGCCGGACCGGCCAGCTTGTCGTAGGCAGTCAGCTTCTCAGGGTCGGAAATGGCGCGGTAGACACTGACCCAGTAGCCCTTAGCCATGAAACCTCCTGTGTTCGGCCGGACATGTCCGACTTTGAATCGACGCTCAGATTGCTCGATCCCGGCGACGGAGCACCGGACGTCTGTGAGGACGTGCTGATACGGCCTGGTTCGGCTCTGCCACCCGCGGCTGCCGGGTTCGCGTCCAGGCGAAGTCTTCCTCAGCGCTTCGGAAATCGAATCGACGGGCACACGATAGTGTGTCGGATATCGAAGCAGCAAGAGGGGACGGTACGACGGATGGCGGCACCCAGGCCGGGACGGGCGGTTCGAGGGTCGAGCACCGGCCGGCCACTGATGGCCGCCCTCGACCTGTTCGGCCGTAGGTGGAACCTGCGGATCGTCTGGGAACTGCGACACGGACCGGTCGGCTTCCGTGCGCTGCAGGAGCGCTGCGACAACATGTCCTCCAGCGTGCTGCGGCAACGGCTGACCGAGCTGCTCGACGCCGCCCTCGTCGAGCAGCATCCGGACACCACCTACGCCCTCACCGAGCTGGGCCACGGCGTCCACCGCGCGCTGCGCCCGCTCGTCCGGTGGTCCGCAGAGTGGGCCGCGACCCTCTCCGCCGCCGGTTCCGAAGACGCCCGCTAGCGCTTCTGATATCGAAGCGCTAGCGTCATTCGGCCCCAGCGGTCACGGATCTCCCGGGAATGCTCATAAGCGGTCTTGGGTCGGGACAGATAGTCCGACGCGCACCTCCACCTGCTCGGTTGCTCGTCGGTGGCGTCGGCCATCGTCGCCGCCTTGAGAGCGGCCGGCAGCGCCGGGGCGGCGGTGTGGTAGGTGGCCCGGCCGGCACCGAGCTCGGCCGGATCTCCGACGTTAGGCCCGGGCGAGGAGGCGGCGGGCGGCGTCACGCGCGTCCTGCCCCGCGGCCGGGGTTCCGTCGATTGCGGTGACGACGCTGGCGCCCTCGATCAGCAGCAGCAGTTGCCGTGCCACCGCCGCCGGGTCGGTGAGGCCCAGGCCGTCCAGCCGGTCCTCCAGCAGCGCGCGGTACCGGACGAGGTGGCGGCGCGCGATGGCGGCGACCTCGCCGTTCGCGCGGGTGTCGGTGGCGGTGTTGACGACGGCGCACCCGTGGTAGCCGGGCCGCGCGAACCAGTCGATGAGGAGGTCGAAGACCGACAGCACCCGTTCGGGCCCGGGGGGCGCGGACGCCGTCTCGCGGTCGAGCCAGGCGTGGATGCGGTCGCTGTACTCGGCGAGCATGGCCTGTACGAGCAGTTCCTTGGACGGGAAGTACCGGTACAAGCTGAGTTTGGACGCGCTCGCCCGCGCGGCGATCTCGTTGACGCCGACGGCGTGGACGCCGCGCTCGTAGAACAGATCTGCGGCAGCTCCCAGGATCCGGGCGCGGGTGGCGGCCTGGCCCGCCGTCATCGTCTCGGCCATGACCCCACGATACCGGGTTGTACTGTCACAGTACAGAACTGTACTGTCTTGCCGTATGGACGATCAGGTGCCGATACGGCGACTCTGGGCGGCGGTTCTCTGCGGCTACCTCGCGCTCGGCGCGACGCTGCAGGAACTTCCCGGATACGTGACCGACGACATGGGCCGGGGCACCGCGGCGGCGGCGCTGGCCGTCGGCACCGCTTTCGCCGCCACCGCGCTCGTCCGCCCGTTCGCCGGACGCGCCGGGGACGCCGGACTGGCCCGCCCGGTGGTGATGGCGGGCGGCGCGCTGACCGCCGCCGGCGCCGCAGGCCATCTGCTCGCGCCGAACCTCGCAGTGCTGCTCACCGCCCGGCTGGTCATGGGCGCGGGCGAGGCGGCCCTGTTCTCCGGCGCCCTGCCCTGGGTCCTCGCCGGGGCCACCGACGACCGGAGGGGCCGGCTGACGGGATGGTTCGGGCTGTCGATGTGGGGCGGCCTGTCCGCCGGACCCGTGCTCGCAGTCCTCATTCACCGGCTCGGCGGCGCGGACGCCGTCTGGTGGATGGTCGTGGCCCTGCCACTCGTGTCGAGCGCCCTCGTCGCCACCACCCGTTCGCGGCAGGAGCGGCGGCCGGCCTCCTGGCACGACCTCCTGCCCGGCGGCGCCGGGCTGCCGGGGCTGTGCCTCGGCCTCGCCGCCTATGGCTACGGCACCCTGACCGCTCTGCTCGTCCTCTACCTGGGCGACCGGCACATCGGCGGACAGCAGGCGGGGCTGGCGCTGTTCGCCGTGCCGTTCTTGCTCGCGCGCTCGGCGGGCAGCCCCCTGGTGGACCGGTACGGCGGCGCCGCCGTCGCCCGGATCGTCCTGCTGGTCGAGGCGGCAGGCCTCACCCTCCTCACGGCCGCGGCGTCCGAACCCGCCGCGCTCGCCGGCGTCGCCGTCACCGGAGCGGGGCTCGGCCTGGTCTACCCCTGCACGACCACGATCACCCTCGGCCGTACGGGGGCGCTGCGGCCCGGCGCGGCGGTCGGCACGATGACGTCCTTCTGGGACCTCGGCATCCTCGCCGCCGGACCGCTCGGTGGCCAGATCGCCGCGCACCTCGGATACCGGACGGCCTTCGCCGCCGCCATCGCCGCGGCCCTCGGAGCCTTCGCGACGGCTGCGGCCCTCCGCCCTCGCCGCACGTTGGCCCGCGAGAAGGCCGAGTGCGCAATCACCGGTAGCCCCGGCAGGTCGTCCTTGTGACGTACGAGGTCCACTTCAAGCGCCACGGCTGGGCACAACCGACAACGTCCGCGGTTCAGGTTGTCCGTGGGGCGCCGTAGCGCAGGCCGTCGAAGAGGAGGGCGGTGATCTGGTGGGCTTCGCCCAGCCAGCCTTCCGTGGCGCGCATCCCGCAGATACCGCCCAGGGCGCGCAACAGGGTGGGGCCGGTGACGCCGTCGCGGACCGTGCCGGCCGCGGTGCCCGCGTCGAGCAGTTGGGTGAGGGCGTTCGCCATCCGGGTGCGGGCGGTCTCGAAGACCGGTGAGTCCGTCGCCATGATGCTCTCCAGGGCGACCGACATCCCCTTCCCCACGGCCGCGTGGTCCACGAGCAGGAGCAGGAAGCGCCGTAGGGCCTCGTCCGGGGGGTGCCGGTCCAGGAGCTTGGAAGGTGCGGCGCACAGGTCGTCGACCTCCTTGCGATAGACCTCCTCGATGAGCACTTCGCGCGTCTCGAAGTGGCGGTAGAGCGTCCCGACGGCCACGCCGGCGCTGCGGGCGATTTCCTCGACGTGTGCGTCGGCGTCGCCGCCGAGGAACGCCTCCCGCGCCGCGGCCAGGAGCGCCTCGCGGTTGCGTCGCGCGTCCGCGCGCAGCGGGCGTGATGACGACAACAGAGCCTCCATAAGGTGAGTCCGGTTCCGCTTGTGTATCGTTTCCGGAGTCCGGTTCATCTTAGGGAGGAGATGCCCATGACGATCGCAGGCGAAGGACTGGACGGCCTTCGCGTGCTGGTCACCGGCGGCAGCCGCGGCCTGGGCGAGGCGACCGTCCGCCGATTCGCCGCAGCGGGCGCGATCGTGCTGACAGCCTCCCGGAGCAGGCCGAGGGAGGGCGCCAACACGGCGAACTGGCCACCGAGGTCGGCGAGCACGGGGTGCGCGTGGTGTGCGTCCTGCCCGGCTTCGTCGTCACCGACGGCACCACCGCCCACCTCCAGCACATGGCCGACCAGCAGGGCGTCACCACCGCCGAGATCACGCGGCAGATCGTGGATCACCTGCAGGTCTCCATGGGCCGCCCCGGAGACCCCGAGGACGTCGCCGAGATGATCGTCTTTCTCGCCTCCGGCCGCGCGAAGTGGCTCACCGGAGCGCAGTTCCGCGTCGACGGCGGCATCATCCCGACCGTCTGAGCACCGACCGGCAACAAGAACAGGACCCCCATGCCCATCACCCTGGCCTCTGTGATCATCGACGCCGCCGATGTCGAGGCGGAGAGCGCCTTCTGGCACCGGCTGCTCGACGGCTCGATCACCCGCACACCGACCCACCACTTCATCCAGGCGCCCGGCCTCCCGGTGATCGTCGTCCAGTCGGCCCCCAGACATGTCGCCCCGAAACTGGCCGGACGGCACCTCCCAGCAGATGCACCTCGACTTCGGCGTCGACGACCTCGCGACCGCCGACCGTACGGCCACCGAAGCCGGCGCCACCCGACTGCGGCCCACCGACGACGTCACCCCGGAAACCCGCACCGGCAGCCGGGTCTACGCCAGCCCGGCCGGACACCCCTTCTGCCTGCGATCGGCCTGAGACCGCCGCCGTTCGCCGCGCCGTACCTCGTGGCCGCCGAGGGCGGTGAGGGTCTCGTTGGGTTCAGCCATATTGCGGGCGAATCGGTAGTGGTTGGATGCCCCGCATGAGCGTGGACATGGACGTGGCCAAGGTGCTGGCCGAAGTCCAAGAGCACTGCGTCGAGACGTTGGGCGAGCGTGATGGTCCGCGGATGGCGGCGCTGGCGCGACGCGGCTACCGGATCGCTCCGGCCGGTGAGGACACCACGCCCGCACGCCGACCCGTCTTGCCCTGAGTGATGACCGGCAAGCTCAGCCAGTGCCAGGCCGCGGCCCGCTCGAGGTCGCGGCAGGACCATGGATGATCTGTTCCAGACAATCGCGGAACAGATCGTCGACGGTGCGGCCGGGTTGGAAGTACTCGGCCACGCCGGCCGTCACCGTGGGGTACGCCGCGGCGTACGCGTCCATGTCGAAGCCGTCCAGGGCGTCCGCGTCGGGGCGGCCGACCTGTTCCTCCAGAACGAAGCCGACGGTGAAGCGCAACACCGTCAACACGATCAGGCGAGCCTGCCGCAAGGGAATGTCCCGCCCCACCAGTGTGCTCATCGCCAGTTCGGAGATGGCGGCCATCTTGAGGGACAGCTGGGAGGCCGCGATGATCCGGGCTCCGTCCGGGTGGGCCAGCAACGCGTGCCGCAGGCGCCCGGCCAGGCCGATCAGCCAGTCCTGCCAGCGCTCTTCCGGCGCGGGTGACGCCAGCTCGGGGAACTGCTGCTCAAGGATCGCCTCGGCGATCGCGGTGACCAGCGCTGCCTTGTTCGGGATGTGCCAGTAAAGGGTCGGCGACCGTACGCCGAGCCGGGCGGCCAGTTTGCGCGTGGTCACGCCGTCGAGACCCTCGGCGTCCAGTAGCGCGACGGCCTCGGTGACGATCCGCTGCTTGTCCAGAGCCAATTCCGGCACCTCCCTTCCAGACCCTATCAGTGATAGAGTCCTCTATCAGTGATAGAGAGCGCCCATGGGAGGCAACGATGAGACACCGGCACTCACTCCGCGACCTGCTGCACTGGACGACCCATCGCATTCCGGGGATTCCCGCGCACATCGAGCGGCCGGCCGGCCACCAGGGCCAGGCCCGCCACGGCCATGGGCGGCGGCACTCGCTCACGCATCACCGTTCGCACCACCACGGGTTCAACCACTCTCCGGCCCGTCCGCCTCGGGTCCTGGCGGCGTGGCAGACGCGGATCGCCCGCTTGTTCGGTCAGGATCTGGGATGAAGGCGGCAGTGCTTCACGAGGCCGGCGGCATCCCACGCTATGAGGACTTCCCCGATCCGGTGCCCGGCGACGGCGAGATGATCATCGATGTCAAGGCGGTCGCCGTCGAGAACGTCGACAGGGCGATCGCGGCCGGTACGCACTACGCCGGCGAGCAGTACATCGGCCGGTTTCCGGTGATCCCTGCCTTCGACGGCATCGGCGCCCTCCCGGACGGAACGCTCGTCGGGTTCGGCGACATTCGCCCGCCCTACGGCGCGCTCGCCGAGAAGGCCGTGGTGCCTCAGGGCTCCTACGTGCCGATCCCCGACGGCATCGACCCGGCCGTGGCGACCGTGATGGCCTCGGCCATCACCGCGATGTCGATGAAAGCGGCCGCGGGGTTCGTTCCCGGGGAGACGGTGCTGGTGCAGGGCGCCACCGGGGTCGCCGGGCGGCTCGCGGTCAAGGTGGCCCGGCTGCTGGGCGCCGGCCGGATCGTCGCCACCGGCCGAGACGACGACCAGTTGCGCGAGGTACGGGTCATCGGAGCCGACACGGTGATCAACACCGCGGTCTCCGACGAGGTGCTTGCGCAGGCGTACCTCGATGCCAGGGGCGACGGCTACGACGTCGTCGTGGACTACCTGTGGGGCAGGCCGAGCGAGATCCTGCTGCGCGCGCTGGTGCCGCGGTCGTTCGCCTTCGGCAAGCCGACCCGGGTGGTCCAGATCGGCGAGTCGGCGGGCGCTGAGCTCGCCCTCGCCGCGTCGAGCCTGCGCACCTCCGGTGTGGAGATCTACGGCGCGGCCAAGGGGCTCGACCCGCAGACCATGGACGAGGCGTACCAGCAGATCGTGACGTGGACGCGGTCCGGCGAGCTCACCTTCGACGTGGAGAAGGTCCCGCTGAGCGACATCGAGACCGCCTGGCAGCGAACCGACCTCAAAGGCAGGCGACTCGTCGTGATGCCATGACCGGCCCGCGCCCACGACACACCCAGCGATGATCAACGGTCCGCGTTCCGTCGCCGTCCCCACCGGAAGATCCGGACGCGGCGGAGGGCCGGTCAGCGCAGGGTCGCGATACCGGCCAGGAAGATGTCGACACCGGCGAGGAACTGTTCGCGGTCGTCGTGTTCGCGCAGTCGCGTCGCCGCCTCGTGCACGAACGGGTACCGGCCGGGGTCCAGTCGGGCCCATTGCGTGGCGGCGGCGGTGAGGAAGGCGTCTCGATCGGTGTCGCCGCCGGCGAGATATCGGGTGTTGGCGGCGTTCTGCGCGGCGACGCCGAGGATGTAGTTCACGAGCGTCCCGGCCGCGTCGAAGCGCGCTCTGGCGGGGACGCCGAGTGCGTTCAGCAGCCGGCCGATGTTCTCGTAGAACTCCAGCAGCACGGGCCGCCACGGCTGCCGGGAGAGTTCAGCGCCGACCCAGGGGTGCGCGTCGATCGCGTCGAACAGGCCGAGCGCGAGCCGACGCAGGGCCTCCGGCGGGTCCGCATCGACGACCACGCCGGCCAGGACACGGGCGATGACGTCGTCGGTGGCCGCCGCGAGCAGGTCGTTCCTGTCCGCGACGTGATGGTAGATCGCTCCGTAGCCGGTGTGCAGGCGACCGGTGAGCGCGCGCATCGTCAGAGCGGTCTCGCCGCCCTCGTCCAGAAGGTCGGTCGCGGCCTGGACGATCGCCTCCCTGGACAGCGCCTCCGCGCGCCGCGGGCTTCGCGGAGTCCTCCCCGCGGTCCCCTGCGTAGATCTCTTCGCCACAAGCACCAGTATGACACCGATGGATTGCCGCTCCAAAGGTGCGCTAGCCTGAAATGGATCGTTAATCCAACGAGCGATCCAACGCATGATCCAGTGCGGATCCAGCGGGCTTGGGAGGAAACCATGACGACACCGGTCACGATCATCGGAGCCGGTCTGGGCGGCCTTGTGCTGGCCCGGGTGCTGCAGGTGCACGGCATCACGGCCACGGTCCATGAGGCCGATCCCTCACCGGACGCGCGCCGCCAGGGCGGCCTGCTCGACATCCACCCCTGGAACGGCCGGCCGGCGCTGGAGGCGGCCGGCCTGATCGAGGAGTTCCGCAGGCTCATCCTGCCCGGCCGCGAGTCCTACCGTGTCATGGACCAGACCGGGACCGTGCTGCTCGACATCCCCGACGACGGCACCGGCCGGCGCCCCGAGGTGCCGCGCGGCGCGCTGCGGCGGCTGCTGCTGGACGCGCTTGCGCCCGGCACCGTCCGGTGGGGGCACAAGGTCACTCGCGTGCGGGGCCTGGGCGAGGGCCGTCATGAGGTCGGCTTCGCCGACGACACCAGCACTGTCGCGAGCCTGCTCATCGGCGCTGACGGCGCGTGGTCGCGGGTACGCCCGGTGCTGTCGGCCGCCGCTCCCGAGTATTTCGGCGTCTGCAGCGTGGAGACGTTTCTGTTCGACGGCGACACCCGCCATCCCGCCGCCGCGGACGCGGTCGGTGCCGGATCACTGTTCGCGCTCGCGCCGGGCAGGGGCCTGCTGGCACATCGGGAAGGCGGCGGGACGCTGCACGCCTACGCGCAGCTGAGGAAGCCCCAGGACTGGCTCGCCGACCTCGACGCTGCCGATGCCGCGACCCTGACCGCGCAGGTCGCGAAGGAGTTCGACGGCTGGGCCCCCGAACTCACCGCTCTGATGACCGACAGCGACACTCCGCCGGTACTGCGCCGTATCTTCACCTTGCCGACCGGGCACCGCTGGGACCGGGTGCCGGGGGTGACCTTGCTCGGAGACGCCGCCCACCTCAGGCCGCCGAACGGTGAGGGCGCCAACCTGGCCATGCAGGACGGCGCCGAGCTGGGCCGGGCCCTCGCCGCGCACCCGGACAACGTGGAGGCTGCGCTCTCCGAGCACGAACGCGGCATGTTCGCCCGCGCCGCCGCCGTAGAAGCAGGCGACGACGACATGTACGCGATCATGATCGATGGCGACGCACCCCACAGCACGATCGCCCTGATGACCGGTTCCCGGCAGGATTCGTGACTCATGGGGTGGCTGCCCGGCCGCGATCCTCACCCGGCCGGCGCGCTTCAAAGAAGTCGTCAGCGCCGGTGCTCTCGCGCTCGGCCGTCAGGCCGGCTGGACTTCGTCGAAGAGGGCGATGGCTTCGGCGGGGTCCGGGCTCACGAGGCGTTCCAGACCCGCCGTCGTGATTTTCGCCCATCTTCCGGCCCGCGCCCACATCTGTTCCTCGAAGGCGCGAACGGCCTCATCGAGATCTCCAGGGCCGGAGGCGGCGGCGACGGACTCGGCGAGTTCGGCGCCCTCCAGCATCGCGAGATTCGCGCCCGCCCCCAGCGGGGGCATCAGGTGGGCGGCGTCGCCCAGGAGCGTCACCCCGGGTACGTGGGTCCAGGTGTGGGACACGGGCAGGACGTAGAGGGGGCGGTGAACGAAAGCGGTGCCGTGGCGGAGGAGATCGAGGACGGGAGCGGCCCAGCCGTCGAACAGAGCCGGCAGGCCTGATCGCACGGCCTCGACGTCGGCCAGGTCCAGGTCCGCGTGCCCGATCAGGCCCATGTGCCGCTCCAGGTTCGTGTGCCAGTCCAGCGGCGCGCGGAACTGGGCGTACGCCTTGACGTGGCCGCCGCTGTTGCGCTGGGCGACGATGGCGCGGTTCACGCCGTACACGGCCAGGGAACCGTCGCCGATCAGCCGGGCGAGATCGGGATGGCGAGTGTCGACGTCGTCCAGGGAGGTCTCGACCGCGGTGATGCCGGTGTAGTGCGGCGTCGCGGGTGAGACCGCCGGGCGCACTCGGGACCAGGCGCCGTCCGCGCCGATCACGAGGTCGAACGCCTCCTGCCGCCCGTCCGCGAACCGGACCAGCACGCCGTCCTCGGTCTCCGGCACCACCTCCGTCACGTCCCGCCCCCACTGAACGTCCAGAGGGCCGAGCAGCAGGTCACGGAGTTGCCCGCGGTCGATCTCGGGATGGGCCTGGTCATCTGGACGGGCCGGCCAGTCGCGGAGGACGGTCCCGTCCGTGTCCAGGATGCGCATGGCCTGCCCCTCGGGACGGGACAGCGCCTGGAACTCCGCCAGCAGCCCCGCCTTTTCCAGCGCGAGCTGGCCCAGCTTTTCGTGCAGGTCCAGCGTGCCGCCCGGGGGACGGGCGTCGGGGGCGGGATCGCGTTCGAGAACGGTGACGGGGTGATCATGGCGGTGCAGGACGCGGGCGAAGGTGAGGCCGCCGGGGCCACCCCCGACCACGGCGATACGGTGTCTCATGTCGATACACCGTATTGGGGCATTACGGTGTATTGCAAGAGTACGGTGTAACCATGTCTGTATGGGACCGACCGGAGCCGCCGACTCGCCCCGCGCCGCTCGACCGGGAGCGAATCGTTGCCGCCGCCGTCGCGCTGGCCGACGAGGGCGGGCTGGATGCCGTCTCGTTGCGTAAGGTCGCGGCCCGGCTGGACGTCGGCCCGATGCGGCTGTACGGATACATCTCCACCAAGGAGGAGCTGTTCGACCTCATGGTGGACGAGGTCTACGCCGAGATCCTCCCCGAGGAGCAGCCCGGTGACTGGCGCGAGGTGCTGCGCATCCGCGCCCACCGCACCAGGCAGGCCGCCCTCCGTCACGAATGGCTGGCCGACCTGCTCGGCGGCCGTCCGACCCTGGGACCGAACGCCCTCGCCGTGACCGAGGCCACGCTGGCCGCCCTCGACGGCCTCAGCGACCTCGACACCGTCATGCGCGCCGTGGAGACCGTCGGCGCCTACCTCACCGGCGCGATCAGACGCGAGATCGCGAACCTGCGGGCCGAGCGCGACACGGGCATGTCCAAGCGCGAATGGCAGCGCGCCTCCGGCCCGCATGTGAGGAAGATGCTCGCCACGGGCCGCTTCCCGGCGCTGAGCAAGGCCGTGTACGACGGCACGGAGGTGGACGCCGAGGTGTCCTTCGCGACCGGCCTGGACTGGGTCCTCGACGCCGTGGCCGCCAAACTCACCCAGCCGCCGACGTGAGCAGCCGCGCAGTGTGGGCGTTGTGACCCGGCAACGCTTCAGTGACGGTCTCTCAGCCTGCCTCAGGCGACCTTCCGGTGACAGGTGACCATCGCGAAGGCGTACGCCACGACGAGGATGCCGGCGCACCAGGCGAGAGCGATCCAGATGTCGTCGCCGGGCGGCCGCCGGGCGAGCAGGTCACGGATCGTGTTGACGATCGACGTCACCGGCTGGTTCTCGGCGAACCGGCGCACCGGGCCGGGCATGGTCCCGGTGGGCACGAACGCCGAGCTGATGAACGGCAGGAAGATCAGCGGGTAGGAGTACGCGCCCGCGGCCTCGACCGACGCCGCGGAGAAGCCCACGATCACGGCGATTCGCGATCAGCGAGGTCAGCACGTGTGCCCACAGGACGCCCGACCGTGCGATCGGCATGGACCGGAGACGCTCGAAGATCCCGCTCTTCAAGTCCATGAAGAGGCGGAACGTGGTGTAGGAGATGCCTGACGCGATCGTGATGAGCAGGATGCCGGGCAGCGTGTAGTTCACATACGAGTCCGAGCCCGTGTCGACCGCGCCGCCGAACACATAGACGAACACCAGCATCCGAGCTCCTCGACGGCCTGCCACACCTCGAGCCGCGCCTCGGGGTCGAGCCCGGTCGTCGGCTCGTCCAGGAAGATCACCGGCGGATTCCCGATCAGGCTCATCGCGAAGTCCACGCCTCGCAGCACCTGCAGCCTCCCGTACGACTTCTCCAGACCCCGCACGCGAATCGCCGGGCCGGCGGCCGATTGCGCCGTCATGAGCGGGTACCCGTCGTGCGCGCCTCGTACTGCCGCCATCTCCGCTCGTCGCCGAGGTCGGCGACGACCTTCTCGATGAACGCGGTCATCCCCTGCCTCCTTCGCGGATCTGGCAGAAGGATGGAGGGTCGCCCCTGCGTCAAGGTCAAGACCAGCGGCCCGCAGGCGACGGGCGGGTTCCGCCTCCCGTGGTGGCCACGGCGGCTCGACCGGGTCCGAGGCGACTATCCTGCGCGAATGCTCAAGGCGGGGACGGACGTCGAATTGGCCGTGTCGGCAGCGCAGGCGGGAGCCGCCGTGGTGCGCCGGATGTACGGGGAACCGCTGGCGCGGTTCGAGAAGTCGGCCGGTGACTTCGCCACGGCCGCCGATCTGGCGGCGGAGAAGGCCATCCTCGACCTCCTCCGGACCGCCCGGCCGGACGATGCCGTGCTGGGTGAGGAGAGCGGCCGTACGGGCACCGACGGCGCGGAGCGCATGTGGCTGGTCGATCCCCTGTGCGGCACGTTGAACTACGCGGTCCGGAACATGCTGGTCGCGGTGAACGTCGCCCTGCGCGTGGGGTCGCAGATCACGGCGGCGGCATCGGCCGATCCGTTCAACGACGAGGTGTTCTGGACCGACGGTGAGCGCGCCTGCGTCCGCCGCGACGGCGCGGACGCGGAACTCACGCCGTCACCGGACTCGCACCTGGTGGACGTCAACCTCGATCCGCCGTTCCCGAACGCACCGCGCTTCCGTGCGGTCCGCCTCCTCGCCGACGCCGAGTTCGCCGAGCGGTTCCGGCCGCGTGTCGTCTCCACCACTCTGGCGGTGGCCTGGGTGGCGGCCGGCCGGCGAGCCGCCTACGTCACCGACGGCCACCTGCGTGACAGCGTGCACTTCGCCGGCGGGATCGCCCTGTGCCAGGCCGCCGGCTGCGTCGTGACCGGAATCGACGGCCGGCCCCTGCACACCGGTGCGGGCGGGCTGGTCGTGGCCGCCGACCCGGAGACGCACGCCGCGCTGCTGAAGATGATCGGGAATCAGGTCTCGTCCGACCGGTGACGAGCAGGCCGAGGAGGCGGGGCGAGCGATGAGCGGGCCGCACACCGCCTGGACGGAGCGCACCGTCGTACGGGACGGGGTCCGGTTGGTCGCACGCGACCATGGAGGCGCCGGGCGTCCCGTCCTGTTCCTGCACGGGCTCGCCGGGTACGGCGGCGAGTGGGACGCCACCGTCGCCGGGATGTGCGGGCGGTACCGCGTGGTGACGCTGGACCAGCGCGGGCACGGCGCGAGCGAACGCCGTCCGCCCGGCGGTGACATGTCCCGGTCGGCGTACGTGGCGGACGTCATCGAGGTCATCACGGCGCTGGGCCTGGACGACGTCGCCCTGGTCGGTCAGTCCCTCGGCGGGAACACCGCCATGCTGGTCGCCGCCGCCCGCCCCGATCTCGTACGGGCGCTGGTGATGGTCGAGGCGGGCGCCCGCGGCATGGTCACGCGTGAGGTGGACCGGATCGGTGCCTGGCTCGACTCCTGGCCCGTGCCGTTCGGCTCCCTCGACGCGGCGGCGGAGTTCTTCGGCGGCGGCCCGGCCGGAGCGGGCTGGGCCGCCGGGCTGGAGCGACGGGCCGGCGGATGGTGGCCGCGGTTCGACGCCGGGCTGATGGTGCGCTCCCTTGCGGGCCTGGTGCGCCCGTCCTTCTGGAGTGAATGGCGGCGGGTGGCCTGTCCGGCGCTCGTCGTCCTCGGCGAGTCCGGCATCATCCCCCTCGACGAGCAACGGGAGATGACGTCGGCGCGGCCGGGCACGGCGATGGTGACCGTGCCCGGCGCCGGGCACGACGTTCACCTCGACGCCCCGGAGGCGCTGCGGGCCGTGCTCACCGGCTTCCTGGAGCGACACCTCTGATCGCCGTGGTGATCCGGCGGATGGAGGCACGGTCAGCGGCGGGCGCGGGCGAGGACGAGCAGCAGCATCAGGCACAGCCCTGCGGTTACGGCGGCGAAGTACCGTACGGCGACGAGGAGCCCGACCGCGGTGGCGAGGAAGCCGACACCGACGACCGGTACGCCGACGCCGAGATAGAGCACCACGTAGAAGCTGGACAGCACGTCGGCGTGGCGGCCGGGAGGAGCCGCCTGGTTCACCGCGGTGAGACCGCCGAGGAACACCAGGCCCTGGCCGGACCCGGCGATCACGGTGGCGACGAGCAGCAACGGCAGCGAGGAGACGGTGCCCGCGACGGCGAGCAGCACCAGCCCCGTGGCGAGCAGCGGGAGGCCGGCCGATTCCAGCCGCCGTGCCGGCCGGCCGTAGCCGGCGAGTTGGGCGAGCGTGGAGCAGGCCAGCATCAGCGCGACGGCCGCACCGCCCAGCAGAAGGTTGCCGCTGCCGGACAGCTCGGCGACGTACGGCGGAACGAGAGTGAGGAACAGCCCGATCACGGCGAAGGCCAGGAAGCTCGCCGTCCCGCTGGTCGCGAACACCGTCCGCATGGCGGCGGGGATCTGCGGGCGGCGCGGAACCCATCGGGCGCCGGATCGCTTCGCCGGCAGTGTCGCGATCGCCGCCCAGGCCGGTGCGAGCAGTACGAGCTCCACCGCGAACGGCAGCACGTGCGGCGCCGGCGCGTACTGGGCGAGCAGCCCGGCCACCACCGGTCCGAGGCCCAGCCCGCCGGCGGAGGCAACGGTGGCCACCAGGGCCGCCCTGCGGCGGTCTCCCCCGGGCTCCAGTTCGGCCAGCGCCGCGGTCAGCGGCCCCGAGGCCGCGCCGAGCGCGGCTCCCTGCAGCATCCGGGCCGCGAACAGCCATGCCGTGCCCTCCGCCAGGGCGAACACCAGCGAGCCGAGGGCGGCCAGGGCCACCGCCGGCAGCAGTACGGCGCGACGCCCCACCGCGTCCGACAGCGGGCCGGCCACCAGCAGTGAGGGGATCAGGACGGCCGCGTAGACGGCGAAGATCAGTGTGACGACCAGCGGCGAGAAGCCGAACCGCACCGCGTACCCGCGGTACAGCGGCGTCGGCAGGTTCGTGCCGGTCAGCAGCATCAGCAGCGCGTAGGCGACGGCCCAGAAACGCCACCGCCGGGGCCGTGGGTCCGGGCCCGGCGAGCGGCGGTCGTGGCCGGGCATCCGGCCACGGCGCGCGGCGGTGAGGAGGAACGGCATTCGCGAGCTCCCATCATGTTCGGGAAACGCGAACATAGCAGATGTTCGGACTTATCGAACATGACGGTTATGCTGGACGCCATGGCCAGCCGGACCGCGACCGAACTCCTGCATCCCGACCGTGCCGAACTGCGGTTCACCACCGTGCTGGCCGCCCTCAGCGACCCGGTCCGGCTGGCGATCGTCGCCCGGCTCGCCGACGCCGAGCCGGACGGCGAGCTCGCGTGCACGACGTTCGCGCTCCCGGTCAGCAAGTCCACGCAGAGCGGTCACTTCAAGGCCCTGCGCGAGGCCGGGGTGATCCGTCAGCGGGACGAGGGCACACGGCGGCTCAACCGTCTGCGCCGCGACGACCTCGACGCCCGGTTTCCCGGGCTGCTCGACCTCGCCATCCCCCAGGGGCGCCAGGTCATCGCCGGCTGGTGACGAGCGCCGAGGGACGTCAGGCGCCGCCGGTCTGCTCGCTCATGACAGGCGTTAGGCTGCGAAGAATCGGCTGAATCATCACGGGGGATCCGGCTTGCCCGAGGAACAAGAGCTGCGCGCCGACTGCGCGAACTGTTTCGCGCTGTGCTGCGTCGCACCGGCCTTCGCGGCCTCGGTGGACTTCGCGATCGACAAGGGCGCCGGGCGGCCCTGCCCCAACCTGCACGCCGACTTCCGCTGCGGCATCCACGCGGACCTGCGCGACAAGGGCTTTCGCGGCTGCACCGTCTATGACTGCTTCGGCGCGGGCCAGAAGGTCTCCCAGAGCACCTTCGGCGGCCGCGACTGGCGCGACGAGCCGGACACCGCGCGGCGGATGTTCGCGGTCTTCCCGGTCATGCGGGACCTGCACGAGCTTCTGTGGTACCTGACCGAGGCGCTGGCCCTGCCCGCGGCGCGCCCGCTGGCCGACCGGCTCGACCACAAGCGCCGGGAGATCGAGCGTCTCACCGAGGGCGGCCCCGACGACCTGCTGAAGGTCGACGTCGCCGCGTGCCGGCGCGAGGCCAACACGCTGCTGTCGCGCGCCGGCGAGCTCGCACGCGCCGGCACACCCGGACGCGACCACCGCGGCGCCGATCTCATGGGCCGGGACCTCAGCGGCAGGGACCTGCGCGGCGCGAACCTTCGCGGCTCCCTGCTCATCGGCGCGAACCTGAGGAACGCCGACCTGGCGGACGCCGACCTCACCGGGGCCGACCTGCGTGACGCCGACGTGCGCGGCACCGACCTGAGCCGGAGCCTGTTCCTCACCCAGGCCCAGCTGGACGCCGCGAAGGGCGACGCCCGCACCCGCCTGCCGGCCGCGCGGGTACGCCCCGCGCACTGGCCCGGCGCGGTGGCCTAGGGCGACCTAGTCGGCGACGGCCTTGGCCAGGAACTCCTCCTGGGCGGCCAGTTCACGCTCGGCGACCGTCAGCGGGTGCGAGAGGAACCCGTGGGCGGCCTCGGCGATCACCTCCAGCGTCGTCTCGTTGCCCGCCGCGCGCCAGCGCGCCTCCATGAACAACGTGTCATCCAGCAGCAGGTCGCGCGTGCCGACGACGAACCGGGCCGGCGGAAGGCCGCTCAGGTCCGCGTACAGCGGGGAGACGTGCGGGGCGCGACGCGCCTCGACGTCGATGCCCGGCACGAACTGGTCGTAGTACCAGGCCATGATCGGCGTGGACAGGACGAGGTTCAGCTCACCCCACAGCCGCTGGCTGGGCGTCATCGACAGGTCGAAGACCCCGAACGTCAGCTGGGCCGCGCGGAACCCCCGCCCGCCGAGGCGCAGGAGGGTGACCGCGGACAGGTGCGCGCCGGCCGATTCGCCGCCGATCGTCAGCCGGTCCGTGCCGAACTCGCTCCGCGCGTTCGCGACCAGCCAGCGCGCCGCGTCCTCGCAGTCGTCCGGGGCGGCCGGGTAGGGGTGCTCGGGCGCGAGCCGGTAGTCGACGCTGACCACGGCCATCTCGGCGGCCTGCGCGAGCCGCCACAGCAGCCCGTCCTGGTCCGCGGCCGAGCCGAACGTCCAGCCGCCGCCGTGGATGTGCAGGTGAACGCCGCGGACGACCGGAGGCGTGAACACGCGCAGCGGGATCTGCCCGGCACGGCCGGGGATCGCGCGGTCCTGGCCCACGTCCAGGCGCACCGGGGCCGGGAAGGCTCCCTCGCCGCGGGCCCGCGCCGCCCGCGACACGACGGGGTCGTTCACCTCGTGATGCGCCGGCAGAGCGGCGAGAGTCTCGGCCAGGGTCTGGTTGAACGCGCGCGTCTCCTCGACGACGTCCGCGCCGGTCGTGATCAGCATTGTCCCAGCGTGCCGCAGGCCAACCTGGCCACGAAACCCCCCAGACGGGCGAAAATCACTTCGCGATCCCGCCGGGCCGGTCACTACCATCGACCGGTGCTGTCTCCCGAGCTCCCGATCAAGACCGAACGGCTGTTGCTGCGCCTCTACACCGAGAACGACCTCGACGACCTCGCGGACATCCAGTCCCGCCCCGACGTGACCCGCTACCTGTACTGGGGTCCGCGGGACCTCACCCAGACACGCGGATCGCTCGCCATGAAGATCGCCGCCTCCGGGCTGAGCAAGGAGGGCGACAACCTGACGCTCGCCGTGGAGCTGCCCGAGACCGGCAAGATGATCGGCGATGTCCAGCTCTTCTGGACCAGCGAGGAACACCGGCAGGGCGAGATCGGCTACATCTTCCACCCCGACCACGGCGGGCACGGTTACGCCACCGAGGCCGCCGAGGTTATCCTGCGCCTGGCCTTCGAGGGGCTCGGCCTGCATCGTGTCGTCGGCCGCCTCGACGGCCGCAACACCGCCTCCGCCCGGGTCCTCGAACGCCTCGGCATGCGCCGCGAGGCGCATCTGGTACAGAACGAGATGGTCAAGGGCGAGTGGACCGACGAACTCGTGTACGCGATGCTCGAGGACGAGTGGCGCGCCCGCCGCACCGTCAGGACCGCTCGCTGACGGTCCGCTCGAAGTCCAGCAGCCGCCGCTTGCGGTCCAGCCCGCCACCGTAGCCGGTCAGGTCGCCGCTCGCGCCCACGACCCGGTGGCAGGGCACGATGATGCCGATGGGGTTGTGGCCGTTGGCCAGGCCGACGGCGCGCGCCGCGGTGGGCCGGCCGAGCCGGTCGGCGAGCTGCCCGTACGACACGGTCCGCCCGTACGGGATCGCCCGCAGCGCCTCCCAGACCTGCCGCTGGAACGGCGTGCCGGCCATGGCGAGCGGCAGGTCGAAGCGCGTGCGTCTCCCGGCGAAGTACTCCTCCAGCTGCCGCGCCGCCTCGGCGAAGGGCGCGTCGTCTCGGTCGCCGAAGGTCTCGGGTTCGGGCCGGTACCGCTGCCGGTCCATGTAGAGGCCGGTGAGCGCGCCGTCGGTGCCGACGAGCGTGAGCGGGCCGAGCGGACTGTCCACGACGGTGTGGGGCATGGTGTGTTCCTGATCGGGTCGGGGGCGGAGGGGCTTCAGGCGGGGATCCGGTTGATGGCATGGTCGCCGGTGGCCCACAGGTGCTGCACCGCGTACGCGCGCCAGGGCCGCCACGCCGCGGAGTGGCGGATCAGCGCCGCCGGGGTGCCGGGCAGGCCGAGGTGTCGCGCGGCGATGCGTACGCCCAGGTCGGTGGCGGTGAAGGCGTCCGGGTCGCCGAGGGCCCGCATGGCGATCGTCTCGATCGTCCAGGGACCCAGGCCGGGCAGCTCGCCCAGCCGCACCCGTGCCTGGGCCCAGTCGCTGCCGGGCCCCAGGTCGATCTCACCCGCGGCGAGCGCCGCCGCCAGGGTCGTCAGCGTCACGCGGCGGGCCTGGGGGAACGCCAGCGTCGCCGGGTCGACCTCCGCCAGCGCCTCGGAGGCCGGGAACAGGTGGGTCAGCCCGCCCTCGGCGTCGGTCACCGGGTCGCCGATGGCGCTGACGAGCCGGCCCGCGTGCGTACGGGCCGCGGCGGTGGACACCTGCTGGCCGAGCACGGCGCGGACGGCGAACTCCGCGCCGTCCGCGGTGCGCGGCACCCGCCGTCCGGGACTCTTGTCCACGTACGGCGCCAGCACCGGATCGCGGCGCAGCAGATCGTCCACCGCGACGGGGTCGGCGTCCAGATCGAGCATCCAGCGGCACCTGCTGATCGCGTTGGCCAGGTCGCGCAGGTCGGTGAGGGCCAGCCGGCAGGTGACGTGCTCCGCGCCCGGCCGCAGCGAGACGATCCCGTGGCCGTGCGGGAGCCGCAGGGTGCGCCGGTACGCTCCGTCGCGCCACTCCTCGACGCCGGGCACGGCGGTCGCCGCCAGGTGACCGAACAGGTTGTCGGGGCACAGCGGCGCGCGGAACGGCAGCCGTAGCGTGAGCGTGCCGGAGGTCTCGACGGGCCGGCCGCGGCCGACGCGGTGGCGCAGCTCGGTCGGCGAGAGCGCGAAGACCTCCCGCACCGTGTCGTTGAACGTGCGGATGCTGGCGAACCCGGCCGCGAACGCGATGTCGCTCATCGGCAGCGTGCTGGTCTCGATCAGGAGCCGGGCGGTCTGGGCGCGCTGGGCGCGGGCCAGCGCGAGCGGGCCGGCGCCCAGTTCGGCGCGCAGCTGACGTTCGATCTGCCGGGTGCTGTAGCCCAGCCGTGCGGCCAGGCCCGGCACGCCCTCACGGTCGATGACACCGTCGGCGATCAGCCGCATCGCGCGGGCCACCAGGTCGGCGCGCTCGTTCCACTGCGGTGAGCCGGGGCTGGCGTCGGGACGGCACCGCTTGCACGCGCGGAACCCGGCCTGCTGGGCCGCCGCGGCGCTGGGGTAGAACCGCATGTTCTCCGCCTTGGGCGGGACCACCGGGCAGCTCGGCCGGCAGTAGATCCCGGTGGTCAGCACCCCGGTGAAGAACCAGCCGTCGAACCTCGCGTCCTTGGATCGTACGGCGCGTACGCAGCGTTCCACGTCCTCATGCATGCGTCCCAGCATCGCCTCTGGCCACCGGCCTCCGCTAGCGAGAATCCGACATCAACGTGCGGCGCCCCGAGGACGGCCCGCGGCGGTCGTCTCAGCCGATTTCACGGTCGTCTCGGCCGGCGGGAGGAGGATCCGCCGGCTCGCGTGCGGGCAGGCCGCGCAGCAGGACGTCCAGGAACAGGTCGAATCGCGGCCGGCCGTCGCCCAGGTCCAGGGACTGCTCCTGGGCGGCCAGCCAGCTCACCAGCGAGGTGCCGAAGATGTACCAGCTCTGCTCGGCCAGTTCCGGGGAGACGCCCGCGCCGGTGAAGGCGCGGATGACCCCGGCCCGGAGCCGCCCGAACGACTCGGCGTTGTGACGGTGCGGACGGGCGGTGCGCGTCGCGTAGCCGGGGACGGCGAGGAACTCATCGTGCATCGACCAGGCCAGGCGGCGCAGCCAGGGCCGCCACTGGCCTTCCTCGGGCTCGTCGGCGGGCAGGATCCGCTCCACCAGTACGTCGCTGACCATGTCCATCAGCTCGTCGCGGTTGGAGATCCACCGGTACAGCGCGCCGTGCGTGACGCCGAGGCGGGCCGCGAGTTCCCGCAGCGTCAGGGTCTCCAGATTCGACGCCAGCGCGGCGGAGACGATCTGCTCGCGGCTGAGCTGCGGCGGGCGTCCTCGCCGCGGCCGGTGCGGCGCTCCCTTGGCGTCCTGTCCGGCGCGGCTGGCCATGGGCCTGAGTCTACGGCCCGCCGGAGGCGACACCTCCGTCACCGGAGCTGCGACCGTCCGCTACCGAAGCCGCCCGTCACCAGAGCCCTCCGGGACCGGCCCGCCGCCGGCTCACGCCGTACCGCCACCCCTACGGGATCAATATAGTGACCAATGGTCACTAATTAGGTTAGGCTTACCTTCATGAGCGCGAAGCCAGATTCTCCCCTCGCGGCCGGTACCGCCTCCGGGCCGGTCACCCGCGCCGGCTCGGGCGGCGCACCGGTCCTGACGCTGGCGTGCGCCGGGGTGTTCGTCATCATCCTGGACGCGACCATCGTCTCCGTCGCCCTGCCGGGCATCACCGCCGACCTGCGGTTCGCCCCCGCCGACGTGGCCTGGGTGGTCAACGCCTACACGCTGGCCTTCGCCGGGCTGTTGCTGCTCGCCGGACGGCTGGTCGCCAACTACGGGGCCCGCGCGACGTTCCTGACCGGCGTCTGTTGCTTCGGCGCGGCGAGCCTGGCGTGCGGGCTGGCTCCCCAGGCATGGGTTCTGATCACGGCCCGCGCGGTTCAGGGCGCCGGCGGGGCGATCGTTATGCCGGCCACGCTGACCATGGTCACCGGCGCCTATCTCGACCCCGCGGCGCGCAGCCGCGCGCTGGGGCTGTGGAGCGCCGTCGGAGCCGCCGGTGCCGCCGCCGGCTCGGTGATCGGAGGCGTGCTCACCGACCTGGCCGGCTGGCGCTGGGTGTTCCTGGTCAACGTCCCCCTCACCCTGGTCATCGCGGTGGCGACCGTGATCGTCATGCCCCATGCGGACCGCCGGCCCGCGCGGGCCCGGCTCGACGTGGTCGGCGCGGTCCTGGCCACGTGCGGGCTCACCGCCCTGGTCTACGGCGTGCTCGACAGCGCCGACGACGGCTGGTCATCGCTCCCGGTCGTCGTCTCGCTCGGCGCCGCGGCCGTACTGCTGGTCGTGTTCGCGGCCCACCGGCACCGGTGGGCGAGCGCGCCGCTGGTGCCGCTCGGCCTGTTCGGTTCCCGCCCGGTCGGCGCCGCGAACGCGGTGATCTTCTGCCTCGGGCTCGGCTTCTTCGCCAGTCCCGTCCTGCTGTCGATCTACCTGCAGCAGGCGCTCGGCTACCCGCCGATGCGGGCCGGACTGGCGTTCCTGCCCGCCGCCGGCGCGCTGTTCACCGGCGCCCGGCTCGCCGGACGGCTGACCCACCGTCACGGCGTCCGGCTGGTCGCCACCGTCGGGGCCCTCCTCGCCGCCGCCGGATTCGCCTGGCTGGCCCGCCTGGGAGCACACACGCGGTACTGGCCCGCGATCGCCCTGCCGCAGGTCCTGTTCGGCCTCGGCATCGGTGTGGCCTTCACCCCGATCACCGTCGCCGCCACCGCCGTCCCCGCCGACCTGGCCGGGGTGGCCGCCGGCGTCCTCAACACCGTCCGTCAGGTCGCCGCGGCGGTCGGCCTGGCCGTACTGTCCACACTGGTCACCGCCCACTCCGGCCACGCCGACGGCTACGGCCTCGCCTTCGGCGTCGCCGCCCTCATCGCCGCGATCGCCGCCGCCGGTGCCGCACTCCTGCTCCCCCGGCACCCCGCGGACACTCAGCCGGCGGCATGAGGCGCCCTCGCCGAGCCGGCGGAGCCGTCGGACGGAGCCGAGGTCACAGCGGCAGCTTGAATCCGTCGTGGCTGCGCACGAAGCCGAGCGAGGCGTAGAAGCGATGGGCCTCGGTGCGCCGTTTGTTGCTGGTGAGCTGCACCAGTGTGCAGCCGCGGGCACGAGCCCGGTCGATGGCCCAGGTGAGCATCGTACGGCCGAGGCCGGCCCCGCGCCGGTCGGCGCGTATCCGCACCGCTTCGATCAGCGCGCGCTCCTGCCCGTGGCGGCCCAGACCGGGGATATAGGTGAGCTGCAGACAGCCGAGGACCGTACCGTCTCCCTCGTCGAGGACCACCATCTCGTTGCGCGGGTCGGCGTCCACCGCCTCGAACGCCTGCGCGTACGCCTCGTCGACCACCACGGTCGCCGGATCCACGACCGCTTGCTCATCGGACAACAGTGCGATGATCGCGGGCAGGTCCCGCCGTGTCGCAATACGGAAGAGCATCTCGGCAGAATGACAGACGAACGGCTCGATCGCGGCTGGCCGTTCTCCCGACGCCTGTCGGATACGGCGATCTCGTAGCCGCTCAACCGTGACGCCAGACGAGCGTGTAACGCCAGAACAGCCGGCGGCGCAGTCGTGCGCCGGGCAGGGCCGCTCGGGCGTCGCGGACGATGTCGGGGAAGCTCATTTCGGCCGGCCGGGTCAGGGCCGTCATCGAAACCGGACGAGGTGCTGTGCGGCCCCTGTTCTTGAGCCGGCCCGTGGCGACGTTGAGCGGGACGGCCGCGGCCGCGAGCAGGTGGTCGGCGAGAGTCGTCGGGCGCGACAGCCCGAGAACCACCAGGGTTCCTCCGGGCGCCAGGTGGCGGCGGAAGACGGCGAGAGCGTCGGTGAACGGCAGGTGGTGGATCGCGGCGACGCAGGTGATGACGTCGTAGGGGCCGCCGGGGATGCCGGTCAGCGCGTCCGCGGTCGTGAAGGTGACGGGAGCCGCCGGAGGGGTCAGCTCCCGGGCCCGGGCGGTGATCTTCGGGTCGGAGTCGATGCCGAGCACCTTGTCGGCGCGTGCGGCCAAGAGCCTGGCCAGGTCGCCACTGCCGGAGCCGACGTCCAGGGCACTGCCGAAGCGCCGGGGCAACCGCCGCAGGATCCACGGGTGGTAGTGAGCGTTGTGGTCCCAAGGGTGGGCGGCGTTGAACCGGTGAAGTGCCCCGAGGACGCGGCGCGGCGGTGTCGGCATGGCGTCAGTCCACCAGGTCTCTGGCTCACCGACCAGGCGATCTCCTACCCGTACGTGCGGTGTGCGGCGTTTGTGGCATGCTCCCGTTCATGTTCAACCGGCTGATCGCGGGCATTCTGGCACCCGCCATCGTCCTCGCCGGCTTCTACCTGTGGGGCCGCTCCCACCCCTACACCGTGACGCGGTCCACCGAGATCGCCGCCTCCCCCGCCCGGGTCTGGCAGGTCCTCACCGACCTGCGCTCCTACGACCACTGGAACCCCGAGATCACCGACGTGGGCGGCCGTCTCGCCGTCGGTGAGACCCTGACCCTCCGCCTGCACTCCAGCGGCGGCACCTCGACCGTCCGCCCGACCGTACGGGCGGCCGAGGCGGGCCGTGAACTGCGCTGGTTCAGCCACTATCACGAGGTCGGCGGGCTGGCCGACGGCGAGCACCGGTTCACGATCGAGGCGGCCGCCCCGGGGCGGGTGCGGTTCACCCAGGCCGAGACGTTCCGCGGGATCGCCGTGCCGTTGTTCCACGGGAGCCTGGCCGCGAGCTGCGACCGCTTCGACGCGATGAACGCCGCGCTGAAGAAGCGCGCCGAGTCAGGCGAGTGAGGCCAGCGCCCGCGCGGTGTCGGCCGGGCGCGACAGCATCGGGTAGTGCCCGGTCGGCAACGGCACCACCTGCGGCACCCCGTCGAAGCCGGCCATCATCGGATCCTCGTCCGCGAACATCTGCTGTACCTGCTCCTCGGCGAAGACGCAGGCGATCAGCGTCTCCGGCACGGGTGTGCGACGGGTCCGCCGCAGCGGCTCGGTCGCGGTCGCGAACGGCTGGGGCACACTCCGTTCGCGCAGCAGCGCCAGGTCGGCCGGGCCCAGGCCGGCCAGGTTGCGCGGGTCCTCCGCGACCTCGGCGAACGGCGGCGGGGGCAGCCGCCAGCCCTCCCCCTCCGCCGCGACCCGCTTCTCGATCTCCGCACGGGCCTCGGGCGGGTTGACGTCGAACTGCCGCACCCCGTCCGGCAGCGGCACCGAGTCCAGGTAGACCACCCGGGCCAGCCGCTCGGGGACCCGGTCGGCGGCCTGCGCCACCGGCAGCCCGCCGCCGCTGTGGCCCACGAGGATCACCTCCCGCAGGTCCCCGTACCGCAGGGTGTTGACCACGTCGAGGGTGTGGGTCTCCATGCCGACCTCGGGCGTCGCCAGGTGTGCCCGGTCGCCGAGTCCGGTGAGCGTCACCGGATGCACCTCGTGCCCGGCCGCCCGCAGCCGGGCGCCGACCGCCTCCCACACCCAGCCGCCGAGCCAGAACCCCGGGACCAGTACGAATGTCGCCATCATGCGTCCTTTCTCTCGTCTGGCCCGAACCTAGAGCCGAATCCGGACAGCATCGGTCCGGTATAAAGAGCAGAATTCGCCCGGGGAGGAACCGATGTCCCATCCGACCACCCGCGTGCTGGCGATGCTCGAACTGCTGCAGGCGCGCCGGGAGCTCACCGGCCGGGAACTGGCCGACGCGCTCGGCGTGGACGAGCGCACCGTACGGCGTTACGCGCTGCGCCTGGCCGAGCTGGGCATCCCGGTGGAGGCGCGGCGCGGCCGGTACGGCGGTTACCGGCTGCTGCCCGGTTACAAGCTGCCGCCGCTGATGTTCAGCGAAGACGAGGCGGTCGCGGTCGTGCTCGGCCTCCTCGTCGGGCGCCGGCTCGGGATCGCCACCGAGGGGGCGCTGGAGAAGATCCATCGCGTCCTGCCGGCGTCGTTGCGGGACCGCGTCGCCGCTCTGCGCGAGACCCTCGGGTTCACCCTGGCCCCGCGCGAGGCGTCGTCGCCGGACGCGTCGGCGCTGCTGGTCCTGGCCGCCGCGGCGCGCGACCGGCGGCGGGTGCGGCTGCGGTACCGCTCCTGGCGAGGCGAGGACAGCGAACGCGAGCTGGACGCCTACGGCCTGGTGTTCCACTCCGGCCGCTGGTACGCCTCCGGGCTGGATCACCGGCACGGCGAGGTCCGCACCTTCCGCGTCGACCGGATCGCGGCGGTTGAGCCGCTTCGGGTCACCTTCCCCGATCCGGGCGAGTTCGACGTCGTGGCGCACCTGACCGCCTCGCTCGCGTCCGTGCCGTACGCCCACGAGGTCGAGGTCGTGCTGCGGACGACCTTGACGGAGGCCAGGCGGCGGCTGCCGCCGACGATGGCGACGCTCACCGAGGTGCCCGAGGGCGTGCTGCTGCGCGCCCGCGCCGAACGCTTGGACGGCATGGCGAGAATGCTGGCCGGCCTCGGATGGCCCTTCACGGTCCGCCGGCCGCAGGAGCTGCGCGGAGCCGTACGGGAGCTGGGCGAGCACCTGCTCCGGTCGGTCGAGAGCGCGCAGGACCCGCTGTCCGGCTGACCGGCTCGCCGTGGCCGGTGAACGTTTCGGCCGGCCGTGGCAGAGTCGTGGCGCGGACCGCCCGCCCCTGAACCGGGCGAGGAGTTCCCGCCGGTCACCGGGTCGGTGCGACCAGTCCTGATTGGTGGGCGAGGATGACGAGTTGGACGCGGTCGCGGGCGTCGAGCTTGGCGAGCAGGTTCGCGACGTGGGTCTTGGCGGTTCCCGCGCTGATGTGAAGGTGGGCGGCCAGTTCGGCGTTGGACATGCCGCGTCCGACGAGCGTGAGGACTTCGCGTTCGCGTGCGGTGATGCGGTCGAGTTCCGGTACCGGGGCCGGCTCGGAGCGGCCGGCGAACTGTGCGATGAGGCGGCGGGTGACGCCCGGGGCGATCAGCGCGTCGCCGGCGGCCACCACGTGGACGGCGGTGAGGATGTCGTCGAGGGCCATGTCCTTGACGAGGAAGCCACCGGCGCCGGCGCGGAGCGCGGCGTAGACGTTGGAGTCGGTGTCGTAGGTGGTGAGGATGACGACACCGGTCGCCGGAGAGTCCGCGGTGATCATCTGGGTGGCCTCGATGCCGTCCATGCCGGGCATCCGGATGTCCATGACGACCACCTCAGGGCGTAGTTCCCGGGCCAGCCGGACGGCTTGGGCTCCGGTCGCGGCCTCGCCGACGACCTCGACGTCCGGGGTGGTGTCGATGACCATGCGCAGGCCGGCGCGGACCAGTTCCTGGTCGTCGGCGAGGACGACGTGGATCGTCATCGCGCCTGTCCGGCGTCCGTGGGCAGGGGCAGTCGCGCGCTGACCAGAAAGCCGCCTTCGGAGCGTGGGCCCGCGCTGAACCGGCCGTTCAGGAGAGCGACTCGCTCGCGCATGCCGGGAATCCCGTACCCCGATCCGGCGTCACCCGTGCCGGCGGACGACGGCTCGCCGGGCCGGGCGGATCCCGAAGTACGGCGACCGGCCGTGCCGGCGTGTCCGTCGTCGGTGATCTCGATGCGCAGTTCGTCGGGACGGTGATCGATCGACACCCGGCACCGGCGGGTGCCCGCGTGGCGGATCACGTTGGTCACCGACTCTTGGATGATACGGAAGGCCGCGTGGTCGACGGTGGGCGGCAGCGGACGCCGTTCCCCGTGGCGTCGTACGTCCATCGTGACGCCGGCCGTCGCCGTGGTCGCGGTCAGCCGGTCCAGGTCGGCCAGTCCCGCGAGCGGTGTGACGTCCTCGGGCGTCGTCTCGGGTTCGGCCTGGCGGAGGACGTCGAGCATGCGTCGCAGTCCGTGCAGGGTCTGCCGGCTGGCGGCCTCGATCGCCCGCAGCGAGGTCCGTGCCTGCTGTGGCGCGGTGTCGATGACCCGGCTGCCCGCGCCGGCCTGAATGGCGATCACCCCGATGCTGTGGGCGACCATGTCGTGCAGCTCACGGGCGATCCGCAGCCTCTCGGCGGTGACCGCTTGGACCGTCGCGTGGGCGCGGAGCGTCTCGCCGTACTCGCGCCGCTGACGCAGCGCGGTCCCGGTCAGCCAGGCCGTCACGACGCTCACGGCGAGCAGCACCGTCAGAGCGACGAACCCCGGTACGAGCAGGCGATGCGGTCCTCCGTCCTCGACCAGGCCCACCTGCCAGGTCACCTCTTGGACGACGAGCGTGGCGGCGGTCGCCGTCAGGCCCTCGCGGCGTGTCCGCGTGGCGGTGACGAACGCGACCAGCAGGTCCGTCGTCACGAACAGCGGCCAGACCTGCTCGGCCCGCAGTCCTAGCGGCGCGGTCGCCGCGATCGCGGCCAGCAGCACCCCCAGGGCCGGCCATGGGCGGTGCCGCGCCCAGCCGAGCGGCGCGGCCAGCGCCATCGTCACCGCCACCAGGCCGGCGGACAGGTCGTTCCCGGGGCTGCCGGGCTCGGCGCCGCCCGTGATCGTGGCGCACAGCACGAGGGCCGGTCCAGCCACCGCGCACGCGGACAGCACGGTTCGCGCGATGGGCGACGTGTGTCGCGCGGGCGGAAGGTCCGGTGTCATCTGGTGCACGGGCGGATCGTACGGGTCCGGCCACCGCCCTGGCGTCAGCCTCGAGACCTATGCTCGCGGGCGTATGCCCGCCGGCCGATCCCACGCGCGGAATCCCCGCCGCCGGACCGATGCGGGATCACCACCACCCCCGGCAGCGTGGGCCGGGTGATCGAAGTCAACGGATTGACCAAACGCTACGGGCACGTTCTGGCGGTGAACGACCTGAGCTTCACGGTGCCGCCCGGCCAGGTCACCGGGTTCCTCGGGCCGAACGGCGCGGGGAAGAGCACGACCATGCGGATGATCCTCGGGCTGAACCGGCCCAGCGCCGGCACCGCGACGATCGACGGGCGGCCGTTCAGTGAGCGGCGCGCCGGACTGCGTCACGTCGGCGCGCTGCTGGACGCCGGCGACGTCCACCCCGGGCGCAACGCGGTCGCGCACCTGTCCGCGCTCGCCCGCGGCAACGGCCTGCCCCGCCGCAGGGTGCGGCAGGTTCTGGAGGAGGTGGGGCTGGCGGGCGCGGCGCGCCGCCGCGTCGGCGGGTTCTCCCTGGGCATGCGGCAGCGGCTGGGCATCGCGTCCGCGCTGTTGGGGGATCCACCGGTGCTGATGTTCGACGAGCCGGTCAACGGTCTCGATCCCGAGGGCGTGCGATGGGTGCGGGACCTGTTCCGGCGGCTCGCCGCCGAGGGCCGTACGGTGCTGGTCTCCAGCCATCTGATGAGCGAGATGCAGAACACCGCCGATCGGCTGGTGGTCGTCGGCCGGGGCTCGCTCATCGCGGAGGAGACGGTCGCCGAGTTCGCGGCGCGCGGCACCCGCGCCCGGGTCACGGTGCGCACACCGGAGCCCGCCCGGCTGGCGGCCGCGCTGACCGCCGCCGGTGCGGTCGCGGCGGCGGACGGCCACGAGGCGCTGACGGTGACGGGGCTGCCGGCCGCCCGTGTCGGTGACCTGGCCCTCGCGCACCGGATCCCGCTGCACGAACTCACGACGCGCACCGCGTCACTGGAGGAGGCTTTCATGGAACTCACCGCCGACCAGGCCGAGTACCGCGCGGGAGACCGCCGGTGACCGCCCCGGCCTCGCCCCGGGCGGTCGCACCGGCTCCGGGCGCCCGGCGTCATCCGGTCGCGGATCCCGGCGTCCGGTTCCGTGACCTGCTGGCCGCCGAGTGGATCAAATTCTGGTCGCTGCGCTCGACCCGCTGGGTACTCGGGCTCGGCCTGCTGCTCGTCCTCGGGGGCACCCTGCAGAAAAGCCTGGACGCCTACAACTCCTGGCCGACCTTCCGCCCGATGGAGAAGGCCCACTTCGACCCGTTGACCACGGCGTTCAGTGGCGTGACGGCGACTCTGATCATGATCGGCGCCGGCGTCATGGGGGCGCTGACGATCGTCGGCGAGTACTCCACCGGCCTGATCCGCACCACCCTGACCGCCGTTCCGGCCCGCGGGCGCGTGGTGGCGGCCAAGGCGACCGTCATGGCGGCCGTCATGCTCGTGCTCGGCGCCGCGCTGTCGCTCAGCACGTTCGCGGTGAGCCAGGCCATCCTGTCCGGGCGCGGTGTCGCCCTGTCTCCGGGCGCCTCCGGCGTGCCGCACGTGCTGGTCGCCAACGGGCTGCTCGCGCCCCTGTCCGCGCTGGTCGGCATGGGCGTCGGCGCGCTGCTCCGGCACACCGCCGGTACCGTCGCCACCTGCTGCGCCGTCCTTGTGATCGCGCCCGGTTTCTTCAAGCCCACCGTCCACCAGTGGGCCAACGACGTCTACGCCTGGTTCCCCTTCTACGACTGGGTCAACTGCCTGTCGCAGCGGCATCCCAGGTCGGCTCCCGCACTGCCGACGACGACCGGCTCATGGATCGTCTTCGCCGTCTGGCCGCTGGTCTCCGCCGCTCTCGCCGCGATCGTCGTTCGACGGCGCGACGTATGACCAGGCGTCTCGAAAGGAATCCGATGAAACCGAACCTGACCGACGCGCGCCCGGCGCACGGCCGCTTCCCGCTGGTGGTGCTGTCACCCGGCCTCACACTGCCGCGCGCCGTGCTCTCCGGGCTCGCCGAGGACCTGGCCAGCCGCGGCTACGTCGTCGCGCTGGTCGACCACACCTACGAGGCCGCCGGCATCACCTTCCCCGACGGGCGGACCCTCGCCTGCGTCATCTGCGACCGGCCTCCCGCGGGCGGCCAGCCGGCCATCGCCGAGAGCAGGGCCAGGGACCTCACCTTCGTCCTCGACCGGCTGACCGGCCGGCACCCGGCATGGCCTGCCGCCCACATGATCGACGCGAGGCACATCGGCCTGGCCGGGCACTCCATCAGCGGCGACGCAGCACCCGTCACCATGGCCGCCGACGACCGGGTGCGGGCCGGAGTGAACCTGGACGGCACCTTCTACGCGCCGGTCCCCACCACCGGACTGCACGGCAGGCCCTTCCTGCTCCTCGGTACGAGCTCCATCCACGGTTCGGGCGGTGACAAGGACAAGACCTGGGACCGCGACTGGCCGAACCTCGACGGGTGGAAGCGCTGGCTGACCGTCACCGGTGCCGACCATTCCAGCTTCACCGACGGGCCGATCCTGTCGACGCTGCTCGGCATGCCCTCCGAGCTCTCCGGCTCGCGCGCACTGACGATCACCCGGGCCTACGTCGGCGCCTTCTTCGACCAGCACCTCAAGGGCGAACACCGGACACTGCTCGACCGTCCGACATCCGCCTATCCGGAGGTCACCTTCCAGCACGGGTGACGAAGCGGCCGCGATCCCGGCGGGTTTGATGACCAGGTCGTCGGAGGGGTAGATCCCGGCGGGTTTGTTCTTCACCCGCGCGGCCTTCCGGATCGCCCGATCAGCGATCTTGCGGGCGCCGGCGCTCGCCACGCCGGTCGACCAGGTCAGCGCGCAGCGACCTCGGTCCCGCCTCGGTGAGTGCCTTCACCAGCCGCGACGCCTCCGAGCCGCTGATGGGGCAGTCGCGGCACAAGGAGGCGGAGAACCAAGCCGTGCCGGGCGTTCAGTGCGCGGAGAAACCGCCGTCCACGAAGATCGACTGGCCGGTGACGTACGCCGACGCCGCGCTCGCCAGGAACACGGCCGCGCCGGCGAAGTCGTCGGGCCGGCCGTTGCGGCCGATCAGCGTGCGGTCCGCCATCGCGGCGTGCCTCTGTGGCGGGATGTGGGTGACCAGCGGCGTCACGACGAACCCCGGGACGAGCGCGTTGCAGCACACGCCGCGCGCCGACCACGCCTCGGCCTGCGAACGGGTCAGCGCGACCAGGCCGCCCTTGGTGGCGCCGTAGGCGCCGCTGTTGCCGAACGCGCGGAAGGACTGCTGGGAGGCGACGTTGATGATCCGGCCGTGGCCGCGCTCGGCCATGCCCGGCCCGAACCGCTGGCCGAGCAGGAACGGGGCGTCGAGGTTGACCGCCATCGACCGGTCCCACACCGACGCGTCCAGCTCGTCCATCGGCGGCCGCAGGTTGATGCCGGCGCAGTTGACCAGGATGTCGGGCTCGCCGAAGATCTGCGCGGCGTCCTCGGCCGCCCGCCCTACCTCGGCGCGCTCCCCCAGGTCGGCGGTGACATGGGCGGCCCGGCCGCCGGCCGACTCCAGCGCGGCGACGGTCTCGCGCAGCGCCGGCGCGCCGCGGGCGATGAGCACGACACTCGCGCCGGCCCCCGCCAGTGCGGTCGCGATGCCCCGGCCGATGCCCGAGCTGCCACCGGTCACGATCGCCACCCGGCCCGTGAGCCCGAAGGTCTCCTCCAAGAACCCCGTCACAGCGGCAAACGCTATCGGATCGGATCGGCGCGGCGGCGAGCCGCGCTTGGCGGCGGCGATCGCGGAGATAATCCGACCGCGAGGCGTCGGGATCGTCTCCGGGAGGCCGTACTGAACACCGTCGTCGCCGGGATCGTCTCGGCCGTGTCGCTGCTGGCGGTGCTGGCGTTCGCCGTCGCGCGGCCGCGGCGGTTGCCGGAGGCGGCGGCGGCGGTGCCGGCGGCGGCACTGGTCGTGGCGATCGGCGCGGTGCCGCCCGAGCGGGCGTGGACGCAGGTCCGGCAGCTGCTGCCGGTCGTTCTCTTCCTGGCCGCGGTGCTCGTGCTGGCGCAGCTGTGCGACGACGAGGGCCTGTTCACCGCCGCCGGCGACCTGATGGCGGGGACCTGCCGGGGGCGTCCCGAACGCCTGCTCGGCGGTGTCTTCGCCGTCGCCGCACTGGTCACGGCGGTGCTCAGCCTGGACGCGACGGTCGTGCTGCTGACGCCGGTGGTGTTCGCTACGGCGGCGCGGGCCGGCACCCGGCCGCGACCGCACGTGTACGCGTGCACGCACCTGGCCAACTCGGCGTCGCTGCTGCTGCCGGTGTCGAACCTGACGAACCTGCTGGCCTTCCCCGCCACCGGGCTGACCTTCGCGCGGTTCGCGGCGCTGATGGCCCTGCCGTGGCTGGCCGCGATCGCGGTGGAGTACGCGGTGTTCCGGTGGTTCTTCCGCTCCGACCTGGCGGCCTGGGCCACGCCCGCCGCGCCGGCGCGGCGCACGCGCCTGCCGGTGTTCCCCCTGGTGGTGCTGGCGTTGACGCTGGCGGGGTTCGCGCTGGTCTCTCTCGCCGGGCACAACCCGGCCTGGGCGGCGCTGGCCGGGGTGCTGGTGCTGGCGGCGCGGGCGCTGGCGCGGCGGCGTACGAGCGTGCGGGAGCTGGTGGGGGCGGCGAACCCGCTGTTCTGCCTGTTCGTGCTGGCGCTCGGTGTCGTGGTCAAGGCCGTGACCGACAACGGGCTGGGCACCGTGGCACGGCACGTGCTCCCGCACGGGTCGAGCCTGCCCGCGCTGCTGGCGGTCACGGCCGTGGCGGCGCTGCTCGCCAATCTGATCAACAATCTGCCCGCCGTTCTGGCGCTGGTGCCGCTGCTCGCCTCAGGCGGGCCCGGTCCGGTGCTCGCGGCGCTGATCGGGGTGAACGTCGGCCCCAATCTCACCTATGTCGGGTCGCTGGCCACGCTGCTGTGGCGGCGGGTCCTGCACGAGCGGGACGCGGAACCGGCGCTGGGCGACTTCACGCGGCTGGGCCTGATCGCGGTGCCCGCCACGCTGGCGGCGGCGACGGTGGCACTGTGGGTGATGCAAAGTGTGCTCGGAGGATGACACATGCCGGTGATGACGATCATCTGGATCACCGAGGGCACGTGGCAGGCGGCGGTCGATACGGCCCGCACGCTCGCCCCGCCCGACGCGGAGTTCACGCTGCTGCACGTCAGCGGTGGTGAGGCGGCCGGTGCGGCGCACGCGGCGTTCGCCGGGCTGCTGGGCCGCGGTGGACGCGGCGGACGCGACCCCGGCGACCGGCTGGAGGAGCTTTCGGAGGCCGCGGCGGAGGATCTGCTGCGGGCGGCCGGGGAGCGGCTCGGCCGGCCGGCGGCGGTCCTGCGGCGCCGGGGGCGGGTCGAGCGCGAGGTCGTACGGGCCGCCGAGGACGCCGACCTGCTGATCTGCGCGCGCGACGGTGACCGCGAGCGGCTCGGGCCGCGCAGCCTCGGTCCGGCGGCGCGTTTCGTCGTCGACCACGCGCCCTGCCCGGTGCTGGTGGTGTGGCCGCGGGAGGCGCCCGGCCTGGACTCCCTGCCGCCACCACCCCCGCCGCGGCACTGATCAGTCCGCGTCGACGGTGGCCGGGGTACGGCGGCCGCGCAGGCGCTGCACGACGATCACCCCGGCGACCAGCGCGATGGAGATCCACAGCCCGTAGTGGGAGATGGTCCTGGCGACGTCGACGGCGTCCTGACCCAGGTAGTAGCCCAGCGCGGCGAGCATCCCGATCCACAGCAGCGCGGCGACCACGTCGAGCAGCACGAAGGTGATCAGCCGCATCCCGGTCCAGCCGGCGACCACGAACAGCAGCGCCGCCGGTATGGGCAGGTAGTAGGCGAAGACGACGCCCAGCCAGCCCAGCCGGCGCCCGTACCTCTCGGCGCGGGCGACCAGCCGGGCGCCGCGGCGGCTGCGGCCCGCGAAGATCAGCAACAGGCCGCGTCCCCAGCGCCGGCCCGCCCACCAGAAGAACGGATCGAACATGATCATCCCCGGGACGGCGGAGACGACGACCAGGAACAGCGGCACCTGCCCGACGCGAGCGAACGCGCCGGCGGTCACGATGGAGGTCATGCTGCCGGTCAGCAGCTCCAGCAGCACCGGATGGCTGCCGATGAGCAGGGGCCGTACCGGGATGATCGCCAGGGCGTACAGGCCGCTCGCCGCGATGCCGAACCAGCAGATGAGATCGGCCCGCCGGGGCCGGCCCGCCCAGGGGACGCCGGGCTGCGGTGCCTGAGATGCCCTGTCCTGGGCGGTGGTCATACCTCGATCGTAGGGTCCGCAGGCCAGGGATCCGGCGGGAGGGCGGGGTCGCTGGGGGAATCTTGACGAAGCCGGTGTGGGCTCTGGCCCCTTCAGCGCGCCGCCGGACGGCCGGCTCCCAGCGCCCGTCGCGTGGCGACGGTGAGCGCGGCGAGGGCATCGGGGACGGCGCGGGGAGCGCGCCAGGCGATCACCTGGTCGGGGCGGACCAACAGGGCGCCCTGGCGGCCGATGCCGCAGACGTCGGTGGGCCGGGCCGTCGCCGAGGCGATGTCGCCGGGCAGGAGCGTCGCGTCGAGGAAGGCGCCGCGCGGGTCCAGCCGGCGTACGGCGCGTATCCAGGGGTGTCCTTCTGGCCCGGCGAGAAGCAGGTACCGGCCATCGCGGACCAGGTCGAGCGTGGAGCGGAGCCCGTCCTGGCCGATGAGGGGCAGGTGCGGCAGCCGGGTGCCGGGCTCGCCGCGCCAGCGGTCCGGCTCGTCGGCCGTCGGCAGGCCGTCCGCCTCGTCCGGTAGGGGGTAGCGGTAGCCGACGGCCACCGCCGCCTCACTGAGCAGCGGGCGGTCCTCGATCGGAACCCGGGCGCGGTCGCGGGCGCGCAGCAGCGCCTGTTCCACCGTGATGCGGCCCACCGTGCGGCGCTCGGGCTCATAGTCCTCCACCAGCCGCGGGTCGGCGTGGCCGCGCAGGACCGAGACCAGTTTGGCGGTGAGGTTCCAGGCGTCCTGGATGCCGGTGTTGGCGCCGAATCCGCCGGTCGGCGGCGTGACGTGCGCCGCGTCGCCGAGCAGGAGAACGCGGCCGGCTCGGTAGGAATCGGCCACCCAGCCGCCCATCTGCCAGGGGCGGCGTTCGGTGAGCGTGAAACGCGTCGGCGGCAGGCCGAGCGCCCGGGAGACGATCTCCCGGCACCGCCGGGCATCGAACGCAGCCGGGTCGGTGAGGGCGGGATCGTAGGTCACCGACACCGTCCCGCGGTCCTGCGCGGTGTTCCAGGACAGGAACGCCTGCTCGGGCGGCCCGGTGAAGGCCAGGGCGAGCCGCCTGCCCTCGAGCAGCGGGCGCAGATCGGCCTCGAAGCCGATCTCCATGACGTGCGCGACCGCATCGGTGCCGCTGCGGCCGATGCCCAGGCCCTCGCGGACGGCGCTGCCGTTTCCGTCCGCGGCCAGCAGAAAGTCGGCCGCCACGGTGTACACGCCGCCGTCGGCGCCGCGTATCCGCGCCAGGACATGGTCCTCGTGCCGGCGCAGTTCGAGAAGGCGGTGGCCGAAGCGCAGGTCGGCGCCGGCGGCGCGTGCGTGCGCGCGGACGACCTCTTCCAGGTCGGCCTGTTTGACGAAGGCGCTGGGGCAGGGCGAGACGCGGCTGAAGTCCTCCGCGGCCGGCAGCGGCCAGCGCCGCAGCTCCGGGCCGGCGAGCGAGGTGACCACCGCGGCATGGTCGGCCGGCGGGAGGCGGTCCTGGACGGCGTAGACGTCCTGGTCGGCGCCGACCGAGCGGTACGCCTCCATCGTGCGCGGATAGAACAGCTTGGCGCGTGGCCTGGCCGAGACGGCGGTGTGCTTCTCGACCAGGACGGGGGTGATGCCGCGGGCCGCGAGGAACAGCGCGGCCGAAGCCCCCACGATGCTGCCGCCCACGATCAGGACGGGAACGCGCGCCGAGGGCGGCGGATCGGCGGCGACCGGGGCGATCTCGCCGGCCGGCGTGGTGGTACTGGCGTCGGGCATGGGGAGGGTTCCCTTCAAACGAATCGGAACAGATCTGTTCCATTATTACCTCGCGCCAGGAGCAAACGAAACAGCCCTGTATCGTTACGGAGGTGAACGCGGAACTTCCGGCCCGTCGCGCCGGTCGGCGGCGCGACCCGGCCGCCGACTCGGCCATCATCGACGCGGTCCTCGACCTGGTCACCGCCGGCGCGACCCTCACCGGCCTGTCGCTGGTGGCCATCGCCAAGCAGGCCGGAGTCTCCCGTAACAGCGTCTACCGGCGCTGGAAGACCAAGGACGAGCTCTACCTCGACGTACTCGAGACGATCAACAGGCCACGGCCCGCACCGACCGGCGCCGACACGCGCGGCGATCTGGCCGTCCTCCTGCGGGCCCTGGCCGAGCGCGTCGTCGACGAACGGGCCAGCAGCATGCTGCGCGCCCTCAACGCCGAGGCCGCGACCTTCCCCCGGCTGCACCGCCGCTACTTCGAGGAGATCGTCGCCCCCCGCCGGGAGGCGATGAACCGTGTCCTGCGGCGCGGCGTGGAACGAGGAGAGATCCGCCCGGACGTCGACCCCGACCTGGTCTCGGAGCTTCTCGTCGCGCCCCTGCTCGCCCGGATGGCATCGGGCGGCACCGACCGGCTCGACCCCGAACGGACCAGCCGCCAGATCATCGACCTCGTCCTCAGCGGCGCGGCGCCGAGCTGACGGGCAAGAACACCGTGATCCGGTGAGGTCACAAGAGGCCGGCGTCGCGGACCTTCATGGCGACGTGGACACGGTTGTCGGTGCCGAGTTTGGTGAAGATCCGGGTGATGTTGGCCTTCACGGTGGCGACGCTCATGTACAGCTGCTGGGCGATCTCGGCGTTGGATCTGCCGCGGGCCACTTCGACGGCGACCTCGCGCTCGCGTTCGGTGAGCCTGTCCAGCTCACGTTGAGCCTGGGTGCGCGGGAGGTCCTGCCGGGTGGCGGCGGCGATCAGCTGGCGGGTCACGCTCGGTGAGAGCACCGGCTCGCCGTTGACCACGGTGCGGACCGCCTCGATCATCTTGGCCGGCGGTGTGTCCTTCAGCAGGAAGCCGGCGGCGCCGAGCCGCAGGGCCCGCAGCACCATGTCGTCGGCGTCGAAGGTGGTGAGCACGAGGATCCGGGGCGGATCCGGGCGCGCCAGCAGGCGCTCGGTGGTGACCAGGCCGTCCTGGACGGGCATCCGGATGTCCATCAGGACGACGTCGGGCCCCAGCTCGTCGATCACCCGCAGGGCTTCGCGGCCGTCGCCGGCCTCGCCGACGATGGCCAGGTCGGGCTCGCCGCCCAGGATGAGGCGCAGCCCGGTGCGGACCATCGGGTCGTCATCCACGATCACCAGTCGGTTCACGGGCTCGGGATCTCCCAGGGCAGGCAGGCGTCGAGGACGAAGCGTCCGTCCCGCAGGACGTGGCTGAGGGTACCTCCGGCCATGCGGGTCCGCTCGGCCAGGCCGACCAGCCCCAGCCGCCCGCCGGGACCGGGCGAGGCGTCGGACGCCGGGTTGCTGACCCGGATGCGCAGGCCCTCGCCCGGTCGCCCGCCGAGTTCGGCGGTCACCCGGCTGTCCGGCGCGTGTTTGCGCGCGTTGGTGAGGGCCTCCTGGAGGATCCGGTAGGCGTGCCGGCCGGTCTGTTCGGGGAGCAGGTCCCGGTCGGCGATGGTGTCGGCCACCTCGACCCGCTGGCCGGCGGCGCGTACCTCCTCGAACAGGGCGCCCACATGGGCCAGGGTCGGCTGCGGAGCCGCGACGGCACCGTCGGAGCGGAGCGTCCCGAGCACGGTGCGCAGCTCGTTCAGCGACCGGTGCGCGTTCTCCTGGATCGCCTGCGCGGCCGAGCGGATCTCCTCGGCGTCGAGGTCGGTACGGTACGCCAGGCCGCCGGCGAGCATCGACAGCAGCGAGAGCCGGTGCGCGAGGATGTCGTGCATCTCCTGGGCGATCTTGGCGCGCTCCGCCAGTTTCGCCTGCTCGATCCGGGACAGCTGCTCGCGCTCGGCGGTCAGCTCCGCCTCGCGGCGTGAGGCCGCCAGATCGCGGCGTCCGCGCAGGTAGAGGCCGAAGACGGTGAGCCCGCCGAGGATGAGGGTGCCGGTCGCCAGGGAGACGACGGTCGCCTGGCCGATGCCGAAGCGCACCGAACGCGCCACCAGGCACAGCCAGGACACGGCCGCGATCGGGATGATCTCGCGCCAGCGCCGGCGTGTGCTCAAGGACACGTACGCCACCTGCGCCGGGCCGGTCGCGAGGTCGGAATAGCCGGTGAGCAGGGCGGTCGCCAGCGCGATCGGCCAGGGCCGGCGTCGTCGCCAGCGCATCAGGACCAGCCCGGTCAGGCCCAGCGCCAGGTCGACCAGCGCCGGGACGAGCCGGTGGTGGTCGCGGGAGAGGGCCGCGGCCCAGGTGGAGGCGTAGAACACCATGGGAACGGCGGCGCACAGGTAGCGCAGCGCGACGCCCGCACGGTCGAGGGGCGGCTGGTTCCGCGGGTGGTCCTCCACAGCCCGCAGCCTAGAGACGCCCGCGCCGGGGCCGTTAGCGACCCGGGTCGACCCCGGGTCGACGAAGGTCTACGCGGGTGAGCGGTGAGCCCCGACCCACGTCCGGCCGCGCTCGACCCGGGTCCGATGATCGGCCGGGGCGGCTCCGGTGGACTGGACGCGTGATCGAATTCAGCCACGTCAGCAAGACCTACCGGGGTGTGCGGGCGCTCGACGACGTGTCCTTCACGGTCGGCCCCGGATGCGTCGCGGGGTTCCTCGGACCCAACGGCGCCGGGAAGTCGACGGCCCTGCGCATCCTGGTCGGCCTCGTCCGCCCCACCTCCGGCTCGGCCACCGTGCTCGGCCGGGCGTACGCGGACCTGGACGCCCCCGGAGCGCGCGTCGGCACGCTGCTGGACGCCGGTGCCCTGCATCCGGGGCGCACCGGGCGCGAGGTCCTCACGCTGGGCGCGATGACGATCGGCCTGCCGAGGGCACGGGTCGGCGAGGTCCTCGACCTGGTCGGGCTGAGCGGCCGGGAGGCCGGCCGGCCCGTCGGCGGCTACTCGCTGGGGATGCGGCAACGCCTCGGCATCGGCCATGCGCTCCTCGGCCGGCCCGAGGTCCTCATCCTCGACGAGCCCGCCAACGGCCTCGACCCCCAGGGCATCCACTGGATGCGCGTGCTGCTGCGCGGGCTCGCGGACTCCGGATGCTCGGTGCTGCTCAGCTCACACCTTCTGCATGAGATCGAGCAGGTCGCCGACCGGGTCGTCCTGATCGGAGGCGGCCGGATCCTGGCGCAGGGCACCGTCACCGAGCTGGGCCGGGGCCGCAGCCTCGAGGAGACCTTCCTCGAACTCACCGCGAACGCCGATCGGAGTGCTTCATGACCGCGCGCAGCGAGGGAATCGATGACACGTCCCTAGGGTCACGCCCTCCGACGATGATGACCGGCATCACCGCCCCGGCACGCCCTCCCTTCCACCGGCTGCTGCGGGTCGAGACGCGCAAGCTCTTCGACACGCGCAGCGCCAAGATCATGACTCTGGTCCTGGCGGGCCTCACCGTCGCGCTCATCGCCGCCCGCGGCGTCGTGGCCGGTCCGCACCCGCGGACGCTGACCGGCACCGCCGGGGTCGGGTTCGGGACGCTGCTGCCGGTACTCGGCATCCTCACGGTGACCGGCGAGTGGAGCCACCGCACCGCCATGACCACCTTCGCGCTCGAACCCCGGCGCCACCGGGTGCTGGCGGCCAAGTGCCTGCCGCCGTTGGTCACCGCCGTGGCCGCCTCGCTGTTCGCGCTGCTGGTGACGGTGCCGGTGACGGTGATCAGCGCCCGGGTCGAGCGCGTCCCTGCCGACTGGAACTTCGGGCCGCTCGCCGTGCTGGGCTGGACCGCGACGAACGTCCTGCTGGTCGCGATGGGCCTGGCCGTCGGCATGCTCCTGCTGAGCGCCCCGGCCTCCATCGTCGTGTACCTGTCGGCACCCGCCCTGGGGACCTTCGTCGGTCACCTCGGCGCCACCGGCGAGCTCCTGGTCCGCTGGTTCGACCTGAACACCACCGTCGGCCCCCTGGCTCAGGGCGACATGTCCGGAACCGAGGCCGCCCGGCTGGCCGTGTCGGTCACCTTCTGGATCGTCGCGCCGATGACGGCCGGGTTCGTACGCGCGATCCGCAAGGAGGTGAACTGACCGGCGGGGACGTGGTCCCGTACGCCGGAGTCCGCGCTCAGGGACCGACGCCGTCGTAGTCCACCAGCAGCCGCCGGGGGCCGCGCAGCGCCGAACTCGGCCGGTACGGCGGCGGGTCGGCGACCAGCCGGGGGTTGCGCAGCCGCCGGGTCAGCTCCCCCAGCGCGGTCTGGGCCTCCAGCCGGGCCAGCGGCGCGCCGAAGCAGTAGTGGACGCCGCCGCCGAACCCCAGGTGCTCGTTGGCCTCGCGGCACGGGTCGAAGCGCTCCGGGGCACGTACGTGGTCCGGGTCACGGTTGCCCGCGGCGAGCGCGAGCACGATCGGCGCGCCGCGCGGGATCGTGGTGTCGCCGATCGTGATGTCGTCGAGCGCCACACGTGTCGCGGGGAAGTGCACGGGCGGCTCGTAGCGGAGCAGTTCCTCCACGACGCCGACGACCAGGTCCGGCTCACGCCGCGTCCGCTCGAGCACCTCCGGGTGGCGCAGCAGGGTGAGCATCCCGTTCGCGATGAGGTTGACGGTCGTCTCGTGCCCGGCGACCAGCAGCAGCGTCACCGTGCTGACCACCTCCTCCATCGACATGCCGCCGTCCGGGCCGTCGTCGGTGAGCAGTCCCGACAGCAGGTCCCGGCCGGGGGCGCGGCGGCGCGCGTCCGCGAGCCCGCGCACGTAGTCCGCCAGGGCCTCGGCGGCGCGCTCACGGCGGCGCACACGTTCGGGCTTGTCGTGTCGCTCACCACTCCCCGCTCCCTCCGAGGCGACCTCCGCCCACGGAACATGGCGCTCACCAGGGCCGACGCTCTCGACGATCTCGGTCGACCACGCGTGGAACCGTGGCTCGTCCTCGCGCGGCACGCCGAGCAGCCGGCAGATCACCGTCACCGGGAACGGGTAGGCGACCGACTCGACGATGTCGGCACGCCGGTCGCCGGCGATCGCGTCGATCAGTTCGGTGACGATCGCGGTCAGCTCCGGCCGCAGCCCCTTGACCAGGTCCGGTGATCCGGGCGGGCCGAAGTGCCGCATCGCCAGGCCGCGCAGCCGGTCGTGCTCGGGCGGGTCGACGACGATGAAGGGGGGTTCGCGGCCGGGCGGTACGGGTTCGCGGTCGGCGAAGTGCTCGGCGAGGTTGCGGCGGTCGGAGCTGACCCGCGGGTCGTGCAGGAGCGCGACGATCTCGCGGTAGGTGCTGACGACGTAACTGCCGTCCTCCAGCGCCGCCACCGGGGTCTTGCGCAACTCGGCGTACAGCGGGTACGGGTCGGCGCGCCCGGCACGGTCGAGGATCCGGCCGAACACCTGGCTCTCTGTCATGTCTCCCCCTTCCTCCGGCGACGCACGGCGGCGGTCACCGGGATCGGTGGACCAGCCAGGCCCGGCGTTCGGCCGGGTCGTGGCCGGTCACCACGACGGTCGCGCCGTGGCTGGCCGTCACCCGGTCGGGCACCTGTGCCGGGACCGGGCTCGCCGCGCCGGCCGGGTCGACGGTGCGGAACCGGGGCGGGAACGGCGCTGCCTGCTCGATCAGCCCCTGGTAGAACTCCAGCCACATCCCCTGGTCGAAGGTGACCGCGGCCGTGATCCGCCCCCGGTAGCCGTACACGGCGACGAAACGGAACTCCTTGGCCGACCCCTGCGTGATGATCACCTCGTCCGCGAAGGTCGGCACTCCCACGGACTTGATCTCGACGCCGAACTGGGTGGACCAGAACACCGGCAGCGCCAGGTGCGGCCAGCGGCGCGTCTGGCCACTGAGCATGTTGTGCGCCGCCACCTCGGCCTGGGCGACCGCGCTCCCCCAGTGCTCGAGCGCCAGGAACTGGTACTCGTACACCGGATGCGGCAGGCGCGCGACGTCGCCGGCGGCGAAGACGTCGTCGGTGACCAGGCCGTTGATGTCGAACACGCGGCAGCCCGCGTCGCAGGCCACACCCCAGGGCCCGGCCGCCAGCCCGGAGCCCTCCAGCCACTCGACGTTGCGGACCGCGCCGAGCGCGGCGACCGCCAGGTCCACCTCCAGCACGTCGCCGTCGGACAGGCTTGCGCGGCGCAGCCGGCCGTTCTCGCCCTCCAGCGCCGTGACGCCGACCCCGCAGCGCAGGTCGACGCCGTGCGCGCGCTGCAGGTCGGCGGCGATCCCGCCGACCACACCGCCGACGGCGCCGACGAGCGGCGCCGGCCCGCGCTCGGCGACGGTCACCGGGCGGCCCAGCTCGCGGCAGACCGAGGCGATCTCCGACCCGGTGAACCCGCCGCCGATGACCAGCACGCGGCCGTCGCCGGAGGCCAGGCGCTGCCGCAGCCCGGTGGCGTCCTCGGCCGTCCGCAGCGTGCGGACCCCCTCCAGGGCCGCCTCCGCCGGGTCCGGCCACGGCCGCGCCCGGGTGCCGGTGGCGATCAGCAGGCGGTCGAACGGCAGGTCGCGGCCGTCGCCGAGGATCACGCGTCGGCGGTCGAGGTCCAGCCCGGTGGCGGGCACGCCGCGCAGCCACTCGGCGTCCAGGTCGGGGAGCCGGGGCAGCGCCGTGGCGCGGGCGGGCACCCGGCCGCTGAGCACCTGCTTGGACAGCGGCGGCCGGTCGTACGGCTCGCCGGTTTCGTCCCCGACCAGCGTCAGCGAACCGGCGAAGCCCTCGGCGCGCAGCACGGCCGCGGCGCGGGTGCCGGCCAGTGAGGACCCGACGATGACGACGCGCCCGTCGCGGCGGAACCGGTCGCCGTCCGCGGTGTACGGCCCGGGCTCGGGCCCGGGGCCCGTCGGGGCGGCCCGCTCGACGTGCAGCGCCTGCACGGGACAGGCCGCCGCGGCCCGCAGCACGTTCTCGCGCTGGTCCTCGGAGGGGGCGGGGTCGTAGGCGAGCGCCTCGCGGCCGTTCATCGAAAAGACCCGCGGGGCCATGAAGACGCACTGCCCGTACCCCTGGCACCGTGTCAGGTCGACGACGACTCTCACCCGGGTCCCCCTTTCCGGGCGTGCCTGCTCCGCCCGTCCCCCGTATCGGGGATCTACCCGGGTTCGGCGGCCGGTAGTTTCCCCGCGGGGCGGCTCATCCGGCGGGGGCCTCCTTGAGGGCGCGGGCGCCTCGGCCGATCTTCCGCTCCGGCCGGCGGCGTCATGGTGTCAGCGGTGTTCGCCGCCGGCGCCCGCGCGTTCATCCGTGAGAGCGCGTGACGCCGACGGTCTCCATGACGGGCGGCTCCCCGATCACCTGCTCGCGGGCGGCCACCGACCGCTGGGCGACGAACGCGCCGGCCAGCACGATCAGACCGCCTGCGAGCTGGACCGGGGACAGGCGCTCGCCCAGCATCACCCAGGCGAACACCGCCGCCGCGACCGCCTCGACATACCCCACGGCGCCCGCGACCGGCGCCGACAGCCGGTGCACGGCGGCGACGCTGGTGACGTACGCGGTGACGGTGCTGATCAGCACCAGCAGCGTGAGCAGGAGCCAGCCGGGCGCGGTGCGGCCGCCGAGCGCGACGTCCACGCCGAGTTCGTGCCAGGGCACGGTCCACGGCGGAGCGCAGGCGGCCAGGACGACCGTGCCGACGGCGAAGCCGGTGGCGGTCATGGCGAGCGGGTCGATCCGCCCGCCGGCCCGGTCGGCGGCCAGGAAGAAGGCGGCCTGGCACGCCGCCGCACCCAGCCCGGCGAGCACGCCGACCAGGTCCAGCCGCAGCCCCGACCACACCTCCACCACGCAGGCCAGCCCGACCAGCGCGATGCCGACCCCGACCGCCGCCGAACGCGGCAGTGGCGCCCGCAGCACGAACCGGGTCCAGCCGACCACCAGCACCGGACCGGTGAACTCCAGCAGGATCGCCACACCGACCGGTAGCCGCGACGCCGCGACGAAGTAGAAGGACTGGCACCCCGCCACGCCCATGGCGCCGTACAGCAACAGGAGCCGCCAGTGACCGCGCACCGCGGCGGCCGCCGCCCGGCGGCGCGCCGCCAGCATCACCGGCACCAGCACCAGCGTCGCGCCGGCCACCCGGATCCACGACGCCTGCAACGGCGACATGCCGGCTTCGATCAGCGCCTTGCCGAACGCACCGGAGGTGCCGAAGCAGACCGAGGAGAACACCCCGAATCCCAGTCCCCATGCCTTCACCCGAGCGGCGTCCATGGAGCCCCCCTCACCTGTCGAATCAGGAGCATCAATACATCATGCTCCTTACGTACGACAACGGGATTCTCACGACGCACTACCATGCCCAGGGTGACTTGGCCCGGCGCAGCCCCCACGGATCCGTTCGCAGCGATTGAAACGGACATCCGTGCCATGACGGCCTCGCCGTGGTGGATGAACGCCGTCCCGCCGCAACGCGCCCAGGCCGTCACCGCGCGGATGCTCGCCGGTGCCGGCGAGTGGTGGCTGTTCGGCCTGTGGGGCCGCTGGTACCGCTGCGGCCTGGAGGGCAACTGGCACCTGTGCCCGCCGCCGTTCGACCCGGTGGCGCGCCAGGCGATGATGCCCGCGCCGCCCGGCGCCGGCAGCCCGCCCGTGCCCCCGTCGATGGTGCCCAGCGGCCCCGACCTGACGCCCGGCCCGCTGGCCGCCGACGGGCTGTTCGGCGCGCCGCCGCCTCCCCCGCTGCTGTCCCGGCTCCAGCAGACCCTGGCCACGGCCGCCGCCGTCAACCCGGCGCAGTTCCCGATGCACGACCCGCAGTTCGTCCCCGGCACGCCGAGCCCGGCGGCGGTCTGCCTGTTCTCGGTGCTGTGGTGCGCGGGCGCGCCGGTCGCCGACCCCGACCACCCGATCCTCGGGCTCTTCAGCCGCTACCTCAGCGGCACCGACGGCGGGCCGCGCTGGTTCCTGCAGCCCGACCTGTCACTGATCGTCGGCGCCTACACCGAACGCCTGCGCGCGAACGACCCCATGGGCGCCACCCACATCGTCCGCACGATCTGGGAGACCGCCGAGACGCTGCGCGGCGGCGCGGCGTTCCGCCCGCGCGCCGACGCGCTGGCCGCGATGAGCGGCGCGACCCTGCGGATGGTCCAGAGCGACCACGCCGGCGTCCGCTTCGGCGACGCGGCCGTCTACCAGGAGTGGCTGCGACGCTGCCCGCCGCAGCTGCGGATCGCGGTGCTGCGCGAGACGACGCCGGGCGACCACTTCCGCCTCGCCTGCTACGACCTGGCCGCCGCCGCGGCGATGCTCCCGGCCGCGGCGAGCGGACCGGCCGAGGCCCGGCGCGTCGCCCTGGCGCTGCTCGCCGCCGACCTGCAGGACTCCCCGGCCGCGGCGGGGACCGTCATGGCCTGGCTCGACGCCGAAGGCGTCCGCACGCTGCAGGCCCTCGCCCAGCCCGACCACCCGCTGCGGCGGCTGTGGCCGACCGGCGGCACCCTGCCCGACGCGGTCGCCGGCGCCGACCCGCAGATCCTGCGGACCCTGCTGGCGGCCTCCTACGCCACCGACCTGGCCTGGTGCCGGCTCGCCGGCACCGCGCCGCCCCGCCCGGGCTTCACCGTGCCGGCCGCGCTGATGAACACGCTGGTCGCCGCGCCCGACCCGGTCGCGGGCGAGTCCATGACGCCGTGGGAGATCATCGAGGCGGCGCGGGCGCACCTGGCCGAGCAGCGCAAGGCCGACGCGGCGGCGGCCGAACCACCCGCGCCCGCCGCGCCCGCCGCTGACGCGACCACGGCGTGGCCCGGCGCCGAGCCCGCGGCGGAGCAGCCGGGCACGACCGCCTGGCCCGGCACCGAGGAGGCGGCCGAGCAGCCGGGCCAGGCGGCCTGGCCCGGCACGGAGGAGGCGGCGGGGCAGCCGGCCACGACGGCCTGGCCGGGGGCGTCCGACTCCCCGCCGGCCGCGCCGCCGACGGCGGCGGAACCGCCCGCGTACTCCACCTCACCGCCCACGGTCGCGGCCGGGGCCCCGGCCACGTCGGTCTCGGGCGAGGTGCCCGCCACCGTGGAGGCGTACGGCATCGCGTTCCTGCCCGGCGCCGACGACATCGAACGGCTGCTGACCGAGCTGCGGCGCCGCGGCAAGTGGGCGCAGAGCCTGCGCGGCCAGGAGGTCTCCAGCGCCTCCGCCCCGGCGGTCCTGCTGGTCGGCGACATCTCCTGCGGGCAGCGCCGCCTCACCCGCATGATCGCCCGCGCGCTCGCCGAGGGCGGGATGAACAGCGGCGACGTCCGCACCGTCGACGTGGACGACCTCGCCGAGATCGACCCGCGGCAGCTGCGCGAACGCCTCGCCGAACACGCCGGCCACACGCTGCTGGTCGAGGGCCTGGACGCTCTCATCCTCGACGACGAGCGCGGCGCCGCGTACGCCACGTCGCTGTACCGGCTGCGGGCCGAGGGCGTCAGCGACATCGCGCTGGTCGGCACCTGCGCGCCGGACCGGCTCAGCGCCCTGACCGAGGCCAGCCCCGAACTGGTCACCGACTTCCGCTCCGTGCGCCTGCCGGACTTCGCCGACCCGCGGGCACGCGTGGCCCTGGCCGGGCTGCTGGCCTCCGAACGGCACCTGCGGCTGACGCCCGGCGCCTGGGAGGAGGCCCGCCGCGACCTGGGGACGCTGCGCGGGCGCGGGCGGCTCACCAACGCCCGGCTCGTCGAGGCCTATCTCGACCGCGCGTGCAGCCGGCATCTCAGTCAGGCCGGGGAGACCCAGGTGTTCCGCGGCGAGATCTCCCTCACCCTGGACATCGGCGACATCACCGGCGTCGCGGCGGAACTCGAACCCTGATCCCGGCCGGACCGGCTCCTCGGGGGCTTCGTTGCACTGTGGCCTGCCGCCGGCCGGTGACGATGCGGGCCAGTGCGGTATCGAGTCGCCGGCGCAGTGTGGCCGTGTCCGGGGCGAGCGTGCTGACCATGGTGGCCGGTCCGGCCAGGGCCATGACCGCGGTGTGGGGTGCGCGGGCAGTGGCGGGGGCGGGAGCGGATCCGTCGGGGTCGACGACGAGCAGCGTCCCGGCGCTGCGGTGCCCGGCGGTGACCGCCGGGCCGTCCCATCCCGGCGTTCCCGGCCCTACGGCGAGTTCCTGGTCATAGAGCGGACGGTGGTCGCGCACGACCCGTAGCCGTTGGCGAAACGTCCCGGGCTGCTCCTGGTGCCGGCCGAACAGGATCTCCTCGCGCAGCAGCAGCCGGGCGCCGGCGTGCAGCGTGACCCGGATATCGGTGCGGTGACGGCAGTCCTGTGCGGCGATGACCAGCTCCGGTAGCCAGGCCAGGGTGGCGCCCGCGGCGACGTGGATGTCGATTTCGGTCCGTGACCGTTCGCCGTGCGGGCCTGGCAGCAGCAGGGTCGGGGAGACCTCACCCAGGATCAGCGCGCTGCCCTGTCCCACGCGGACCTCCAGACGAAGCCGGTCGCCGCCGATCGGGCCCGCGCCCGCGGCGGTCAGGTGCACCTGGGCGACGTCGTCGCGGGCGACCCAGCCGGTGACCACGTCCGGTTCACGGGGCAGGGTGGTTCGGAGCATCAGCGGCCAGCCGGAGCGCAGGATCTGGACCCGGGTGCGCCCCCGAGGGTCGGCCTCGGTGGCCAGACGGGCCATCGCATGGTTCCTCACGCCGGTGCCGCGGGCGGCCGCACCCCGCCGGGCTCATGACCGTGCTCAGGACGCAAACAGGCGCACCTCCCGGGCGGCATGGTGCTCGGCGGAGATGTCGAGCACCGGGGCGCTCGGCGCGGGCAGCCGCTCCGCCGGTGTGGTGGCGTGATCGGCGGCTTCGCGCGCCAGCTCGTCCAGTTGCGGCGCGAGCCGGATGAGGACGGCGTGCACGGCGAAGGGGTCGAGCCCGAGCAGCCGGATCGCCGCGGTCGCGGGTCCGGCCGCCGCCTCGTGCAGGGCCGCCACCGCCGCCGCGTGCGGAGTCAGCTGGAAGACGGCGGAGGTCACGCCCAGCGCGATCGGCTGGTGGGGACCGTCCGGCATGGTGACGGTGAGCGGGTCGAGACCGGGGTGCGCCCGGATGGCCCGGGCGGCGCGCAGCAGCTGGCGGCCGAGCACGCGCGAGGTGCCGCGCAGCGCCGGGGAGGGGGTGCGTGCGTCCAGTTCGGCGTCGAGATCTCCGAGTTCGCCACTGGCCATCGTGGGGTCGGCCTCGAACGCCGCGCAGGCCGCGGCGGCGAACGCGGCGCAGACCGCTCCGCTGGTCACGGTCCGGCCGCGCAGGAATGACGTCAGCGTTGTCACGTCGGTGACGCGCCCGGCGGCGACGGCGGCCTCCAGCCCACCGGAATGGGCGTGGCCGCCCGCGGGAAACCTGCCGTCGGCCAGCAGCAGCAACGCCGACAGGCCGGCGGCGTGACCGGCCGGCGAGGCGTCGGGTGCCACGCCGCGGTGGCCGGGGGCGCTCATCAGAACAGCAGGTGGTGCTGGGTCATCGGCAACACGGCCGCCGGCTCGTGGTCGACCTCCTCGCCGTCGCCGCGTACGGCGAAGGTGTCCGCATCGACCTCGATGGCGGGGAGCGCGTCGTTCGCGGGCGGATCGGCCTTGGTCCGGCCGCGCATGTTCTTCACCGCGACCAGTTCACGTTCGACGGCCAGGCGGTCGGCCGGACCGTCCTCGATCGCGGCCGGGGCGACGAACGCCACGCTGGTCGCCGCCGCCCGGGTCCGGGTGTCGTAGCAGAGCCGGGGCTGAGGGGTGGGCACGGCGGCGTTCGGATCGCCGAACAGCGCCATCGCCGCCATCCCGGGAACCTCAGCCATCGAGCCGGCCCCCGCACTCGCCGCGCAGTCCCCGGACGATGCGCCGGCCACCCAGCCGCACCAGCCGCACCTCCACGGTCGCGCCCGGGTCGAAACGGACCATCCCGCCCGCGATGATGTCCAGCCGGTGGCCCCACGCCGCCTTCCGGTCGAAGCTCAACGCGGGGTTGGCCTCGGCGAAGTGGTAGTGCGAGCCGACGCTGACCGGACGGTCCGCGGTGTTGATGACGGCCAGTGTGATCACCGCCCGCCCGGCGTTGATCACCACCGGTTCCGAGCCGTAGATGATCTGTCCCGGGCTTCTCTCCCGCTCAGCGGAGTCCGCGCCCGGCCGGGTGAGGCCGACGACGGCTCCCTTGCCCGACGCCGGCCGGCTCTGCCCGCCGGAACCGGATGGACCGCGGCCGTCGGTCACCGGATCGGCTCCTGTACGGCGATGAGCTTGGTGCCGTCCGGGAACGTCGCCTCAACCTGGACCTGGGTGAGCATCTCCGGAACCCCGTCCATCACCTCGTCACGGCTCAACACGCCACGGCCCATCGTTACCTCCGCATCCTGGTCACAAGGTCAGGGCAGGTACGCCGTCGCCAGGCCGTCGCCCCTGAGGTCTTACGGCCGTCGTCTTCAAGGGCATTTCTTCCCGTGCCGCGGCCCGAGGCCGAACAACCGGCCGTCAAAGTTGTCGGTCCGGAATGACCAGGCGACCAAGCGGTGCACCGCCGCGCGGCGTGCTTCCGGTGGTGACCGCCGCGCGGCCCCGCAGCGGCTCCCTGCGCCCGCCGCTCCACCGACGGACAGGAGGTGGTGTCCGCACCGGGCAAGGTGACAGCGGTCACGGTGACTGAGTGGTAACTCAGGTCTAGTCTCGGCGCGTGGACATCGTTTTCGAGCGGCGGGGTGACGGCCCGCCGCTGCTCCTCATGCACGGAATCGGCCACCGCTGGCAGGCGTGGGAGCCGGTCATGGACCGCCTCGCCAAAGAACGCGACGTCATCGCCGTGGACCTGCCCGGCTTCGGCACCTCCCCTCCCCTGCCGCCCGACAGACCGTACGGCCTGGACACGATGGTCACGGTGCTCGGTGAGTTCATCGACAAGCTCGGCCTGGACCGCCCGCACGTGGCCGGCAACTCCCTCGGCGGCCTGTTCGCGCTCGAGGCCGCCGACCGCGGCCTGGCCCGTTCGGTCACCGCGCTGTCCCCGGCGGGCTTCTTCACCCCGATGGAACTGCGGTACGTCGGGGCGGTGCTGCGGGCCTGCCGCCTCGGCGCCGGCGTGCCCGAGCCGGTCATGCGCTGGCTGGCCCGCTCGCCGCGGCGCCGCAACCTGATGTTCGGCATGATCTACGGCCGGCCGGACCTGATCGACATCGAGACGCTGATCGCCGACGCGTCCGCGCTGCACGACGCCGTCGGGTTCGAGCCGACCTTGCGGGCCGGCCGCGGGATCAGGTTCCACGGCGCGTTGCGCGACGTCCCGGCGACGATCGCCTGGGGCACCCGCGACCGGCTGCTGCGCAGCGGCCAGGCCGTACGGGCACAGCAGAACCTGCCGCACGTGCGGTTCGTGTGGCTGCGCGGCTGCGGGCACGTGCCGATGGCCGACGATCCGGAGCAGGTGACCAAGGTCCTGCTGGAGGGAAGCTCGGCCGGATAGCTTTGCGTTCCGGCGGCCGGCGGGTAACGATGGAGGTGTATCCGCGTCCGCCCACCGGCGGTCGCGCACCGAGCTTCCGCTGCGGGCGCACCTGCTCGCCCGATTGGCTGGCGGCTTTGGAGCACCTGCGGGTGCGGGCCGTTCAGCGCGACAACGTAGGCCTGGGCCCGCAGCGGCTGCTCATCTCTCCCGGTCCGCGGCGCCTGCCGCGCCGGCCAGCGTGTCCGGCAGCCCGGTCGCCGCGCCCCCGCGCCCGACCGCGACGTAGGTGATGCGTCCCTCGGCGACCGGCCCGGCCGGGCCGCGTACGGTGAAGGCCATGGTCAGCGACGTACGGCCGGCCCGCTCGGGCCTGGTCTCGACGGTCAGCGGGTCGCCCAGGCGGGCGGGACGGCGATGGTCGCAGGCGCTGGAGACGATCACCATGTCGACGCCCTCGTCCCGCAGGGCCGCGTAGCCGCCGGCGTGCTCGTCGAGCCAGTCGAGGAAGGCGTCCTCGAAGAGCTCGTGGTAGCGGCCGGCGTAGACCATGCCCTGCGCGTCGCAGTGCCGCGGCCGTACGCGGAACGCCGAGACGGTGGACGCGGCGGCCGTCGGGAGGTGGCCGGGGCCGGTGGTGGAGGTCGGCGAGGTCGCCCCCGAGCCGGTGGGCGCGGCGGCGCGGTCGTCTTCGGGGGCGGCGCGGACGTCCGCCCGGTCCGCGGCCGGGCCCGCCCACACCGCGTCGAACGCCGCCGGGTCGAGCGGCAGCAGCCGGCACTCGGCGACCCTGCCGCCGCTCAGCCGGTACAGCCCGACCGTCGACCAGCGGACCGGTCGCCCGCCGAGCACCGCCTCGCCGTCGGTGAGCGAGGCCACCCACTCCCCGCGGCCGGCGAGCAGGTCGCGGGGGCGCATCCGGAAGGTGCGCCCGGCGAGATCACGGCGTCCGGCGAAGTAGGCCAGCACGGCCTCGATGCCCTCGTAGTGCCCGGCGATCGCGTTGTCGCCGGGCACGTGCCAGGAGATGTCCGGGCTGAGCACCTCACGAAGCGCGGCGTCCCCGCCACCGCCGTAGAAGTCGTTCTGCGCGGCGTGCAACCGCGCCAGCAGCGCTGCGGCCTCATCCTCACTCACGGGCGTACGGTACCCCCGCCCTCCGACGCGCCGCCCGCCCGGCGCCGGTCGCACACCCGCGGCGGCTTGCGCTGCAACTTTTATCAACAGTGGCATTACACATTCTGTAATATTGCCCTGCTGCGCCAATAGCCTTACCCGCTCGTGCGCCTCGCCGCGAGGTTAAGTAACAATAGGTATGTATCGCGGAAAGGGGCGGCAAAAATGTTCGGCAGGTCGATCTATGTACCGGACAACCCCGCGTGGGTCGGCGGGTCACCGCAGTCCATACACGAGCAGTTGTGGGCGCAGGGCCGGCGCCGGCGTCTGCAGATCCGCGCCGGCATGGCCGCGGCGGCGCTCATCATCGGCACCTGGCTGTTCTCGCTGCCCTGGGGCCTGCTGGCCGCGATCGTGGTCGCGGGCGCGGACACCCTGTGGCGCTGGCGGGAGCGTGCCGCCTCCAGCGTCTGGCGCAAGGGCATGCGCGGCGAGCGCCGTACGGCGCGGGTGCTGCGGGCGCTCGTCGAATGGCGCGGCTACCACGTGCTGCACGGCCGCAAGATCCCCGGTCGCGGGCAGGTCGATCATCTGGTCATCGGCGGCGCCGGGGTCATGCTCATCCAGAACGAGGCGGTGCCGCCGGAGATGCAAATGGCCGAATACCGCGGGAAGCTGTATATCGATGAGCGGCCCGGCGCCAAGGCCGCCACGGAATTGCGCGAAACCGCCGAGCAGGCGGCCGAAATGCTTCGGGAGCGGCTCGGCCGCGAGGTTCCCGTCGAGCCGGTGAAGGTCGTCTACGGCGGCGACCTCCAACGCGGCCTGGTCAGCGCCGAGGGCGTCACGTTGCTGCGGGCGCACCGCCTGCCCCTGTGGCTGCGGAACCGGCGGGTCCGCTACACCCCGGAGCAGGTCACCGAGATCTACGAGGCCGCGTGCACCCTGCCCATCAGCCGGCAGGCCCTTTTCGTCCGCTGACCGGTCGCGGGTCCTCCGGTGGCCGATCCGGGGCCGGTCACCGAGGTGGGGCGCCGTGCCGCCGTCGCGGCGGGGGCTGCGCCGGGTCGCGAGGCCGCACGGCGCCGGCG
>NZ_BAABHF010000056.1:0-1688 GCF_039541955.1 Actinoallomurus oryzae | reverse complement strand
GCGGCGTTCGGTGCCACTCCGGGTCAGGGTGAGTGGGAGGACCTGCGTGCGCTGGTGAAGAACCCGGGCGACATCAAGGGCGTGCAGGCCAAGCTGGAAGCCGACGCGGCCAAGGCCTACAAGTAAGGACGCGAGGCATGACGGTCGCACGTGAGGAGACGGCCTCGCCGCGGGACGCCGGCGAGGCAGGGACCCCGGGGTCGGGTCGGCTCGGCCCGCCGTCCTGGCTGGCGCTCGGCTTCCTGCTTCCGGCGTTACTGCTGCTGGGTGCGCTGGTGGCGTATCCGATCATCTACACCGCGATCCGTAGCTTCTTCGACGCCACCGGCAAGAAGATGGTCGGGCTGGACAACTACACCGCCATCTTCACCGACCACGACAGCCTGCTCGCGGTGCGGAACACCGCGATCTGGATCGTGATCGCCCCGACCGTGGTGATGATCCTGGGCCTGTTGTTCGCTGTTCTGACCGAGCGGATCCGCTGGTCGACGGCGTTCAAGATGGTGGTGTTCATGCCGATGGCCGTCTCGTTCCTGGCCTCGGGTGTGATCTTCCGCCTCGTGTACGAGCAGGACCCCTCGATGGGCGTCGCCAATGCGGTGATCACGTCGATCCACGACACGTTCGCGGGCGGTTCCCGGTATCCGGGCGCGACGGTCCGGCAGAACGACAGGAGCCCGGACGTCGCCCAGGCGGGTGCGGTGACGACCCGCACCCCCGTACAGGCGGGGCAGACCGCGCTGTTGCCGCTGGTGGGCGTCAAGCCGGAGAACCTGCCGAAGAAGATCACCCCGGCCAAGGCCCCCGCGCCGGTGCCGGGCAAGGTGTCGGGGCTGGTGTGGTTCGACTTCACCAAGGGCGGCGGTGGCACGCTCAACGCCCCCGACCCCACCGAGGCGGGCCTGGCGGGGATGAAGGTCCAGGCCGTCTCGGGCACCAAGGTCCTCGCCTCCACGACGACGGATGAGGACGGCTCCTTCGTCTTCACGAAGGCTCTTCCGGCCGGGGCGACGCTGAAGCTGCCGAAGAGCAACTTCACGGCGGCGTATGCGGGGGTGGACTGGCTGGGGTCGACGTTGATCACTCCGGCGATCATCGCGGCGTTCCTGTGGGTGTGGGCCGGGTTCGCGATGGTGTTGATCGCGGCGGGTCTGGCGGCGATCCCGCGGGACGCGCTGGAGGCGGCGCGGGTCGACGGCGCGACCGAGTGGCAGGTGTTCCGGCGGGTGACCGTCCCGTTGCTGGCGCCGGTGCTGACGGTCGTGTTCGTGACGATGTTGATCAATGCCCTGAAGGTGTTCGACCTGGTGTTCATCATCGGCGGCGGGGACCCGAACGCGTCGGTGCTCGCGGTGCGGATGTGGACGGAGTCCTTCGGCGGGGGCAACGACCAGGGGGCCGGGTCGGCGGTCGCGATCCTGTTGTTCTTGCTGGTCGTGCCCGCGATGTTGTTCAACCTGCGACGCTTCAGAGCGGAGAGCCGATGACCACCGACGCTGTCGACGCGCGGGCCCGCGCGAAGGGCGGAGCGCACGAGCGGTACTCCGGTGCGCCGCGCCGGGGCCTGGCATCGCGGATCGTCTCCAAGGTCGGGGGCGGGTTCGTGCAGGTGCTGCTCCTGGTGATCGGGGTGATCTGGCTGGTCCCCACGCTGGGGTTGTTCGTCGCGTCGCTGCGTTCGCAGCAGG
>NZ_BAABHF010000055.1:0-1699 GCF_039541955.1 Actinoallomurus oryzae | reverse complement strand
GCGGCGTTCGGTGCCACTCCGGGTCAGGGTGAGTGGGAGGACCTGCGTGCGCTGGTGAAGAAGCCGAGCGACATCAAGGGCGTGCAGGCCAAGCTGGAAGCCGACGCGGCCAAGGCCTACAAGTAGGCGCCGGATCATGACCGCGATTACCGAAGAGATGGCCTCGCCGCAAGACGGCGGCGGGGCCGGAACGCCCCCGGCGGAGGGCGGATCGGGCCGGCTCGGCCCACCGTCCTGGCTCGCCCTGGGCTTCCTGCTTCCGGCGATTCTGCTGCTGGGCGCGCTGGTGGTCTACCCGATCATCTACACCGCGATCCGTAGCTTCTTCGACGCCACGGGCAAGAAGATGGTCGGGCTGGACAACTACACCGCCATCTTCACCGACCACGACAGCCTGCTCGCGGTGCGGAACACCGCGATCTGGGTCGTGATCGCCCCGACCATCGTCACCATCCTGGGGCTGCTGTTCGCCGTTCTGACCGAGCGGATCCGCTGGTCGACGGCGTTCAAGATGGTGGTGTTCATGCCGATGGCCGTCTCGTTCCTGGCCTCGGGTGTGATCTTCCGCCTGGTGTACGAGCAGGACCCCTCGATGGGTGTGGCGAACGCGGTGGTCACCAGCGTCCACGACACCTTCGCGGGCGGGTCCCGCTACCCCGGCGCCTCCGTGCGGGAGAACGACAAGAGCCCGGACGTCGCCCAGGCGGGTGCGGTGACGACCCGCACCCCCGTACAGGCGGGGCAGACCGCGCTGCTGCCACTGGTGGGCGTCAAGCCGGAGAACCTGCCCAAGAAGATCACCCCGGCCAAGGCGCCGCAGGCGGCGGCCGGCGGGATCTCGGGGCTGGTGTGGTTCGACTTCACCAAGGGCGGTGGCGGCACCCTCAACAGCCCTGATGCCACCGAAGCGGGGCTGGGCGGCATGAAGGTCCAGGCCGTCTCCGCCTCGGGCAAGGTCGTCGGGTCGGCCACCACCAAGGACGACGGATCCTTCGTCATCAAGAAACTCCCCGCCGGTTCGTACACCCTGAAGCTGCCGAAGGACAATTTCACGGCGGCGTATGCGGGGGTGGACTGGCTGGGGTCGACGTTGATCACTCCGGCGATCATCGCCTCATATCTGTGGGTGTGGGCCGGGTTCGCGATGGTGTTGATCGCGGCGGGTCTGGCGGCGATCCCGCGGGACGCGCTGGAGGCGGCGCGGGTCGACGGCGCGACCGAGTGGCAGGTGTTCCGGCGGGTGACGATCCCGTTGCTGGCGCCGGTGCTGACGGTCGTGTTCGTGACGTTGTTGATCTACGCGCTGAAGGTGTTCGACCTGGTGTTCATCATCGGCGGCGGTGATCCGAACGCCAGCGTTCTGGCGGTGCGGATGTGGACCGAGTCCTTTGGTGGCGGTAATGACCAGGGGGCCGGGTCGGCGGTCGCGATCTTGTTGTTCTTGCTGGTCGTGCCCGCGATGTTGTTCAACCTGCGGCGTTTTCGACAGGAGAACCGATGAGCACCGATACCGCGGCCGCGCCGGCCGCGATCGACAAGCAACGCACCGAGTTCTCCGGTGCGCCCCGGCGCAGCATCGCCTCCCGCATCGTCTCCAAGGTGGGGGGTGGTGTGGTCCAGGTCGTGCTGATCCTGCTCGCGGTGATCTGGCTGGTCCCCACGCTGGGGTTGTTCGTCGCGTCGCTGCGTTCGCAGCAGG
>NZ_BAABHF010000054.1:0-251726 GCF_039541955.1 Actinoallomurus oryzae | reverse complement strand
GGCACACGCCCCCGGCTCACACCATCGGAACGGTCCATCCGGACACCCCGGCCAAAGGTCCCGACTCCGGAGACGTCCACGTCGCCGGTGCCGGTTTCGTCCCCAAGCCGCCCGACGCCGCCCCCGAGCCTCCTGAAGCCGTCGGCAAGCTTCCCGACGCTGTTGCCAAGCTTCCTGACAGTGCCGGCAAGCTTCCCAATGCCGCCGGCAAGCTCCCTGATGCTGCTGCCAAGCTTCCTGATGCTGCTGCCAAGCTTCCTGATGCTGCCGGCAAGCTTCCTGATGCTGCCGGCAAGCTCCCCGACGCCCCTGCCAATCTTCCCGCGGTCGCGCCCAAGCGTCCCGCAGCCGCCCCCGCACTTCCGGATCCCGGAGACGTTCACGTCGCCGGTGCCGGTTCGGCCCTCCCCGATGGAGGCTCGGGGCCTCCGGTCACGCCGGTGCCCACGAACGGGGGATCAGCACCTCCGCCGCCGGCGGCGCCTCCGGACGGGGGATCGGCCCCACCGGCTCCACCGGTCCCACCGGAATCTCCGGGAACGGCTGGCGGCGGTGGCCCGTCAGGGTTCGACGACAGAGCGCTGAGGGCACTGACCGAGGCACGGCAGATCGTGGCGCCGGACGGGCTGCTCCTCCAGGACGGCAGGGTGCGGCTGACCGACCAGAACGGTCAGACCATCTACATCGCGCCCGACAGGCTCCAGCATGTGGCGCACCAGCTGGCGGCGCGCGCCGCCGACGGCGCCACGATGGAACGCCTACGGGGCGAGGCGGCGGTGTGGCTCGGCGCCGAGATCGCCCGGGCCGCCCACCAAGCGCCGGTCGAAGGCTCACTGGACGCCCTCCACCGGCTGGCCGCGCACTCACCCGAGCACGCCGCCGTCGCCACCGCCCTGCGTCGTGAGGTCCGCATGGGCGACAAGAACGCCGACCCGGCCGAACGGCGGCTCGACGAGGACAGCCAGAAGCCGCCGAGCAAGATACTCCGGCCACACCTGCGGGAAGGCGACGCAAGCGACATCGTTCAGCGGGCGAAGGACCTCGCCGCCGACCCGTCCCAGCTCACCCCCGACCAGGGCGGCGCGCACGCGCACCACGGCGGCACGCATCCGGCCGCCGGCACGACGATCGCCCGGCCGGCGCACCTGGAGCACCTGAGCATGGACGAGGTGCAGTCGGCGCTGGACCGGCTGCACCCGTCGGACTTCGGCCGCGGTGTGACCGGCTGGCACTGGTCGACGGACGGCACGACCCTCCACGTACAGACCGAGCACTGGGGCACGGTCGACATCAAGGTCGACCTCCAACCGCAGGTCGGAAAGCTGCCGGACACCGTCTCGCAGTTCCACCACGGCAAGAACGGCGAGCCGTCGGAGCTCCAGATCGCGTCGTGGGCGATGTCTCGCGAGGCGGCGGAGGCGGCGGGCCTGCCGCCGGAGACGGTCGCCGAGGCGAGCGAGGTGCTGCCGACGCAGCTGCGACACGCCATCAGCGACGCGACCCAGCGGACCTCGGCGGAGACGGCCCGGTCCGGCCAGGGCGTGGTCCGCCGGGCGGCCTCCCGCGTGCGTACGGCCGTACACAACGAGGGACACGTCCGCCGTCTCATCGACGACCACCGGTACCTGGCGCGGCAGTTGCGGGCGACGACGGACCCGGCCGAGCAGACGCGCATCGCCGGCGAGATCGAGCAGGTGGCGCACGACCTGCGGACGGCCGGTCAGACGCCGCCCGAGCCGCCCGGGGTCTACGGGGCGGACGGATTCATCCCGGGACACAAGCCGCCGACCCCGCTGTCGGAGCTGACCGGGCGGGCGCGGGCGATGGCCGACTCGTTGCGCGACGACACCGCGGCCCTCATGCAGTGGGCCGGTGTGCACGAGGTGCGGGCGCACGATGCCTACGAGAAGGCCCAGGCGCAGAACGAGGCGGCGGCCAAGGCGGACGAGCAGAAGGACCGCGGGGCACCGGAGCGTGCCCGCAGCGCCCGCGACCAGGCCGAGGGGCAGGCACGGGAGAGGGAACGGCACAAGTACCTCGCCGACAAGTATGGAGCGGCGTTCGGGAAGGCCGAGGAGGCGAAAACGGCCTACCAGGAGCTGCAGTCCGAGCTCGAGCGCCTGGACGCCGAACCACCCTCGGAGCGGCACGCGAAGGCGTGCGCCGACGCGGCGCTGCTCCTCGCCCGCCGGGCCGAGGAGGCGTTCACCGAGTACAAGAACACGCTGGACGCCGTGCTGCCGGCGGACATCGTCAAGCCCGACGCCGTCGTCACGGGCCGCCTGCCCCTGCGCGACCGGCTCACCGACGTCAGCAACACCCTGCTGACCGAGCAGGGCGTCGACGATCATCTGAGCCCCGAGAGCTACGAGCACAAGCTGCGCGCCCAGTCCGGCGACCTGCTGTCGAAGGACGGCGCCCGGATACCTGTGGGCAAGGACGGCGCGGAGCTGCGTGTCCGGATGACTCTCAGCCACCTCGTCGAGAACCCCTACCCGGAGATGCAGCCCAAAGAGACGATCGGCGGCGGCTTCCGCGAGGGGGGCCAGACGAACGCGGCCGCGGCCAACCACAGTGTCACCGACGGTTTCGAGTACGACCTTGGCAAGCTGGCCCAGCTGGTGCCCTTCGAAAACGACTACGTGCACCTGTTCAAGGTCATCATGAAGATGTTCGGGCCCAGCGGTGAGTACGCGACGGGCCATGGATGGTCCGAGACCGGTAGCGCGCTGGACGACGCCCGGCCTGGCGACGTGGTGAACATCCGCGGAGGCAACGTCACGGCGCTCGAGGGCGTGCCCAAGTTCGAGGTCTGGGTCGTCCACCCCGACGGCCGCGAGACGCCGGCCGTCCAGGTGACGACGGGCGCGCACGGTGACGCGACGACCGCTACCGCCCTGGTGTCGAACACATACACTCTCGAGCCGCCCAGGGGGGAGAACGTCTTCCAGCTGGCCCCGAGCGAACGGCGGCAGACCACCCTGCCTCGCCACAAGGTCATCGAGATGAACGGCCTGGACGAGCTGTACGACAAGGTGGTCAAGCAGCTCAAGGCCGAGAAGGCCACACTCGACACCGATGCCCTCAGACATCTGCGCCACGTGCTGACAGCCGAGCCCAAGAGTCACCTGAGCGCGATGGCCGACACCTCGGGCCCGCTTCCCAAGAATCCGCTCCGCGTCATCCCGGGGACCAACCTGGTCATGCGGCTGACGGCGGAGATCGACGTCGACCGGGCCGTGCCGTCGGCGGCGGGCAAGGTGGACTGGAAGGAGATCGTCGAGGTCGGTTCCGGCAGCGTCAACGGCACCGACGTGTACAAGGTCTCCAGCAGCGGGTCCACCAACATCCCGTTCAACCCGCTCGGCAAGGCGATCGACCTCCTGCCGGGGCACGGCGACTTCGACGTGAGCTTCGGGCCGAAGTTGAACGGATCCCTCGGGGTCACTCATACCGAGACGGTGAACGTCAACCGGGCGACCATCCCGGTGACCGTAACCCGCCACGTCGGCCATACGGTGGCCGAGGAGCTTCCCAAGGGCGCTGTCGTGGTCAAGGCCCACATCTATTCGATCGACGGCAATCGCGTCATCGGCCCGATTTCTCAGGAGGTATCCGCCAAACTCCGGTTCGAGGAGTCGGACGCCCTTCGTTACGGATTCCCCGGCGACGTCGAGGCGCAGGTGAAGACGCCGGACGGCGAGGTGGTCCGGAACGCCGACGGCTCCCGCGTGCTGCGCGACGATCCCGTGCCCGGCACGCCCGAGGGCTACAGGCCCACGCTTCCGGTCTGGTTGGGCGACGGCCCGGGGCAGATTCGCGGGAACCCGGGATTGGTGTCGGATATCACCGGCGTCGACGAAGGCCTGGTCGACGGGATGCCCACGTTCAAGAAACTCGGCCTCGTGCCCGAGGTGACCGATGCGGTCGGGCTGCCGCAACCGTCGGAGGGGAAGCCGAACGAAGCCCAGATCATGACGCAGGCGGTGAACCAGCGAAAGCTGGAGGAGCTCGGTGACCGCATTCGCACCGACTACGGCCAGGCGGTCAAGAAGAGCGGTATCAGAACCGTACTGAAGCGCGTCACGCCGCACGGGGCGCCCGAGGAGTACGAGCTCACCACTTACGTCAAGCCGGATTTCCAGCACTGGCGTCCTACCGGTGTGGACGCCACCAAGAAGCCCGTCAAACTGGGCATCGACTCGAAGAGTAACGGCCTGGCCGTGAGCAAGGCCGTGCCGAAGGGCTATGGCGGCGAGGTGTCCGGCGACCACAAGCCCGCCGAGCACCACTCCGGGGCCGAAGAGAAGCTCGGTGTCTCCGGTGGCGGCACCCGCGAGTCGAGCATGAGCGACACCGAGTCGGTCATGATCAACGACGTGGACATCACCGAGAGCAATGTCCCCAACCAGGTCGGGGAGTTGGACCAGACGGTCGTCCACGTACTCCGCGATCCCAGCGGCAAGGTGGTCGGCGAGTGGTCCGGCCACGGGCACGCGAAGCTCGAGATATCGGTCGACTGGCTGCCGCACGAGGATGCGTCTCCCGCCCCGGTCCCCCCCAAACCGGTCGGTGAGGCCCCGGAGACGTCGCGCAAGGTGGCCGGCAAGGCGATCTGGCGTCAGATCGACGCCGGTGACCTGATCGATCAGGTGCACGCCAAGCTGCGCGAAAGAGGAGTGCGGCCGCCGGGCGGCATCGCGGTCATGCTGAGCGAGCCGAGCCTGCGCTCTCCCGGGCACGCCGCCAAGTGGCTCGGCCACGGTTATGAGAGCTCGGTGACCGTCGACCCGCACGGCATGCAGCCGAAGCGATACACCATCAAAGTGACGGGAACGGTGGGGGAGTCCAAGCTCGTCAGCCTGGTCGACGAGGTCAGTGGAAAGATCAACCTTTCCGCCGTCGGTACGACGAGGTCGGAAGGGAAGACGAAAGGCTGGAACGCCACCGGCACGGCGAGCGGGACCGCCCACCACGGCACCGACCTCACCGACGGTGGCACCGGAGACCTCAAGAAGACGGGGAGCACCGCGACCAGCCACTCGCAGAGCAACACCTCGGGCAAGGAACGCCTGAAGATCGAGATCGACCCGGACCTGATCAACTGGACGAGCGTCCGCTTCGATGTGGAGATCAGCGACCCGGCCGCGGGCTGGAGCGAGCACGTGACCGTGGACGCCCCGAGCGTCTACTCGTTGTCGGAGAGCGACGCCCTGGACCTTCAGGAGCAGGGAGAGCTGACGCTGTCGCCGGAGCACATGGCCGACGTGATGCAGCGTTTCCTGGACGACAACCTCGTGTCGGACCCCGAGGTGGTGGCCCGGCAGGTCAACCGTTATCTCGACCATCTCGCCCAGGCCCGGCAGGCGGGCGATCCGGTGCCCGAGTTGTCGCAGGACCACACGGCGGAGGCGTTCGCCCGCAAGGCGGCCTCCGTCGTGAAGAGCGTGTCGCCGGATGTCCCGGAGCAACAGGCCGGTCACACCATCGCCCACGCATCTCAGCTGGTGGCGGCGGGACAAGAGGTCCCGGAGCAGGTGGCGAGAAAAGAAGTCGCGGTGCACCCCATGCTGAATCGGACCCTCGCGACGAGCCTCGTCGACGGATACGAGTTCCACGGACCGGACGGCGGTGAGACGAGCGTGTTGGGCGGCGTGCTGAAGGCCGTCGCACAGCGTTCGCCTCAGGTTCTGCAGACGGATCCGACTCTGAGCCAGCGCCTGTCGGACCGGTTCGAGGGTAGGACGTGGGAGGGGCTCGCCGACAACATGTTCGACCCGTGGGGTTCCGTCGGCACCTTCCGCGTCCGTGTCGTGGGCCCCGACGGCACGGTCTCCAGCGAGGTGCTCGATGTCCAGATTCGGGCCGAGTTCACCGGAAAGCCGGAGCTGCTAGGCGTCAGCAAGCACGTGGTCCACATCGAGCAGACCTACAACTGGGAGGGCGAGAACAACACCAGGACCCACAACCATTCGCTCGGAGGGGACGTCGACGTCTCCGACGGTTCGGCCGACGGCGGTGTCGACGGTACGGTCGCGACCGGACGGAACCGGTCCGAAGGCAGTACCACGGGTAACACCGCGGTAAAGCTCAACCGGTACAGCCCGTACGACACGGGCGACGCCCCGGAAGGCAAAAAGGGCTCGGCCAGGATCGAGCAAACCCTCAAGTTCACGATCACCGTCGATCAGCATCCTCTTGCGCCCGGCCAGACGAAGGTGAAACCGCGGCCGGACGCCCCGGAGCCCGTCACGACCGAACTCCAGGGTCCCTTCAGACGGTGGGTGCCGGCCCGATGGGTGGATCCCCTGCAAGCGCATCCTGCCGGGCGTCCCGACGCCGCGTCGGTGCCCTCGGCTGAGCCGGCGCCTTCGGCTGAGGCCGGGCGTCCCGACGCCGCCTCGGCGCCTTCGGCCGAGCGTCCCCCCGCATTGAAGGGAGTGCCGGCCGACCCCCGTCCGGTGGCGCTGGTCGGCGACCGGTACTACGTGCACGATGTCGAGGCGGAGCAGGCGTACAAGGTCATGCGGGAGACTTTCGTCAAACTGCTCGGCAAGGGATCGGAGCGCGAAGTCGAACGACAGCTGGCGCACCAGTGGTCCTCGCTCGCACGGACGGCGCCGATGAACTTCCGGCGAATGGTCGGTGAGCAGGGCTACGACATCCGGATCGGCTTCGGAAACCGGACGGCGACCACGAAGGTCCATCTCGACCTGTACCGCCTCAAGATCAACGACATCGGTGGCGCGGAGGTCAGCCAGGTCGACCGGTGGGAACGGACGACGTCCGCGTCCGTCACCGTCGGTCACCTGGCACCGGTCAGTGGCAGCGGCAAGGCCGGGGACGCCATCACCGGGTTCGGATACAAGCGGTCCGTCGGAGCGCAGGCGTCGCAGACCATCACCGACAACAGCGGGGACCGCCGCGAGACGAGCGAGTTCAACGAGTCGAACCAGTCCGCGGCCGGATCTCTCAAGGGCACCTTCCGCATGGTCGCCAAACAGGGCCGCAAGGAGGTCGAGATGACCGCGGACGGCGAAGTGCACCTGACGCTCGCCGGCCCGGAACTCGACGCCACCCGCAGGGCGCAGGAGGCGGGTGACACCCGCGAACCGGCCTGGGACGTCGATCCGTCCGCCGGGAAGACCCGGCGGAGGCTCGGCCGTCCGAAGTTCGATGAGGTCCGCGTCGAGGACGGCAAGGGGGTGGAGGCACTCACCGGGGCCATGATGCAGGCGGCGCTGGACGGAAAGGAGGTCTTCATCGAGGTGCGGGAAGGCGACGCCCCGCCCCACCGCTACCGGGTCTCCCAGGACCGCAAGGTGCACAACGCGGACTCACTGCCCAATGGGGACCCGTGGACCGACGGCGGATTCGCCGAGGCCTTCTCGGGCCTGCCCGAGCCGCTCATGCGCCTCGCCGGCGAGCACAGGATCAATCTGCGGAGACTGTTCGAACAGTCGACGGTGCCGGGAAGCCTCGCGGACAAGCTCCGCGGGGAGCTGACGCGGCGCGGTGTGACGATCCCGCCGGAGGTGCAGCCCACGCTACGGAACTGGCTGGGCGGGCCGCACCAGACTCCGCACAGCGGCGGTCTGTCCGGCGACGGCGCGTCGCCGACCGGCAGCATTTAGGGCTGAGGAGACTGGTCCGATGACGTTCGCGGTGGCGCGGAGCAGGGACGAGGCACATCTGTACCTCGACCTGCATCCCTGTGACGACTGCGGCTCGGTGGAGACCACGTGGGACAACGCGGTGGCCGTCATCGACGGCGAGCTGGCGAACCGCTACACGGGCACCTGTGAGGGCTGCGGGAAAAAGCGGGAGTTCTGGTTCGGCCTGCCCGAGAAGGAGATCATCCCCGAGGAGTATCCGACGTTCGGCGGGCCAGAGCCGTCGCAGCTGCTCGACGCGGGTCAGTGGCGGTGGGTGGCCGACATCATCACCGCCGACCTGCCCGAGGACGATCCCCACGAGGCGCGCCGCTCGCTCGCGGTCGCGCGGGCCGCGGTCGAGGAGGTCATGAAGTTCATCCCACCCGGCGAGGACGCCGTGCCCGACGGCGCGTTCTGGTCCGAGCAGGGCCGGGAGGTGTACGCGGCCGAGCCGTCGCGGTTCACCATCGACCGCCTGCTCGCCGCCCGGACCGCCTATCGTGATCAGGCGAAAGGTTACCCGGACGAGAAGGCACCAGAGCGTGACTGAACCGGCGCGGTACGCGAGAACCCTCGTGGAGGCCCACATCTACATCGGCCTGACGGTGGCGGCGGCTGCCGGGGCCGACGAGGTCCTCGGCGACACCAGCGAGGAGACGACCCTCACCGAGGGCGCGGACGCCTGGACGCTGCGCCACGAGGGCGCCCCGGGCGGCCCGCCCATCGAGGTGCTCGTACGCTACGAGTCCGAGTCCGAGGCGCGGCGCTACGATCTGCGGTTCGGTACGGGGCTCTCGCAGCTGATCGACGCGGGGCAGTGGCTCCAGGTCGCGGTCATCTTCGCGCGCCGGGCGTGGAGCGAGGGCCTCTTCTACACCGAGAACCCGACCGGGGAAGAGGCTTACCTGTCGGTCGTCGAGGGCTGGGCGCTCGCCCGCGACGCGACCATCGAGGCGATCAAGTTCCTCACCGACGACGCCGAGGAACTCGGGGACGACGCCTTCTGGACCCCGATGGGCACGAGCGCGCGCCAGGCGTCGCCGGAACGCTTCACCCGCGAGCGGCTGGAGAACGACATCACCTTCTGCGAGCGGAGCCTCGACGACTTCCAGCGCCTCCACGCCCGTTAGTTCCGGCTCCAGGCCGCGCCGTCCAGACGGCGGCTTCGCGGCAGGCCCTCAGCTCTGGACGACGCGCAGACGGCGAGGCGGTGCCGTGGTCTCCGGCCGGGGCAGCAGCCCGCCGGCGCCGGGAACGATCGCGCCGAGCACGCGCGGACCGCTCGCGCCGGTGCACGAGGCGGCGGTGCCCGGCAGGCCGTGCGCGGTGAGCCAGCCGAGCACGGCGAAGGCGTAGGCCTCCTTCGCCCCGGAGGGGATGCCGAGCTCGTCGATCGTCCGCAGCGACGCGCCCGCCCGCCGGTCCAGTTCGGCCGCGAGGTCGGCCAGCAGCGCCGGGTTCGCCGTGCCGCCACCCGAGGCGATCACCTCCGCGACCCCGTACGGCGCGACCGCGCGGGCCACCGTGGTGGCGGTGAGCCGGGTCAGCGTCGCGAGCAGGTTCTCGTGGGAGGGGCGGTCGCCGCCGAGCGCGGCGAGCGCCTTGTCCACGTACGCCAGGTTGAACAGTTCCTTGCCCGTCGTCTTGGGTGGTGCCGCCGCGTAGTACGGCTCGGCCAGCAGCAGCTCCAGCAGGCCCTCGTGAACGGTCCCGGCCCGCGCGCCCGCCCCGTCGGCGTCGTAGCGGCGTGCGCCACCGGTCGCCTCCGCGACCACGGCGTCGAGCAGGCCGTTGGCGGGCCCGGTGTCGAACGCGACGGCCTCGCGGCCGTCGGCGACCACCGTGATGTTCGCGATGCCGCCGAGGTTGAGGGCCGCGCGCGGGACGTCCCCCGACAGCAGCAGCGTGTCGACCAGGCTCACGAGCGGAGCGCCCTGACCGCCGGCGGCGACGTCGCGGGTGCGCAGGTCGGCCACGACCGGCAGCCCGGTGCGCTCGGCGATCCACGCGGGCTGGCCGATCTGCAGGGTGCCGAGGACGCGGCCCTCCTCCACCCAGTGGAAGATCGTCTGGCCATGGGAGACCACGAGGTCGGCGCGTCCGTCCGCGAGCTCGGCGACGCCGCGGACGGCGGCCTCGGCGAACGCCTGCCCGATGCGGGTGTCGAGCGCGCAGATCTCGCCCGCCGTGGTCGTGGCCGGGGGGAGGGCGGCGGCGATGCGGTCGGCGAGGCCGGGCGCGTACGGAACCGAGAGCGAACCGAGCGGCCGCAGCGCCAGGTCCGCGCCGTGGGCGGTCAGCTCGGCCGCCGCCACCTCGATGGCGTCGAACGACGTTCCGGACATCAGGCCGAGGACGCGCACAGGCTCTCCACGATCGTCGAGGGGGCTGGATGACGACCCCAGCGTACGGCCGCCCGCGCCGTCACAGGAGCCGGCACCGGATTGACAACCGGCTAGTTGTGTAACCGATTGGTTGTGAGTAGGGTCGGCGCATGACAGTCGTGGAAGACGATCTGAGCCTGGTGTTCTCGGCCCTGGCCGATCCCACCCGGCGCGCGATCCTCGAGCGCCTCGCGCGCGGCGATGCGACGGTGAACCAGCTCGCCGAACCCTTCGCGATGACGCAACAGGCGGTCTCCAAGCACCTGAAGGTGCTCGAACGCGCCCGGCTCATCTCGCGGACCCGTACCGGGCAGTCCCGGCCCTGTGTGCTGGAGCCGGTGTGTCTCGACGCGGCCGTCGGCTGGATCGAGCGCCACCGGCAGGTCTGGACCGACCGCCACGACCGCCTCGACGCGCACCTGGCCGCACTGCGCGCCGCACGGGACCAGGGTGAGGGGACGACGCGATGACCGAGACCGGAGAGCTCACCTACCGGAGGGTGCACCGCGCGTCCCCGGAGCTGTTGTTCGACTGCATGACCACGCCCGAGCACCTGACCCACTTCTGGGGACCGGCCGGCACGACCACCCCGGTCGAGAACATCGTCGTCGACCTGCGGCCCGGCGGCGCCTTCGAGACCACCATGGTGAGCGACGCCGACGGCGGCACGTACACCATGCGGGCCGTGTACACGGAGGTCAGCCGGCCGCACCGCCTCGGGTGGATCGAGCCGGGCGTCGAGGGCGGCATGCGCACCATGATCACCTTCACCGATCTCGGCGACGGGCGCACCGAGGTCATCACCCACCAGACGAACGTGCCGGAGGCGTACCGCAGCGCCGAGGCGCGAGCCGGCTTCGCCACCAGCCTCGACCGCTTCGACGCCTACCTCGCCGGTCTCGATCTCTGAAGGAGCACACCATGCCGAAAGTGACGTCCGCCGACGGCACCACGATCGTCTACGAGCGCGACGGCGACGGACCGCCGCTCATCCTCGTCGACGGGGCCATGTGCCACCGGGGCGGGGGACCGATGCGGGCGCTCGCCGCCCGGCTGCGGCACGCGTTCACCGTCCACGCGTACGACCGCCGCGGGCGCGGTGAGAGCACGGACACGCCGCCGTACGCGGTGGCGCGGGAGGTGGAGGACCTGCGCGCGCTGATCGCGGAGGCCGGCGGCGAGGCCCACGTCTACGCGATCTCCTCGGGCGCGGCCCTGGCACTGGCGGCGGCCTCGTCCGGGCCGGGCATCGCGCGGCTGGCGCTGTACGAGCCGCCGTTCACGGCCGAGGCCGAGGCCGAAAGCGGCACGCGCCGGCGCGAGTACACCGAGCGGCTCACCGGGCTGCTCGCCGCCGGCCGGAGGGGCGACGCGGTGGCGCTGTTCATGACGAACGTGGGCGTCCCGCCGCAGGCGGTGGAGGGCATGCGCGGCGGGCCGGGCTGGTCCGCGATGGAGGCGATCGCCCCGACGCTCGCCTACGACGACGCGCTGCTCGGCGACGGCCGGGTGCCCCGGGCCCTCGCCTCGGCGGTCACCGTGCCGACCCTGGTGCTGTCCGGCGGCGCGAGCCCGGAGGCCCTCCGGCACGCGGCGAAGGCCACCGCGGACGCGATCCCGCAGGCCGAGCACCGCACCCTGGACGGCCAGACCCACGACGTGTCCCCGGACGCCCTCGCCCCGGTGCTGACCACCTTCTTCGCGGGCGGGTAGCGGGCACGGGATCGGCCCGGGGGGGCGGTGCCTTGGAGGCCGCCCGCAACCCTCGTCCGCGAGCGCGGCGCGACCGGGCGTGGGATCCCGGGGCGGTCCCTTAGGCTGTCGTTCGTGATCGAGCGCCTGTACGGTCCCGCCAGGGGATGGGTCGTGGCGAGCTGGGCCTGTAGCGCGATCTTCTTCGTCCTCCTGGCGTACGACGTGTTCTCCGGGCAGTTGCTGGACCCGCCCCGGTGGCTCGTCGCCGCCATGGCGGTGATCCTGATCGCCGGCGCCGGCACGCAGTACGTGGCTCTACGCCGCGAGCGGCGCCGGAGCCGCTCGCGCGCGCCGAGGCGGTGACCCCTCAGGAGAGCAGGCCCCGTTTGTACGCCTCGCCGACGGCGGCGGCGCGGTCGCGGACGCCGAGCTTGTCGTAGATGTGCAGCAGGTGCGTCTTGATGGTCGCCTCGCTGACGAACAGGCGCCTCGCCGCCTCGCGGTTGGTGGTGCCGTCGGCGATGAGGGCGAGCACCTCGCGTTCGCGCTTGCTCAGCGTGCCCTCGGACGGTCGCCGGACCCGGCCCATCAGGCGGCCCGCGACCGACGGCGACAGCACCGACTCACCCCGGTACGCCGAGCGCACCGCGCGCAGCAACTCCTCGCGCGGCGCGTCCTTGAGCAGGTAGCCCGTCGCCCCCGCCTCGATGGCGGGCAGGACGTCGCTGTCGGTGTCGAACGTGGTCAGCACGAGCACGCGTACGTCGGGGAACGCCTCGCGCAGCCGGGCGATCGCCTCCACGCCGCCCATGCCGGGCATGCGCAGGTCCATGAGCACGACGTCGGCGTCGCCGGCCCTGCGCACCGCCTCGGCGCCGTCGGACGCCTCGGCCACCACCTCCAGGTCGGGCTCGGCGGCGAAGACGCCGCGCAGGCCGTCGCGAACGATCGGGTGGTCGTCGACGATGAGTAGGCGGATCATGCTCCTCCTCCGGACGGAAGGGCGGGGACGCTCGCGTTGACCGCGGTGCCCTCCCCGGGGCTGCTCTCGACGGCCAGGTTCCCCGCGACGCGCAGCAGCCGCTGCCGCATCGACGACAGGCCGAACCCGCCGTCCGCGTCGCAGGGCTCGAAGCCGACGCCGTCGTCGCGTACGTCGAGCAGCACGACGTCGTCCATGTACGACAGCGTGAGCCCGACCCGTGTGGCCTTGGCGTGCTTGGCGACGTTCGTCAGGGCCTCCTGCGCGACGCGGAACAGCGCGACCTCCACGTCGGCGAGCATCGGCCGCGGCTCGCCGGTGGTCTCGACGCCCACCGCGATGCCGGTGGTCTGCGACCAGCGCTCGCTCATGCCGCTGATCGCCTCGGGCAGGCGCGCCTGCTCGAGGCGTTCGGGCCGCAGCGCGCGTACGGACCGGCGGGCCTCGGACAGGTTCTCCCGCGCCAGGGCCTGGGCCTGGTCGGTGAAACGCCGCCACTGGGACGGGTTCTGCCGGGCGGCCTCGAGCTGGGCGATGATCCCGGTGAACCCCTGCGCGAGCGTGTCGTGGATCTCCCGCGCCATCCGGGCGCGCTCGTCCAGGACCCCGGCCTCCCGCGCCTGGGTCAGCAGCTGGGCGTGCAGGCCGGCGTTCTCGGCGAGGGCGGCCTCGAGCTGGGCGTTGGCCTCGGCGAGGTCGCCGAGCATCACCCGCCGGCGGTCGTGCTGGCGGCCGAGCATCGTGTTGAAGAACAGGAACCCGCCGCCGAGACCGACGCCCGCCGCCGTGAAGATGAGGAAGATGGCGACCGTGGACCCGTCGATCCGCTGGATTCCGCCGACGTACGTGCTGGAGACGATCGCGGCCGTGGCGACCACGCCGGCCCACCGCCAGCGGGCGGGCAGGGCCGGCACCTGGAGATAGCCGCTCCAGGCGAAGAACCCGTAGAGCGGGCTCAGGTAGACGAGCGAGACGGACAGGAGTGTGAACACCGCGAAGTACACGACCCTCGCCCACGGCCGCCGGGTCCACGCGGGGCCGGAGCCGTCCATCACGAGCAGCCAGACCTCGGCGACCAGCGTGAGGCCGAGCGTGGTGAGCAGGCGCGGGAACGGGCTGGAGCCGGCCAGGAGCAGCAGAACGACCGAGACCGCGAGCGCACAGTGCGGAACGACGCGAAGCATGAGGGCCTCGCGTCGTTCCCACTGGCCGAGCGACAGCGGCACGGTCATTCCCACCTGAAGAGCTTGGTCGCGGCCACCCCGGCGACGACCGCGTACGCGGCCATTATGGCCAACTGCGTGCCACGCGGATCCGTCCCCATCCAGGCGTCCCGCATCGTCTTGAGGGTCGCGCCGAGCGGCGAGTAGTCGCCGATGTGCCGCAGGACCGCCGGCATCGCCTCGCGGGGGATGTAGACGCCGCCCAGGAACAGGTTCGGGAAGAACAGGATCATGCCGATCGCCTGACCGGCCTTGCCGCTGGGCGCCACAGCCGCGACCAGCAGCCCGATCGCGAACAGCGCCGCGATGCCGAGCAGCAGCGTGCCGAGGAAGGCGGGGAAGGCCTTGGGCACCGGCGTGCCGAACAGCACGTCGCCGAGGACGATGAGCACCGCCACGGTGAACAGCGCCGCCGCCGCGTACACGACGATCTGGGCGGCGAGCAGGTACACGGGCCGTACGGGCGTGGTGGCCAGGCGGCGCAGCACGCCCTTCTCACGGTAGCCGGCCAGGGCGGCGGGCAGCACGCTCAGCCCGAGAATGGCCAGGCAGATGCCCGCGCCGATCGCCGCGATGTACGCGGCGCCGGTCTGGCCGCCGAGGTCGGCGTCCGGGCGCCGGCTGCCGGGCTGGAAGCCGAAGCCGAGCAGCAGCCCGATCGGCAGCACCAGCACGAACAGCGGCACGACGAGCTCGCGCAGGGTGAGCCTGAACTCCATGAGGGTGATCCGGGCGAACATGTCAGGCCTCCTGGGCGATGCTGCGGCCGGTGAGGGCGACGAAGGCGTCGTCGAGACTGGTCTGCTCGACCCGGAGGTCGGCGGCGATGATGTCGTTGCGGGCGAGCACCGAGGTGACCGCCTGGAGGAGACCGCCCGTGCCGGTCACCGTGAGCTGGTCGCCGGACCGGGTCACCGTGTGCACCTCGGGCAGCTCCTTGAGCAGCCGGTCGTCCAGCGCGGGCGAGGGCCGGAACCGGATGCGCTGCTCAGGGTCGACGCGGGACACGAGTCCGGCGGGCGTGTCGACCGCCACGACCCGGCCCGAGTCGATCACCGCGATGCGGTCGCAGAGCCGCTCGGCCTCCTCCATGAAGTGCGTGACCAGCAGGATCGTGACGCCCCGGTCCCGTACCTGCTCGATGAGCCGCCAGGTGTCCCGGCGCGCCTGCGGGTCCAGCCCGGTGGTCAGCTCGTCGAGCACCGCGATCTCGGGGCTGCCCGCCAGCGCGAGCGCGATCGACACGCGCTGCTTCTGGCCGCCGGACAGCTTGCCGAACCGGGTGTCGCGCTTCCCGCCGAGGCCGAGCTCGTCGATGAGCCGTTCCCCGTCGGCGGGCCTGCGGTAGAAGGAGCCGTACAGCGCGATGGCCTCGGCGACCTTCATCTTCTCCGGCAGATCGCTCTGCTGCAGCTGCACGCCGACCCGCTGGGTGAGCTCGGCGCGGTCGCGCCGCGGGTCCAGCCCGAGCACCGAGACACGACCCCGGTCGGGGGCGCGCAACCCCTCCACGCACTCGACGGTGGTGGTCTTGCCGGCGCCGTTCGGGCCGAGGATCCCGAAGATCTCGCCCTCCTCGACGCTGAACGAGACGTCGTCCACGGCGACGGTGTCGCCGTAGCGTTTGTGCAGGTTGGTGACTTCGATGACCGGCATGACCGTGCTCCTCGGCTCTCCCTGGGTACGGTCATGAGCATCGCCCGCGCGACCATGACGGCGGATCGACCACCCGGGTACGCCGCGGGTGGATCGGCCTATCGACCGATCGGTGGACCCGGCCGCCAGACGGCCGAGGCCGGTCCCGGCTCACTGCGGCTGGTGGTGACCTCGGGTGAGACCGGCGAGGAGCAGGACGCCCACGGCGGCCGAGGCGGCGATGACGACGGCCATCGGGGCGGCCGAGTGCGAGCCGGCCAGCCCGACCAGCGGTGCGGCGACGGCTCCGACGACGTACTGCAGCAGGCCGAACAGGGCCGACGCGCTGCCCGCGACGTTCGCCGGGCGGCCCGTCAGGGCGAGCGCGGTCGAGTTCGGCAGGGTCAGGCCGATCGCGGAGACCACGAGGAACAGCGCGACCAGCACTCCGGGCAGGCCCAGCCCGCCGAACACGGCGACGAGCAGCAGCACGCCGCCGAGCAGCGAGATCCCAAGTCCTGCGGTCAGGAGGGTGATCAGCCGGACCCGTCCGACCAGCAGGCCGCTGACCTGGCCGAACGCCACGATGCCCAGGGAGTTGACGGCGAAGATCAGGCTGTAGGTCTGCGGCGACAGGCCGTAGATGTTCTGCACGACGAACGGCGATCCGGAGATGTAGGCGAACATCGCCGCGAAGGCGAAGCCGCCCGCCAGCGCGTACCCCATGAAGACCCGGTCGGCGCACAGTGCCCCGAAGGTCCGTACGGCCGCCCGGAGGCCGCCCGTGTGCCGCTCCGCGGGCGGCAGCGTCTCGCGCAGCCCCAGCATCGAGACGGTCATCAGCACGCCGAGGAAGGCCAGGACCCCGAACACGCCCCGCCAGGACGTGAAGCGCAGCACCTGTGCGCCGATCACCGGCGCGGCCACCGGCGCGATGCCGTTCACCAGCATCAACAGCGAGAAGAACCGGGCCGCGGCCGGGCCGTCGTGCATGTCGCGGACCACCGCCCGGGAGATCACGATGCACGCCGCCCCGGACACGCCCTGGATCAGCCGCAGCGCGACCAGCAGTTCCACGTTGGGTGCGACGACGCACGCCAGAGAGGCGACGGTGTAGATCGCGATGCCGGCGAACATCGGCCGCCGGCGGCCCCACATGTCGCTGATCGGACCGGCGATCACCTGCCCCGCGGCCAGGCCGATCATGCACGCCGTGAGCGTGAGCTGGACGAGGGAGGGCCCGGCCGCAAGATCACGGGTGAGCTTCGGCAGGGCCGGCAGGTACATGTCGATCGACAGCGGACCGATGGCGCTCAGCGCGCCCAGAATGAGGAACACGCGGATCCGCTCCGCCCTGCCCGCCGCGTGCCTGGTGCGCTCGGCGATGGCCGTCACCCGATCTCCTTCCGGTCTGAAGAACCTCAGGAGCTAAACAGACGGTGCTGACCTGGGAATTCCCGCACTGACCTGGGCATTCTCCGGGGGAAAGGGATGATCAGTGCTGCGGGCGGAGGCCGTCGAGCAGGTAGGTGAGCAGCCGGTCGGCGCTCTCCGGCGCGGACTGGGTCGCCACGGAGAGACCGTGGGTCAGGCGAAGCAGGTCCTCGACGGTCACCTCGGGGCGTACGGTGCCGGCCCGCTGGGCCTCGGCGAGCACCGTGCCGGCCGCGCCCCGGATCTCGTCGTGGCAGCGGGCGAACAGGTCCGAGCGTACGTCGATGACCTCTTTCAGGGTCTGCATCAGGCCGCGCCTGCTCGTGGCGTACTCGGCGAACGACCGCATCCAGGCGGCCAGCGCGTCCCCGCTCCGCTCGGTCTCCAGCAGCTCGTACGCCTTGGCGCACAGGCCGTCGACCTGCTCCTGGTACACGGCGGCCTGGAGTGCCAGCCGGGTCGGAAAGTGGCGGTAGAGCGTGCCGATGCCGACGTGCGCGCGCCGGGCGATGTCCTCCAGCGGGGCGTCCGCGCCGTGTTCGAGGAAGGCGGCCTTGGCCTCGTCGAGCAGCCGCTTGTAGTTGCGGCGCGCGTCGGCGCGCATGGGGCGCTGATCGGCGGTCGTCATCGCTCCTCCGGGCACGGTTGCGTACCGGAGGATACCTCCGTATCGTAACGGAGGCACCCTCCGGTTAGGCCCGGGCGGCCCCGACAGCCACTTCGGGGGACGCCCGGTGCACTTCCTGCAGAAGGAGTCTATGACTCATGTCCCAGCAGACCGTCTCTCCGCGCGGGACGCCGATCGCCGGCGGACCCGCGCGGCACGCGCGTCACCCCGGGATCTCCCTGGCCGTGATCGTCGCGTGCCAGCTCATGGTCGTGCTCGACGCGACCGTCGTCTTCGTCGCCCTACCCGAGATCCAGAGCAGCCTGCACTTCTCCGCCACCGGCCTGTCGTGGGTCAGTAACGCCTACTCGCTCACGTTCGGCGGCCTGCTGCTGCTCGGCGGGCGCGCCGGTGACATCCTCGGCCGCCGCCGGGTGTTCGTCACCGGCATCGCGGTGTTCACTCTGGCCTCACTGGCCGGCGGGTTCGCCACCTCGGCCGCGTGGCTGCTCGCCGCCCGCGCCGTCCAGGGCGGGGGAGCGGCGCTCGCGGCGCCCGGCGCGCTCGCCCTCATCACCACCAACTTCGCCGAGGGGTCCGAACGTAACCGCGCCCTCAGCATCTTCTCCGCCACCAGCTCGGCGGGCGCGTCCGTCGGCCTGATCCTGGGCGGCGTGCTCACCGACTGGGCCTCCTGGCGGTGGGTCCTGTTCATCAACGTGCCCGTGGGAGCGGTGGTGCTCCTGCTCGCCCCGATGTTCCTGGCGGAGACCGAGCGGCACCGCGGCCGGCTCGACGTCATCGGCGCGGTCACGTCCGTCACGGGCATGGTCGCCCTGGTCTACGCGTTCATCCGCGCCGCCGACGCGGGCTGGAGCGACACGACGACGCTCCTGGCGGTCGCCGCCGGGGTGGTCCTGCTCGCGGCGTTCGTGACGGTGGAGGCGCGGGCGGGGCAGCCGGTGGTGCCGCTCCGTCTCTTCGCCGACCGGGCCCGCGCGGGCGCCTACTTCGCCATGCTGCTGCTCGCGGCGGCCATGTTCGGGATGTTCTTCTTCCTCGTCCAGTTCCTGCAGAACTCCCTCGGCTTCAGCCCGCTGAAGGCCGGGCTGGCGTTCCTCCCGATGACCGGGCTGCTGTTCGGCGTCGCACGGCTGGCGCCGCGGCTCGTGCCGAGGTTCGGCGCGCGGCGGCTGATGCTGGCCGGCCTGCCGTTCATGCTGGCCGGGATGCTCTGGCTCACGCGCCTGACCGCGTCGAGCGGCTACGCGGGGGCCATGCTCGGACCGCTGGTCCTGTTCGGCCTGGGCGCCGGGATCGTGTTCCTGCCGCTCACCCTCACGATCCTGTCCGGCGTACGCCGGGAGGACTCGGGGGCGGCGTCCGGCCTGCTGCAGACCATGCAGCAGGTCGGCGGTGCCCTGGGGATGGCCGTGCTGGTCTCGGTGTTCGGCACGGCCGGCCGGCACGGCGGCGCCGTTCACGGCACCTCGGTCGCCTTCGCGGTGGCGGCGGCGTTCGTCACGGTGGCCCTGGCCACGGCGATCGTCTTCGTACGGCGCTCCGCCCGCTGAGCGCGGCGTGAGCCGGCCGTCGGCGCGGGGGCGCGACGGCCGGCTCACGACACCGGGCGCCGCTCGCGGCCGGGACCTGGACACCGGCCCGGCATGTGCCCGAAGTCCCTTCCGACGCACGCTCAGGGGCCGCCGTGGACGGTGACGCCGGTCCCCTGCTCGGCGGGCGGCGCCGGCCGGGCGTACATCGCGCCGGCCAGGACGAGCACCCCGCAGGCCAGCAGCGGTGCCGCCAGCACGAGCGGCCGCCGTACGCGCCGGGCCGGGGTCTCCACGAAGTGGAACGACAGCACGCTCAACGCGAAGGCGGCGGCGATCTCGCCCGCCACCTGGAGCGGCCATGCGAGGTGGGCGTGCCGGTGCACGGCGAAGACGTGCACCGGCCAGTGCCACAGGTACAGCGAGTAGCTGAGACGACCCACGTAGACGACCGGACGCGCCCGCAGCAGGCGCGCCGCCCGGCAGCCGGGCACCGCGACCAGTGCCGCGATGACGACGGCCGCCGCCACGCCGGCCACGGCCAGGCCGCCTTCGTACAGCCACGGGGCCTCGATCCGCGCGGTCGCCCAGAGAACGGTCAGCGCGGCGACCGCGAGGGCGAGCGCCGGGCGGACCACCGCGCGCCTGCCTGGTGGCAGCCGCCGGTCCCACGAGCCGTCCGGGGCCGGGGCCGTACGGGTCAGGGCCAGCGCGCAAAGCACGCCGAGGAGCAGGGCGCCGCTGCGCGCGTCGGTGCCGAGGTAGGCGCGGTCGGTACCCTCGCCGCGGAACAGCAGCGCCCCCGTGGCGTACGAGGTCACCGCTCCGGCGGCGGCCACGACGGCCAGTGCGCGCCGCGAGCGCACGGTGAGCAGCACCGCGATGAGCACGAGCGGCCAGACCAGGTAGAACTGCTCTTCCACGGCCAGCGACCACAGGTGGGTCAGCGGCGCGCCGGAGGTTAGGGCGCCCCAGTACGAGACACCGGCGAAGATCGCGTACCAGTTGGACACGTAGGTCAGCGCCGCCACGGTCTGGGCGTCGGTGGTGGAGCGCAGTTCGGGCAGCGCGCCGAGGTGGAGCCAGACCTGCACCACGACGAGCAGCGCCAGGACGGCCGGCAGCAGGCGGCGCGCCCGGCGGCCCCAGAACCGCGCCCAGGCGATGGAGCCGGTGCGGTGCCATTCGGTCAGCAGCAGCCGGGTGATGACGTATCCGGAGATGACGAAGAACAGATCGACGCCGAGGAACCCGCCTCGGACACCGAGGCCGAGGTGAAAGGCGATCACCCCGGCCACCGCGACCGCGCGGAGCCCGTCGACGGCGCCGATCCGCTCGTCACCGGTGAGACGGCGGGGCGGGGCGCCCGCCGGCGCCCCGCCCGTTCTGGCCGCCTCGGCGACCGGGCCCGTTCCGCGTTGTGGGTTCACGCGCGGATCAGCGCGTGTAGAGGTCGAGTACGGGCACGCCCGCCTTGTTGTAGTCGTTCTCGCACCGGTACTCGCGTGCCTGGTGCCGGCCGACGATGCTCTTGCCGGCGCCCTGGCAGGACGCGAGCGAGCGGTAGACCTTGACGAAGCGCCAGTTGTCGGTGCCCGCCATCGCGGCGGGCGCCAGCGCCGACGCGAGCACGCCCGCGCCGATGAATGACAGGACCAGTGTGCGAACCGTCATGTCAGTGACCTGCTTTCGTCGGGACCTGCCCTCCGCGCGGAGGCGTACGGGACAGGTCGGTGTGGATGGAGTTGAGAATCCAGGCGCCGAGCCGGTCGTGCGCGGCGGCCGACGGGTGGCCCGTGTCGTCGTAGACCTGGATGCCGGACACCTCGCGCGGGCAGACCTTCGCCGCGCTGCAGAGCTGACCGTGCAGGTCGAGCAGTGCGGCGTGGGCCGGGTTCCGGCGAACCGCCGCGTGGACGGCCGCGTTCATGGCGTCGGAGTTCGCCCGCGCCGCGTCGCTGTTGTCGACGACGGTCGGCAGGTAGACCCGCGCCCCGCCCGCGCTGAGGATCCCGATGGCCCGGTCGACCTGTGCGTCGAACCGGCGCCGGAAGTCCGGTCCGGTGATGGACTGGACCCCCGTGTGGCCGGGCAGCTGCTGGGAGTCCTGGCCGTCCCAGTAGCCGACCTCGAGCAGCACCGCCGTCGGGTGGTAGCGCGCGACGAGATCCCGCCAGCGTTCGGGCCAGCGGTTGCACCGGGCCGGCGCGGCGATCATCCGTCCCTGCCGGCGGATGCGGACCGGCTGCATCAGGCCGCAGCCGGGTTCACCCGCGTTCACCACGACGTTGCGCCGGTCCCGGTCGGCGTCGGCCGCGCCGACACCGAGGTTCCTCGCCCAGGAGTCACCGACCACGAGGAGCTTCACGCCCCGGACGCCCGGCGCGAGCGCGGCGCTCCCGAGCGGGACCGCCGCCCCGGCCGCGTCCGCGCCGCCGCCGCCTCCGCCGCCTCGCCGGGCGCCGTGCCCGGCACAGCCGCCCACTGCCAGGACGGCGGCCAGCAGGCCGGCACTCGAAATCGCGTGAAAGCGGCGCATGACACTCCCCGAGGCGCTGACATCTGCGCGTCCAAGGTACGGGAGGACCGATTTTCGCGGGCAAACGGCGCCAATGACGACGGTCAATCTCTTTTCAAATGAACGCGCCCGGCGTATGACCTGCTCTATGGGGGCTAAGGTCCCCCGCTGTGACCAGGAATTCAAGACCGGAAACAGCCCGAAAACGCCCGGAAAAAGCCGTGAAGCCGATGGCCGGGATGATCTCAGGACTCATGCTGGCGTGCTCGCTGCCGCTGCCGCTGGCGATCACGGCGTACGGCCCGCCCGCCTCGGCGCGCACGGACCCGCCGCCGCCGCACCACATGAACCTGCCGAAGCCCACGCCGCCCGGCGGCGACGCCCTCCCGTTCGTGGTCACGGGCTCCTCGACGGCCCCCTCCGCGAAGACCGTGGCCGTGATCGGCGACTCGGTGGCCCGCGACTACGCGTACTACCTCGCCCGGCGGCTCGGGCCGCACGGCGTGCGCGTCATCGACGGCGCGCTGTCGGGCTGCCCTGCGGGCACGCTGCCCTTCCTGTCCACCATGCATGGCATCACCAAGAAACTCCGGGGCGGCAATTGCCCGAAACTCGTGAAAACGAAGCAGAACGCCCTGGTGGCGAAATACGCCCCGCCGGTGATCCTGTGGCATTCGATCAGCGAGATGTGGGACATAGAGGGCGCCACGGGGAAAGTGCCATCGGGCTCGGAAGAATGGGGAAGAGAACTGATGGCGCAGTGGGACGGCACGCTCAGCCGGGTCGGCCGCGGCGGCGCCCGGATCGTGGTCATCCTGCCGCTCTGGTACGAGGGCTCGGCGCCGCGAAGGCTCGACGCCCCGGGGCCGAGCGTGGAGAAGCTACGCGACCTGTACACCCGCTGGGCGGCCCGGCACCGCGACAGGGTGTCGGTCGTCGACGTGGCGCCGCTGGTCTGCCCGGCCGGGCCGCCCTGCCGCCCGGTGAACGGCATCGACTTCCGGCCGGACACGACCCACTACGACGACCCCGGCGGCACGCGCGTCGCCGCCTACCTGACCGCCCACGTCCCCGCCCTCACCCGCCTCGACCGCTGAGGCGCCGACCGGACCTGCCGAGTGCGTACCAAGCGCCGGAACAGGGTTGGGCGTGGCGGCGTCGGCCGGTACCGTGCCGGAGGCCGTGATGTCACGCGAGGAGGTGAGACCCATGGTCGCTGTATCGGTGTGGGTGCTCCCCTCGTCGTCACGGCCGGGTGACTGACGTAGGGGTTGCCGGGTGCGCCTCTATGACAAAGGCACCCCCGAAAGGCGACGGCCACGCATTCACTCCACTTCACCGCCGAGACTTCGGCGAACGGCGTCCTCGAACGCGACTTCACCGTGGGAAGTCACCGGAGCCCTCTGGTCGCCCGCCACCTGGGCCGGCCCGACGCGGCACCGGCCTGACATGAAGGTGTCGGCACCCGGCCCGCACCCGCCGGGCGCCGATACCGCCGTCGCATCCGGCTCATCGCCTCCTGCGGCGGTCCTTCAGCACCTGGCGTACGACGTTGCGGCCCGGGACGCCGGTGACGCCTCCGCCGCCGTGTGTCGCCGAGCCGGCCTGGTACAGCCCGCTGATCGGGGTGCGCAGGTCCGCGTAGCCGGCCGCGGGCCGGGCGTGGAACATCTGGCCCGGGGTCAGCTCGCCGTGGAAGATGTTGCCGCCGATGAGGTGGTACTCGTGTTCCATGTCGTACGGGCCGATCACCTGGCGGTGCAGCACCGAGGACGTGAAGCCCGGTGCGACCGCCTCCATCCGGGCGATCACCCGGTCGGCGTAGGCCTCCAGTTCCGCTCGCGGCTGCGACGCGTGCCACGTGTGCGGCACCCACTGGGTGAACATCGACACGATGTGGTGGCCCTCCGGCGCGAGCGAGTCGTCGAACACGCTGGGGATGCAGACGTCGGCGAACGGCAGCGCCGCGGGACGCCCGGCGACCGCGTCCTGGAAGGCGCCCTCGACGTCGTCCAGCGACTCGGCCAGCACGATCGTGCCGCCGTGCGCCTCGGGGTCGAAGCCGTCGACGCCGCGGAACGCCGGGGGCCGGTCCACCGCCAGGTTGATCTTGACGGTGCCGCTGCGGGTCCGCCAGCGCTCGATGTCGGCGACGAAGTCCTCCGGCAGGTCGCCGCGGTCGAGCAGCCGCAGGAACGCGATGGCCGGGTGGGTCGTGGTGATGACGGTGCGCGCGGCAAGCTCCTCGCCGGACTCCAGCGTGACACCGGTGACCTGCCCGCCGGCGACGCCGATCCGGGCCACCGGCGCGGACGTGCGGATCTCCGCGCCGAAGTTGCGCGCCGCCGCCGCGAGGGCCTTGGTCACCCCGCCCATGCCGCCGCGCGGGAACCCCCACGTGGTCTCGCCGACGTGGTGGTGGAGCATGACGTACGCGGTGCCGGCCGAGCGCGGCCCCGCCCACGTGCCGATCACCCCGCTGACCGACAGCACGCCCCGCATCGCGTCGGACTCGAACCGGTCCTCGACCAGGTCGGCGATGCTGTCGGTGAGGATCCGGGTGACATCGACGGCCGAGCGCACGTCGAGGTTCTTCAGCACGCGCAGCAGCCGGGCCTGACCGAGGAGGTCGGCGGGACGGCGCGAGCCGAGCCTGGGCGGGATCCGTTCGAGGAGCGGGCCGAGCACGCCGCCCAGCTCGCCCATCCACGCGTCCCAGCGCTCGTACGCCGCGGCGTCCTTGGGGGAGAACCGGCCGATCTCCTCTCGCCGCCGCGCCGGATCGTCGGGCAGCCGCAGGTGGCCGCCGTCGGCGCGCGGCGCGAAGTAGGGGCCCTGCGGGTAGACGTGGTACCCGTGGCGGTCCAGCCGCAGGTCGCGGATCAGCGCGGGAGGAAGCAGGCTGACCACGTACGACAGGGACGTGACCGTGTAGTCGGGGCCGAACGGGTGCTCGCTCACCGCCGCGCCGCCCACCACGTCGCGCGCCTCGCAGACGCACACCGTCAGGCCCGCCTTGGCGAGGTACGCGGCGGCGACGAGGCCGTTGTGCCCGCCACCGACCACCAGAACGTCGTACACCGGCGACTCCTCGCTGATTCGTCGATCAGTGTCGATCGTCGCTCGCGCGGCCGGGAGACACAAGACGATCAGGGGAAGGCGCCGTGGTCGCCACGCCCGGCGACCACGGCGCCCTCCGGCACCGCGGCTCAGAGGCGGACCGGAACCCGGGCGAAGGTTCCGGCAGGTCTCAGGCCAGCGTCCGGCACATGTTCTCCACGTCCGCGTGCCGGTCCTTGATGTCGCGGGTGCCGTCCGGCCGGATCGTGTACCAGGACCGGCCGTGCACGACGTAATAGCCCGCCGGGTAGGCCTTGTTGCCGATCGGGATGCCGATCGCCACGCCCTGGCCGAAGTACCAGATCGCCCCGCCGTTCTGCATGTTCACGACCCGGCCGTAGCCGGACACGTCGCGGACGGCCGACTTGCCGTTGGCGGTGTTGGTGAGGCGGATCACGAGCGGTCCGCGGAACTCCTGGATCCTCGGTGACCCGTCCGGAAAGGTCGCGTCGGTTCGGACCTCCTCCTCATCCTGGACGATGTCGGCGTGGACGGTGAAGGAGCATCGGCCGACGGCGTCGAAGGGCTGGGTCCGGTACGGCACCCAGCCGTCATTTCCACCGGTGGCCCCGGCGACCGGGGCTCCCAGGACGACGGTGATTCCGGCGACGGCGGCGATGGTGGATAGTCTGCGCATTGCCTGCCTTTCGGGAGAGCTTTCCGCGCATCGTCGTCTCGCCCGTCCCGGGGGCGCCATGGTTTAGACCCAGGGCGAAAGGTCGCGAAAGTGCTTCGACTGCGCTTCACCGCAGAGGACCTGATGAACGTCCGGTTCGCCGACCGGCCGGCTCCGCTGCTGGAGCTGGGAATGGCGGTCGCCACCTATCAGCGCGACGACGCCGTGTTCGCGAGCTGGACCCGCCGTACGCGCCTGACCGGCGAGGCGCGGGCGCTGCTGGAGCTGATCCCGCCCGGGGCGAACGGACCGCTGTTCATCGACCCCTGCAGCGAGGGCCTGGAGGACGGGCTGGAGACGGTCCTGTCCACGCCGCCGGGCTACGCGCGGGCCGAGCTCATGCGCACGACCCGGCCGACACCGTGGGTCAGGAGACTGGCCGGCCTCGACCGGGAAGCGTGGCGGCTCCTCGAGAACGCATTGCGGCGTGCCCATGACACGGTGATCGCGCCGGACCGGGAGCGGGTCCGCGCGAGCTTCGACGCCGATCTCGCCTGGCGGCGGACGCAGCTCGCCGAGCGGGGCGTGGCCTCGGCCCTGGCGAGCCTGTACCCCGGCTCCCGCTGGAACGGCACCACGCTGGAGATCGAGGTGCCCGAGGACTCCGCGCACGCGCCGGCCGGCCGCGGCCTGACGCTGATGCCGTCGGTGTTCTGGACCGGCCGGCCGATGATCGGCCGGCACTCCGACGGGTCGATGCTGCTGCTCTACCCGGCGCTCACGCCGCTGCCGCTGGTCGACGTCAAGGCCCGCGACGCGCTCGCCGCGCTGCTCGGCCGTACCCGCGCGGCGATCCTCTCATCGGTCACCGAGGGACGGACGACGAGCGAGCTCGCGGCCGAGCTGGGGGTCAGTGCCGCGTCCGTGTCGTCGCACACCAAGACGCTGCGCGGCGCGGGCCTGATCGTCACGCTCCGTACGGGCAAGGCGGTGAACCACGTGGCCACACCGCTGGGAATGCGTCTTCTGCGCGAGCACTGAGCGCGGCGCCCGGCCCCTACAACCGGACGATCATCTTGCCGAGGTTCTCGCCCCGCAGCATGGCGAGGAACGCGTCGACGGCGTGGTCGATGCCGTCGACGAAGGTCTCCTCGAAGGTGATCTTCCCGTCGCGGATCCAGCCGCCCACGTCGCGGATGAAGTCGCCGTACCGGTCGGCCCAGTCCGTGACGATGAATCCCTTGAGGGTGCCCCGCTTGCCCACGAGCAGGGCGAGGTTGCGCGGGCCGGGCGGCGGCTCGGTCGCGTTGTACACCGAGATCGCGCCGCACAGCGCGGCCCGGCCGCCCTGGTTGAACGCGCCGATCGCGGCCTCGAGGTGGTCGCCGCCGACGTTGTCGAAGTAGACGTCGACGCCGTCGGGCGCGCTGTCGGCCAGCAGCCGGTGCACCGGGCCGGACTTGTAGTTGAACGCGGCGTCGAAGCCGAGACGGCCGGTGAGGTAGGCGACCTTCTCGTCCGAGCCCGCGCTGCCGATCACGCGCCGGGCGCCCTTGATCCGGGCGATCTGCCCGGCCATCGAACCGACCGCGCCCGCGGCGCCGGAGACGAAGACGGCGTCGCCCTCCCTCATCTCGGCGACGTGCAGCAGCCCGACGTACGCCGTCATGGCGGGCATGCCGAGCGCGCCCAGGTACGCCGACAGCGGGACGCCCTCGACCGGGGTCAGCCGCCGGAACCGGCGCGCCGGGCCCCGCGCGTGCTCGCGCCAGCCGAAGTCGTGCAGGACCACGTCGCCCTCGGCCAGGTCGGGGGAGCGGGACGCGACGACCTCGCCGACGGCACCGCCGGTCATCACCTCGCCCAGCCGGTACGGCGGCACGTAGGACTTGACGTCGTTCATCCGGCCGCGCATGTACGGGTCGACCGACATGAACAGGTTGCGTACGAGCACCTCGCCGTCATCCGGCTCGGGGCGTTCGACCTCGACGAGAGCGAAGTCGTCGGCCGTCGGCCAGCCCTGCGGGCGCGCCGTGAGATGGACCTCGCGCGTCTTCACCGTGTCTACTCCTCGCGTGGGCGTCGGGAAAAACCCTAGTCGCCGCACGCGAGGAGACGTTCACCCGGGCCGCCGTCGCGCCCGGGCGGGAGCGCCTACTGCCGGCGGCCGACGCCGCAGAGCATCCAGACCGAGTCCGCGTCCGCGGCCGGCGCGTCCGGGCGCCACTGCGGCAGGAACACCAGGCCTGGCTCGACCAGGTCGTACCCGTCGAAGAGGGAACCGATCTCCTTCGGCGTGCGCAGGATGGCCGGGGACGTCGCGCGAGCCTTGTACACGTCCGCGGCGGCCGCGGCGCCGTCGGTGTTCTGCTCCGGCGAGGTGATGTGGGACAGCGCGAGATGGCTGCCGGGCACGGAACGGTCGCGGAAGGCCGCCACCAAGCCGTACGGGTCCTCCTCGTCGGCGATGAAGTGCAGCACCGACATGAACAGCACGGCGACCGGCTCCTTGAAGTCGATCAGCCGGTGCAGGTCCGGGTGGTCCAGGATCGGGCCCGGGTCGCGCATGTCCGCCTCGATGACCGCCGTGGTGCCGTCGGAGGGCAGCAGCGCGTGCGCGTGGGCGCGCACGATCGGGTCGTTGTCGACGTAGACCACGCGCGCGGACGGGTCGACGGCCTGGGCGACCTCGTGCACGTTGCCCTGGGTCGGCAGCCCGGTGCCGACGTCGATGAACTGACGGATGCCCGCCTCGGCGGCGAGATAGCGCACCGCCCGGCCGAGGAACTTCCGGTTCTCCTGCGCCAGGACGCGGACCTCGGGGGCCGCGCTGAGCACCTGTTCGGCCGCTTCCCGGTCGACGGCGAAATTGTCCTTGCCGCCGAGGTAGTAGTCGTACATCCGGGCCGGAGTCGGCCGATCGGTGCGCAGATCCGGGATTGTGGAACGTTCGTCGGGCATGTAAGGAGCGTACTGTATTTCCCCCGCGAATCTCCGGAGCGACGCGTTGCGTTGCGACGGCAAGGCATCGGCAATAAAGGTCTTTGCGGTGTATTGCGGGAAATGTTCGGCTTTCGGGTAGCGGGCCGTGGAGAACGGGCGGAGGCCGTGCCCGTCGAACGCCGAGGCTCCGGCGAAAACCGGCTGCCGTCCGGCCTCCGGGCCGCCATGCTGGAGGCGTGGGACACAGGACGGGGACGCGCTGGGCGGCGTTGATCGCCGGGACGGCGTGCGTCGCCGGCGGGATCGCTCTGGGGTCCGGTCCGTACCACGATCGCCAGGCGTTCGAGAAGGCCGGCTACTGCGGCGCCGTCGCGCGGGACGACTGTGTGACGCGGATGGACATGACGGTGGTGTCGCGTTCCACCTACACGACCGAGGATCCCGACCCCGACCCGCCCCAGCAGCCACCTCCACCGCCGCCGCCCCCGGCGCCCGGCCCCTTCCGCTGGGGCCCGTCGATCGCGGCGCTGCCGGTGGACCCGATCGTGGCGGCCCTGCCGGTGGGCCGGGTCGTGGCGGCCCTGCCGATGTCGCAGACCACGCACTACCGGCTGACCGTGCGCACCGCGGACGGCGAACGCCACACGTTCGAGGTCGACCACACCATGTACGCCACGGCGCGCGCGGGAACCCGCGGCACGGCCGAGGTCTGGCACGGCCGTATCTCGCGGCTCCGGATCGGCTCCCACAGCGACGACGAGTGGTCGTACTGGTCGCTGGGGTTCGCCTGGGTGATCGGCTGGATCGGCGTGATGCTGATCATCGCCTTCGCCCTGCCGCTCCCCGACTCGGCGACGTTCCCCGCCGTCTTCGCCTGGTGGATGGGTGTCGTCCTGTTCGCCGGCCTGCACACGTGGCCTCCGGCACTCTGGGTGATACCACTGGCCGTCGGCGGCGTGTTCCTGCTGTACCGCGTGTGCGTCGCGGTCGCGCGCTGACGGCGGCGCCGGACGGCTCGGCAGAACGGACGCCCGCCGGCACTCGCGAGACCGGCCCCCGCCGTGGCCAGCGTACGGGGCGGTTGCCAACGGACGCGGGCGGTTCCATGCTGATGCCGTAGCAGCGAGTCGCCTCCGGAGGTGCCGCCGTGGGTGAGGCCACCCCGACGCTGATCGGCTCGGTGCGGCGCGCGCTCCATCTGCTCGACGCGGTGTGCGCCAGCGAGCGGCCCGCCACGGCCAAGCGGCTCGCGCACGCGCTCGACCTGCCGCTCCCCACCGTCTACCACCTGCTGCGGACCCTCGTGTACGAGGGCTACCTGCGCAAGCTCGACGACGGGTACGTGCTCGGCGGCCGGGCGAACGGCCTGCGGCAGGGCAACGCGCGGCAGGCCGCCGTCGGCCGCGCGCGGCCCATGCTCGCGCACCTGCGCGACGAGATGCGCGCGGCGGCCTACCTGTCCTCCTACGAGGACGGCGAGGTCGTGCTCGTGGACGTCGTCGACGGTCCCGGTGCGGAGTGCGTCGACCTGTGGGTCGGCATGCGCGACGCCGCGCACGCCACCGCGTTCGGCAAGTGCATCCTGTCCTGTCTGGACAAGCCGTGCCGCGACGACTACCTGGCGCGGCACGAACTCGCCGACCTGACCCCCCGTACGGTCACCGATCGCCGCGTGCTCGAACGGGCCCTCGGCGCGCGGCCGCCGTACGCCGTCGACCGCGAGGAGTACCTCCTCGGCACCGCGTGTGTCGCGGCGCCCGTGCGCGCGCCCGGGTTCGTCGGCGCGATCGCCATCTCGGTGCCGGTCCGCCGGTTCGCCTCGTCGGTGGCCGACGCCGACCGGCTCGGGCGGATCGCGCGCCGCATCGCCCGCGCCGTCGCGCTCTGAGCCCCTATCACCATCTGAAATCCACGACGTTGCCCGAGGCCCGGCGCCCGATGGACAGTGGCCGGGAGACGCCAGGGAGGCCCGCATGGACGATCAGCTCAGGCTGGATCTCCACCGGATGATGGTGCTGATCCGCACGTTCGAGGAGGCGATCCTCCGCGAGTACCACGCGGACAAGAAGCCGGCGTTCGACATCGGCGCGGGCGCCATTCCGGGGGAGATGCACCTGTCCGCCGGGCAGGAGCCCGCCGCGGCCGGGATCTGCGCCCACCTCACCGCCGGCGACGCGGTGACCGCGACGCACCGGCCGCACCACTTCGCCATCGCCCACGGCGTCGACCTGCGTGCGATGACGGCGGAGATCTTCGGGCGCGTCGGCGGGCTCGGGCGCGGGCGGGGCGGGCACATGCACCTGTTCGACCCGGCCACGCACTTCTCCTGCTCCGGCATCATCGCCGAGGGCTATCCGCCGGCCCTCGGGCAGGCGCTGGCGTTCCGGCGCCGCGGCACCGACCGGATCGCGGTCGCCGTCACCGGTGAGGGCGCGGCGAACCAGGGTGCCTTCCACGAGTCGCTCAACCTCGCGGCCCTGTGGAGGCTGCCCGTCGTGTTCGTCGTCGAGGACAACGACTGGGGCATCTCCGTACCCCGCAGCGCCTCCACGTGCATCACCTCCAACGCCGACCGCGCCGCCGGGTACGGCATGCCGGGGGAGCGGGTCGAGGACAACTCCGTCGAGGCCGTGTACGAGGCCGCCGGCCGGGCCGTCGAACGGGCCCGCGCGGGGCACGGGCCCAGCCTCATCGAGGTGCACACACTGCGGTTGTGGGGGCACTTCGAGGGCGACGCGCAGGCGTACCGCTCTGACCTGGAAGGCGTCCCGGGGCGCGACCCGATCCCGACGTACGAGGCGGCGCTGCGCGAGCGCGGCCTGCTCGACGACACGGGGATCGAGCAGGCGCGGAAGGCGGCGAGCGAACGCGTCGAGGACGCGATCGCGTTCGCCCGCGCCAGTGCCGAGCCGGATCCGGCGACCGCCCGTGACCATGTTTTCGCCCGTTAGGAGAGACCATGACGCTCACCGGCGCGACGACCCGGCGCCTCACCACGGCCAAGGCGATGGTCGAGGGGATCGCCCAGGAGATGGAGCGCGACCCGGACGTCTTCGTCCTCGGCGAGGACGTCGGCGCGTACGGCGGCATCTTCGGCTCCACGACCGGCCTGCTCGAACGCTTCGGGCCCGAGCGCGTGCTGGACACGCCCATCTCCGAGACCGCCTTCATCGGCACCGCCGTCGGCGCGGCGGTCGAGGGCATGCGGCCGATCGTCGAGCTGATGTTCGCCGACTTCTTCGGCGTCTGCATGGACCAGATCTACAACCACATGGCCAAGATCCATTTTGAGAGCGGCGGGAACGTGCGGGTGCCGATGGTGCTGACCACGGCGGTCGGCGGCGGCTACTCCGACGGCGCCCAGCACTCCCAGTGCCTGTGGGGGACCTTCGCCCACCTGCCCGGCATGAAGGTCGTCGTGCCCAGCACGCCGGCGGACGCCAAAGGCCTGATGATCGCCGCGATCCGCGACGACGATCCGGTCGTCTACATGTTCCACAAGGGGATCATGGGCCTGCCGTGGATGGCGAAGAACCCGCGCTCGGTCGAGCCCGTCCCGGAGGAGCCGTACGAGGTGGAGATCGGCCGGGCGCGCGTCGTACGGCCGGGCACGGACGTGACGGTCGTGACGCTGTCGCTGTCGGTCCACCACGCGCTCGACGTGGCCGGCGAACTCGCCGCCGAGGGCGTCGACTGCGAGGTCATCGACCTACGCGGCCTCGTACCGCTGGACACCGGGACGATCCTGGAGTCGGTCGGCCGCACAGGCCGCCTGGTCGTGGTCGATGAGGACTACCTGTCCTACGGCCTGTCGGGTGAGATCGTCGCCCGCGTGGCGGAGGCGGACCCGTCGCTGCTACGCGCCCCCGCCGCCCGCGTGGCGGTCCCGGACGTGCCGATCCCGTACGCGCGGTCGCTGGAGTACGCGGTCCTGCCGACCCGGTCCCGGATCCGCGCGGCGATTCTGCGTACGGCGGGCCGATGACCGACGTCCTGTTCCCCCCGGTCGGCGACGCGGACGCGGAGGGCGTCCTCGCGACCTGGTTCGTGCACGACGGCGAACGCGTGAACGAGGGCGCGCTGATCGCCGAGGTCGCCGTGGACAAGGTGGACCTGGAGCTCACCGCGCCCGCCACCGGCGTGATCCATCTCCTGGCCGGGGAGGGCGACGTCAGGCGGCGGGGCGCGGTGATCGCCCGGATCGAGTAGCCGCCGGTCAGGCGAACGCGGCGCGGTGGTCGTGGACCCACGTGACGAACGCGCGGGGCGGCCGGCCGAGGATCCGCTCGACGTCGTCGGTCAGCGTCGCGTTGCCGCCGGCGGCGACGAGGCGCGCGCCGCCGACCGCGCTCTCGACGAACACCGGGTCCAGGCCGGCGCCGCGCAGACGGTCGCGGTACTCCTCCGGCGACAGCTCGGCGGTCGCGACCGTACGGCCGAGGGCCTCGCCGAGCCGCGCGGCCAGGTCCGGCACGCTCAGCGCCTCCGGGCCGGTCAGCGTGTGGACGTGCCCGTCGAGGTCCGGCGAGGTCAGGGCCCGTGCGGCGACCTCGGCGACGTCGCGGGGGTCGACGACGCCCTGGGCGCCCTCGCCCATCGGGTTCGGGACCGGCGCGCCGGAGCGGATCGCCGCGGCCCAGCCCAGCACGTTGGAGGCGAAGCTGGACGGCCGCAGGATCGCCCACGCCAGGCCGCTCGACCGTACGGCCCGCTCTCCGGGGAGATGCCAGTCGCCGACGCCCGGGTGGTCGCCCGTGCCGATCGCCGACAGCTTGACCACCCTGCGCGCGCCCGCCTCCCGCGCCGCGGCGAGGATCGCCTCGTCGTGCCGTTCCACCCAGGGCCCCGGCGCGCTCAGCATGAACACCGCCTCGGCGCCCTTCGCCGCGTCCGCCAGCGACGACGGGTCGTCGAAGTCTCCCCGTACGACCTCGACGCCGGCGGGCGGCGACGCCGCCTTGGCGGGGTCGCGCGTCATCGCACGCGTCCGCGCACCGCCGGCCGCCAGCAGCCGGACCACTTCTCTGCCGATGGTGCCCGTGGCACCCGTGACCAGGATCATGGCCACCACGCTGCCAGCACCCGTACCGGCCGTTCTTGGAAAAATCGGCGGTACCGTCTGGCCATGGCCAGTGCGTTGATCGAGGAAGCCCACGACCTCAGCGGCGGCGCCGGCGACCCGCTCGTGCACCTCCCGGACACCGCCACCGCGCTGGTGTTCCGCACGAGGGCGGACGGCCGCGGTGACCTGGTCGTGGTGGGTCCGCGCACCCGGGCGGCCTACTTCGCCGGCAAGGACCTGGCGGTCTGCGTCCGGGTGCGGCTGCGGCCCGGTACGGCCCGGCCGCTGCTGGGGGTGCCGATCAGCGCGCTGGTGGACCGGACGACGCCGCTCGCCGAGCTGTGGGGCGGCGCCGCCGTCCGCCTCGAACGCCGGCTGACCCGCCTCGACGGCGACCGCCGCCTCATCCTGGAGCAGCTGGAGACGGCCCTGGACGCCCGGATGCGCGGCCCGGCCGTTCGCGACGGACTGGTCGGCGCCGCCGCCATGGCGTTGTCCGCCCGGGGGCGGGAGCGCCTGAGCGACCTCGCCCCGCGGATGGGCGTCAGCGAACGCCACCTCCGCGACCTGCTCACCGAGGACGCCGGGCTCACGCCCAAGTCCTTCGCCCGCATCGCCCGCCTCCGCGACGCGCTCGCCCATGGCGGTCGTTCCTCGGGCCTGGCCCAGCTCGCAGCGGCCACCGGCTACTACGACCAGTCCCACATGACCGCGGAGTTTCGCAGCCTGATGGGCGTGCCTCCCGGAGCGTTCTTCGCCGGCCGCCTCCCCGCCCTCCAACGCTGCTGAGAGCCGCCGAACGGGCGGGGGTGTTTCCCCGTCCGCATGGACACCATCGGCGATCGTCGCGAAGCTGGATCGGGCGCGCGTTCGGAGCGCGAGCCGCGCCATGGCCCGATACGGGTTCGCCGAATGGTGCGGGAGGCTGACCGTGACCGTGGGCCTGGACGGCCGGCCGCCGTACGTCGCGAGGTTCCGGCGCACCGCCATCGCCGCGATGATCCTCGAGGGCGCCGCCCGGCCCGGTTGCGGGCGGCGATGCGCGCGCACGCTCCCGGCGTCCCCATCGTCGAGAAGCGCTCCGACGCCTACCACGATCTCGTCGGCTGGCGTGCCGGCCGGGACCTGATCGAACGCCGGAACGCCGGCGAGCCGTTCTGGTGACATCAATGGTGACTGTTGCCGACAACCGATGGCAAATCGTTCATCCAGAAGTCCTTCCCTTTCCTCGTAATCCGGTTTAGCGTCCCCGGTGCGCGAATCGACTCCCTGGATTCCCCGCTGCCCTCGGGAGGCTTGATGTCGTTCCACCGAATCGCTCGCCGGGCCGTTACCGCCGTTTCGGCCGCCGTTCTGGCGGTGACGGCCTGGCCCGGAGCCCCGGCGCGTTCCGACGCCGTGTCCGCGGCCCAGACGACCGTCGTCGGACTGCACAACGCCTACAACAAGGCGGACTTCCCCTACCTGGCGCAGGCGCTCGACGCGGGCGCCTCCATGGTCGAACTGGACGCGTGGGACGACATCTTCACCCGTGAGTGGAAGGTCAGCCACGACAAGCCGACCAGCAACGACAACAACTGCGTCGACGCTTCGAGTTCCGCCGACATCTATTCCGGCAGTGCCAACAAAGACCTCGGCTCGTGCCTGGACGACATCAAGTACTGGCTCGCCGCGCATCCCACCCAGGGGCCCGTCTTCGTCAAGGTGGAGCTGAAGGCCGGTTTCCAGAACAATTACGGGATGGGGCCGAGCGCATTCGACGCCGTGCTGAACTCCCATCTCGGAGACACCCTCTTCCGGCCCGCCGACCTGCTCGGATCCCACGCGACCCTCGACGAGGCCGCGACGGCGAACGCCTGGCCGAGCCGGTCCGCGCTGGTCGGCAAGGTCATCGTGTACGTCATCCCCGGCACGGTCGAGCTGGCCAACCCGACCGACCGGCTGCACACGGACGTCGAGTACGCCACATACCTGAAGAACCTCAAGGCGGCCGGGAATCTCCGGACCGCCACGACCTTCCCCGCCGTGCTCGGCGCGCTGACCGGAGACCCTCGCGCGCAGTACACCGACGCGAGCATCCGGCCGTGGTTCGTGGTCTTCGACGGCGACGCCGCGACCTACGTGAGCGGAGTCGACACCTCCTGGTACGACACGAACCACTACCTGCTGACGATGACCGACGCCCACAACGTGCCACCGGCCCTGTCCGACACCGACCCGCCGGTGGCGGACGCCAAGGACCGGGTCGCCGAGCTGGCCGGCGACCACGCGAGCATCGTGTCGTGCGACTGGTACGGCCTGCCGTCCGTGATGTCGGAAGTCCTGCCGCGCGGCTGACGAGATGAAAGACCTCCCGGCGCGGACACGCGCCGGGAGGTCTCGCGTATGTGGCTCGGTCGCCGCCGGAGGCGAGGTCGAGTGACGTGCGGGGAAACGCGGCGGCGGGCGGGGGAGTCCCCGCCCGCCGCCAGGTCGTTCCGCTCCTAAGGAGTCAGGCGCAGGACCTGGGGGTCGTGGTCGCTCGTCTGTCCGGTGTACTCGGCGTTGATGTGGACCACCTGGTACCGCACCCCGCGTACGCCGGGGCTCACCAGGATGTGGTCGAGCACCTCGGAGATGCCGTCGAACACGTAGGTGTACTGCTCGTCCCGGGGCAGCGTGCTGATCAGGTCGGTGAGGATCGGCCGGCCGTGGCCGGTGGGCGAGCCGGTCCGCAGGACGGACAGCGCCGGGCTGAACTGGTAGTCGTTCAGGTCGCCGAGCACCACCACGTTCGCCTTCCGGTCCACCTTCTGGATCTGGCCGACGAAGTCGTGCACCGCCGTGGCCTGGGCCGCGCGCTGTTCGGCCGACGCCTGCGCGGGGTACTGGAAGCGGCCGTCCGCGTTCTGGTCGCCCAGCTTGGAGTCGAAGTGGTTGGCGATGACGAACACCGGCTCGTTGCGGAAGCGGAACTCGCCCGCGAGCGGCTTGCGGCTGGCGTTCCACGCCGCGTCGGCCGGGTCCACGCGGCCCGGCGACAGGCTGAGCGCCGGCCTGCCCTTGATCTTCTGCACCGCCGTCGGGGCGGTCGAGCGGTTCACCGAGGACGAGCCACGGTCGACGAACGACACCCGCGCCGGGTTGAACAGGAACACCACCCGGATGTTGCCGCCGGGCTGCCCGCCGTCCTGGTCGTCGACCGGGTCGATCTCCCGCCAGTCGTACTTCGGCCCGCCCGCCGCGACGATCGCGGCGGTCAGCTTGGTCAGGGTCTGGTCGGCCGCCACGACGCCGTCATCGGTGGCGCCGGTGTTGTCCTGCACCTCCTCGACCGCGACGATGTCGGGCTTCGCCAGGTTCGTCACGACGCCCTGGGCCAGTCGCGTGAACTTGGCGGCCGGGTCGCCGGGCGCGAGGTTCTCCACGTTGTACGTCGCGACCGCGAGCTGCTTACGGCTCTGCGGCGTGGCGACGACGGGAGGCAGGTTCTTGTGCCGGACGGTGCCGACCTGGGTCGCGGCGATCGTGTAACCGCCGTACAGCGAGTAGTCGACCGGTCCGGCGGTCGCGCCCTGGAAGACGTCGCCGACCGAGACGCCCGGGCTGCTCCCGTCCACCGGGACGACCTCGACCCGGCCGGACGGCACGGCGTTCTCGGCGCGCAGCTCGGTGCCGCCGCGGTACGTCGGCGCCTGTGACGGCTTGGTCGTGACGTACTGCTCGCCGTAGTCGTTGGAGGGACCGACCACGCGGGCGTCGTCGACCTCGACGCGCATGCCCTCGCGCGACTCCCAGAAGTCCAGCGCCGAACGGCCCGGCGTGACCGGCGTCGACTCGATGTTCGCCCCGCCGAGATCCGGAGCGTACGCCGACGGCACCGTGGAGGGCGTGATGACCTCTGCGGCCGGCAGGGCGTTGCCGTGGGACAGGACGCTCACCGACGCGCCGCTGATCTCGGTCACCGACAGGTTCGAGGTCTTCTGGACCGTGTCGCCGCTCGCGAGCGGGTAGTAGTCCTTGACCGTGCCCGAGACGAGGACGGAGTCGCCGACCACCACGCCGGGCGAGGTGGAGTAGACGAACAGGCCCTCGCTGGTGGCCGGGTCCGCGTCCGGCGTGGGGTCCTGGATCCAGTAGCCGCGGCTGCTGCCCGCCGTACGGATCGCGGTCACCACGCCGGGCACGTTCGTGACGTGCTCGTTGCCGTGCGGGGAGAGCCAGCCCGCGCCCTGGATGTCGTGGATGCGCAGCGGGCCGGGCTCGCCGCCTCCACCGTCCCCTTCGCCTCCGCCGGTGTTGGCGGCGCCGGGCGTCGGGTCGCCCGCGGTGAAGTCGGCGGAGTTGTCGTCGCTGTCCGCCTTGCCGGAGCGTTGCACGGAGGCGGTGTTGGACGCGCCCGCGGCCGGGGCCGTCTCCCGCAGCGCCGCCGTGCCGTAGCCGACCAGGTCGGCCGAGGCACTCTGGCAGCTCGCCGGGTCCGCGCAGGTCAGCGCCGTGGTGCCGGAGACGAGCGCGACCGTGCCGGAGGTGGCGGACATCGCGATGCCGCCGCTCGCCTGCGTCGTCGGCAGTGCCTGGGTGCCGCCGGCGCCCTTCGCCTCGCCGACCAGGTAGAAGCCGCCCGGGGCGATCGAACCGCTGAGCGGGGTGACCTGCCACGTGCCGGTCGCGCCACCGGAGTGGTACTGGACCGACCAGCCGTCGAGGCTCACCGCGGCGTCGCTCCGGTTCGTGAGCTCGATGAAGTCGTTGGTGTAGGTGGCGCCCGAGTTCCCTCCGCCGCCGTACACCTCGTTGATCACCACCGACGTCGCCGGCGTTGCGGACGCCGGTGCGTCGCCGCCGGCGACCAGCGCGGCGAGCACGAGACCGCAGACGGCGGTACCCGCGGTCGCCCGCGTCAGCCCGGGCAAGACATGGACGCGCAAGAGATCCTCCGATGACCGTTTTATGTCGGTCACCCATGATGGTGGGCGAATGACCGCGACGAAATGGCGCGCCGGCGTATTTCTCGCCAACGGCCGGGATACGGCGGCTCCTGCCGTAACGGCCGGTCAGGCGTCCGGAAAGCGCAGCGTGAGCGCGTGGATACGAAGGTGCCGGAGAGTGAGGGAACCCGCCCAACGGACACGCCGAGGACCGGCGACTTCTGCCGACGCGGCCACCGCCCCGCCTCCGCTACGCCCGGGGCCGTCGCGCCGTCCCGCGAGGTGGCCGGAAGCGGCCGGTGCCTCTCCCGCGGTGGGCCCGCGCGCCGCTTTCCCGGTCGCCATGGGCGAGCGGGAGCCGGAGGGGTACAACGACGGCGAGCCGTCGTACGTGGCCATGTCCATGGTCCGCGCACGTCGCGGCGGCGCGGCACCGATCGGCACCCGCGGGACGCCGGGGCGGGGGCGCGGCGCGCGACGGATGACGGAAACGAACAGAGACCCGCGCGGAGCCTCCGTCGCGGTCGGCACGAATAACGAGAACGGACACAGAAATGACGACATTCACCCTCAATGAGGAGGCGGCGCGTGACTGGGTGACAAGTCTGGTGATGGCCTATGAGCTCGCCGAGATGAATGGCGGAGCCGACGATCCGGTGGCCGTGTCGATGCCGCAGATCGGCATGGACTGGCACCCTCGCGAACCAGGTCAGGAGGACGCCGTCGCCTCTCTGGTGCGCTGCGCCCAGGTCCAGAGCGGAATTCTGGTGCCCGCGGAGAACGCCGAAGTGGCGCTGGAATTCGTCGACGACGGAGATGACTGGAGCTATCGCTTCTTGCTCCATGTCCGGGCGCCGGTGCCGGTCACGCTCGTGTCGCCGCCCAGAGAGGTTCATCGCATCGGGGAGGACTCCGCCTCCGGGGTCGACGCGGCCGTCGCGATTCTCCGTGAGGCGGCACTGGTCGCGGGAGACCTGCGGGAGCGGCTGGAATCGTTCGCCGAGGCGGTCGCCCGGCGGTACCCGGGCGAGACCGGCCCCGGGAGGGCGGGCGCGCGCGAGGCTCAGGCGCGCGCCGACCTGAACTGACGCTCGGCGGCGGGGTGCGGGAGGGTCCGGCGGAAAAACCGGACGAACGGGCGCTCGCCGACCTGGCCTCGGGGTGCCTGCCGCTCCTCTACAACATCGTCGCGGCGGACTGGGACGGGCGACCCGCGCCGCTGTGGCGCAAGCGGTTCGCCCGGCACATCCGTGGGTGCACGGGCTGCTCCGACCGGTCCTCGGATCTGATCCCGGCCGAACGGCTGCTGGCCTCCCTGCCGCTCGTCCCCGTACCCCTGGAGCTCGCGCACGCGAGCCCCGGCGCGTACGCACGTCTGAGTGGCACCCGCGTGCGGCACGTCGTGAAGGCGCGGAGCCTGCCGGTCAGCTTCGCCGCTACGTGCGGGCGGTGTACGCGCGCTACCACAAGCCGATCCGGCTGACGGAGTTCGCGCTGGTCCGCTTCGGCACGCCCAAGGTGTACCCCTCGGGGCGGCAGCAGGCGGCCTTCAGGAAGGCCGCGACCGCGATGCTCGCGGGCCTGCGCGGCGTCGAACGCCACGCCTGGTTCGCCCTGCCGGCCACCAAAGACGGCGGCACGGGGCTGTTCACCGCGGCGGGCGCGCCGACGGCCGTCGGCCGGGCCTTCCAGGGCCTGCCGCGCACCGCCCCCTGACCGCCGCCGGAGAGCTCACGCCGTGCCGCCTGACGCGCTCGCTTAGTACGCCTCCGGACCTGTGTCCAGCCCCGTGTCCGCTTTTGGCCGTGACGAGAGTCTTTAACCGTTACGGATTGACCGCTTTGTGGCTAAGGATCACGATGCCGGAGGTTGACAACGTTGTCATTAATCGAAAGGGGAGCACATGAGGCGACCGGCGGCGCGCCTGGCGACCGCGGTGGCACTCGCCACGGCAGCGGTCCTCGGCAGCGGCCTTCCCGCCATGGCGCAGGGCCCGAAACCTTCACCCAGCACCGGATCCCAGCTTCACAACGCCCGTACGGTCACCTGCGCCAAGGCGGCCGACGGGCGTCTGATCGACTGTCCGAAACCCTTGAGCGCCAAGGCCCTGCCGAAGGCCGCCAAGGACACCTCGACCCTCGCGTCCGTGAGCGACCCCGCGACGCTCGTCGACACGCGTACCTGGACGACCGGCGGCGGCAACACCTTCCCCGGCGCCGACGTGCCGTACGGGATGATCCAGTGGAGTCCCGACACCATGCCGCACCGGAACGCGGGCGGCGGTTACAACTACGGCGACGAGCAGCTCACCGGCTACAGCCTCACGCACGTCAGCGGCCCCGGCTGCGGCGCGGCCCAGGACGTGCCGATCCTGCCGATCACCGGTGACCTGCCGAGCGGCGACCCCAACGACGCCACCACCGCGTTCACCAACGCCGGGGAGGTCGCTCAGGCCGGGTACTACTCGGCGCAGAGCAACCTGCCCGACACCATCACCACGCAACTGACCGAGACGCCGCACAGCGCGATGGGGCGCTTCACCTTCCCCTCCACCACGCAGGCCGGCTTCCTCATCAAGCTGATGGACAGCCAGAACCCCGTCTCGGCCACCAGCGGCCAGATCGTCGGCGACAACGAGATCAAGGGCTCGGAGACGAGCGGCGGTTTCTGCGGCGACTCGCACCCGTACACGGTCTACTTCGACATCGTCTTCGACCACCCGTTCACCACGTCGAAGGTGATCACGGGATCGGGTTCGAGCCCACAGGCGGTGTCGGTCGGGTTCGACGCCACCAAGACCCCGACGGTCCAGGCGAAGGTCGGCATCTCGTACGTGAGCGCCGACAACGCGAACCTGAACTGGCGTACGGAGAACCCGGGCTGGAACTTCGACGCGGTCAAGAAGGCCGCGCAGAGGTCCTGGAACACCCTGCTGGGCCGGATCAAGGTCTCCGGCGGCCAGGCGTCGACCACGCAGGAGTTCTACAGCCTGCTGTACAAGGACTTCCTCCAGCCGAACATCACCAGCGACGTCAACGGCCAGTTCATGGGCTCCGACGTCAAGGTGCACTCGGTGTCGGGGCGTCAGAAGCAGCAGTACGGCATGTACTCCGGCTGGGACACCTACCACTCGCTCGCCCAGCTCCAGGCGATGCTGACGCCGAAGGAGGCCGGCGACCAGGCGCAGTCCCAGGTCAACTACTACGCCGAGAACGGCATCATCCAGCAGTGGGGCTACCTGCATCTGGACAACTGGGTGATGGCCGGCGACCCGGGCACGGCCCTGATCGCCGACTACTACGCGTTCGGCGCGAAGGACTTCGACACCAAGACGGCGCTGGCCGACATGCTCAAACAGGCCTTCTCGGTCAACGACGTACGGCCGGGTGAGGCGCTGGAGGAGCAGTACGGCTACATGCCCGAAGACGGGACGTACGGCTGCTGCAACCCGCACGCCCAGGTGTCCTCGCTCCTGGAGTACGACAACGCGGACTTCGCGCTGTCGCGCTTCGCGGCGTCACTCGGCGACTCCGCCAACGCGGCGAAGCTGCAGGACCGGGCGAACAACTGGGCGAACGTCTTCAACACCTCGACGGGCCTGCTGACGCCGCGCCTGAAGAACGGCGCGTTCCTGAGCGGCATCACGCCGTCGACGACCAGCCACTACATCGAGGGAAGCGCGGAGGAGTACCTGTGGGACGTGCCGAACGACTACGCCGGTCTGTTCTCGCTCCTGGGCGGCCCGTCGAAGGTCAAGCCGGCGCTGCGCAAGTTCCTGTCCCGGCCGGACGGGTACGGCGAGTACGCCCAGCTGTCCAACGAGTTCAGCTTCGGTGAGCAGTACGCCCTGGACTACGCGAACGACCCGGCCGGGGCTCAGCAGGCCGCCAACACCCTGCGGTACGGCCTCTACCTGCCCGGTCCGTCCGGTCTGCCGGACAACGACGATCTGGGAGCCAACAGCTCCGCGTTCGTCTGGGCGATGCTGGGGATGTACCCGGAGAACCCGGGCAGCGACACGCTGGTCTTCGGCAGCCCCGGCTTCCCCAAGGCCACCATCTCGCTGCCCAGCGGGAAGACCATCACGATCAACGCTCCGGGCGCCTCGCCGTCGGAGTACTACGTCAAGTCCATGAAGATCAACGGAAGGGCGAACAGCAAGCTGTACGTGCCCTTCTCGACGCTGGCCAAGGGCGCGACGCTCGACTGGAAGATGAGCACCGCGGAGACGTCCTGGGGGACCGGGGCGGAGAATGCCCCGCCGTCGTACGGCCCGACGTTCGCCGCCACCGGCTCGGCGAGCCCGTCGTCCCTGATCCTCTCGCCGGGCGAGTCGTCGAAGACGACGCTGAAGGTCACGTCGGTCGCCTCGGCCGACCAGCAGGTGCAGTGGACCGCCTCGGCGCCGTCGGGGGTCACGGTCAGCCCGTCGAGCGGGACGCTCAAGGTGTCACCGGACGGCAGCGCGAGCGCGGACGTGTCCGTGGCGGCCGGCGACGTCGACGGGAACTATCCGGTGAAGTTCACGCTGACCAGCGCGGCGGGGAAGATCCTCCCGGTGTCGCTGTCGGTCATCGTGGCCAAGCCGGGCGACCTGGGCCCGTTCTTCGACAACACCGGCATCAGCGACGACAGCGCCACCTCCTCGGCGAACTATGACGGCGGGGGCTGGAGCTACTCCGAGCAGGCACTGACCGCGGCGGGCCTGGCGCCCGGCGCCTCGGTGACGGCGGGCGGGCTCACCTACACGTGGCCCGACACTCCGGCCGGCAAACCGGACAACATCACGGTGGGCGGCCAGACCGTCCCGGTGAGCGCCCCCGCGGGAGCGACGAAGCTGGGCTTCCTGGGCAGCGCGTACAACGCGGGCACGGACGGCTCGACCGGCACGGCGACGATCACGTACACGGACGGGTCGACGTCCACCGCCTCGTTCGGCTTCAGCGACTGGACGCTGTCGGCGGGCAGCGGTACTCCGCAGTTCGGCAACGTGATCGCGGCGAGCGCCGCGTACCGCAACCACACGAGCGGAAAGGACAACGTCAAGACGTACGTCTTCGCCCAGACCATCCCGATCAGCAGTGGAAAGACGGTGGCGAGTGTGACGCTGCCGCCGTCCCTGAGCCGGGGCTCGATCGGCATCTTCGCCATCGCGGCCGGCTGACCCGGTAAGTCGCGAGGCCGGGGCCGTCACGGCCCCGGCCTCTTTTCATGCCGTCGACCGAGACGCCGTCGATCGAGGCGCCGTCGCCCGGCGAAGCCGAGGTCGGCCGGGCCGAAAAGTCGATCTTGACGAGGACCATAACGGATATGTATAACAAGCATGCATTTTTACCGCTGAGGATTCATACAGGCAGGAGAACCCAGTGCCCAATCTCCGTCGAGGAGCGGCGCTCGCGCTCGCCACAGGAGCCGTACTCGCCACCACGTCTCTGCTCCCCGGCAGTGCCGCCATGGCGGCCTCGTCACCGATCGCGGCGTGCGGCGGCGGCTCGTACCACGTCATCGACTCGCACGACCTGGGCAAGGCCACCATCTACCTGATGTACAACGGCAGCACCAACTGCGTCGTCACCTGGAAGGACAGCTCGAACACCCTTTTCGTCACCGCCAACATCAAGGCGGCGGGCGACGACTACTACCAGGAGGACGCGGGTCACTACTCGTACTACGCGGGTCCGGTGAAGCGCTCCGCCGCGGGGAAGTGCATCACGTGGGGCGGGGTGTACGACATGAGCAGCTATCAGTCCGGCTGGGAGCACTGCGGCTGACCGTACCCCGACGTCATCGGCGGGCGGGCAGGGCGCGCCCTGCCCGCCTTCTCGGTTCGGGGAGTCGCTGCCGGTGACGCCGACGGATGGCTCAGCGGTCCGAGCCGCCGCCGTTGCCCAGATGCCGGACTCCGCGCGGAGTGAGGAGCTTGCGCACCCCGCCGAGCAGCGCGTCCGCCACGAGGGCGAGCACCGCGACCCACAGAGCCGCCGCGATCACGCCGGAGAGGCCGTAGGCGACCTGGTTGAGGATGATGTCGCCCAGACCGCCGCCGCCGGCGACCGCGGCCAGCGTGGCGCTGGAGATGACGTACACCACCGCGATGCGGATACCGGTGAACAGCACGGGCAGCGCGAGGGGCAACTCGATGCGGAACAGGATCTGCCACGAGGTGAGACCCATGCCACGAGCCGCCCGTACGAGGTCGGTGTCCACCTGCTCCACGGCGAGGTAGGCGTTGGTGAGGATGGGCGGCACCGCCATGATCACCAATGCGACGAGGACGTTGGTGAACCCGATGCCGAGCAGGCCGAGGAAGATGGCGATGAGCGCGAGGCTGGGCAGCGCGCGTCCCACGTTGGAGACGCTGATCGCGATGAAGCCTCCCTTGCGCCGGTGACCGAGCCAGACGCCCAGCGGCGCGGCGATGACCAGCGCGACCGCGAACGCCGCCGCGGAGAGCACGAGATGGCTCCAGGCCTTGCCGAGCAGCAGGCCGAGATGCCCGCCCATGAAGGTGAAGCTGTCGAGGAAGGTGTGCATCAGACGGCCCTCCGCGCGTGAGTCCACGGGGTGAGCAGGCGGCCGACGAGGACGATCAGACCGTCCGCGGCGAGCGCGAGCGCGACGGCGAGGGCGCCGGCGGCCACGAACTGGGTGTTGAAGGGCGACTGCAGACCCTGCAGGATCGGCGACCCGAGTCCCTGGTCGATGATGAACGCCGCGATCTCGACCGTGCTGATCGTCGTGACGGTCGCGACGCGCAGGCCGCTGAGGATCGAGGGGATCGCCAGGGGGAGTTCGATCCGCAGCAGGATCTGCCGGCGCGTCAGCCCCATCCCCTCACCGACGCGCCGGACGTCGGGCGGCACCTCGCGAAGGCCGGTCAGGGTGTTCTTGAACAGCACCATGAGCGTGTAGGCGACCAGCGCGATCTCCACGGTGAGCACGGAGACGCCGGTGCCCGGCACGAGCAGCTCGAACAGCGCCAGCGGCGGGATCGTGTACAGGAACGCGGTGAACCCGCCGACCGGCCGTTCCAGCCAGCCCTTGAAGTGGGCCAGCAGGGCCGCCGCGAAGGCCAGGACGAAACCGATTCCCACCGCCATGACGGTGAGCCGTACGTGCTCGACCAGCGCGGGCCAGAACACGCTGTCCCAGTTGGCGGTGAACCAGTCGGCGCAGAAGAAGCCGTTGTCCTGGACGCAGCGGCTGACGTGCCCGAAGTCGGGGATCACCGGATGGGGTCCGGCGGCGAGGATCATGCGACCTCCCCGTCGGCCGGGCCGGCGTCCGCTTCGGCCCGGTGGTCCTCGTCCGGCGACGGCCGGCCGGCCTCCGCGCGGATGAGGTCGAGGGTCACGGTGCCGACGACGCGTCCGTCGCCGTCCGCGACGGGCAGCCGGTCCGCACTGGACGCCATCAGAGCGGACAGGGCCGTGTGGAGGGTCTCCGTGGCCGCGAGCGGCGCCGTGTCCGGTGCGGCGCCCGCGGGTTCCAGCGCGAGGTCGGCCAGACGCCGCAGGGTGAGCGCCTTCAGCCCCCGGTCGGCTCCGACGAAGCGAGCGACGAAGTCGTCGACGGGAGCGGTGAGAATCCGTTCGGGCGTGTCGTACTGCACCAGATGGCCGCCCTCGCGGAAGATCGCGATGCGATCGCCCATCTTGACCGCCTCGTCCATGTCATGGCTGACGAAGAGGGTGGTCTTGCGGACCTGCTCGTGCAGCCGCAGGAACTCATCCTGAATGCGCTCGCGGGTGATCGGGTCGAGCGCGCCGAAGGGTTCGTCCATGAGCATCACCGGCGGGTCCGCGGCGAGCGCCCGTGCGATGCCCACCCGCTGGCGCTGCCCGCCCGACAGCTGAGCCGGATAGCGGCCGCCGTACTCCCGGGGCGGGAGCCCGACGAGGTCGAGCAGTTCGCGCACGCGGTCGCGGACGCGGTCGCGCTTCCAGCCGAGGACCTGCGGCACGGTGGCCACGTTCTCCTCGATGGTCATGTGCGGGAACAGCCCGATCTGCTGGATGACGTAGCCGATGCGGCGGCGCAGGCCCGTGGCGTCCTGCTCACCCACGCTGACGCCGTCGATGCGGATGTCACCCGAGGTCAGCTCGACCAGACGGTTGACCATGGTCAGAGCGGTCGTCTTGCCGCTGCCGGAGGGGCCGAGCAGCACGCAGATCTCTCCGGCCGGTACTGTCATCGACAGTCCGTCCACGGCGGGGCCCGGGGCGCCCCGGTACACCTTGGTCGCCCGGTCGAAGACGATCTCGGCCGCGCTGTGCCCTTGGTTCGCCATCAGGTCCTCTCCGTTCGTACGTCCGTCGGCAGGCGCGAGACGCGGCTCACGTCAGGTGGTTGGCCGCGAGGAACCGGCGCGCCACCTCGGCCGGGCTGAGGCGCTTGATCGCGACGGCCTCGTTGAGCGCCTGCATCGCCGGCTCGGTGAGCAGCGCGTCGACCTGGTCGAGCGGCTCGGTCAGCCGGGTTCCGTACCGCTCGACCAGCTGCCGGCGGATGACCGGCGCCACGTTCTGGAAACCGAACACGTGCTTGTCGTCATCGAGAATCGTGAAGTCGTAGTGGCGCAGCTGCGGGTCGGTGGTGAACACGTCGGCGGCCTGCACCTTGCCGGTCTGCAACGCCGGGTACTGCAGGCCGATGTTCAGCGGCCGTACCTTCATCCGGTGCAGGCCGTAGGCCTTGACGATCGCGTCGTAGCCGAGCGGGCCGGTGATGTTGTCCGGATACTCGGCGTACGCGATGTCGCCGAGCCGCGCCAGGTCGGCGATGGTCCGCAGGTTGTGACGCCGGGCGTCCGCGCTCCGCACGGCCACGGCGTTGCGGTTCTGGAAGGGCGTCGACGCGAGCAGGGTCAGCCCGCGGGTCTCCTCGAAGCGCTTGGCCGCCTCGTACGTGCCCTGCGCGGTGTCCGGCAGGTTCTGCGCGGTCGCCAGGCTCTGCAGGATCACGCCGGTGTACTCGGGGTACAGATCGAGCTCCCGGCTGCGTATGGCACGGTCGATGAGGGTGGCGCTGCCGACGTTGGACTTGAGCGCCACCCGGAACCCGCGGGCGGTCAGCACCTGCGCGTACAACTCGCCCATCACCCACGACTCGCTGAACTCCTTGGAGCCGATGGTGATCGCGGGCCCGCCGCCGGCCACCGACCAGGCGGAGGCGCCGACGGCGGCGCCGGCCGCGACGAGCAGCCCGCCCGTCAGAAACGTCCGGCGCCTCATCAGACTCCCGTCCGCGGGATGACGGCGTTCCAGGTCCGGTGGAAGACGCGTTCGTTCCCCTCGTAGGCGGTGAGGCTGTTGCTCACCGAGAACGCCTCCGCGTCACCGCTCATCCGGCTGTAGGTGACGACCCGGGTACGCCACTCACCGCGGCCGATCTCCTCGGTGCGCTCGCACTCCACGAGCGCCGAGGCGGGGTCGCCCTCGGTCAGCGTGAACCGGTCGACCGCGTCCGCGCGCCGGTAGCCGCCGTCGGTGAGGTCGGTGAAGTGGCCGTCGTCCCCTCGCAGGGTGATCTCGATCCGGCCCGTCACGGGGTCGTGGTGGACCGTGCGCCCCGACGTGCCCGGCTCCTGCCGGAGCGGCGCGGGAGGGTCGGCGAGCGGCGGGCCGTACGGGCGCAGCCGCGCGTCCTCGGCCCGGCCGGGGCGTTCGGGCAGGTGCAGTGCTGAGGGTCCACCGGGGAGCAGGGTCACGGTGACGGGCTCCGGCGAGGGCCACGCGAGCGGCCAGTACGCGGCCGACACCGAGACCCGGATCCGGTGGCCGGGGGCGAAGGCGTGCGCGGTCGCGATCATCGGCACCGTCACGTCGTACGCCCGGCCGGGTTCGAGCGGCCGGGCCCGTTCGTGCCCGTCGCGGTGGGTGAGGTTGAGCAGTCCGCGCGTCACGAGCCGCGAGGAGCCGTCCGGCGCGACGTCGCACAGCCGTACGGCGAGGAGGGCGGCCGGCCGGTCGGCGCTGACCCGCAGGCCGGCCAAGGGCACGCCGAGGATCTCCACCCGCTCCGCCAGCGGGTCGGAGGTGAAGGTGTGGGACAGGCCGTCGTCGGCGCCCTGCGGGGAGAACTGCCCGGCGGCGTCGCCGAACTGCAGCCAGCTTCCTCCGTACGCGCCGACCGTGCGCGGGCTGGTGAGCGGGACCTCGGCGTCTCGTCGCGGGTCGGTGCGGGTGGCCGGGCCGAGGCTCTCGCCGGCGAGCGGGTACTCGCCCGTGGTGACGCGTGGTGACGGCCAGGAGTCCTCGGCGACCCAGCGTCCGGGCCGTTCGTCGGCGTCGGCGCCGGGTGCCGCCCATTCGGGCATCCAGGCGCGCAGCGCCGGCTCGTCCATCACGCCGGTGTCGCGGCCCCGCAGCCACTGGTCGAACCACCGGACGACCTCGGCGTGGAAGTCGATGGCCGGCCCCGGCAGGCCCTGGTGCGGGTAGGTGTGCGCCCACGGCCCGACGAGGCCGCGAGCGGGAGCGTCCAGCCCTTCGAGCAGGCGCAGCACCGCGCCGCAGTAGGAGTCGTACCAGCCGCCCACCGCGAAGACGGCCGCCTCGATCGCGCCGTAGTCCTCACAGACCGAGCCGTGCCTCCAGTACGCGTCGCGCTCCTGGTGGGCGAGCCACTCCTCGACGTAGGGCGGGGTGTCGTTCATCCGCCGCAGCCACTGCTCGCGCCAGCCGGCGCCGACGACCGCGGGGTCCGGTGGCCGCGCGTTGAAGGCGAGCATGGTCGAGGCCCACGGCAGCATCTCCGAGGCGATCAGCGCGCCACCGGTGTAGTGCACGTCCTCGGCGTAGCGGTCGTCGGTCGAACAGACGGTGACGATGGCCTTCAGCGCGGGCGGCCGCAGCGCGGCGATCTGCAGGCCGTTGAAGCCGCCCCACGACTTGCCGATCATCCCGACGTTTCCGTCGCACCACGGCTGCTTCGCCAGCCAGCCGATGACCTCGGCCCCGTCGGTGAGCTCCAGCTGCGCGTACTCGTCCTGCATCTGGCCGTCGGAGTCGCCGCTGCCCCGCAGGTCGACCCGGACGGAGACGTACCCGGCACGCGCGAAGTGCGCATGGAGGCTGTTGTCGCGTACGGCGGTGAAGTCGTTCTTGCGGTAGGGGATGTACTCGAGGACGGCCGGGCACGGCTCGCGTTCGGCGTGGGCCGGCATCCAGATGCGCGCGGCGAGGCGCGTGCCGTCCGCCAGCGGGATCCACACGTGACGCAGGACCCGGACCGCAGGTGCGTTGTCCGCCGTGGCACTCGAGTTCGACACCTACCGGATCCTCCATCGGCCAAGGGGACAGATCTGCAATATCGGCGTATCTTGCCAGGAGTCTTTGGTCTGACCCAAATTGGGGGTCCGGTGGGGATGCGCAGCTCAAGGCGGCGCCCTGTCCGGATCGCGAGCTTCTGGCGCGCCGTCGGGGCCACGGACGTCGCCGCGAGCGGCAGGCGAGCGCCGCTTTCGGGCATTGACTTGACGAATTCTGTCGTCAATAGTCAGTCATGCCGTCATTGCTCATCCTGCGGAGCAGGTCCCTCGTCCGGTTCCTCTGCCTGCTTCCGGCCGTCGCGCTTCTGGTGACCGTCGCGGTTCCCGCGCGGGCCGCCGCTTCCGTCTGCGACAAGTACTGCGACGGCCGCGACCCCGCGCTGGCCGCCGGCGACCGTACGCCCGTCCAGGCGACCATCTACTCGCGGCGGATCGTCGTGCATTTCGACGACGCCGACGACATGGCCTGGGGGAGCATCGACAACGGCGGTCCGGGCGACGAGGTGTGGCTGGACCGTTCGTTCGACGGCGGCCAGAGCTGGAGCCAGGGCAGCAGGCTCGGCGACACGACCGTCCCGAGCGGCGGGCGCGGCTGGCGCACCCTCATGTACAACGTCGACGACTGGAACAACCTTGGCGTCGGCGCGGTCCGCGCCTGCGGAAAGGCCGGCGACCGCGCCGAGATCGCCTGCACACCGTGGGCGCGTACGACCTGGAACGCCGGAACCCGCTCGACCGCCGCGGCGACCGCGCTGATGGAGTTCTACGACAACGGCACGGGCCTGTGGGCCACGACCGGCTGGTGGAACTCCGCGAACGCGCTGACCGCGATCATCGACAACGTCCGGGTCAGCGGGATGGGCAGCTACAAGTACGCGGTCGCCACGACGTACGACGCCAACCTCTCCGCGCAGGGCGGGCAGTTCCGCAACGACTACCTGGACGACACCGGCTGGTGGGGGCTGGCCTGGGTGGACGCCTACGACCTGACCGGCGACGCCCGCTACCTGAACACCGCCCGCGCCGACGCGGACTGGATGACCTCCTACACCGACTCGGTCTGCGGAGGCGGCGTCTACTGGCGCACCCAGCGCGACTACAAGAACGCCATCGCCAACGAGCTGTACCTGCAGCTGACCGCCGCCCTGCACAACCGCATCCCCGGAGACACCGCCTACCTGAACCTGGCGAAGAAGGAGTGGTCCTGGTTCAAGGCCTCCGGAATGATCAACTCCGCCCAGCTGATCAACGATGGCCTGGACCTGTCGACGTGCAAGAACAACGGGCAGCCGGTCTACTCCTACAACCAGGGCGTCATCCTGAACGGCCTCACCGAGCTGTACCGGGCCACCGGCGACTCCGGCGTGCTCGCCTCCGCCCGTGCGCTCGCCGACGCCTCCACGACCGACCCGACGCTGAACCCGAACGGCATCCTCGCCGACCCGGGCGAGCCCCAGTCGAGCGGCGGAGCCGACGGGCCGTCGTTCAAGGGCGTGTACGCCCGCGGGCTGGCCGCGCTCGACAAGGCGCTCGGCGACCACCCGTACACCGCGTACCTGAAGCGGCAGGCGGATGCGGCCTACGCCCACGACCGCAACCCCCTCGACCAGTACGGGTACCACTGGGCGGGCCCGCTGGACTCCACCGACGCCGCCCGCCAGCAGAGCGCCGCCGACCTGATGAACGCCACGGCCGCCGCCGGCACGTAACGACGGGCTCGCGGCCGGCAGGACGGAACCGCCGCGGTGATCCAGGAGTCCAAGGACCGGAACCCAGGAGTCCGAGCGCTGAATCGGTCACATCCCGGCGAAGTGGGGCATGCGGCATGATCCGCTCGGCGTACAGTCGTCCGCGTCACGCGGCGTCCCAGGCAGCCGGATAGGAGAGTCCGTGGTCTACGGAGCACCGCCACCTGAGGGGTCCACTCCCGGAGGACCGCCGTTCCCCCCGCCCGGCGGCCCGGGCGGCCCGGCCGGTCCAGCCGGTCCGGTCGGCGGCGGGTACGGCGGACCGCCGGGGTTCCCGCCTCCGATGCCGCCGCCCCGCCGTGGCCGGGGTCCGCTGATCGCCGTGGTCGCGGTGGTCGCCGTCCTGGTGATCGTCGGCGCGGTCGTCATCGTCCTCACCACCGGCGGCGGCGACGAGCACCCGACCGCGGCCCGTACGCCCGCACCGCCGCCGTCGCCGACTCCCAGCCCCACCGCGACGCCGACGCTGGACAACCGGTACCCGCCGACGGTGCCGGGCTGGCGGGTGATCGTGGCCTCCCAGAGCAACGGCCTGTCGTACGACGTGCCCGCCGACTGGAAGGACAACGGCGAGGGCAGCATGATCGGACTGGACGACGGCACCGGCAAAGGCGTCCCCGAGACCGCCGTCGACTACAGCGCGGAGTCCAAGAAGGGCGAGTGCAGGCTCGGCGGGGCGGGCTTCCGCGCGTCGGACGTGGACAGCGTCAAGGACTCCGTACTCCAGGGCGCCCGCATGTGGGCGAAGGCCGCCGCCCGCAAGCAGGGCTCCGCGCGGCAGAGCATCGGCACCCCGCAGAAGATGAAGCTCAAGAGCGGCGGCTGGGTCGAGCGGATCACCGCCCGGGTCACCATGGCACCGGACAAGGACAACTGCGGCTCGACGGGCACGACCATCCACGTCGTCGCCCTGCCGGTCAACGGCGGCGGCTCGCTCCGCTTCGTCCTCTACGTCCACACCGGCCAGCCCGGAGCCCTCAGCGACGCCGACATGGACAAGGTGGTCCACAGCGTCCGCCTCGCCAAGTGACCCTCGCGGACGGTGCGCCTGGACCGGTGCTGGGGCGCCGGAGACCAAATGCCTGCGCAGGGATGCGACGTTGTGACCGCCTTGGTTATCGGGTAATCCCACCCCATGTAACGCAGAAGAACGCTACGATTACCTTCTGTGAAGATCGTGGTGCAGGTGAAACTCATGCCAGATGCCGTTCAGGCGCTGGCGCTTGAGCGCACCCTGCACGCGGTGAACGAGGCGGCGAACTGGGTATCGGCCGTGGCGTTCGACCGTGGTGTGCCGCACGTGTACGAGCTGCGTAAGTACACCTATGCGGAGCTGAAGTCGCGGGGCCTGGGGGCGCAGGCCGCCCAGCATGTGATCAAGAAGGTCCGTGACGCCTACACCACGTTGAAGGCGAACCTCGGTGCGGGGAATCTCGGTAAGCCGGGCTCTCGTCGTCGCCTCAAGGCGGAGGCCAAGCCGATTGTGTTCCGCCCGGAGGCGGCGCAGCCGTATGACGATCGGTGTTTGTCGTGGCAGTACGACGCCGGGACCGTGTCGGTGTGGACGGTCGAGGGCCGGGTGAAGAACGTTCGGTTCGTCTGCTCGGCGGGTGCGCTCAAGACGCTGCAGGCTTATCGGCAGGGTGAGTCGGATCTGGTTCGGCGTGATGGTGTGTTCTATCTGATCGCCACGTGTGAGGTGCCCGAGGCCGAGCGGTTCGAGCCCGGGCGGTTCATCGGCGTGGACCTGGGCATCGTCGCCATCGCCACCACCTCCACTGGTTACCAGGCCGCTGGGCGGGGACTCAACCGGCATCGCAGGCGGCAGCTCGAACTACGCCGCAAGCTTCAAAACAAGCGCACCAGGTCCGCCAAGCGGCTGCTGAAGAAACGCAGCCGTAGGGAAAAGCGCCACGCGGCGAACCAGAACCACATCATCGCCAAGACGATCGTGACCGAGGCTGAACGCACCTCATCCGGAATCGCCCTGGAGAACCTCAAGGGAATCCGGCAGAGGGTACGGCTCCGCAAGCCCCAACGGGTCGCCCTGCACTCCTGGGCCTTCGCCCAGCTCGCAGACTTCATCGCCTACAAGGCCAAGCGAGCCGGCGTGCCCGTGGTCTTCGTCGATCCGGCCTACACCTCACAACAATGCTGTGAGTGCGGCCACATCGACGGCAGGAACCGGGCAAGCCAATCGGTTTTCTGCTGCCGGAACTGCGGGGTCGTTGCCCACGCAGACCGGAACGCCTCCCGCAACATCGCCCGCAAGGGCGAGGCTGTGTGGATTGCGGGGAGTGAGTCACGCGTCCCCGCCACCCCCTAAAAGGGGCGGCTGAACGGAGGAGCCCACCCAGCAGCCAGCCGGGAGCTACCTCCAAGCCCGGTCGTTCAGGGCCGAGTCAAGTTGACGTAGCCTGACACGCGTGTTCACTTGGTGAACACGCCCGCCAGGCTCTCTACGATCGTCCGCCGGAGGCTCCCGTGACCAAACCGACGAGGTCGCCGGACGCCGCCCGCGCTGACCAGGCGGACATCCAGGCGGTGAGCCGGGTCAGCCAGATCCTGTCGCTGTTCGACCCGGCCACGCCGGAGGTGACCGCCGGCGAGGTCGCCGAGCGGCTCAGCCTCAACCGCACGACCGCGTACCGCTACTGCACGTCACTCGTCGCCGCCGGTCTGCTCGAACGCAGCGCCGAGGGCGGCTACGTGCCCGGCGGGCTGCTGCTGCAGCTGGGCGCCTTCGCCATCGGCCGCCGCCGGGTCGTCAACCTCGCTCCGCGCCACATGCAGGCGCTCTCGCGCGCCACGCAGACCAGTGTGGTGCTCAGTCTCTGGGGCCTCACCGGCCCGGTGGTCTCCCGGGTCGAGGAGAACGTCTCCACCGTCGTCATCGTGTCCGTACGGGTCGGCAGCCACCTGCCCCTGGACACGGCGCAGAGCAAGATCTTCCTCGCCTACCACGTCGACCAGCTGTCCATGGAACGGCTGACGGCGAACCTGCCCGGCCCGGCGCGGGACGAGCTCCGCGCCGACGTCGAACGCGTCCGCGCCGTCGGCCACTGCTCCGCGATGAGCACCCCGGGTGTCGTCGCGGTGGCGGCGCCCGTCTTCGACGAGTACGGCATCTGCGCCACCATCGCCATCGTCGGCCCGGACAACACCCTGTCGATGTCCGACGACGCTCCCGAGCTACGGATCGTCGTCGACACCGCGCGGGAGCTCACCCACGAACTCGGCGGCCACTACCGGCCCGACGACCTCGACCAGCGCGCGGTGTAGGGCAGCCACGCGGGCGACCGCATCGGCGGGACGTCGGCGTACTCGCGCGCTCCGGCGAGCGCGCTGCCGACGAACTCCTCCAGGCCGCCGCCGCGAATCGTGGCGCGTTGCCGTAGATACGCGTCGACACCGGCGACCAGCTCCGCGAGCACCGCGGGTCCGCCGGTCCACAGCGCGGTGACGACCTCGACGGCGCGAGCGCCCGAAGCGAGGAACCGCAGCACGTCGGTCGCGGTGCGCGCGCCGTTGGTTCCGACCAGGGGCACGCCGGGGCCGAGCGCCGTACGTGCCTTGCTCACCCAGTACAGGCTCATCGGCAGGCACGCCGGCGATCCCCACGCGCCCCAGGAGCCGAGGATCGCGCCGCCGTCGAGGTCGGGCAGGAAGCCCGGGTAACGCCCGACCAGCCCGACGGCGTCCGCGCCGGCCGACCGGGCGGCACGGGCGAGCGCGACGACGTCGGACGCCTGCCCGGGCAGCTTGACGAACAGCGGTGCGTCGACGGCGTCGCGTACGACCCGTACGGCGTCGTGCACCGCGTCCGCCTCGGTCAGCCGGCGTACGGCGGGTGCCTCGCGGCCGTGCGGCGCGCCGACGTTGAGCTCGACGGCGGGCACCACGCCCGCCATCAGGCGCCCGATGCGCGCGGCCGCGACGGGGTCGGCCAGGGTGATGCTGCCGATCACCGGGCGACCGCGCGGCGCGCCGTGCCCGACCGCGGCGGCCAGTACCGCGAGCCAGTCGTCCAGGTCCACCTGCGCGAGCCCGGAGCGGTTCAGCAGGCCGTCGCCGCGCCGTGCCGCGCCCGCGGGCCGTACCCGCCCGGTGCCGGAGACGAACGCGTAGTCCGCGATGTCCAGCTGGCGCCGGGCGGCGGCGCTCTCGTTCACCGACTTGGCCACCACCGCGCCGGCGCCCGCGTCGACGCAGGCGATCAGCCCGCCGAGCGTCATGGTCAGCTCGGACGAGCCGACCCACACCGGATTGGCGGTGACCAGGCCGCCGACCGTCGTCTCCAGAAGGGTCAAGACAGCGCCGGGATCGTGGCGTCGTCGGTCATGTCCACGTCCTTGGTCTCCGGGCCGAGGAAGCCGCCGAGGCTGATCAGCACGCCGGCGAGCGCGATCAGGATGGCCGGGGCGAGGTGCGCCGAGACCACTCCGTCGAACTGCCGCAGATAGAACTGGTAGAACGCCGGCGCGATGAGCGCGAGGCTGTAACCGACGCCGTACCCGGTGGAACGGATGCTCGCCGGGAACCGCTCGGTCAGGTACGCGGCGATCGGGCCGAACGTGCCGACGGTGAAGACGCCGATCAGGACGGCCCAGCCGAGCGCCGCGCCGAAGCCACCGCCGGAGACCATCAGGAGCGAGTAGGAACCGGCGCCGATCACCAGAACCGACAGCCCGTAGCCGATGTAGAACCGCCGCCGCCCGATGCGCTGGGACAGCATGCCGAAGAGGGGATAGGCCAGTGCGGCGGCCGCGTTGATCACGAGCATGGTCAGCGTGACCTGCTTGCTCGACAGCAGAAGGTGCGCCTTCAGCTGCGCGGGTGTCACGGCGGCCTCCATGTTGGTCGCGAGCCACGTGCCGGTCATCAGCACGAACACCTGCGCCAGCGCCTTCGGGTACCGCACCAGCAGCCGTACGAACGGCAGCTTGTGCCGCTCGCCGGTCAGCTCCGCCGGGGGCTCGTGCACCTGCTTGAGGTAGAAGCGGAACAACAGGGCCGACAGCAGCGCGCCGACCAGGAACGGCACCCGCCAGCCCCACTGCACGTAGGCGCTGTGCAGCCCGGCGGAGGGCAGCAGCTGCAGCATCAGCAGCGTGATCGCGGCGATGACGACGTACGCGCCGGGGGAGGTCGAGGTGATGATCGAGGCGTAGAGGCCGCGCTTGTGCCGTGGGCTCCACTCCATCGCCAGCGGCACCGCGGTCGTGTACTCGCCGCCGAGGAAGATCCCGTCGACGAACCGCAGCGCGATCAGCAGGCCGACCGACCACGTCCCGATCGTCTCGTGGCCCGGCAGGCAGGCGGTCGCCAGGGTGATGGTGCCGAAGCCGCCGACCGCGACCAGCGTCGTGCGCTTGCGCCCGACGGTGTCGGCGAAGTGACCGAAGATCAGCGCGCCGAGCGGGCGGCCGATGAGCGTCGAGGCGAACACCAGCGACGACAACAGGGCCGTCGTACTCGCGCTCAGAGACGCCGACTGGAAGTAGACCGTCGCCGGGGCCAGCACGACGATCGGCAGGTAGATGTCGAACTGGTCGACGAAGTAGGCGAGCGCGCCGCCGCGTACCGCGGCGCGCACCTTGGCCATGTCCGGACCGTGTGACGGGTGTGGGCGAGCGTCGTCCGATGCCGCGGAATGCGGCACTGCTGCGTGTGACGGTGTGGACATCGGCGTCTCCGAGGTCTGCGGCTGGCTACCCGCGGTTCCTCAGTCACCACGATCGGTGTCATCCGAACCGCATGTTCACAAAGTGAACTCTTAGCACCGTAAGCGTGTGATCTTTGCAACACAAGACCGAAGTAGGGGTTGACTTGAGTCTTATAGTGAACAGTGACTTCATAATGCGAACTAAAGGCGGCCTTGTGACCGAGCGAAGCGAGGGAACCAAAAACGCGCTCCTGTGGTCACTCGCCCCGACGAAGGAGGACTCATGAGCCAGCGCCCCGCCATCGCCTCGGTCCTGGACGGTCTGGTCGACATGCACGTCCACTCCGGCCCCAGTCCGTTCCCCCGCCGCTTCGACCACGTGGAGGCCGCGCAGGACGGAGCGCGGATCGGGATGCGCGCCATGGTCGCCAAGTCCCACCACCACAACACCCAGATGGACATCCTGGCGATGAAGGGACGCTTCGCCGACGTCGCCGCCACCGCCTACGGCGGCATCGCGCTCAACAGCACCGTCGGCGGCCTCAACGTGCACGCCGTGCGCATGTGCCTGCGCATGGGCGGCAAGGTCGTCTGGTTCCCGACCATCTCCTCGGGCCGGCACATCGAGTGCCACCCCGAGGACGGGGCGTTCCCGACCACGACCGTGCCCCTGACCCTGGAGCGCATCGACATCGTCGACGAGGACGGCGGGCTGAAGCCCGAGGCGATCGAGATCCTCGACGAGATCAAGGAGCAGGAGGCCGTCGTCAACGGCGGCCACATGTATCCCGACTACATCCGCACGCTGTTCCAGGCCGCGAACGAGCGCGGCATGACGCGGATGGTCGTCAGCCACCCCGACTTCGTGATCGGTGCCGATCCCGACCTGTGCCGCGAGCTCACCGAACTCGGCGCGTTCGTCGAGCACGAGATCGGCATGTACGACCCCGAGGGCACCCAGAAGTGGGACCCGAGGAAGCTGCTGACCTGGATCGAGACGCTCGGCCCCGAGCACACGGTGCTGGCCTCGGACTTCGGGCAGGCGGCCAACCCCAAGCCGGTGGACGCGTGGATGCGGGTGGCCGGGGCGCTGCTCGACCTCGGCCTGGCGGAGAAGGACCTGCGGCGCATGGTCCGCGACAACCCGACCTACCTGCTCAACCTAGACGCCTGAGCGAAAGGACATCACCACCGTGTACGAGAAGGACGACCCCCGTTCCTCGCTCGCGACGGCGACCGCGCCGCGACCGGACAGCGGTGCCGCGATCGCGGAACCGCAGTACTTCGACTTCCGCCGCCTCGCGTCGCCGGACGCCGATACGCCGGACGAACGCACCGTGGCCGTCCGCGGTCAGAACGTCATGCTCGTGCGCACCGAGGCGCGCGCCGGCGACGAGCTCGACAACGGGACGCTCGACGGCGAACTCGCCGTGGTGGTCACCGGCGACTCTCCCGCCTTCTCGGTGATCGTCGACGGCGGCACCATGCTGATCGACGCACCCGGGCTCGTCGTGGTGCCGCCCGGCGCCTCGCGGATCAGCGTGCACGGCGACGGCCCGCTGATCCGTCTGGTCGAGGCGACCGAGCCCGCCTGGCGCGACCGGGCCGCCAACGCCGACGCGTACGCGGAGGACCACCCGCGCGTGGCGCTGCTCCAGCGGTGGCCGGAACCTCCCGGCGGGCCGGCGGTGCGGTACTACCGGCTCGCCGACGTGCCGGACGACCCGGCGCGGTTCGGCCGCATCTTCCGCACCCGCTCGTTCATGGTCAACTTCCTGCCCGAGGTCACCGGCCCGCGCGACCCGCACAAGCTCTCACCGCACACGCACGACGACTTCGAGCAGCTGTCCCTGGCCGTGCAGGGGGAGTACGTCCACCACATCCGCACTCCGTGGCTGAGCGACAGCACCGGGTGGCGCGAGGACGATCACGTACGGCTCGGCAGCCCGTCCGTCGCGATCATCCCGCCGCCCACCGTGCACACCTCCGCGGCCGGCGACCCCGGGGTGAACCAGCTGATCGACATCTTCAGCCCCCCGCGTACGGACTTCTCCGCCAAGCCCGGCTGGGTGCTCAACGCCGACGACTACCCGATGCCATGACGACTCCACGACGTACGGGTGCCGGGCTGTTCGCGCCGGACCGTGACACCACACCGCTCGGCACCTGGCTGAAGCTCACCTCGGGCGAGCCGGTGGAGATCATGGCGTTCGCCGGGTTCGACTTCGTCGTGATCGACCTGGAGCACGCGCCGCTCGACCTGCAGACGGCGTACCGGCTGATCAACTCGGCCACGGCGCTGGGCATGGTGCCCCTCGTACGGGTGCCGGACACGACGGCGTCGACGATCCAGAAGATCCTCGACGCGGGCGCCATGGGCATCCTCGTGCCGCACGTCGACACGGTCCAGCAGGCCGCCGCCGTCGGGCAGGCGTGCCGGTTCCCGCCCCACGGCATCCGCGGTGCCGGCGGCACCAGCCGCGCCGGAGCGTGGGGGCTGCGCCCGAACGCCGACTACCTCGCCACCGGGAACGACGACGTGCTGTGCATCCCGCAGCTCGAGAGCGTCGAGGCGATCAAGGCCGCACCGGAGATACTCGCCCTCGACTCCATCGACGCGGTGTTCGTCGGCGCCGCCGATCTCTCGATGTCGATGGGTTCCACGCCGGCCTCGCCCGACGTACTCGAACTGATCGGCTCGGCGCTCGACGCCGCGCACGCCGCCGGCAAGAGATGCGGGCTCGCGTTCGGCGGCGTACCCGAGCGGGCCGCGCGGGCGGTACGCGACGGCTGCGACTTCGTCCTGCTCAGCAACGACACGTCGATGCTGGCGGACGCCGCGCGCAGGCTGGTCACCGCGTTCCGGGAAGCCGACGGGCGCCGATGACGCTGTCCCTGCCGTTCCTGCGCGACTACCTCGACGGGATCGACGCGACGCTCGCGCGCCGTGGCGGCACCGTGCCGCGAGTCCTCGGCGCGTACTCGCCCGGGATCACCCGGTTGGCCGCCGAGCGCGCCGACGGGCTGATCACGTTCCTCGTCACGCCGGAGCACACCCGCTGGGCACGCGAGACGATCGGCCCGGACCTGTTCCTGTCGGTCGTCCAGTGGGCGGTGGTCGGCCGCGACCGCGCCACGGCCCGCGACGTCGCGCGCCGCCGTCTCGCCTACTACCTGACACTGCCGCACCAGATCGCCAAGCTGACGCGGCTCGGGTTCACCGAGTCCGACCTCGCGCCGCCCGGGTCCGACCGGCTCATCGACGCCCTCGTCGCCTGCGGTACACCGGAGCAGGTGCGCCAGGCGCTGCGCGAGCAGTACGACGCGGGCGCCACCCAGGTGGCGGTCAGCCTCGTCGGGCCGCTCGACGAGGGGAAGCTCGACGCCTACCGGGCGCTCGCACCGTAACCCCAGGGAGAGGACGAACCGATGAGAGTGGCTGAGAAGGTCATCATCACCACCGCGGTGACGGGCTCGGTGAACGTGCCGTCCCAGAGCCCGTACCTGCCGCTGTCCGCCGAGCAGGTGACCGAGGCGGCCCTGGAGGCGATCGAGGCCGGCTCGGCCATCGTGCACCTGCACGCCCGGCAGCCGGACGGCCGGCCGACGCCCTCGCCCGAGGTCTTCGAGGAGATCATCGAGCCCATCACCGCGAACACCGACGCCGTCATCAACATCACCACCGGCGGCTCGTCGGCGATGACGATGGAGCAGCGACTGGCCGCCGCCGTACGACTCCGGCCCGAGCTCGCGTCGATGAACATGGGCACGATGAACTTCGTGTCCGCGGGGATCGCCGACAAGGTGTCCGAATGGCGGTACGACTGGGAGAAGCCGTACGTCCTGAACACCTACTCCCATCCGTTCGTCAACACCTTCGACCGGATCGAGCACGCCCTGCGGACACTGGGGGAGTTCGGCACCCGGTTCGAGTACGAGTGCTACGACATCGGGCACCTGTACTCACTCGCCTACTTCGTCGACAAGGGCCTGGCCAAGCCGCCGCTGCTGATCCAGGGCGTGTTCGGCGTCCTCGGCGGCATCGGCGCCGACCACGAGAACCTGGAGCACATGGTGCGGATCGCCGACAAGCTCTTCGGCGACGACTACTCCTTCTCCGCGTTCGCCGCCGGCCGCGACCAGCTGAGCTTCGGCACCCACAGCGCATGGCTCGGCGGCCACGTGCGGGTGGGCCTCGAAGACAGCCTGTGGATCGGCAAGGGGCGCCTCGCGGAGAGCAACGCCCAGCAGGTCAGGAAGATCCGGGCCGTCATCGAAGACCTCGGAAAACAGATCGCCACACCCGCCGATGCCCGCGCGATGCTCGCGCTCCGCGGCGCCCGGGACACGGAAAGGACCTCATGAGCACACCACCGCTGGCCGGCAAGGTCATCGTTCTCGTCGGAGCCAGTACGGGCATCGGCGTCGACGCCGCGCGCGTCCTCGCCGAGGACGGCGCCGCCCTCATGCTCGTCGCGCGCCGCGAGGAACCGCTCGCCAAGCTCACCGCGGAGCTCACCGCGGCGGGACACGACGTGGCGTACACGACGGGCGACGTCGCGAAGCCGTCGGACGTCGCCCGGTTCGTCGACGCGACCGTCGCCCGGTTCGGCCGCCTCGACGGCGCGTACAACAACGCCGCGATGGGCGGGGCCGGGCGTCTCGACGCCGTCTCCGAGGAGGACTTCGACCGGATCATGGCCGTCAACGTGAAGGGCACGTGGCTGTGCATCCGCGAAGAGGTGCGCGTCATGGAGCGCCAGGGCTTCGGCTCGATCGTCAACGTGAGCAGCATCGGCGGCCTCCGCGGCAGCTCCGGCATGGGCGCCTACCAGGCCACCAAGCACGCGGTCATCGGCCTGACCCGCACGGCCGCCCACGACTTCGGCCCGCTCGGCATCCGCGTGAACGTGATAGCCCCCGGCCCGACCGAGACCCCGATGCTCGCCGAGCTGCGCCGTACGATCCCCGGCGGCGTGGAGGCCCGGATCGCCGCCACCCCGCTGCGCAAGGTGGGGACGGGGGCGGAGGTCGGAGCGACCGCCGCGTTCCTGCTGAGCGACCGGGCGAGCCACATCAGCGGCGTCGTCCTGCCGGTCGACGGAGGGTTCCTCGCCTGAACAGCCCGACTGCAGTGACGTTCTTGTCCGGCGCGGCTTGGGCCGGTCACGACCGCGAAGGCCGATAGACCGAACTGACCGGCGGCAACGCCAACGACTGCACCCGTTCTCCGTCCGGGTGGCGCTCCGGCACGGTGATCCCATGCCGTGGTGATCCCATGCCGTAACGCCAAGTTACACGCCTCTCACCTGCGCGGACGTGGTTTTCGGCAGGCGCAGGGTGGTCGGGATGCCGGAGGCGGGGTGTGAGGCGACGCGCCATCTCACATTTCAGCGCGGTATCTCGTCCAAGGGTGAGGGTGACGGCCGTGTCCTGGAACCCGCGGGCGATCGATAGGCCGCCCGGCGAGTTGCTGACACGACAAGAGGGCGAACGACACCGCGTGATCGTCGCCCGGCTCTGCCGCGGTCCGCCGTTTCCCGGCAGCCGTAGGCGCCGTTTCCGTCACCAAATCACATCGAGCTGGGAGGTGAGACGAAATGGACATCACTCAGAACTGGGTCCCCAAGAACTGGGTCCCCAAGAACTGGGTCCCCAAGAACTGGGTTCCGAAGAACTGGATCCCCCGCTGACCAGGCGGATCGCTGAAAATTGATCTCAGTCGCCATGCCCTGAGATTCGAGGCCGGTCCGGGGGTGCGGGCCCCGATGCCCTGTTCACGAATCCTCGGACCGGCCGCCGAGCCATGCGCCGGTGATCCGCTGTCGCCCCGCCCGAGCGACCAGCGAGCCTTCGTCGTCCAACGCTGGTCACGTTGATCACACAGGAGTCTCGTACGGATGGCCTCAGGCGCCGGCGACCTGCGCGGTGCACCGGGGCGCCAGGACAAGGGAAAGCGAGCATTCTTCACATGGCGGCGGATTCCTCTTCGCCCACTGAATCGGACATGCCACTCACCGGCCCGCGGGACGACGAAAGCGCCAGGGCCGGATATGGCGCCGTGTTCGCGGTCAAGGAATTCCGGGCCGTTTTCGTCGCTCATGTCCTCTCCGTGCTGGGCAGCGTCCTCGCCGAGGTCTCGCTGGCCGTCCTGGTCTTCCGGCAGACCGGCTCGGCGCTGTTGACGGCCCTCGTCTTCGCCCTCGGCTTCCTGCCCTACGCACTCAGCGGGATCGCGCTGTCGGGCATCGCCGACCGGTACCCGCCCCGCCGTGTGCTGGTCGCCTGCGACCTGCTGTCGGCGGCTTGTGTGACCCTGATGGCCGTCCCGGCGACCCCGTTCGCGGTCCTGTTCCTTCTCCGTCTCGCCGTCTCGATGATCTCACCGCTGTTCACCGGCACCCGGGCGGCGAGCCTCGCGGACATTCTGCAGGGGGACCGGTACGTCCTGGGCCGTTCGCTGATACGGATCGTCTCGCAAAGCTCCCAGGTCATCGGCTACGGGCTGGGTGGTCTGGCACTGGCGTGGGTGCCGCCGCGTACCGCCCTCCGCGTCACCGTCCTCACGTTCCTCGGTTCTGCCCTGCTGCTACGTCTGGGCACCCGTGACCGGCCCGCCCGGGTGTCATGGAGCGGTGCGATGACCCGTGATTCGATCGCCTCGGCCGGACGGTTGCTCGGCGACGCTCGCCTCCGCGCGCTGCTGCTGATGTGGTGGATCCCGCCGATGTTCTTCGTGGTCGCCGAAGGGGTCGCCGCGCCCTTCGCCGACGCCGCTCGGGCAGGCTCCGGGGGCTTCGGACTGTTCCTGGCCGCGATGCCCGCCGGCACCGTGGTGAGCGAGGCACTGGGCGGCACCCTGCTCGGCCCCACCGCCCGCGACCGCCTCGCACTACCGCTCATGGCCGTATCGCTGCTGCCGATGGTCGCATTCGCGTTCCACCCGCCGCTGCCGCTCGCGTCCGGACTGATGCTGCTCACCGGGCTGTGCGCCGCGTACACGCTCGGCATGGACAGGTGGTTCGTCGACGCGGTGCCCGAAAAGACGCGGGGCCAAGCCATGTCCCTGCTCGGCGCCGGGATCATGACCCTCCAGGGCCTCGGCATGGCCGTCGGCGGCGCCGTCGCCGCACTGATTCCCCCCTACATGGTGATCTGCGCAGCCGGCCTGCTGGGCACGATGAGCGTCCTCGGGGTGCTGCGCTCGGTACGCGGACATCATCTCCATCACGCCCGGGCCAGGCCGTGAGGCCGATCTCACAGATGGCGGGGCTGTCTCGTCTTGGGTGGCGGAGACAGGTTCTGGAAGCGGGAGGTGATGGTCATGAGGGTGTTCGTGGCGGGCGGGACCGGGGCGTTGGGGCGGCGGCTGGTGCCGCAGCTGGTGTCCCGGGGGCACCAGGTGACGGCGACGACGACGAGCGCAGCCAAGATGGGTCTGCTGGCGGAGCTGGGCGCCGATGGCGTGGTGATGGACGGGCTGGACGCGGTGTCGGTCGGTGAGGCGGTGGCCAAGGCCCGGCCGGAGGTGATCGTGCACCAGATGACCGGAATCAGCCTTACTCACGCCGGCAAGCCCGATCTGAAGCACTTCGATCGATGGGCCGTCCCCACCATCCGGCTGCGTACCGAGGGGACGGACCACCTGCTGGCCGCGGCCGAGGCGACCGGTGTGTCCCACTTCGTCGCGCAGGGCTACGCCAACTGGAACGGGATCCGTGAGGGCGGATGGGTCAAGACCGAGGAGGACCCGCTTGATCTCATGGAGGGGACGGTGGCGCACACGTCGATGATGGCGCTCCGCCACGTCGAGGACGTGGTCGGCAAGGCCGGTGGCGTGGTCCTGCGGTACGGCGCGTTCTATGGGCCGGGCGCCACCGACGACCAGGTCGAGCTGGTGCGTAAACGACAGTTCCCGCTGGTCGGACGCGCCACCGGCTACGCCTCGTGGGTGCATCTCGACGACGCGGCGAGCGCCACCGTCCTGGCCGTGGAGCAGAAGGCGAAGGGCGTGTTCAACATCGTCGACGACGAACCGGCCCCGGCGAGCGAGTGGCTGCCCCACCTGGCCGCGTGCGCGGGAGCGAAACGGCCGATACGGGTCCCCACATGGCTGGCCCGGCTGCTGGCCGGGGAGGTGGCCGTGGTGATGATGACCGAGGGGCGTGGCTTCTCCAACGCCAAGGCCAGGCGGGAGCTCGGCTGGGAGCCGCACTACCCTTCGTGGCGGCAGGGTTTCAAGGAGGAGCTGGCATGACCCGGGCTGAGGAGTTCGAGGATCTGCGGCCGCTGCTGTTCTCGATCGCCTACCGGATGCTGGGCAGTGTGACCGACGCCGAGGACGCGGTCCAGGAGAGCTGGCTGCGCTATGAGGCCTGCCTGACCGAGCCGAGTTCGGTCAAGGCGTTCCTGTCGGCGGTGGTGACCCGGATCTCGATCGATGTGCTGCGCTCGGCCCGCGTCCGGCGCGAAGAATACGTCGGGCCATGGTTCCCCGAACCACTGCTGACCGACCCCTACCAGGACCCGGCGCGGTCGGCGGAGCTGGCCGACTCGGTGTCGATGGCGGCCCTGTTGCTGCTGGAGCGGCTCAGCCCGCTCGAGCGCGCGGTCTTCGTGCTACGAGAGGTGTTCGCCTTCAGCTTCCGGGAGGTCGCCTCGGTCGTGAGCCGATCGGAGGCGGCGTGCCGTCAGCTCGCGATGCAGGCCCGCCGCCACATGGACGCGGGTCGCCCCCGATTCGAGGCCGACCGGGCCGAGCGCAACGAACTCGCCAGACGATTCTTCGACGCCTTCCGGGAAGGCGACGTCGACGGGCTGAGGGAACTGCTGGCCGCCGACGTTCAGCTGATCAGCGACGGTGGTGGCAAGGCCCCGCAGTGGGGCAAGGGCGTTTTCGGCGCCGAGAACGTGGCCCGAGCCTTCGCCGCCCTCCTCCCGCGGTTCGTCCAGATCGGCGGCGTCATGGAGCCGCACGAAGTGAACGGCCAGCCGGGCGCGATCTTCCATGACGGGGACGGCAAAGTCGTCAACACCTGGACGCTCGACATCCTCGACGGACAGATCCAGACGATCCGCACCGTGCTCAACCCCGACAAGCTCGGACACCTGGGTCCCGTGGCGGACGCCTGGACGGTCCTCCGTGAGACGAAGCTGACCCGCCGGTCCACAGATTGACCGCAAGAGCGCGTTTCTATGGCGCCCTGAGTGCGGGTGACGGCACGCGTCCCGTTGAAGTGACCATGAAAGCGAGGAATCCTGTGCGCAAGTTCCAGCAGAAAGCAGTGCTCACGCTTACCACCGCGGCGCTGCTTGCCGGTTCCGTGGCCGTGAGCGGCCCGGCGAACGCGGCGTCATCACCGATCGCCGCATGCGGCGGCGGCAGTTACCACGTCATCGACCAGTACGCCCTGCGCAGTTACGCCACCGTCTACCTGATGTACAACGGCAGCACCGACTGCGTGGTCACCTGGAAGACCGCCTATGTGGGCACCCCCACCGAGGTGCAGGCCTTTATTGAGAGAGAAAGTGACTTCAAGGCCGTTGAGGATGATGGGAAGTATTCCTACTATGCCGGTCCAGTGAAGATTTACGCCCCGGGAACGTGCGTCATCTGGGGTGGCTCGGCCGCCTTTCCGAGCGGGGCGACGGCGTCCGCGTGGTACGAGCACTGGTCACACTGCGACTGATCCTGGGGGCACGGGAAGTTCGAGGCTCATGTGACCGGCGCCGGTGTGCACCGGCCTCTCAAGTGATCTCACCGACGACGCCTTCCCGCACGGGGAAGTCGCCGACCCGGCCATGTTCGACGGTGCCGAACTCGCCCAGGCCGTCATCTCGGTCTTCCCCACATCCCCCCGGCACCGCCTGACCGGGCCCCGCCCCTGCGCTGAACCGCGCCAACGCCGCCGCACCACTGGTTCGACGGACCCGAAGGCGACGTTGCCGCGGCTGAAGTGGTTGGATGACTCGGTCATGAAAATTCTGCGGCTGGCCTACGCGCCACGCCGGTTTCCGAATGGACCCGCAGGATGCTCATCGGTGTTGTCAGGGAAAGCAAGAACGAGACCCGGGTAGCCGCGACCCCGAAGACGGTCAAGCAATTACAGGGCCTGGGGTACGACGTGGTCGTCGAGGCCGGGGCCGGTGAGCGGTCGAGCTTCACCGACGACGCTTACGCCGAGGCCGGGGCGACGATCGGCGAACCATGGGCCGCCGATGTCGTGTTCAAGGTCAACGCCCCGACGACCGAGGAGATCGCCCGGCTGCGCGACGGCGCGATCCTGGTGTCGCTGCTGGCGCCGGCGCTGAACCCGGAACTGCTCGATGCCCTGGCGGCGCGGCCGATCACCGCGCTGGCGATGGACGCGGTGCCGCGGATCTCGCGGGCGCAGTCCCTGGACGTGCTGAGTTCGATGGCCAACATCGCCGGGTATCGCGCGGTGGTCGAGGCGGCTCACGTCTTCGGCCGGTTCTTCACCGGCCAGGTGACGGCCGCGGGCAAGGTGCCGCCGGCCAAGGTGCTGGTGGCCGGCGCCGGGGTGGCCGGGCTGGCCGCGATCGGCGCGGCGTCGAGTCTGGGCGCGATCGTGCGAGCCACCGACCCGAGGCCGGAGGTGGCCGACCAGGTGCGCTCGCTGGGGGGTGAGTTCCTGGCCGTCGAGGTCGAGCAGGAAGCGTCCAGCGACGGCTACGCCCGGGCGACGAGCGAGGACTACGACCGGCGGGCCGCCGAGATCTACTCCGAGCAGGCCGCCGACGTCGACATCGTCATCACCACCGCGCTGATCCCGGGCCGGCCGGCGCCCAAGCTGCTGAGCGCCGAACAGGTCGCGACGATGAAGCCGGGCTCGGTGATCGTCGACATGGCCGCGGCGCAGGGCGGCAACGTCGCGGGCACGGTGGCCGGAGAGGTCGTCACCACCGGCAACGGCGTGACGATCATCGGCTATACCGATCTCGCCGGCCGACTGCCCGCGCAGGCCAGCCAGCTGTACGGCACCAACCTGGTCAACCTGATGAAGCTGCTGACGCCGGACAAGGACGGGAAGGTCGTACTCGACCTCGACGACGTCGTCCAACGCGGCATCACGGTGGTCCGCGACGGCGAGAAGCTGTGGCCGCCGCCGCCCGTCCAGGTGTCCTCGGCCCCGCCCGCGGCCTCCGGCCCGGCGGCCGAACCCACGCCGGCGAAGGCGCCTCGCCCGGCCTGGGCGAAGTTCGCCACCGTGGGCGTCGGGATCGTCGGGCTGTGGCTGATCTCGGCGCTGGCCCCGCCGCCGATCCCCGAGCACTTCACCGTGCTGATGCTGGCGGTGGTGATCGGCTACTACGTGATCGGCAAGGTGCACCACGCGCTGCACACGCCGCTGATGTCGGTCACCAACGCCATCTCCGGGATCATCGTCGTCGGCGCCATGCTGCAGATCGGCATCCGGGGCAGCGGCGACGACACCATTGTCATGGTGCTGTCCGCCGTCGCGATCCTGCTGGCGTCCATCAACATCTTCGGCGGCTTCGCCGTGACCCGGCGCATGCTTCGCATGTTCACGAAGGAGTAGCGCACCACGTCATCGACCACGGACCCTTCTACCGCCGGAAACACCACGGGGGCGTCAAAGTGAGTACTCATTCGATCGCCGACGGGGCGTACATCGTCGCCGCGCTGCTGTTCGTCCTGTCCCTCGCTGGCCTGAGCAGGCACGAGACGGCCAAGCAGGGCATCGTCTTCGGCATCTCGGGCATGGTCATCGCTCTGGCCGCCACCATCGGCGTCGCCACCGAGCACGCGCGGGCCGTGGCCGTCGTGCTGCTGGTCGTCGCGATCGTCGTCGGCGCCGGCATCGGCCTGTGGCGGGCCCGGGTCGTCGAGATGACCGGCATGCCCGAGCTGATCGCGCTGCTGCACAGCTTCGTCGGCCTGGCCGCCGCGCTGGTCGGCTGGGATGGCTACTACTCGGTCGAGCACAACAGCGGTCAGCGCGAATTCGCCGGACCGCTGCTGCGCATCCACCACGCCGAGGTGTTCATCGGTGTCTTCATCGGTGCCGTCACCTTCACCGGATCGATCGTCGCCAACCTCAAGCTGTCGGCGCGGATCAAGTCGGCCCCGCTGATGTTGCCGGGCAAGAACTACATCAACCTCGGCGCCCTGGCCACGTTCGTCGTGCTCACCGTCTTCTTCGTCCACTCACCGAACCTGCCGTTGCTGATCGCCGTCACCGCGGTCGCGCTCGCCCTCGGCTGGCACCTGGTCGCCTCCATCGGCGGCGGCGACATGCCGGTGGTCGTGTCGATGCTCAACAGCTACTCGGGCTGGGCCGCGGCGGCGTCGGGTTTCCTGCTCGACAACAACCTGCTCATCGTCACCGGTGCGCTGGTCGGCTCGTCCGGTGCCTACCTGAGCTACATCATGTGCCAGGCGATGAACCGCTCGTTCATCTCCGTCATCGCCGGCGGCTTCGGCATCGAAGCCGGACCGGCCGAGGACACCGACTACGGCGAACACCGCGAGATCGACGCCTCCGGCGCGGCCGAGTTGCTACGCGACGCCTCGTCGGTGGTGATCACCCCCGGCTACGGCATGGCCGTGGCCCAGGCGCAGTACCCGGTGGCCGAGCTGGCCAGGAAGCTGCGCGAGCGCGGCGTCACCGTCCGCTTCGGCATCCACCCGGTCGCCGGACGCCTGCCCGGGCACATGAACGTGCTGCTCGCCGAGGCCAAGGTGCCCTACGACATCGTCCTGGAGATGGACGAGATCAACGACGACCTCCCCGACACCGATGTCGTCCTGGTCATCGGCGCCAACGACACCGTCAACCCGGCCGCCACCGAGGACCCCGATTCCCCCATCGCCGGCATGCCGGTGCTGCGGGTCTGGGAGGCCAAGGACGTCATCGTCTTCAAACGCTCGATGGCGGTCGGCTACGCCGGGGTGCAGAACCCTCTCTTCTTCCGCGAGAACAGCCAGATGCTCTTCGGCGACGCCAAGGCCCGCGTCGAGGACATCCTCCAGGCCCTGTCGACACAGACGGACCAGCTGAGAGGCCGAGCGCTCGATCCGGTCGCCTAGGCTCCATGAGCGCGAGGCCGGTGACGCCTGGACTCCCCGCGAGCCACGGCCGCGGCGATCGTCCGCCCGGAACTCACCCTGGGCGCACATTGTCGAATGCGCCCATGCCGGAGTCGTCGCTCACCGTTGATCTCGGAGGTTCACCACCAGCGTCCGCAGCCATACGTACATCATTTTCAGCAGCCGCAGCCACCACGGCGTGGTGAGCGGGATGACGATGTCCTCCTTGATCCTCCTGCGCACGGGATTCCCGGGGTCGGTGGCCGCCCAGCGACGCACCAGCTCGATCATGACTTCGGCCGCGAGCGTGCCTGCGCCGACCGGGCCGAAGACCGTCGCACCACCGAACGACGCCCCAGCGAGGCGTGCCGCGTCGACGAACGCGGCGGCGATCCGCCCGCGTAGGCGAGGGGCGAGCAGGGCGGCGTCCAGCCATTGGCGGACGGTCTCCACCAGCGCGGTGCCTCGTCCGTCGTCCGTTGTATGAAGAATCGCCCGCCACGCCGGTACACAGTCCAGGGGGTCGATCGCTCCGTCGCCGTACAGCAGCGTCGGCATGCCGGACGGCGACGTCCGGCTCGCCAGTTCGAGAAAGAGCATGGCCCCGGCGCGGATCCGGCGTCGCCGCGCCGCCATCGACAGACGCTCGGTGTTGCTCTCCGCGCACCAGCCGAGCGCCGCCTTGAGCACTTCGTGTGCGCTCCCGGAATCCGCCAGGCTCACCGCGGCCGCGACTACCTCCCGCCTGACCTGCGGATTGCCGTACGTCGCGAGGTGCTTGAGCCGGGTCAGGGCGATGGAGGGGTACACCTGCCCCAGCGGCTCACAGACCCGCGCGATCGTGAGTTTCAGTGTCTGCGGGAGGCTCTGCGTCCGTGACCAGTCGTACAGGGCGCGACGGACCCTTCCGCCGACGAGTGGGTGCAGGCAGGTCCGGGACAGGGCGATGAACGCCAGATCGGCGTGTTTCTCCTCGCCCCACTGCTCCGACGCCTCGGTGATGTGGCCGGCCAGGCCGTGACCGGCGGCCAGATCCGCGAAGGTCTCGGCGAGTCGCTCTGGCGACCGGTGCGAAACGGACGTGTCCGTGGGGAGGCTCGCCAGCCAGGTGACCACGTCGGAGCGCGCCAGGGGATAGTCCGCCAACGCGTGGCGTAACGCCGACGCGGCATAACCGTGGCGGCGGAAGACGATGCGGCCCTCGGCGGGGTCCGCCCTCAGCAGCGCCCGCACGCTGGTCACGGGACACCAGACGAGCCCACCGCCGTTCATCGTCACCTTCAGCCGCCGGGCGAGAGACGACGCGGCGGAGTAGACGTCCGTCTCCTCGGCCGCCGGCGCGAGCGTCGCCGCCGCGACGAGGAGCGCACGCTGGTGCGGCTCCCGGTGCTCGGCGAACCAGCCGCGCAGCTCATCCGTCCAGCCCCGGTATTCGCTCGCGACCTCCTCCCGCTGTTCCGCGATGTCACCACCGCGCCGATCGGCGAACTCGACGAGGTCGGCCAGGCGCCGCGCCTCGGAGGGCAGGGCGTCTTCGAGCAGCGCGGCGGCCTTCTCCCAGTCCGACCAGTGGGTGAGACCCCGCCGGGCCACCCGACGCCGGTAGACCTGCACGGGGTGGGAAGGCTCGACCCGCACGCACTGCAGAGGCGGTGTGATCTTGAGCTGATCCGCCTCATCGTGCCCGATGACCACCAGGTACCCGCCGGTGGCGCGTACGGCGTCGACGCATCGCCCGAGACGCTCGAGCCCGCCGTCGGCGGCGCGGACGAGATAGCCGCAGGGACCCTTCACATCGATCTCTTCGGCGTCCTCCTGATCCAGGGAGAACCAGCGAATGCGGATGCCCGGCCGTAGATGTCCGATGGCGGCGATGGCCGTGGTCTGGCGACCGCAGCCCGCCGGGCCGAAGAGGATGATCGCGTGGTTGGCTTCGAGCGTCTTCTCGATCACATCGTGGTTCAGCGCCGGTACGTAGGAGGCCAGCCGATCCGTGATCTCCTCAGCGCCGAGATACCACGACGGCTTTCCGCGTACGAACCTGATCTGCTTTTGGACCAGGTCGCCGTTGACCTGATTGCCGACCGCGTTCATCGTGTCGTCGCCGTCGATGTCGACGTCCCCGACGTACGGACCCCAGTGCGGCACTGTCATGACCGGTCCTGCCTGATGCCGCCGCTCACCTGGTTGCCGATGACGTTGTTCGTACCGTCGCCGCTCACCGAAACGTCACCCATCGAGATCCCGCCCGTCGGCGCCGAGGGGCGAGGTCCCGGGACCGGGGTGGGCGCGTCATCCGGGTTCTCGCGCCGGGACGGCTTCGGGACGTACAGGAAGGCCGGTCGGTCGAACTGCTTGACCTTCGCCCGTACCTGCGTGAACCGGCTCGGCTGCAGGCCGGTGCGCCCGGCGCGGACGAACATCTCGAACACCTCTTGCGAGAGGACCATGGCGGCGAACGTGACGCCGGGATCGCTGTCCCGCAGCGCCGCTCGCAGTGGATCACAGTCCAGCAGCCGGCTGACGTCGTTGGTGGCGGTCGAAATGCCTGCCGTGACCGGGTGTTCGTCGTCGACGAGTCCGGCGTGGAAAGCGACCCTGAGCCGGAGGCTCAGTCCACGGGCGCGCAGCCGCGGTGCCGAGTCGGCGAGAGTCTCCTGCAGGCGATCCGAGAACGGATGGATCAGGCGTGGCATCGCGTCGAGCGGTAGAACGGCAGGACCCGGCCCGGCTCGTGACGCCGGACGTCACCGGCCGAGACGAGACGGGCCCACGCCTCCGCTGAGACGCTCACGTTCTACGTCTTCTCACACTTCCTGGAGAGCGCCAAGAGGTCGCCGCGGGAATCCGCGCCCAACGGGCCTCTACGTGGGAAGCCGCTGGTGAGCGGCCCTGTTCGGTTAGGGTCGATAGAGAGATGGCGCGGATCCGGCCACCGGCTCGACACCCGCCGTAGGCACTGCCCGGCGGCCCGCAAGGCACCAGATCCCCGTTGGGGGAGGCCGTCATGCTCTCAGAGAAATCTCGGCAGGTCATCGCGGCGACGCTCCCGGTGGTCGCCGAGCGCATCGGTGAGATCGCCAAGCGCTTCTACGAACACATGTTCAGCGCTCATCCCGAGCTCCTGGACGGCACCTTCAACCGGGGGAACCAGGCGAGCGGGGAGCAGCAACGGGCGCTGGCCGGTTCGGTGGCGGCGTTCGCCACCAAACTGCTGGAGGTCCCGGAGGAGACGCCGGAGCACCTGCTCTCCCGGATCGCGCACAAGCACGCGTCCCTCGGCATCCGCCCCGATCAATACCAGATCGTCAATCACCACCTGATGTGGGCGATCGCCGACACCCTGGGGCAGGCCGTCACCCCGGAGGTCGCCATGGCCTGGAACGAGGTCTACTGGCTGATGGCCCACAGCCTCATCCACGAGGAGCGCGGCCTCTACGGCGCACGCGGGGTCACACCCGACACCGTGTGGCGGCCATGGGAGGTCGAGAAGAAGTTCCGGGAGACCCAGGACGTCGTCACCTTCGTGGTGAAGCGGATCGACGACCGCCTGGTGAAGACCTCACTGCCCGGCCAGTACGTCACCGTCCGGATGCGGATGCCGGACGGCATCCTCCAGCCACGCCAGTACAGCCTGACAAGGGCCGACGACGGCGCGCACCGCCAGTTCTCGGTCAAGCGAGTCCACGGCGGCGACGGCAAACCGCCCGGTGAGATGTCGACACTCCTGCACGACTCGGTGGACGTGGGCGACATCCTGACGCTGTCCCTCCCGTACGGAAACGTCGTGCTGGACGACTCCGGCCGGCCGGTGGTCTTCGCCTCGGCGGGAATCGGGATCACCCCGATGGCCGGGATGCTCTCCCACCTTGCAAGGGCCGAGTCCAGGCTGCCGATCACGATGCTCCACGCCGACCTGGAGGAGGCCGCCTTCCCGCTGCGCCGCCAGGTCGTCAACGACGTGGTCGAACTGCCGCACGCGGAGCTGTACGTCTGGTACGAGAAGGGCGCACACAGCATCGAACCGGTGAACGGGGTCTTCCACGGCACCATGGACCTCTCGGCGGTCGACCTGCCGCAGAACGCGATCTATTACCTGTGCGGCCCGATGCCTTTCATGCGCGCCCTGCGAGCTTCGCTCCTCACGCGCGGCGTCGTATCTGACGACATCCACTACGAGGTCTTCGGCCCCGACCTCTGGCAGGCCGACCTGGAGTAGCCCGTCCGCGGCCGCCTTACGACCGCGTACAGCTCCTCCGCGAGCGGAACGTCACGCCGTACGGGTCTCGTTGTGGACGAGGCAACCGAAGGCCGACTCGGCAGGCCGGACGGGGAGTACGACTACCCGGACACCGTCCCGGACGGCGACGGCGGCTTCATCGAGAAGACGCTGCCCGGGTACGGCTTCACCGCCTCAGGCGGGACTCACGTCGCGGCCTTGGCAGACCGGCACTTCAACGGCGACGAGTCTCCGTTGCCCCGGGCCAGCGGGACGCTCCGGGGCCGCTCCCTCTGGCAGCGCCAGCTCGGGGACCTGCTCACGCGCCCGCTGGCCGGCGCCGGCGCCGCCGACGTGACCCGGCTCGCCCACGCGCGTGTCCTGCTCGCGCATCCCGATGTCCGCGGCGTGCTCGCCTTGCTGCGAGCACGCATCGCCTACCGCCTGACCCGCGACTCCACGGGGCGCCAGCGTACGTCCTCGACGCCGCCGGCCAACGTCCTCGGCCACAGAGCAAAGGTTTAAAGTTCAGCCATTTTTGTATACCGTATGCCTGACTCCGGTAGGAGCACCTGGAGGTAACCCAGCGTGAGCACCCGTGAAGGCTTTTTTGACCGGTCCCGTACCGTCGCGCCCCCCTCGTGGAGCCGCTGGCTGATTCCGCCGGCGGCATTGTCGATCCATCTCTCCATCGGCCAGGCGTACGCCTGGAGCGTTTTCAAGCCGCCGCTCGAATCCTCGATGAACCTTTCCGGGAAAGGCAGCGCGCTGCCGTTCCAGCTCGCCATCGTGATGCTCGGCCTGTCTGCGGCGTTCGGCGGCACGCTGGTCGAGCGCAAAGGGCCGCGCTGGGCCATGTTCGTGTCAATGGCCTGTTTCTCGTCCGGATTCCTCATCTCCGCGCTCGGAATGGCGCTGTCGCAGTACTGGCTCGTGGTGTTCGGCTACGGCTTCGTCGGCGGGATCGGCCTGGGCATCGGCTACATCTCACCGGTCTCCACGCTCGTCAAATGGTTCCCCGACCGGCCCGGTATGGCGACCGGCATCGCCATCATGGGGTTCGGCGGCGGCGCGCTGATCGCGTCCCCGTGGTCGACCCAGATGCTGTCGTCCTTCGGCACCGACAAGGGCGGTATCGCCGAGACGTTCCTCGTCCACGGCATCGTCTACGCGGTCTTCATGTCCTTTGGCGCGTTGCTCGTGCGCGTGCCCGCACCGGACTGGCTCCCGGCCGGCTGGGACCCCCGGCAGGTCGCCGAGAAGCCACTGGTCACCAACGCGAACGTCTCGGCGCGCAACGCGCTGCGCACCCCGCAGTTCTGGTGCCTGTGGGTGGTGCTGTGCCTGAACGTGACCGCGGGTATCGGCATCCTCGAGAAGGCCGCGCCGATGATCACCGACTTCTTCGCCCACACCTCGGCGCCCGTGTCCGCCAGTGCGGCAGCGGGTTTCGTCGCCCTGCTGTCGCTGAGCAACATGCTCGGGCGGCTCGGCTGGTCGGCCTTCTCGGACGTCATCGGCCGTAAGAACATCTACCGCTTCTACCTGGGCGCGGGCGCGCTGATCTATCTGATCATCGCGCTGACCCAGAACGCCGGCAAGCCGGTGTTCATCATCTGCGCCGTGGTCATCCTGTCCTTCTATGGCGCTGGATTCTCCACGATTCCCGCCTATCTGAAGGACCTGTTCGGCAGCTACCAGGTCGGCGCCATCCACGGGCGCCTGCTCACCGCCTGGTCCGTCGCGGGTGTGGCCGGACCCCTGATCATCGACGGCATCGCCGACGCGCAGAAGAACGCCGGCAAGACCGGTCCGGCGCTCTACACGGAGTCGATCTACATCATGATCGGCTTGCTGGTGATCGGCTTCATCGCCAACGAACTCGTACGCCCGGTCCACACCAAGCACCACGAGACACCGATGGAAGCGCCGGAACAGGCACCGGCGTCGGCCGGCAAGGGGGAATGACCATGGCCGCCACCGAACAGGATCGGACGAACCGCATTCCGTTGATGATCCTCGCCTGGGCATGGGTGACCCTGCCGTTCCTCTATGGCGTCTTCGAGCTGATACGGAAGGTCGCACAATTGTTCAACGGCTGAGCCTGGGAGCCACCGGCCTCCCGGCCGCACTCCAGACCGTCTCGTCGCCTATGCCAAAGATGTAGCTGAGGCCCCACCTCCCGCATTGGAGGCTATGCGCGTTGAGGCTCAGCTCCCGGCGGAGGCGCGCTCGGCGAGGCGCTGGCGTTCGGCGGCCACGACCTGCCGCACGAGTTCGGCCTCGGACAGGTCCACCGCCTCGGGCGTGGAGTCGGCCATGTCGCTGACCCGGGCGAAGTCGTCGAACAGCCGCTTCTTTCCGGCCAGCAGCTCGACGATCCGCTGGTCGACGCCGTCCTCGGACAGCAGCCGGTGGACCTGCACCGACTGCACCTGCCCCATCCGGTGCGCGCGGGCGACGGCCTGGGCCTCGGTGGTGGGCTTGAGCTGAGGCTCACAGAGGACGACGACGGACGCGGACTGGATGTTGAGCCCGACGCCGCCGGCCATGATCTGGGCGACCAGAACGGCTCCGTGCTCGGCCGACGAGAAGTCGTCCACCATCTGCTGCCGCCGGCTCGCCGGCACCGACCCCGTCAGCGGCCCGAACACCGGTCCCGGCAGCGACCGGGCGACCAGGTCCAGTACGTCCCTGAAGTAGGAGAACACGATGACCCGCCGCTCGTTCTCCTCCGCCTCGCGGACGATGTCGATGAGCCGTTGCACCTTCGCGGATCGAGGCCCTTGGAGCATCGCCGCCTGACGCATCTCCATGAAGTTCGAACGCCCGACGGCGGCGCGGTAGTGGGAAGTGTCGGCCGCGGACATGGGCAGCCATTCCTCGACCTCGATGAGCTCGGGCAGCTCGGTCAGCACGTCCTCCTGGTTCCGGCGGAGGTACGCGGGCGCGATCTGCCGCCGGAACGTCCTCGGCGACAGATCCGTGGCGTCGACGACGAGGTCGGGACGGACGTACGACGCCAGGTTGCGGAACTCGTCGACTCTGTTCTCCAGCGGCGTGCCGGTGAGGAGGATCGCGCGGTCACAGCGCGCGATGACGTTGTTGGTCCTGATCGTCCGCCGGGCCTCCGGGTTCTTGATGTAGTGCGCCTCGTCGACCACGACGCACGCCAGATCGCGGACCTCGGTCAGCGCCGACCCCCACCAGGCCAAGGTCTCGTACGTCGTGACGGCGACCCCGCCGTCGCGCACCCAGGCCCGGGCCGCGCGGTCGCGGTCCGGCCCGTGGACCCGATGCCCCCGAAGCTTCGACTTCTCGCCCACCTCGCGGATCCAGTTGGTCACCACCGCGGCCGGGCAGATGACAAGGAAGCGCGTCTCACCTCGGCTGCGCAGATGGGCGAGTACGGCCAGAGCCTCCACGGACTTACCCAGGCCCATCTCGTCCCCGATGATGACCTTGCGCTGCACGAGTGCGAAGCGGGCCGCGAAGCTCTGGTAGCCGCGCAGTGACACGGTCAGGTGCTCTCCGCTGAGCGCCTGGTCGCGTACGGCCTTGATGATCTCCTCCGGGAGATCGCCGTGCACCGCGTCCTCGTCCTCGGTGAGGAAACCGAGCTCGGAGAGCATGGCGAAGTAGTCGGCGGGCCGGGCGAGGAAGTCCTCCCACGGGTCCGCGGCGAGGCTCTTCCGGCGGCGGGATACGGAGGAGGCACGGAGCAGTTCGGCGCGCCGCTCGACGATCTGGATGCTCTCGCGCAGGCCGGCGGCCGCGAGCGTTCTCGTCGGGATCACCAGGAGATGACTCGTCGTGCGGCGGCCGATCGCCGTACGCAACGGCGCGAGCTCGGCCGCACGCTCAAGGTCGGCCGCCGCACCACGAGTCTGCCGGCACGCGTCCCATTCGGCGAGGCGACGCAGCAGCTCGGTCGTTCCCGGATGCCGGTCGCCGATGTCGATGCGGACGGGCATCTCGTCGTACGTCGTCCGCCAGAGTGTCTGCGCGGCCCCGAGCACGTGCCGTGCCGAGGTCTCCCCGATGCCCGGGAGCGTCTGCAGGGAGGCGTCCCAGACCAGCACCTCCTGCACCGTACGGATGCCCGCCTGGGTGAGCGCGCCCAGCCGGAGGCGTTCGCGGGTGGCGGCCTTCAACGCGTCGACCGGCATCTCCGCCAGGATCCGTTGTACGTCGGCGACCCGGACCTGCTGGCCGGCGTCGCGCGCGGCCGAGCGGTACGAGGCCTCGCCCGCGACGACGCGGTCGATGGTGCTTAGCGCCTCGGCCAAGCCGTCGACGGCGGACCGGTCGAGGAGCTCGGGCTGCGGAGCATTCGGCCCTGAGAGGAGGTCGAAGTGAAGGGCTGGATCGAGCAGTGCGCCGAACCCGGGTTCCGCCTGGTCGACGGGCGCGGTGAAGACACCGAGCTGCTCCAGACGCCGCGGTCCGTCGCCCCCGACGACCATCGGATGCCGGCGGCGCAGGAACTCACCTGCCTCTTCGGCCGTGCGCTTCTTCTCCGATCCGCTGAAGAAGCGACGTACGCCGAGCGCGGGGGCCACGTCGGCGAGGGCACGGGGTACGCCGTCGGTGAGCAGCCGCAGCAGGGCCTGGTCGCCGGGTGTCGTCACCGGCAGGTACGCGCGTTCCCGAAGGCGCCGGACGACACCGGCGTCGTCCCCGCCGAGGGGCACCACCCGCCAGGCGGACTCGCCCGCCCGGTCGATCAGGAGGCTGCGTGCGCGCAGATTCTGCTCGTCACTGCCGGCGACGTTCTGGACGGCGTGGTGCCAGGCCCGTACGCCCGCGGCCCGTTCACTCCATCGCTTGAAATCCGCTACGAGGTGACGAAGCTGTTCGCGCTCTGTTTTGTTCATGCCTCGCCACGGAGAAGGACGACGGGTCAGCGTGAACGATGGTATGGGAGAACCATGCGACGGGGAATGTGACCTCCAAGGACACGGCCGGCGCCGATGTCATGCTCATCAGGAATGCGGCAGCGGCTTGTGCTTCGACGAAGCATCAGGCTCGTCGGTGTCGGCCCCTCGCCTCCCTACGGGTGCGAAACCACGAACGCCACCCGATGGCGGAGATCAGCATCAGCCCCACGGCGACGGACAGTCCGACCAAGGGGCCGATCCATTCGTACCTGGCCTTCCGCGGATACACATCGCGCGACGATCCGACGTCGATGGCGGCGACGCGCGACCCTCGTTTCAGGTCGCGGGTGCCGATCCCCGTGATGAGGACGTCCTGCCGCCGGCTCCGTCCCTCGGCGGAGACGAAGTCCCCCTGCCACTTACACCAGCGACCTTTGCCGCTGGTGCAATACACCCGCTCAGCCGTGAAGGTCCCCGGATCGCCGTGGCCGAGGGCGACACGTAACTGAGGCACCAGCATGGTCAGCATGCCACCGAAGAGGATGACGCCGATGGCGAGAAAGAGCAGACCGAAGTACAGCGCCTGGACGCCCCCAGCGTCCGCCGCCCGCCTCACCCGCTCGGCGGCTGCTAAGACTTCCTCGTCGGTCATCGGCGCTTCGCGCGCCCATCGGCTTTCATGCCCGTTCGACGTCCGCGGCAGCTCCCCGGTTCACCCGGACCTCCGCGCCGTGGACCGGGATCGTGACCCTCAGGAACAAAGGGAGCGGGTTCAAGCCGCGGGAGAGCTCCGACAGCCTCTTCCGCAAGGCACAGGACCTGCAGGCCTGCGGGGAGACCTGCCTGGCACTGCTGGATCAGCAGGTCCAACTGGCCATCGAGCCGCCCCACATTATGACCGCCGCGCTCCTTCTCAAGGACGCCCTGGACCTCTCCGACGACGGCGTGCGCATCGCCACCATGCACGCGATGAAGGGCCTGGAATTCCGCTGCGTAGCCGCCGTCGGCGTCAACGAGCGTGCCTTTTCGTTCGAGGCCGCCGTCACGCCGGCCGACGTCGACCGGATGCAGCACGAGGTCGACATGCTCGCCGAACGTTCGTTGCTGTTCGTCGCCTGCACCCACGCTCGGGACGACCTGTACATCTCCTGGCACGGCAAGCCCAGCCCCTTTATCCCAGGCACATGACACAAGTCGGGTCTGGCTTCATTCGCGTTCGCGTTTGTGCGGTCAGGTAGATGTCGATCATGGCCCGGCGGACCGATCCTCGATCTCGTTCACCTAACCTGCGTTCGGTCACGCGTCTCTGGCTCGATGCCGTCAGAGAGCCGGACATGGCCAGATCCGGGTGGCTCGTGCCGCCAGTTCTGCTGAGCGGCGCAAAATATCTTCCTCAGTCCAGGCGTTAACGTGCTGGTTGACGACCTCGGCGTTGAGCTTCAAAGTGCTGTGCTCGCTGAGTAGGCGGCGCTTCCCTTTCGGCAAGCTTCGATTATTTGCATCGGTGTCGGTCCATGGTCGGTTGGATAGGGCAGGATTCAGTCGTTCATTCACCAGCGTGAGATTGCCCAACGTCTGTACGAGCTGATCACGCCGTAGTGAGGCCCTGACGTCTTCGATGTCACCACCCCAATGTTCTGTCCATGCCTGAGGCATGATGTGTTCGATCGTCAGTTGCCCGCGCGGGCAGTGCTGGTGTTCACTCCAAGGCCCCCGCATGTCGTCTTCCAAAGCTTCCAAGACCATCCGAAGGCGCGCACGTGTCAGCATGTGGTAAATCGGGGTCTCTCGAAGCGCTGCGGCAAGATCCTCATCACTCGGCCAGTAAGCCGTGTCAGCCCTGCTAGATGCGAGGAAGCTCTCGGTCTCGGAACCCGCCGCTGAGGGGCCTACCCGATCGAGGTGTTGCAGCAGGTCCAGCATGATCCTGTTGTAGTTTTTGGTGGTCGCCTTGCAGAGCATGCGTCGGACCAGCCAACTCTCAACGGAGGTCAGCGCTTGATGCCGCTGCTCGATGGGCATCTGCTCTTCCGGCCAGCGTGACACCCAGAGCAAGAAGGGGGCGACAACCGACGTGTCCATGGTCTTGATAACGCGGTAGTAGAAGGTGCCTTCTACCGAGTCCCAAGGAAGATTTTCTAGATTCACGTAAACTTGGCCGTCACTGGCAAGGTCTCGCATGACTTCCCAAGCGGCGAGCTCGCTGACGCGGACCATCTCACGGAAGTCAGTGAACACTCGGTCTGCAGGCACTTCCCGAAGCTGTCGCATCGTCAGCCAGTAGTTGATAAAAATGTCCACATAGGGCCGTTTGAGGCGTCCTTGCCGTACTTCTCTTCGCCAGTGAGCGGAGTCGAACGGCTTCCAATATTTCTGATAGAGGTCCGGAAGATTCTCGTCTTGGCCGGCGGCCAGTTGGAAGACGAAATTCTTGATGAGGTCAGCCGCCAGGAGCGGGGTCCCGCGGTGGTTCAGCGTCTCAAAGATGACCTGCGCATTGTCCCCTGCCTCTAGGTCGATCACGACCAGCTTGAGGTACCGACATAGCGCATGCGTCAACGCCGTCAAGCGCTTCTTGCACTTGTCGGGGTCACCATCTGGTTCCGCCCACCCTGTGATCTCGTGGACGAAGTAATCATGTGCCTGAGCGATGTTGCTGGAGGCCAACTCCGCTGGAACGGTCGTTTCGTTGTCCATCACCGCCCGGAACGCATCCTGGTCTCGGTCTGTCGGCCACACCTTGAACTGTTCGTCGGGATCCTGTGCCAAATCCTTGCGGTTCAGAACGAGTGCCTGCAGTGCCCGTGCGTCGACCTGGTTTCCGTATTTCTCGGCGACCAGTTGGGCCGCGTCGAGGAGGAGCTGAAGCGTCGTCAGACGCTGCTGGCCGTCGATCACGTGACGTACCGGGATGTAGGCGGTCGCAGCCCACTGCTGCTCCAGCACTATTGCGCCGAGGAAGTGAGGAGGGACGTCTTGCCCGCCAAAAGGGCCACGCCTCGCGTCAAGGACCTGCCCGGCGACGTTGGAGACGTCCTGCCAAAGCGGCTCCCACTGATCGATACGATTCCACACATAAGGCCGCTGGAACAGTGGAACCAGGTATCGAACGTCGGAGCCGAAGATCTCTGCCGGGGTGTGAGTGTCCGCCTTCATCAGCCTCAGCGCTTCTGTTGTGGCTTGTCGATCGAATCGTCATTCTTACATGAGGCTGCTGTATTGGTCATCGGAGTGCTTCCTTGTGACCTGTGATTTCTGCTCTGGGGTGCTTGTGGGCACCCGTCATCGGCGACCGCGCGACCCCGGAGCCATTGAGTCTTTCCACTATGCGTTGGCTTCGCGGATATATAGGACGTGGATAGCTCTGGCGATGTGGCCGGCGCGGTGGGGACAGCAGCGGAGCTTGGCCAAATTTCCCATGACTTGAGCTGGGCGATCGCTCGTTCGCCAGGCCGGCGGAGGCGGGCGTGGGAGCGGGCGGTGCTGATGCGGATCGGGTCGTTGACGGTCCTGGTGCGCCGTTGCCCATACGTGCGGCTCTCCCGGCACGTCACCAGTTCGCACAGGCGGGCGTATTCGGCTCTGGAGTCCTCACGGGTACTCCCGGGCGCCGTCTCCTGTCCGGGGCCTCCGGATGGCGGTGCTTCGTCGGTGGCGACGTCTTCGTCGTAGAGCCCAGCAGCGGCAAGGAGTCCGCTCTCGTCGAAGTCCTCGAGGAACCGCGTAGTGATCGCGTCGATCATCCGGACCCGCGCCGTGCCCGATCGGCGGGCGAGTGCGTAGACGGACCATGGGAGACCGCCGTCGGGCGCATGCTCGGCGAACCACGTCCGTACGGCGGCGTCGCCGTGAGCACGAGGAACGTCGGTGTGGCCGGGCAGGTCCCACAGTCCAGCGTGGAACAGCGCGGCGATCGGGTAGTCCGGCCGGCCCTCGCGGCGTTCGCCGTCTCGGCGGTGCGTCTGCAGCAATGGGGTCAGCGCGCCGGTGGTGTCGGCCCATCCCAGGAGGCGATCGTGGCCGGCGCGGGCGCGGCCGATCGCCCACAGGAGGACCACGGCCTGCTTCAGCATCGGCTTGCCGGCGACCGAGGCGCAGCGCAGGCCGCCGATGGCCGACGCGATCTCGCCCGCGGTCTGAAGACCGATCGGGTCGGCATCGGCTTCGCTGGTCACTTCGAAGCCGAGACGGCGCAGAACGGTGACCGCGTGGCCGATGCCGCCGGAGAAGTCTTTCGCCGCCAGGGGAGACCGGCCAGGAAGGTGACCATGGGCGACTCCCGCGATGGCCTTGGAGTCGTAGCGCGCTCCGTCGTACCGGAGCCAGTATCGCCGGGAGGAGTCGAACCCGTGCTTCTCCAGGAAGGCGTCCCGGCCAAGGCGGTCGAATTCCTCGCGATCGCGGCGAGGACTGCTTCGCGCGTGATGTCGGAGAGCGCCATGATCGCACCGTACGCCAGCTACATGACAGATATGGCGTGGCGCGTGCGGGCCGGTCGGGGCCCCGCTCCAGGTCGCGCAGCGAGAACAGATTTGGTGGACCATCGAGGAGTTCACCCAACGGCTCGGAGCCGAGAGGAAGCGGACCCATCTGCAGCTGTGCGCGGACGCCGCCGACCTGTTGAAAGCGGTCGGCCCGCAGGGACTTCAGCGGCCCGGGGACGACACCGTGGAGCACCGAGAGGCCGGCCAGAGCCGGAATGCCGACGAGCATGTACGGCTGGCCGGAACGCCGGCGCAGAGGGCGGCCGAGCCCAGCATCAGGGCCAGGAACGGACGAGTCTTGAGTCGGGTGATGAGAACGGCGAGCACGGCCAGGATCAGGCGGGTGTCATGACCGCTCTACGAGGAGACGACGATTGCGCCGTTCGCAAACGCGGGCATGGCAGATCTCTTCCTGCCATGCGTCTGGACGGAGGGGCCGATGCCTGTCATCCCGGCGTCACGACACCCGACGCCGCGAACGTGCTCGCATCGCCGGTGAGTGACACGCTGGGGCCGCTCACGAACCAAGCCGCGCCACTGAACCGGCGAACCTCTGTGGTCACCGTATGAGCGGTGAATGACGTGGTCTTTACGGAAGGACGCGCATCCGTTCGCCGCGCGCGCCCGTGGCGGCGTGTGGGACGGGTATCACCGTCGCGTGGAGCCGAAACTGTTCCTGTCGGGCGTCGTGACCAGCGATTTCTTCCATCACATCGGGTGGATTCACAAGGTTCTGATTGCGGTGGGCCTGGTGCTCGTGGTCACGTTCGTCGTGAGCCGGATCGTCCTGGCCCGGCGGGGCCACGACCGGGAGAAGTCACGCCGTCGGCACCGAGGTAGACGGCACGGCCCCGGAGAGGAGGGGGCCGGTGGGCCCGGCGACGAACGGAGGTGACCGCGCCCGTACGAGGCCGGCCACCGTGTCCTGGGGCAGCGCCCCGACGTACCAACGTCTCCGCGAGGTGCCCTCCAGCCCCGGAGAGGTCGAGCGGCTCATCAACGGTGAGCTGGATCGCGGGCTCACCGAGGACCAAGGTGCGCAAGGAGATCCGGGAGCGCTGCCTGATCGAGTCGCATGGCCTCGGCCGGAGCGCCCCGGTGGGCGCGGCCGAGGGCGACGATCGGCACGGTCGGCACGCCACAAACGTGCCGGCCGTGCCATGGGGTCACGGCGAGGGCGGGGTGATCGGGCCCGCGCCCGGCGTGGTCAAGGACATTGTGTCGCGTCGCCTGCCGGGTGCCTGGTGGGTGTCTGGAGTGCCTTGCCGGGCGTGACCTTGCGTACGCCGCCGCCCGCGAGCCGGACCGGGAGTGGCGGGCCGGACCGCAGGGTCAGCTTCGTCGCCTGCTGTCCGACGGAAAGGTCGAACGTGCGTCCGTGCCACTTCACTCCCGTGATGTCGACGCCCGGCAGTTGCGGAGGCAGGAAGGGGTTGATGGTGATCTCATCGGTTCCCCAGCGCAGGCCGGTGAAGCCGTACAGGAACTCCTGCAGGTAGCCGCCCTCACCGGTGGTGAAGGTGAACGCGCCGCCGTTGCGGGTCTCGTACCACTGGTTGAACGGTGCGGCCAGGAACGGGTCCGCGCTGTTGCGCAGGTAGGTGTAGACCGTGCAGCCGGGGGATCCGAGGGCGGCGCTGTTGATGGCGGCGATCGCGTCGGTCATCGACGGGCCGTTCGGGTCGGTGCGCTGCTTGTAGTAGTCGAGGTCGTTCTGCGCCAGGCCGGGCGACATCGGCACACCCCACGGGTACTGCAGCAGGGTGACGTCGGCCTGCTTGACGGTCTGCCCGTTGTAGCCCTCGAACTCGGGGTGGATATTGGCCGTGGCGTCGACCGGGATCTCCAGGCCGTCCGCGACCTTGCTCCACGCCGGATCGGCGGTACGGCCGAGGATGCCGGCGGCGCGGGTCGCGATGCGCAGGGACGCCTGTGCGCCGGCGTTGGTCGTCGCGCTGTTGTTCACGTTGTCGTGGTACTCATCCGGGCCCATGACGTCGTTGATGTCGTATCCGCCGGCCGGGTCGGGCACGGCGCGCGTGGCCCAGTAGTCGGCGATGTCCCTCAGTACCGGCCAGGCCTTGTCCCGCAGCCATGCCTTGTCGCCGCTCGTCTCGTAGTACTGCCACTGCGCCAGAGCGACATCCGAGTTGATGTGGATCTCGCTCTTGCCCGTGGTGCAGCACGGCGGGGTCTGCTCCGTGCCGCTCAGCGCGCTCTCCCACGGGAACTTCGCGCCCTTGATCGGCTGGGTGGGAGTGGACAGTTTCGCGGCGTCGGCCTCGGCCCCGGGCAGCAGCTTCTGCCGGTAGGTGTTCGCGCCGACCGCGATGTCGGGGAACTGCGCGAGCAGCGCCGGGTACATCCAGGTCTCCATGTCCCAGAACACGTGGCCGGCGTAGCCGTCCGAGGACAGCCCGCCCGGGCTGGCGCTCCAGGTGACACCGGCGCGCATGCTCGCGAGCAGGTAGAACATCGACGCGTGGATCCGTGCGGTCGTGGTCGCGTCGCCGGGGACCGAGATGCCGGACCGCCACAGGCGTGCCCAGGCGCCGTCGTTGCGGGCGAGCGCGTGCCGGTAGCCGCCCTTGGCGGCGCGGGACGCGGTGTCCGCGGCGGCCCGCTGCGGGCTCGCGGCCTTGAGCGACCGGTCGGTGTCGACGCTGGAGGCCACGCCGACGTACTTGGTGATCCGGTACGCCTGACCGGCGTGAACGGGGAAGCTCGCGCTCTGCCCCGCGCTGCCATCGCCGGGCGCGGCGATCGCCTCCGTGGGCACGGTCTTGTCATCGACGCGCAACACCGAGTTCAGCCCGGCGGTGACCAGCTTCCCGTCGCTCACGACGGTCTGTGACAGCGTCGCGGTCCTGCCGTCCACGCGCGGGTCCGAGGTCGAGGCGTGGTTCAGTCCCCGGCCGTCGAACTCGTCCACCACGGTGGCCGTTCCACTCCAGTGCGGCACGGCCTTCACGCTCACCGTCCCCAGATGACCGTCCGCGCGGTTGGCGTTGACCTCGTACGTGAAGCTGGTCCTGTCACCCGCGGGCGAGGTCCAGTCGAACGACGTGCTCAGCACCCCGGTACGCAGGTCCAGCGACTGCTCGTAGTCGCTGGTGGTGCCGACCGTGTCGGGGGCGATCCGCGTCGGTCGCTGCCCGCCGTCCGGATACAGCGCGAGGTAGTCGACGTTCACCCGGGCCTCGTCGCCCTGGGCGACGGTGACCTCGAGCGTGTTCGCGCCCGCGTTCAGCGTCACCGGCACGGTCACCACCCCCCAGTCGTCCCAACTGGACAGGCTGGGCACCGTCAGCTGTTGGAGCGTGCCATTCACGCCGAGGTGGATGGTCTGCGGGCTCCCGCTCGCGTTGCCGTACCGTACGGCCAGCGTCGCCTTGCCGGCCGGCGCGTCGCGGATCTCGATGACGTCGGTGCCGCCGACCGTCGGTCGGCCATTGGTGTTCAGACCGGCCAGATAGCCGCCGACGGTCGAGCCGGAGTGGGAGGTCTCGACGAAAGCTCCGCCGGAGATCTTCCCGTACGCCGCCGGGCACAGCTGGTCGAACGCGCAGGACCAGCTCCCCGTCCCGTAGACGCCACCGCTGCGGCCGAAGCCGAGCGTGGTCCAACTCGGCAGGCTGGCTCGCTGCTCGTTCTGGCCGGCCGGGTGGGCGTAGAAGCCGGCGAGCTCGGACTGGGTGACGATGGGCCTGCTGCCGTACCCCTCGCCCGCCGCGGGCACTCGCGCGGCCAGGTAACCGTTGCCGACGAACGTCGGGGAATAGTTCTTCGAGGTGTCGGTCGTGCTCAGCACCCAGCCTTCGCCGGTGAGCCGGCCCGTCGGCGGCGCGGCCGAGGCCGGCACCGCCGCCGTGCCCAGCACTACGCAGCCGAGTGCCGACACGACGGCCGCCGCGCTCCGTACGAGACGGCGGGGTCGGTCACGATGGGAGCGCGATCTCGTCATCAACGCACATCCTTGCCCGCTTGATTCGGTGGATACGGCCAGGTGAAGGGCCCGGGTCAACGTACGGTCCGGCCGAATACGCCGTCAATAGTGAATGAAGGGCGGTATTCCACCTTTTCGAGCCGGTGTCAGAGGCCCCGCTGGTCCAAGATGCTCATCAGGTTCCGCTTGCGCTTCTGTGTGGTGCGCAAGGCGGCGAGGTACGCGGTGAACTCGGCCTCGGTGCCCAAGCGCCGGTGGCAGTCGCGGGCCAGGAGGAGCAGCCGGGCGATCTCCTGGTAGTTGCCGTCGCCGGTGCGGCGGGTGCGCGGCTCGATCACCCGCAGGTAGACCTTCAGCGCGTCGGCCGGACGCTCCTCACGTACGAGGTCGGCGAGGGCGAGCCACTGCCGTTCGTTCGCCCGCTCCTCGGCGGCCCGCCAAGCGGCGGCCACGTCCCCGTCGTCGATCAGTACGTCGACCAGCACCGAACCGGCGTAGTAGACGTCTGGGACGTCCGGAACCGTACGGTGGGCGAGCAGATCCAGGGTCGCCGCGCGTTCGGTGTCCCAGCAGCCGGCCGTCCGGGCGGCGTCGCGGAGCCTCCGGTAGTCCTCCAGTGACGGGGCCGCGCGGAACCTGTCCCGCCGTACGGCGACCGCGTCGGCGAGCCGGCCGTCCCGTTGGTACCGGTCAACGACGTAGTCCGCGAGCCGGTCTTCGACGTACGGCTGCCGGATCGTGTCGCGCAGTCCGCGCTCGGCCCACTCCAGAGCCTCGGCGTCCCGTCCGACGCGGTCGAGTTCTTCGGCGATCCGCAGGTGTGTACGGCCGATCGGGTCGAGGTCGTCCGCGAGTGCGGCGACCAGCGCGTCCACGTCACCTCCGACCCGGGCGATCTCCTGTTTCACGTACTTCGCGGCCCAGCCGGATGACCCTTGTGCGGCCTCGGCGACTCGTTCGGTGAACCTGGTCCGGCCCGTGTCGCCCAACAGGGCCCAGTAGTCGCCGAGGTCGATCTCCGGCAGGTGTGACCAGTCGCCGAGCATGTGGCCGGCCAGCCACTCGGCGGTCTCCACCGGGTCGATCTCGGCGGCGGTGCAGGCCTCTCGGTGCGCCGTCTCCAGGGCATCGGCGGCCTCGCCCAACGTGCCGTCGGAGTCGTCGATCTGGTCATACACCTCGCCGAGGTACGCGATGGCCTCCCGGGCCAGCGTCACCGTGTAGGACGCCTTTCCGGCGGCGGTCAGGGACCGCAGCACGCCCGCCACCCCGCCGACCTGCTCCGCGTAACCGGCCGCTCCCGCGTACTCGACGTAGCCGTACCGGCCGTACGGCGCCGTGTCCAGCAGCGGCTTGATCTGCGCGCGCAGGGTGGCGATGTCGAGGTCAGCGTCCGCCTGCTCGGCGGTGGCCCGTATTTCGAGGCGGCGGCGGAGATTGCGGTCCTCGGCGATCTGCTCGCGCAGCAGGGCGAGCAGCCGCTCCCGGGGAAGGGCCTCCAGCCAGGTGTCCAGCCGCCGGCCGTTGAGGGCCGCACGGGACTGCGCCTGTCTCACGTCGAGGCCGCGTTCCAGGACGGCGAGGCCGACGGCGACGCAATGCTTGCAGAAGTTGCCGTCCTCACCGTACGGGCAGTCGCAGTCGCCGGACAGTTCACCGTCGGCGTCGAAGGCCAGGGTGACCTCGTACTCGTCGCTGCCGTAGACGGTCGCGGTGACGCCGGTCTCGGTGGCCTCCAGGCCGGTGACCGCGTCGAGGTAACTCTGGGCCCTCGCATACGACCGGTCGCCCGCGAGGTCGAGCAGAGCATCCTTGGAGAACGTCGGAACGCCGGTCATGCGCCCTATCCAACCGAATCCGGCAGCCGAACGAACGGGAACCGTGAAGGTAGCTCATCATTCAGGCCGAGAGCAGGTCGGTGAGGAGGAGTTCGAGGGCCGACTCCTCCTGGACGGCGACGCCCAGGGCGGTCATGGCGGGGGTCAGTTCCGGATCCCAGAGCGCGTCGACGGGGGCGCCGGTCAGGGGCGGCAGCGGCGTGCCTCGGTCGCGGGCCGTGGCGACGTGTTCCTCGTAGTCGGTCGCCCGCATGCGCCAGGGGCGGGCGGAGTACCGGCCGATCATGCGGTTGGCGATGGCGATTCCCGGCCAGTCGAAGTCGCCCCGGTAGGCGAGGCGCGCTCCGGCGGCGTGCAGGGCGTCGAGCAGGGTGAGCGCCGTGGTCGTCGGATTGCCGGATGCGCAGACCAGCGGCCGGGCGCATCCGCGGTCGGCGGCGGCCTCGACGACGCGTGGGTTCTCGCAGACGTGGACCTCGGTGTCCGGCGGGAGACGCCAGGTGATCCGGGCCAGGTCGCGCAGCGTCAGGTGGGTCTCGAAACCGGCTCGCGTGCGGTCGCGGAGCAGGCGTACGGCGGGTTCGTCGCCGAGGGGCACGAGCCCGTACGTGAGCACCGTGGTCGAGACGCGGTCGACGGCCACGCCGGCCGCCTCCCACAACTCACGGCGGGAGCGGGCGTCCTGTGGCGGCGGCACCTCAAAAGCACGGGCAAGGGCGCGCAGGACGATCCGGGACAGCAGGGTGCCGTCGTCCAGGCCGTGCGCGGTCCCGGTCACCCGTTCGGCGAGTTCGCCGCGCCCCGGCACGCCCGCCCTGCCCATGCCCGCGCCCGGGGACACCGGACCGGTCAGGACGCTCATGACGTCGATGGCCTGGCCGATCAGTCGTCTCGCGCGGTCCGGGGCGAGCCGGGCCAGGGTGCCGGCCCGCCGTAGCTCTTCGAGCCACGGTCCGGCCCAGACCGCGTCGGCGAGGCCATGGGACCGCAGCGTGTCGTCCGCGGCGGACCAGATCGCTTCGGCGGTGGCCCGGCGGGCGTCGCGGGCGGCGGGGCGGTCGGTGAGGGGGCCGCGGAGTTCCGTGACGACCTCGACGAGGCCGCGTCCGGCCGCGCCCGTACGGAGTTGCGCGTCGAGGTCGGCGAGCGCGATCGACACCGTGTCTCCGGCGTACGGGCGGCCGGTGAGCAGGGCGAGAGCCTCGCGTTCGGCGGCCGTGACGCCGTCGAGGCGTAGTCTGCCGCGCGCCTGGAGGCCGTTGCGTTCGAGGCGGTCGCGCAGCCGGTCCCAAAGGCGGGCGAGAGCGGGCTGGTCGAGCCACGCGCGTGTCCGCGCGCTCATCCCGGGCTCGGTCGCGGTCACGTGCTGACCAGTCGCTTGTGCCGGCCGTCCCAGGTGAAGTGGACGGTGGCCACGCCTCGGACGTGGGGGTCGCGCAGGCACTCGTAGATGTGCAGGCTCGGCACGGTCGCGAAGCAGCCCCACAGGCGTTCGCTGGTGACGATGAAGTCCAGGTCCAGTTCGACCAGCAGACCCAGCAGTCGCCCGTGCGTCGGCTCGTCGACCTTGGCGAACGCGTCGTCCAGCAGAATGAGGCGCGGGGCGGCCGGGGCGGCGTCGCTCAGCGAGGAGAAGTGCGCGGCGGCGGTCGCGAACAGCACCAGGTACGACACGACGCGCTGCTCGCCCTGGCTGAGCGCGGTCCGATGGCTGAGCACCCGTTCCCGGTCGGGGTTGGCGGCGTCGGTCACCTTCACCCGGAACGCGAACCAGGTCCGGTAGTCCAGCGCCGTGCGCAGGTGCAGGGCGTATCCGGCGGACGGATCGGCGCGTCGGGCGTCCTCGATGCGACGGCGCAGGGCGTCGCGGAGGCGAGCGGACTGGTCGCGGGTGCGCAGCGCCGACGGGCGGCGGAGCAGGTCGACGGCCGCGCGGATGTCGGCGTCGGCGCCGGCCGGCAGCTCCCACACGAGGCGGGTGCCGATGCCGTGCGACGAGCGGACCTCCTCCAGAGTCTCGTTCATCGCCGCGACGAGGTTGTGCGCGGCCAGGACCTGCCGGGACAGGTGATCGCCGAGCTCTCCCAGCAGGTACCGCTCGAACACGTCCTGCTCCCGCGTGGACAGCCGCAGCCGGGCCTCGGCGAGGGCCGCGCCGATGCGCGTGCCGACGACGGCGACGTCGTGTGCGCCGGTGTCGTCGTGCAGGGCGAACCGTTTGACGCCGTCCGTCTCATCCACCCCCGCGTCGTACCCCCCGGCCAGGTTGTCGCGCAGCTCCTCACCACGACGCAGGATCAGCGAGTCGCTGACGTCGGCGGAGGCCGGGCCGAGCCGGGTGCCGACGTCGTCGGCGAGGGCGTTCAGCGCCTTGATCCGCGCGCGTACGTCGCCGTCCTGCGCGGCGTCGTACGCGCGCAGCGGCTCCTCGAGATCGCCCAGTTCGGCGGCGAGCGGCAGGCCGGGCAGGCCGAGCGGACGCCGCAGCCGGACGCCGCCGTCGACGACGGTCCGTTCCTGCTCGGCGAGGGCGGTGAGGGCGTTCTCGCGCCGTACGCCGGCCTCGATGCGTTTCCTGAGGAGCTCGGCATGCCGGGACCGGAGCGCCGGCAGGCCGCGTGTCGCCGTGTCCAGCCGGTCCTGGACCTCGCGTTCCCGCCGGAGGATCTCCTGCTCGCTCGCACCGACCGACTCCTCCAGCAGCGCCAGCTCGCGCCGCGCGGCGGTGAGCGTCGCCCGTGCGGTCGCGTACCCGTCCTCGGCGTTCGTACGTTCGGCGCGCGCCTTCTCCCAGCCGGCGCGGACCGCGCCGTGCGCCGACAGTCGGTTCAGCACGCGGTCGGTATCACGGCCGAGCGTGCCGATCCGAGCCTGCAGGGCGCCGAGGCCGGCGCGGATCCGGGCGAGGTCGTCCCGGTCGGCGGGCAGGCCGTCGGCGCCGGCCTGCGCTTCGGCGCGGGTGCGCAGTTTCACCGCGGCGGCGCGGGACTCCTCGGCAGCGCGGCGTGCGTTCGTCAGATCCGCGGTGAGCCGTCCCGTTTCGGCGATCGCTTCGTCGTACGCCGTCCATGCGTCGGTAACGGCCCGTGGCCGGGGGACGTCGCGCAGCACCCGGCGGAGCGCGTCGCGCCGCTCCTCGATCCGCGACCGTGCGGCCCGTGCGGTCTCCAGCGTGGCCGCCAGCTCCTGGATGCGGGCGGTCAGGGCCGCGATGCGGCGCTGCCGGGCCGCCGCTCGGGCGCCCGCGCCGACGTACTCGGGGTGGTCCTTGCCGTACGCGCCATGGGCCACGCCGAGGCGCCATCGGCCGTCCACGGCCGCCCAGTTCGAGGCCGCCTCCGTCTCGCCGAGCCCGATCGAGCGCAGCAGTCTCTCCAGACCGGCCGCGCCGACCCCCTCGGCGGGTACGGGGCGGAGCACGTCGGCCAGGCTCGGGCCGGCGACGAGGGTGGCGGGGCGGAGCAGGACGTCGCGCGTGTCGGCGGCCAGGACGGTGCCGTCGGCGCACACCCAGGCGCTGAGGAGTCCGCTCGCCTCCAGCGCGGCCTCCAGGCCGGTACGGTCGGCGTCGGCCAGTCCGTCCGCGAAGTCCAGCAGCCGGAACAGCGGCGCGCCGCCGTGCGCCGGCCGGTCGGCGGTGGCGTACGGGGAGCGGGGTGGTTCGGGATCGGACTGCCGTTCCCAGCGACTCCGTTCGGCACGCGACTTGGACAGGTCGGCGTCGATGGAACGCTCGCGGGCGACCGCCTCGTCGCGTTCGATCTCGTAGGCCGCCAGCACCGGGTCGGCCACCTCGTGCGCTGCCTGAGCGATGGCCTCGGGGACGTCCCGGTCGAGGCAGCGGTCGGCGATCGGGAGTTCGTCGTCCTCGTCGGGCAGCGCCACGAGCGACTGGACCGCCGTCGGATCCGGGAGCCGGTCCGCCCACGCGCGTACGAGCCGGGCGTACCCGGCGGACGCCTCGACCAGGCGGGCGCCACGCTGTCGCTCGCGGTCCTGTGCGCCGCCGAGCTGAGCTTCCAAGCGCTCGGCCTCCTGCCGCAGGGCCGCCGCCCGGGTCTCCGCGGCGGCGACCTCCTTCAGCCGCCCGGTGAGCGCGTCGGCGGCGCGCTGCCGCTCCTTGACCACCTTCGTGGCCTCGGCCAGCCCGTCGCGCCAGGCGGCCAGGTCGGCGGTGGTCCGTTCGCCGAGCGTCTCGGCGCCGGGGCGTACGGTCTCGTGGTCGTGGCCGTCCGGGTCGGTGATCGTCTCGGTGGCGTGCGCGGCGAGCGTCGTGGTCGTCGCGGCGGGCGGCTCGCCCAGCAGCGCCTCGTCGATCCCGCACGCGCGGCTGCCGATGCGGGCATCGCGCAGCGAACCGCGCAGATCCGTCAGGTCGCCGGCGGCGGCATCGGTCTCCGCGCGGAGCCGGTCCGCGGCGGCCGCCTCGCCCGTACGGGCCAGGTCGGCGGCGATCCAGGCGCTGCGCGCGGCGTCGTCCACGGCGCGTACGGTGTTGCGTTTCTCCCGCAGGTCGTTCAGCGCGCCGTACGCCGCGCTCTCCCGCAGCGCCCGAAGGTCGGCGTCCGCGGCGTCGCGGGCCTGCTCCAGGCTCGCCACCCGATCCTCCGCCTCGGCCTCCTGCTCCTTGAGCTGCGTGAGGGTGCGTTCGGCGTTCCCGGCCGCGCGGCGTCGTTCACGGAGCCGGGACAGGGCGTCGTTCACCTGTGCGACGCGGCTGCGGAGGACGCCGCGCAGGTAGCCGCGGTACGCGGTGAGGAACGTCGTCAGCGCGGCGTCGGTCCGCTCCAGCCGCGCCAGTTCGTCGCGTACGGTGTCGAGGTCGTCGAGGTTGCGGGCGACCTTGTCGATGACCTCGTCGTCGAGGGGAGGCAGGGCGTCGCTGAGCACCTTCACCAGCTCACCGGACTCGATCCGGTCGCCGATCGTCGGACGGCGCAGCCCGTACAGCAGGTGGACCAGGTTCCGGTACCGCGCCAGGTCGGTGAGACCGAACAGGTCCCGGGCGACGCGAGCGCGGTAGTCGGCGGCGCGGTCGAAGCAGTTCTCCGGGCCGATCAGCTCCCGGAGTTCGGCGGGCGTGGGACGGCGGGTGGGGTCGTGCAGCGGTAGGTCGTCCCCGACGGTGAGCGAGGTCACGAAAAACATCGGCTTCGCCTCGCCCGTCGACCTCGACGCCCGGATCCCGGCACCGAGCGTGAGGCGTTCGCCCGCGCCGTCGTCGGCCGTCCGGGCGAACTCGATCCACAGGTAGCCCAGCCGGTTGGTGCCCGTCGTCCAGCCGTCGAGCATCAGCCACTTCAGCGTCGTCTTGCCGCCGCCGGCGGCGTCGATCCTGCGCGTGTCGCCGTCCAGCAGGAACGGCAGCAGCATCTCCAGCGCCTTGGACTTGCCGGCGCCGTTCTTGCCGCGCAGCAGCAGCCGCCCGCCGCCGAACAGGAACTCCTCGTCGTACTGCCACACCTGGTGGATCCCGGCGCGGCTCAGCCGGAAGCGGTGCGGGTTCCTCGGCAACGGGGTCACGTGGTCACCTCGGGGGAGTAGCGGGCGGCGGCGGCGAGCAGCCGCAGGCGGCCGTCGCCGGACCGGTCGATCAGACGCATGCGCAGCAGGAGGTCGGTGACGGCCTGGCACAGCAGCTCGGAGGACTCGGTGTACCGCTCCGCCCACGCCTTGCGGTGCCGCTCGACCAGCTCGGCGAGCACGGACTCGATCCTGCCATCGGGGAGGTCGGCGGAGCCGCCGTCCGGGGTCAGTTCGGCGACGAGGCGCTCGAGGACCAGCAGCGCGGCCCAGGGCACGGTCCCGGTGCCGGGGAACTCGATGTCGCTCAGCTCCCCGGCCGGATCGAGCAGCGCGACGCCCTCCGCCCGGATCTCGGCGTCCAGGCCGCAGAACTCCTCGAACGTGCGCTGCTCGCGGCGCTGGTTGCGGCGCAACCAGTCGCGTTCCTCGTCGGTCAGCTCGTCGACGTAGACGACCGGGGTCTCCACCAGCCGCCGCCGTACGGCGTGCCGGGGACCGGCATGCTCTGGCGTGGCGGCCAGCTCGATCAGCTCGTCGGCCGAGGGCGCGCGGCCGATCGGGCCGCTCACCAGGCGCCGCGCGATCTCCCGGTCGACGGTCAGCAGCGCCTCGGCGCTGCCGTCGCCGGAGTAGGACTCCACCGACCCCTCGTCCTCCGAGAGCACGTGCCAGGTCATCAACTGTTTGAGCGCCGCGACCAGCGCGCGGCGTTCGACGATGCGGTTCGGTTCGCCCAGGTCGATGCCCGCCTCGGCGGCGGCGGCCCGCGTACGGGTGACGATCTCCGACAGCAGCAGTTGCTCGGGCGCGGTCACCAGCACCGACAGCGCCAACGCGAGATAGGCGTACGTGCGAGGGGTGAAGGGCGCACCGGAACCGCGCTCGAGCCACCGGCCGGAGTTCCGTCCGAGGCCCGCCTTGAGCAGCCGCGCGAAACCGGGCTCGACGACGAGCCGGTACCCCAGCAACTGCCCGAACTGGCGAGCCAGCTCGTCCGCGTGCCGCCGGATCAGCGGGAACTCCTCCGGATGCGTCTCCGGGGTCACCAAGGGCTTCCGCAGCAGCAGCCGGGCCGCGGTGCGCCGCTCGGCCGCCAGCTCGTCCGCGAAGTCGCCTGCACCTGCCGTCATCCCGCCGCCTCCAGATCCGGGCGCGCGGCGGCGCCGAGGTCGACACGCAGCCCGTCGAGGACGAGATCGCCGTCCGCGCCGTGGACGACGGTCTCGGCGCCGGCCGTGCGGACGAGGCGGAGCCGTACGTCCAGGTCGTCGTCGGAGGTCTCCACGGTGTCGAACGCCGGCGGAACACCCGCCAGGGAGCGGGCGAGCAGGTCGAGGAACAGTCGCGTCGCTGGACCTGACAGTCGTACGTCGCCGAGCCGCGCGCCCGCCGCGCGGAGCTCGGCCGCCGCCGCGCGCTGCCGGCGGGTCTCCTCCTCCGCCTGCTCCCGCAACCGCGCCCTCTGATCCTCGTAGTCCTCCGGGCCCGCGGTACGGCCCCGGGGCGCGCGCGACCCGCGATCCTTCAACGCCACGGGCACACGGGCGGCAGGTCCGTCCCACCAGCTCGTCGTCGCCGGCACGTCCTGGTCGGTGTCCGGGGCGACGCCGAGGTGACGCGCCCCGTACAGCCCGAACGCCGCGACGAACAGGTCATGGGCGGTCGCGTCGTCGGCGCCGTCGAACCACTGCGCGAGCCGGATCAGGTCGCGCCGCCGGGACAGCCCACCGCCCGCCGACCGGATCATGCGCTTGGCGTTGGCCAGCAGCGCCTGCAGGGCCCGCAACGTCGCGTCGCGCAGCTGGTCGACCTGGCTGCCCTGGCCTGTGTCGTCGAAGAACCACGCGCGCAGCCCCGCCCAGTCGTCCAGCTCGCGGCCGCGGCTCCGCTGGATCCGTACGTCGGCGTCCTGGAGAGCGGCGAGGCCCTGGTCCGCTGCGTCGATGCTCGTCAGGAGGGCCGGCAGCCGCGGCCACAGCACCTGGATGCTCGCCTCGATCTGCGGCGCGAACAGCGCTACATCGTCGGTGATGGTCTCCGCGTAGTCGAGCAGCAGCTCCTTGAACCCGCTGAACTCCGCGCCGGCCAGGTCATACCGGAAGATGACCTGGCCGAGGTAGGCGTAGAAGTCGCGGACCGAGTCGGCGAACTGGCCGAACTGTGCGAACAGCGTCGAGACGCGGTCCAGCGCCTCGCGCGGGTCGATGCCACCCGGCCGCTCGGTCTCCTCCTTCAGCTCGGCCAGGCCCCGGGCCACGAGGGCGAGCAGCTCCCGGCTCACCTCCCGCGCGGCATCGGCGTTGAGGAGGATCTCGTCCGCCTGCCGCTGGATCCGCTCCCCGAGGGCGGACAACTGATAGCGGGAGCGGACCCGGTGGTACTCCCGGATGCTGCCCGCCTTGACCGGTCGTGAGCTGGGAATGAGGTTCCCCCAGGCCGTCAGCGCGTCCAGCTTCGCGGCGACCGTCTCGACCGGGTATTCATCGTGGAGCCGTTCGACCAGGTCATGCGCTGACAGATCCGCCAGCAGGGTCGAGGTGAACACCCGCATGATCGCGATGTACGCCGTGCGGTCCGGCACGGTGAGATAGGAGTACGCGGTCAGCCGCTCCAGATCTTCCTCCACGGTCAGCCACCGTACGCGCCGAATCTCATCGGAACGGACGGCTCGCCCATCTCGGGTGCTCCCGGTCTCCACGCGGGCGGCGACCCGGCGCGCTCTGCTGACGCGGACCGGCGGAGCCCGTCGGGCATCCTGCCCGTGAGGCCGCCGATCAGCGGGTCGTTGGTTTCCGAGAGGTCGCTTTGAAGGCGGCTTTGCGGGCGGCTTTGGCGATCTTCTTGTCGGGGTGATGGTCGCCGGTCAGGGTCAGGACCTCCATGACGTCAGGGTGGTCCAGGCGCCACATCACGTCGAGGAGATGCTGTGGCCCCTCACCGGGCGGGAGGGCCTCGCGGAGCTGTTCGGCGATTTCATCCGGGTCCAGAACGGGGCAGGTCGCGGCGATCGAGTCGGTCAGGAGCCACGCCAGGTCTTCGGGAGTGGGCTGCAGCTCGGCCGGGGCATCGGGAGGCTGGATCCCTGCGAGTTCGGCGAGCGCGACCTTGGCGTACGGGCGTAGCCGCGGGTCATCCAGGGCCTCGCGCCACCGCGGTTCGGCGGCGGCGCCGATCCGGGTGGCCATCGTCGTGGCGAACAACCGGTCCGCGGTGCTGCCCGTGGCGGCGGTCCGGAGCAAGTCGTCGGCGGCGGCCTCGGCGCCGCGCAGTTCGACCCAGGCCGTCAGCTCGGCGTCCATCTCCTCCTCGACGCCGCCCTCGGCCACCGCGATCAGGTCCGCGGCGGTCATCTCCTGCGCCGGCGGAAGGATCGGCACGTCGACACCGGACTGTTCCAGCTGGAGGCGTACGGTCCAGATGGCCGGCGGGGTGAGCCGGACCAACGGCGCGGCGTCATCGGAGGGCCGGTCGAGTTCGACCGCGCCGAGGTCCCGCAGGCACGCGAGCAGCAGGTCGGCCGGGTCGCCGTGTTCTTCGGTCCAAGCCGACCAGCTGCGATCCGCGAGGTCGGGCGGGAGGTCGGCGGTCGCTCCGTCGCGGATCATCTCGTGGAGCTCAACGGCCGGGATGCCCTCGGCGCGGGAGAGGAACAGCGCCATGACGATGGCGACACCGGCACCGTCGAAGACGAGTCGCGTCTGCTCGTCCGGGTCGACGCCGGCGAACTGTTCACACGACAGGACCTCGGTCAGCGCCATCTGCCAGGTGTCCAGCACCTCGTCGTCGTCTGCCGACGGCCAGTCCCCGGCGGACGGACCCGTCGTCACGTAGGTGTCGTGCCAGGACAGGAACTCGGTGTGTTCGGCGAAATGCCACACATGCGCGAGTTCACCGGCGTCGATGCCGAGAGCGGCCGTCGCGTCCGCCACATCGTCGGCTTCCAGTTCGTAGCCGTCGGCGATGTCACGTCTCTCGCCGACCCAGTCGGCCAGCCGCCGGGCGCGGTTCAGCAGGACGCTGGCCCGCGCGGCCTCGGCCAGCTCGCCGTCTCCGGGCAGTCGCAACGGCGGCAGCCGGTCCGGCAGTCCGAACGCCTCCGCGAGATCGAGGGTCTCGTCCTCGTCGAAGGGGCCGGCACCCTCAAAGCCCGTCAGGTCGTGGTCGTTCTCGCTGATCCAGCGGTCGACGGCGCTCTGATCGGACAGATCGACGCCGTCGGCCGCCATGGACTGTGCCAGCGACCGCGCGGGCCCCCAGTTCGCGGGGTCCATCACCGCATCGGCGAACCGCGGCTCGATCCCCTCCAACTCGGTCTCCAGCCGTGTGACCTTCGCCTTGCTCAGCCTTCCGGTGTCACGGCAGAACGCCAGCAGGTCCCGTACGGTCGGGATCACCGCGGCGGCGTCCTCGGCCTCCAGTACGGTCACCTTCCGGGGATAGACCTCCAGCAAGAGTTCGCTCAGGTCACCCACGGCCAGGTCGGTGAGGCCGAGCCCCAGATGATCGTGCAGCAGGTCCAGGAGCAGCCGCGCCTCATCGGCGTCGCCGCCCGGCGGACGGCCGGCCCGATCCGCCCACCCGCGCAGCTCCGTGAGCACCGCCTTGGCCGAGTCGTCGAACATTTCCGCCACGTCGTCGAACGTACCGACCATCGTGCACCGGGCGGGACCGATCCCACGCCATGGTCCGGATCCGCGCCGGAATCTTTGCCGCGACGAGGTCCGGTGCGGCGCCGACGGCCGCCGTGGTACGGCGTTCAGCCGCGGTCGGCCCACCAGCTCATCACCGCGCGGACCAAGGCACCGGCGCGGTTGTCGGACTCGATCGTTACGGCGTATCCCGCGTCACGGGCGCCGTCTCCGGTCACCGGGCCGACCGTGGCGACGGCGACCGGGCCGTTCAGTGCCTCGCGTACCCGGTCGCCGATCCCGGCCGCGTTCGCCAGCGTCGCCAGGCCGTGGGCGGCGCTCGGTGACATGAAGGTGACCACGTCGAGTTCACCGGCGACGGCCGCCTCGGCGAGTCGCGTGCCCGGGCCCGGGTCGTCGGGTGGGGCCGAGACGTACGGGGCGAGCTTCTCGACGATCGCTCCGGTCTGAATCAGTTTCCCGTACGGATCGCCGCCCGCGCCGTGTACCTGCACGGCGACCACCTCGTCGGTGCGGACGTGTTCGGCGAGCCAGGCCTCGACCTGGAAATCGCGTTCGTCCGGAGCGACCCATACCGGGGTGACGCCCAGGCGCTTGAGCCCGCCGGCGGCCTTCTGACCGCGCGCCACCACGGTCGCGTTCTGTAGTGCCCGCACCAGGGCGTCCCGGCGGCCGGTGCGTTCGGCGGCGGCGGCGAGCAGACGCATGCCCATGCCGGTCGAGGCGGCGAACCACAGCGGCCGAAGCTCCACCAGCCGGTCGATCGCCACGGCGATCACGTCGTCATCGACCGGACGGTCGCCGCCGAGCGTCGGGCCGTGCAGCACCCGCGCCCCGCGGCGTTCGAACGCCGTGACCAGCTCGGCGCCCTTGCGCGCGGAGGTCACACCGACCCGGATCACTGCCTCCGGGCTCGCCGGCTCACCCTTCATAGGTCCTCACAACAGGTCTGGGAACCGGCGGCTCGTGCCGGTGACGACCCCGGCCTCCCGCGGCCGGCTCGGCCGACGACGTCGTGCGCGGCGCGGACGAGCACCGCGCCCCTCCGACCAGGCTACCGAGCGCGACGACGGGCCCATGAAGGGAAGGATTACGGCCGGTGGTGGCTGGAGACGGGCGTCTGCCTGGTGGGGACCCACGTGGTCATGTCGCCGCCCGCGCGGAGGCCGTCCATCGCCCCGGCGAGGTCGTCGGCCAGGGCGCGAAGCGTGCGCGCCGGCCCGCAGCGCGGGACGGGCGCCGGAGGCCTCCTCATGGGGGTGTACGGCGTGTCGATCCTGAGCGTGTAGTCGCCGGTCAGCCGGCGCAGGGGCATGGTCAGGGGAGCGATCAGGTCCAGGTCCGGGACCGGCGAGGTCTCCATGGCCGCCGCCGTGGCCAGGGCCTTGGCGCGTACCGTGATCGCGCTGTACGAGGCGAGCCGGCGGGCCACCGGTGCGCTGTCGATGCCGGCGAGTGAGGCCCCGCCCCACGGGTGGGTGGCCAGGGCGAGCTGGTGCATTCGTGCGTCGAGGCGGCGGGCCGACATCAGCAGATCCGTCCCACAGCCTCGGCCGGCCGTCTTGTCCCGTACCTCCTTCACGAGACTCACCAGGTCGCGGACGAACGCGTCGCGTGCGGCGGCCGTGGTGTTCCGGTTGTGCACCGGCAGGATCAGAACGGCGATGAGGGCCGCGACGCCGGCGCCGACCGCCGTCTCTTCGAGCCGGGTGAGGATCAGCGTGTCGCTGAACTCGCCCAGGGCGTTGTACAGCAGTCCCATCAGCGTGGTGATGGCGAAGGCGAGGACCCCGTAGGCGACGCGGATGAAGTACACGGCGAGGAAGACGCACACCGCCATGACCGTGACCACGAGGGTGTCGTGGCCACGGGTGAGGTGCACGGCCGCGATCGCCGTCACCACGCCCAGCGCGGTTCCCAGCACACGGTGGGCGCCCTTGACCAGCGTCTCGCCGGAGGTGGCCGTGCCGGTCAGGACGATCAGGCAGGCGAGCATCGCCCAGTAGAACCGTACGGACGAGACCGGGAGCGCGCACAGCAGCGTCAGCAGCGAGGCCAGCCCGGCCTGGACGCACTGCCGGCTGTTGAGGGACAGGCGCAGCCATCGCGGACCCTTGACGCCGCCGGCCTCCAGCGCCTCGGCGGCGGTGCCGAGCGAACCCGGGAGGTTTCCGGCGATCAGCTGGACGCCCGGCTCGAAGGCTGGCGTCGGCGGGCCGTCGTCCGTGGCGTGCCGGGGACCCGCGTGCGGCCTGAGGGCGTCACACAGCCGATCGGCCGCGTCCGCCAGGCTGGTGAGGAGGAGGCCTTCGCTCTGGTGGAGGCCGCGTCCGTCCAGCTCACGCGCGTGTTCGCGCGCGCGGTCCAGGTCGCGGACCGCCAACGCCCGGAGCGTGGCGGTGGCGGCCGAGAGCACCGGCTCCGGCAGCGCGGCCGAACCGGCCAGTGCGATCGTCGCCGTGGCGAGTTCTTCGACGGCGAGCTCGGTGGCGAGCAGGCGGGTACGCAGCCGGTAGGCGTGATCGTGTTCGACCGCCGCCGGGGAGGCCAGATGTCCCTCGGCGATGAGGGCGGCCTCCAGCACGTAGAACCTGCGGGCGTGCAGCTCGCGTGCGTTCTTGGCGCCCGGTTCGGTGAGCAGGTCGGCGCAGGCACGGGCCACCGCCGCGACCCGCAGGTCGAACGCGCGCAGTGCCGCGCCGAGCCTGGTCCGGGGACGCTGGTACGTGAGCCCGGCCATCAGGATGACGAGAATCGCCACCGCGGATAGGAACACCAGGCAGAGGGGCAGGAGCTGATCCGGGCGGACCCGCGAGAACGCGCCGAACATGTAGGCGAACCACCCCAGCAGCCCGTAGTTCATGCCACGGATGCCGAAGCGCCGCACATAGACCGCGACCACCGTCAGCACGACGAAGCCGAGCCGCGAGGCGAGAAGGTGACCGTCGACCGCGACGGCCACGACCACTCCGGCGAACGCGACGAGTGGCATCCCGGCGGCCGTGAGGAGGGCGTCGAGGCGGGTCCGGCCGGCCAGCAGGAACGAACCGTTCATGGCGATCATGCCGCCCAGCAGCATGGCGACCAGTGCCGGCAGCCCGGCGGCCGGTCCCACCCAGTGCTCGGCGAAGGCCACGCACGCCACCGCGAGCGTGGCACGCCACGCGAGATGCCATCGAGATAGTCCGGGATCGGCGGCGACCATTCTGTCGATGGTGGTGCGGGCTCGCTGACCGGCCCGGCCTGTCCACCCGGACGTCATCGCATGGCTCCTTGTCGTGAGGGGGTAGGTACTGAATCCTATAGACGCTCCTTACAGCGCCATCGGCCAAGGTGGCTCGACCCGGCCCGTTCCCCGCGGATCAGCCCGTTGCGGCCCTGGTGCACGAGGACCCACCGCCGGTCCTCAGTGGCGGCTGAGGTAGGTGAGGACCGCGAGGACGCGGCGATGCCCGCTGTCGGCGGGCGAGAGACCGAGCTTGGCGAAGATGTTGCCGATGTGCTTGTGGACGGCGTTCTCGGTGATGACGAGCCGGGCCGCGATCGTGGCGTTGTCCTTTCCCTCGGCCATCAGGGCGAGCACTTCGCGTTCGCGCGGCGTGAGATCGGCGATCGGGTCACGGGCGTGACGGGTGAGAAGCTGCGCGATCACCTCCGGGTCCATGACGGTGCCGCCGGCGGCGACCCGCCGCAGCGCGTCGATGAACTCGCTCACCCGGCTCACCCGGTCCTTGAGGAGGTAGCCGACGCCGCCGCGGCGATCGGAGATCAGCTCGGTGGCGTACTGCTGCTCGACGTACTGGGACAGGACGAGCACCGGCAGGCCGGGGTGCCGGCGGCGGGCGTCGAGCGCGGCGTGGATGCCCTCGTCGCGGAAGGACGGTGGCAGCCGTACGTCGACGATGGTGACGTCCGGCCGGTGTTCGGTGACGGCGGCGACGAAGCCCGGGGCGTCCTGAGTGATCGCGGCGACGTCGAAGCCCTTGGCGGTCAGCAGGAGCTCGAGCCCGCTGGACAGCAGGACGTTGTCCTCGGCGATCACGACCCGCACGGCAGGCTCACAGCGATCGTGGTCGGGCCGCCGGCGGGGCTGTGCATGCGGACGGTGCCGTCGAGCGCCAGGACGCGGTGGCGGATTCCGGCGATGCCGGTACCCCGCGTCTCGTCGGCGCCGCCGATCCCGTCATCGGTGACCTCGACGGAGAGCCGGTCACCGTCGCGGGCGATCCGGACCGTGCTCCGGGCGGCCCGGCTGTGCTTGACGGCGTTGGTCAGCGCCTCGGCGACGGTGAAGTAGGCCACGGCCTCGACCGCGGCGGGCACCGTCCCGAGATCCCCGATGTCCAGCTCCGTGCCGATCGCCGATCGGGTCCCCAGCGCCGCCAGCGCCCCGGCGAGGCCGCGGTCGGCGAGGATCGGCGGGTAGATCGTCCGAATCACCGCACGAAGCTCCGCCATGGCCTCCTCGGTCCCCTCGTGCGCCTCCCGCAGGAGCCGGTCCACCATCTCGGGGTCCGTCTCCAGCGACTCACGGGCCGCGCCCAGCCGCATCGCGATGGCCACCAGCCGAGCCTGGGTGCCGTCGTGCAGGTCGCGTTCGATCCGGCGGAGTTCCGCACCGTGCGCGTTCATGGCGCCGGCTCGTGTCTCGGTCAGGGTCTCCACCCGCCGCGCCAGCCGCTCGGCGACCGAGGGGGACAGCAGCGCCACACAGATCCGGGCGTGCAGGCGCGCCAGCAGCGGAACCAGCCAGTAGGTCAGGGCCGCGAAGATGATGATCTGCAGGGTCCCCAGGGTCAACGACGTGCTCCACCCGGACAGTGGAACACCGAAGGCGAAGCCGCCCGCGCGGGTGCCGGCGGGCAATGCCCACCACAGGGGCACCGTGACGGCGGTGGCGACCGCGTTGCCGGCGCACACGACAACGACGAGCCCGAACGCCAGGCTGGTCACGATGTAGGTGCACAGCCACCCGAGAAAACGCCACGTACCGACACGGACGAGGCCGGAACCGGGAGAACGCAACAGCCGCTCGGCGCGGCCACGATGCCAGGACGCCCAGGCGCGAGCCATCGTCGGGACGGGGAGTACGGGCAGCGCGACCAGGGTGACCGCGGCGGCCGACAGGCTTCCCAGCAGGTAGCCCAGACCACGCCACGTCGCCGTGAGCCGGCTGGTCTCAGGGTCGTTCATTCGCACGAGTCTGGGCCATGGTGAGCGAGCCGGGCACTACAGCCTGCCACCCCTTTTTCCCACTGGTGAGCGGTATCGTCCGCTCGCTTCCGCCGGACCTAGCGTCAACGCCCATGACGACCTCACCGATTCGTTCACCACGGCGGCGCGCCCGGTCCGTCCGGCGGAACCTGGCCCTGGCCGCCATCGTGGCCGGGACCCTCTCCGCCAGTGCGCCCGGCGCGATGGCCGCACGACAGCACGACGACCAGAAGCGGCTCCGGCGTGACGCCGCCGCGATCACCGCACTCGGCGTGACGGGCGTCCAGGCCCGCTTGATCACCTCTGACGGCCGGAACCTGACCGCCACCAGCGGCGTCGCCGACGTGGCGACCCGTCGGCCGGTCTCCCCGAACGGCCACTTCCGGATCGCCAGCGTCACCAAGGCGTTCGTCGCCACCGTGATCCTTCAACTGGCCGGCGACGGCAGGCTCTCCCTGGACGACACGGTCGAACGATGGCTGCCCGGCGTGGTCTCCGGAAACGGAAACGACGGCCGCACGATCACCATCCGCCGGCTGCTCCAGCACACCAGCGGCATCCACGACGACTACCCCGACTACACCTCGGCGGAGGACTTCTACCGGCACCGATACGACGTCTACACCGCCGAGCAGACCGTCGCCCGGGCGATGCGTCACCGGCCGGACTTCCAGCCCGGCGAGGACTGGAGCTACTCCAACACCGGCTACGTCCTGCTCGGCATGATCATCCAGCGGGTCACCGGGCACTCCTGGCATGAGGAGGTACGGGACCGGATCACCCGGCCGCTCGGCCTCCATCACACCTTCTGGCCGGGTACCTCGCCCACGCTGCCCCGGCCACACGCCGAGACCTACCAGAGGTTCCAGCCCGGCGGGCCACTCGTGGACGTCACCGAGCAGGTCGGCTCCGGCACCAACGGAGAGGCCGGACTCGTCTCCACCACCGCCGATGTCAACCGGTTCTTCCGCGCCCTGCTCGGCGGCCGGCTCCTGCCCGAGGCGCAGCTGGCGCAGATGAAGCAGACCATGCCCGTCAGCGGGGAGTACCAGCGGTTCATGCCGGGCGCCCGCGACGGGCTGGGGCTCTTCTCCCGCCCGCTCTCGTGCGGCGGGGTGTACTGGGGCCACGAGGGCGGCGATTCGGGCTGGATCACCGCCGACGGCGTCACGGCCGACGGCCGGCGCAGCGTCACGGTCTCGCTGTCGGGCGTGTACGCCGATTCACCGGACGACGTCCTGCGGGTGGAACAGGCCGAGAGCAAGCTGGTCGACGACGCCCTGTGCACGGCCCCGGGCACCGACCGCACCCAGAGCTGAGCATCAACCACATGACGCGGGCGCGCTCAACGGCGGGTCTGATCACCCGCGCGGATCACGCGCCACGGGCCGGCAGGCTCACCGGGAGCCTGCCGACCCTGGAGACCCGACGCGGTTCAGCCGTAGCTGATCGTCGTGGCGGTTCGGATCGAACGGGCCGGGACCGTCACGGTCAGTGTGCGGCGGTTCGGGTCGTACTTCCAGCTTCCGGCCGGTGCCGGGGTGCCGTTGACGCGTACGGCCGACGGGGTGCCGGCGTTCGTGAAGACGGCCGTCCACTGGCGGCTGCCGACCTGGCCGCCGAACGAGCCCTTCGCCGGTGCGATCCGCAGCGTGTGGTTCTTGTCCGTGTAGCGCATCCTGGTCGTCGCCGACTTCGGGGAGGCGGACCGGCCGTCGTCCTCGTACAGCGAGTACGTGCCGTCCGCGCCGCCCGACACCGTCAGCGTCACCTTGGTCAGCGGGTTCTGCACGTCGTTGGTCACGTTGTCCGTACGGGTCGGCACGATGCCGCCCGCCTTCACGAACACCGGCATCGAGTTCCAGTCCGACGTCACGTCCGCCACCGCCGGGCCCGTGTAGGTCTTGCCGGTGAAGTAGTCCGTCCACTTGCCCGGCGGGAACCACACCGACGTCGTCGAGGACGTGCCCGCCGACGTCGCCGGTGCGACCAGCACGTCCGAGCCGTAGAAGTACTCACGCGACGCCGCGTCGTACGCGCCCGGCTGGTCCGGGTACTCCAGGTACGTCGCCCGTACCGCCGGCATGCCGGAGACCGAGGCCTCCCGCGCCAGCCCGTACGTGTACGGCACCAGGTCCTCGCGCAGGTTGAGGAACTTCTCCGCCGCCGTACGCGCCTGGTCGTCGTACTGCCACGGCAGGCGGTCGCTGTGGTTGCCGTGCAGCCGCAGGATCGGCTGGAACGCGCTCAGCTGCACCCACCGTACGTACAGGTCGTCGGCGAGGTGCGACGGGCCGTTGAAGCCGCCGATGTCGTGGCTGACCGCCGACAGGCCCGTGGCCGCCGACTCGCCCGGCGTGTAGCCGACCTCGAAGCGCAGCGTGTCCCAGCTCGACGTCGTGTCGCCCGTGAAGTGCACCGTCGTACGCTTGTCCGCCCACGGGCCCGTCGGTACGCCCGCCTGGCCGCTGTAGCCGCCCGCCTGCAGGGACCCGAACGCCCGGGAGAAGGCGAAGCCGCGGCCCACGTTCTTGGCCGTGTCATCGGCGTACTGCTGGTTGATCCACGCGTCCGGGGTGACGCCCGCGAGGGACGAGCGGGAGTCCTCGCAGCACCAGTCCAGCCACCAGAAGTCCGCTCCCTGCTTCTCCGTCGCCTGGTGCAGGTCGAAGTAGGCCTTGAGCTGCTTCGGGTCGCCCCAGTCGAACACGTGGCAGGTCTGGCCCGGGTCGGCCGAGCAGCCGCTCGCGGCCAGTTTCCCGTCGGCCGTGGCCTGGGCCTTCGCGTACTGCGCGTCGTCGCTGCCGATGCTCGGGTGGATGTTCAGCGTGTTGTGCAGCCCCTGCCGGGCGGACCAGTCGAAGAACGCCGCCGGGTCGGGGAACTTCTTCGGGTCCATCTCCCAGCCGTTCCAGGTGGAGGGCGACTTGTAGTCCGTGTCGGTGACCAGGACGTCCAGCGGCACCCCCTCGGAGCGGAACCGCGGCAGCACGGTGTTCTCATAGTCCGCGGCCGTGAAGTCGTAGTACTCGGAGAACCACACGCCGTACGCCCACCGCGGCAGCAGGTTCGGCGGGCCGGTCAGCGTCGCGAGGTCGGCCAGGCCGCGCTTGTAGTCCTGCCCGTACCCGAAGAGGTAGGAGTCCTGGTACGTCTTCTGGGCGGGCCGCTGGTGGACGGCGCGCGTCGCCGGGTCGTACAGCGCCGACGTGGTGTCGTCGAGCAGCTCCCAGCCGTCGCGGTACAGCAGGCCCGGTGTGGTGACCGCGCTGCCGTTGACGCCGTCGAGGCCGCGGCGGTACCCGCCCAGCGGGCTGTGGACCGGCCGGACCGGCGACGTCGTCGAGGTGACGGCGACCGTGTCGAGGTTGACGTGGCAGCTGTCGGCGGACGGGCAGCCGATCGCGACGGTGTCGGAGCCCTTGGTCAGCGTGACCGGGATCGTGGCCGTCGACCAGCTGTCCCAGTCGGCGGTCACCGGCAGGCTGGAGGAGGTGGCCGTCCCGCCGTTCACCGCGGTGGAGACCGTACGCGCCGAGCCGCTCGCGTTCGCGTACCGGAGCTGGAGCGCGTACCGGCCGTCGGCGGGCACGTTCCGCAGCGCGATGGAGTCCGTGGCGCCGGCCCGCTCCAGGCCGGCGACGAAGCCGCTGCCGGCGTAGCCGTTGTGGTCGGCGCCGACCTTGGCTCCTCCGGTGAGCGCGCCGTCCTCGGCCTCGCACACGGTGCCGTAGTCGCAGGGAGTCGCCGTGGCGGCCGGCGCGGGGTACGGCGCGCCGGGCGTGGTGACGGCGAGGCTGTCGATGTTGACGTTCCCGGAGTCCTTCGCGCCCCGGGAGACCACCAGCGTGTGCCGGCCGGCGGACAGCGACAGCGACATCGAGGCGACCGCCCAGGTGTTCCAGTCGGCGGTCGTCGGCAGCGAGAGCGTCGTCGCGTCGCCGTCGTCGACGGCCGCGCTCAGCGTACGGGTCGTGTTCCCGCCGTCGCCGCCCACGCTGTTGGCGTACCGGAGGCGCAGGTCGTACGTCCCGTCGGAGGGCACGTCGAGCTGGTACGTGAGCGAGGCGCCCACGCTCTGGAAACCGGCGGCGAACCCGGTGCCGGTGAACCCGCTGTGGTCCGAGGCGACGCTCACCCCGCCCGTGAGGGTGGTCTTCTCCGCCTCGCACAGCGTGCCGACGGGGCAGACCGCCGGCGCCGGCCAGGTGGGATGCGCGGTCACTCCGGTACGGAGGCTCACCGACACGTTCTCGGCGGTGAACGGCCCGGAGCCGACCTTGTACCGCAGGGTCATCCGGTCGGTGGCGATGGTCAGCCAGCCCTTGCTCACCTTGTGCGTGAAGGGCGTGTTCCCGAAGTCGTCCCGGCCGATCGCGTTGAACGTCGCGGCGTCGGTGAATTCGCCCTCGCCCGCGTACTCCATCCGGATCAGGGTGGGGGAGAGGACCTCGAACCGCGCGTCGCCCGAACGCACCGCCCGGTGCCGCGCCCCGCCGCCGGGCGAGGCGGCGGCCGGTGGCGCCGCCGCGATGGCGAACACCCCGGCCAGCGCGGCGACCAGCGCGACCACTTTCATGCGCAACGGCCGAGGCCGCCACGCTCGTCCAACCCGCCGGCGAGTCGACCTCATCCAACGCCTCCGGTGTTCGAAAATGTTCGATTAACTTCGCAGCAGATGATCAACCACCCGGTGCAGACGCAAAATGGCACGCGATCGGACAAAGATCAAGAGGTTGGAACGCGCCAGGATCGGCCAGGCCTTCTACCAGTCGTGCCCGTGGTCCCAGCCGTGGTCGTCGTCCCCGTCGTGATGCCCGCCGTCGTGATGCCCGGCGCCGTGGTGTCCGCCGTCGTGCCCGCCGTCATGGGCGGGGCCGTCGGCGCCGTCGTGGTCGCCGCCCTGCCGATCGCCGGCGCCCGCCCGGTGACCCGGCTGCGATGCGAGGTGGCGTTCCAGGACGTCCTGGAGATAGTCCACGAGCGTGTCCGCGGCCTCATCGAACCGATCGAGCCGTTCCTGGTCTTCGAGGGCTTCACTGACGATCCGCGCCTGGTCCGGCTCGGCGTCGTCATCGGGCCGCACGGCCTTCGTCTTCCGCCCGGCGCCTCCGGCCCGCTCCGCGGCGACGAGGAGGTAGGGCGCGTGGCGCGCCGTGACCTCGGCCGCGTCCGGGTCACCGCGACGCGCGGCCTCGGCACTGATCCGCAGCCGGCGCAGGAAACGCCGGAGCTGAAGGTGGCGCCGGCGGTCCGGGCGCCTGCGCTGTTCGCCGACGTCCGAGCGCACCGCCGCGATGGTCACCGCGGCGAACCAGAATGACAGCGCCGTGACGCCCCATCCCTCGTACCCGAACAGCCAGGAGCGCCCGCCGACCAGGCCGGCGAGCGCGAAGAACGCCGTCAGCCCTCCGGCCCACAGCAGGCCGGAGACGACTCCCCAGTACTCCGTCCAGCCTCTCGGGCGGTCGAACGGCCGATCCCATCCGCGTTCTCGCGCGGTGTTCTCAAGCTCGCTCACGATCGCCGGGGCGATGGAATGCAAGGTGTCCGGGCGGAGCGTCGTGGTGGTGTTCCGCGTGCCGAACAGTGCGTTCACCAAGAGTCTCTCGTAGCCGATGAGCCGTGCGTCCCGGGCGGCGTACGTCAGCCGCCAGGAGCCCCGGCCGTCATCGGCGGCGTGCACCACGCGGCGGTGGACCAGCTCGGCCAGGACCACCATCGGCGCGGCTTCCCGGGCGTTCCCCCGGAGCCCGGTCCAGGTCAGCAGGGCGAGCCCCGGATCGACGCCGCGCGGCGGCCGGCGACGGGTGCGCGCTCGCGCGTCGGAGCCGGGCCAGCGGCTCGCCCACCACAGTGCCGCGAGCGCGAGGAGCGTACCGCCGGCCAGCAACCCCGCGACGACTCTCAGCACTGTGCACTCCCGCGCCGCCAGGGGACACCCGGCCATCGGTCGGCGAAAAAGTCGAGGGCGAGGTTACTCCGCCCGCGTCTACGATCGCGGCATGCGGGACGACGAATTCCTCACCCACGTCGGCGAGCGGCTCGCCGGGCTTCCTCGCGTTCAGGCGGTGGCGCTCGGCGGGTCGCGGGCGGCCGGTACGCATCGGCCCGACAGCGACTGGGATCTCGCCGTCTACTACCGCGGCGACTTCCAGCCCGATGACCTGCGCGCGCTCGGGTGGGAGGGGCGGGCTTCCGAGGTCGGCGGCTGGGGCGGCGGTGTCTTCAACGGCGGCGCCTGGCTGCGGATCGACGGGCGGAAGGTCGACGTGCACTACCGCGATCTCGACGACGTCGAGCACCGCCTGGCCGAGGCGCGCGAGGGGCGCTTCGCGGTCGAGTGGCTCCTGTTCCACCTCGCCGGCGTCCCGACCTACATCGTCGTCGCCGAGCTCGCCGGCAACCGGGTGTTGCACGGCACGCTGCCGCGGCCGGAGTACCCGCGAGCGCTGCGTGACAGCGCGCCCGGTCGCTGGCGCGCCGACGCGCGGCTCACCCTCGACCACGCGCGGGGGGCACACGCCGTGAAGGGGCACGTCGCCGAGACGGCCGGGGCGATCGCGACCGCCGCCCACCAGGCCGCGCACGCCGTGCTGGCGGAGCGAGGGGAGTGGGTCACCAACGAGAAGACGCTGCTCGACCGGGCGGGGCTCCGCGGCGTCGACGCGATCCTCGCCGCGGTCGCCGAAGAACCCGTGAAGGCGGTCGACGCCGCCGTGCGTCTCGTCGGGTGAGGCGGCGACCGCCCGTCCGTCCCGGGTGATCAGCCGCAGCCCTCGAACTGCGGCACCGTGGTCGTCAGGTGCAGGCCCGTCGCGCCGAACCACTTCCGCAGGAGCTGGGCCGCCGTCCCGTCCAGGTACATCCCGGTGATCGCCTTGTTGATGTCCTCGCAGCCCGTGATGTCGTCCTGCTTGATGCCGACGCCGTACCGCTCGTCGGAGATGGGCGCGTTGACGAAACGCACCGACCGGCCCTTCTGGGCGGCGAATCCGGCGAGGATCAGGTCGTCGGTCGAAATGGCGTCGAGGCTGCCCCCGATGAGCTTGGTCATGCAGTCGCCGTACGTCGGGGCCTTGACCACACGGGCCGGCACGCCGCGCTCGACCGTGACACGCTGCCAGGACACCGACCCGGTGACCGCGCACAGGCGCCGGCCGGCCAGGTTGCGGACGTCCTTGACCCCGGTGTCGCTCGCGCGGACCAGCGTGTCCTGGTGAGCGACGTAGTACGGCCCGGCGAAGGCGACCTTGGTCTTCCGCTCGGGCGTGATCGAGTAACTGGAGATGACGAGGTCGACCTTGCCGGACTGGATCCAGCTCTCCCGCTTGTCGTACTGCACGACCTTGAAGTCGACCTTCTTCGGCTTCTTCTCCATGTGCGCGGCGATGTAGCGCGCCACGTCGATGTCGAAGCCCTGGAAGCCACCGTCGGGCTGTTGCGCCCCCAGTCCCGGCTGGTCCTTCGAGACCCCGATCACCAGGGTGTCCTTGTCCGCGACGGACGTGCCGCCGCCGGTGCCGCACCCGGCCGCGGTGAGGAGCAGCGCCAGCGCGGCGCCGATCCGACTCAGAGCTACTCGCATGACTCGCTCCCCTTACCGGAACTCGGACAGCCGCGGACGCACGCCGACCAGGACGAGGATCGCGATGACGACCGCGGCGACGGGCAGGCCGACGCTCCAGCCGCTCAGGCCGTGGTCGCCGTCGCGGATGGCGCTCTTGAACGCCTTCTGATGGATCGCGGTGAGCGACACGAGCGACTGGTCGTACGCGGCGAAGTCACGCGAGGCCGTGCCCATGCGCAGGACGATCGCGTCGTGGCGTCGTCCGGCGGTATTGGCCAGCGTACGCAGCTGGGAGTCGTCGTGCTGCACCGTCTCGTACCCCTGGAGCGTCCGGTCGACGGCGGCGCGCTGGCCCGGCAGCGTGACGTGCTGCGACTCCAGGCCGAGGAAGCCCGTGAACCCGCTGTGGGCCGCGATCCGCGCGTCGACCTGCTGGTAGTACTGCTGGAGATTGCCGGCCGTGACCGAGAGGATCTCCTGCGACTTGTCCAGGTAGACCTGTTCGTACGTGTCGGCCTGGTCGGGGTCGAGCAGGTACCTCGTCTCGTCGGCGTCGGCGTTGTTGCTGATCGCGCGGGCCCGCGACAGCGACAGAACCGAGTCGAAGCCGTCGTTCTTGGCCTTGCTCAGGTGGCGTGCCTCGCTCGCGAGCAGGCCGACCGTGGCCGCGACGAGCACCACCGAGGCCAGCGTCGCCAGCGCGAGCACCGGGTTGATGAGCCGGCGGAAGCGACGGGTCAGGTACACCTGGAGCCCGACGAGGATCACGATGAGCACCAGGCCGGTGACCACCACCCACGCGATCCCGTCCAGCACCGCCGTGTGCTTGGACTCGTACGTGCGCCGCACCGTCGTGCCGTTGTCGAGCGTGAGGTTGTAGGCCTTGGGCAGCACGTCGAGCTTCATCAGGTCGGTGGCCTGCCGGTACAGCTTGCGGACCTGGTCGCTCGGCGCTCCGGCGGCGTGGGGCTGCTGCTGGTCGAGTTGCTGCGCCTGGCCGGCGAGCTGCTCGTACCGGCCCAGCGCGTCGAGGATCGAGCGCGCGGTCTGCTGCTCGGCGCTGTCGCCGCTCGCCAGGTTGGAGCCCTGCAGCAGGGCGCGGTGCGCCTCGGAGCGCCGCTGGTCGTACACCTGCAGGGCCTTCGCCCGGCCCGAGCCGAGGTCCTCGCGACCCATGAGAAGGACGGCGGCGAGCTGGGCGTCCATGTCGCTGAGCGCGTAGTAGAGGTCCCCGGTGGCGACCACCTGGGGGCCGGCGTCGTGGCCGATGATCTTGAGGCCGTCGCGGGCGTCCTGCACGGCGAGTGCCGCCACCGTGAACACCGCGGCGACGGCCAGCACGGCCAGGAGCGCGAGCCCCCGGATCCGTCCGGGCAGCGTCCGGAGCCGTACGACCCGTGCCACGCCGGCCAGGCGCGCCGGTGGCCGGGACGGCGGAGCTTCTGTCATGGTCACCGGCCTCAGCCCTTCCGCAGCGTGATGGTCGTCCAGACGCCGATGTGGATGCGGTCGCCGTCGCGCATCGGCACCTCGACGTTGACGGGGATCGGCTCTTCCGAACCGTTGACGGTCGTGCCGTTGGTGGAGCCCGGGTCGACGAGGCTCACCGTGCCGTCCGGCCGGGAGAGCAGGACCGCGTGCGTGTGCGACGCTCCCGGATCCTCCGGCGGCTCGCTCAGATCGATCTCCGGAACGGTGCCCTGGGAGACGCTCCGCCGTCCGATGCGTACCTGCGGCCGGTCCAGCGGGATCCGGCGCTCGGGACAGTACGGCGGGAAGGTGAAGGCGCTGTTCGCCTCGTTCTGCCGCAGCACCGTCTCGTAGTAGTCGCGGTCGGCGTTGACGATCGCCGTCCACGCGGCCGGCTTCGTCGCACCGGACCCGCTCGCGCCCCACCGGCCGGTCGCCGGCTCATCCGACGGCCCCGACGGTCCCGACGGCACCGAGGGCACCGAAGGCACCGAGGGGACCGAGGACTCCGAGGCGGGCGCGGGGCCGGTTCGCACCGGGCCCGTCGCACCCGAGCGTCCGGCCCCGACCGCGAAGTCGTACCCGCAGCCCTCACAGAACCGGCCCGTACGCGGTGTCGCGCAGTCCGGGCAGGCCTCGCCCGACCCCGCCGCCGGGGGAGCGGCCGTGGCGGCCCCGTTCCCGGCCCCGCTGCCGGGTGCCGCGAGGATCGAGGACACCGTGGGCCCCGTCATGCGGGTGCCGCAGACGTCGCAGTAGTCGTCGGCGCCGGATGAGTGTCCGGCCGGACAGGTCGGCATGGATCAGGCTCCGCCCTTGCGCGTCCGTACGGTCTTGCTCGACCGGGTGTCCAGGGACATCTCGTCGGCCTTGTCGACGTTCTTCTTCAGCCGTACGGTGCCGGTCGCCTGGTCCTCGACGTCGACGACCTTGTCCAGCAGGCCCGCGATCGCCTCGTTGCCCGACTCGTGGGCGAGCTTGACCGCGCGGCCGAGGCGGGCGGTCGCGGTGTCGACGTCGCCGCTCTTGCGGGCCGCCAGTCCCTCCTGGATGGCCTCGGCGAGCTCGGCCTGGCCGGTGAAGTGGGCGACCTTCGGGTTGATGCGGGTCGACTGGGCCTCATCGTCGGTCCACTCCGCCAGGACGTTGCCGGTGGCGAGCACCTGCTCCTGGCCGCCGCCCGCGCCGGGCAGCACCAGCTTGACCCAGGCGGCGCGCAGCTCCTGGCCGATCGTGCCGGGCGGCACCTCGACGCAGATGTGGTAGTCGCGGCTCTCCGCGCCCCACGCGCCGATCGGGTAGTCGCCGGCGCGGGGCCCGGCCTCGACCCGCTTGCCGGTGAGGTCCTCGACGCTCGGCGTCACCTGTTTGACGAAGCGCAGCCGCGCGGCCTGCGGCGTCCAGACCCGCAGGGCCACGTCGGCGACCGCCTTGCCCATGGCCGCCTCGGTCATCGCGCGGAAGTCGGCGACCAGGTCGTTCGGGCTGGCGACGATGTCGACGCTGCCGAGCATGGTCGAGGCCACCTTGCGCAGCTCGGCGACCTCCCAGTCGGTGCCGACACCGCGGCAGTCGCACACGAAGTGGCCGGCGCAGGACTGGAGGACGGCGTCGAGCTGCTCGGGGCTCTCGTGCTGGTTCTTGCCGTCGGTGAGGAGGATGGCGTGCCGGATGCCCTCCTGGTGGGCGGCGAACAGCCGGTCGGCCAGGCCCAGCCACGCGCCGATCGCGGTGCCGCCGGCCGGCCGCACGCGCTCCAGCGCCGCCTTGGCCTCCTGCCGGGTCTGCGGGTTCGCGGGGACGAGCTGCTCGCCGGCCGGGTAGACCATCCGCGCCCGCGCCGAGCCGGACACGACCGCGAAGGCGACCCCGTCGCGGAGCGAGTCCACCGCGGTCTGCGCGGCCCGGATCGCCGCGGACATCTTGGTGCGCGGGTAGTCCATCGAACCGGAGGTGTCGATGATGATCACCTCGGCCGCGGAGGTCGACCGTACGGCGCCGGCGGCGGGTACGCCGCTCGCCTCGACCGTCACGATCGCGTGTACCTCCTGGCCCCCTTCGGGGAGGTACTTGTTCTGGTCGACCGTGAGAGTGAAATCGGGGTTGCCCGTCATGCGACTTCCTTCGTCGGAGGAGTGGCCCGAGCGCTCATCGGGCCGGCTCCTGGGTCGGTTGTGCGGAAGGCGGCGTCTGCGGCCGGAAGGGGATGACGACGACGGTGATGTTGTCGCGTCCGCCCGCCTCGTTCGCCAGCCTGGTCAGCGTCCGCGCCGCCTCCAGGGGCTCCGACGCGGCGGCAGGGGCGGCCTCGGCGAGCCGGGCGGGCTCGGGGTAGTAGTTCCACAGCCCGTCGCTGCACACGAGGATCACCCCCGGGGTGTCCGGGGTGAGCGTGCGTACGTGGGGTTCCGCGTCGGTGGCGTCCGCACCGAGCCACGCGGTGATCACGTGCGCGTTCGGGTGCCGTTCGGCCTCCTCCTCGGTGAGCGCCCCGGAGGCGACCATCTGGCCCGCCCACGAGTCGTCCTCGGTCAGCTGCGCGCCCTCGCCGCTCTCGGGCAGCCAGTAGGCGCGGCTGTCGCCGATCCAGCCGATCGTCACCGCGTCGCCGTGCACGAGCGCCGAGACGTAGGTGCACGACGGGGGCTCGGTCGGCTGGGTGTCGTCCCCGTCCCCGCCGACCAGGGCGGCCACGGCCTCGGCGGCCCGCGCGGCGGCCGTACGGGTGGCGGACTCGGCGTCCTGCCCGGCCGCGCGCAGCTCGGCGAGCGCGGCGGCCCCGGTGTCGGCGGCGACACGCGAGGCGTCCTCGGGACGCGTGGAGGAGGAGACGCCGTCGCACACGACACCGGCCACGCCGTCGGCGGTCACGGCCAGCGCCATCGCGTCCTCGTTGCGGCTGTGCCGCAGGCCGCGGTCGCTCACGCCCGCCGCCCCGGTGACCTCCAGCTCGATGTGATCGGTGCCGTCGGGCTGGCGCAGCCCGCACTGCTCGCAGTAGCCGTCGCTGATCGTGCTGCCGCCGCACCCCGGGCAGCGGGGGACGGGCGCGTCGAGGCGGTGGCCGCACGCCTCGCAGTAGTCCTCGTCCGGGTACACCGGCAGATCGCAGATCGGGCAGGCGCGCTCTTCGGTCGTCGCGGCCATCAGATCAGCGTCCTCGGGCGCGCGGCGTTGGCGCGGACGACGAGGTCGTGGCGTTCGGCCGGGGTGTCGGCGAGGCGGGCCAGCGCGCGGTAGGTCTCCTCCAGCCGGCCGCGCAGGGCGCGTTCGGTCAGAGCCGCATCGAAAAGTGTCCCGTTGCGGGGCGCGTCACTGGTGGCGTGCGCCCAGGTGAGGGCGGTCTCCAGGACCTCGGCCACGAGCCGGCCGCGCTGCTCCCCGTCGAGCTTGAGGGGGGACAGCCGGCCGCCCGCGCCGATGAGTTCCGGCTCGGTCAGCTCGGCCGGGTTACGGCCTCGGATCGCGGTCGCCACCGCCGCGACCTGCGCGGCGACGTGGTGGCTGGAGATGCTCGGCACCGAGTCCAGCACGGCCACGGCGGCGGCGCGGTCGCCGGCCGCCAGCCGCGCGCGTGCCAGCCCGAACGCGGCGCTGATGTAGCCGTTGTCGGTGCGCCAGACCCGCTCGTACAGGTCCGCGGCCCCGGCGTGGTCGCCGCGGTGCGCCCGGCAGTAGGCGAGGGCCAGCTTGGGCGGCGCCTCGCCGGGCAGCAGGGAGTACATCTCGTCGAAGAGCCCTTCGGCCCGCGCGACGTCCCCGGAGGCCAGCACGGCCACCGCCTCGTACCACGGGATCCGCCAGTCGCCGGGCCGCTCGGCGGCCAGCTCGCCCAGCAGCCGGTGCGCCTCGGCGATGTCGCCGAGCTCGATGCGGACGCGCGCCAGCGTCAGGCGCACCTCCGGAGAGGGGTTCGGCGCGGCGGACAGCGCGGGCACGAGCTGCTCCGCCTCGGCACTGGTCAGGCCGGCGAGGAACCCCGCGGAGGGGTCGCCCGCGTCCACCAGCGGAGTCGGCAGCGCGGCGGCCACCTCCGCCGGCGCGGGCGAGTCGAGCACCGAGCCCGTGTCACCGGCCAGCTCGGTGCCGACGGCCCGCAGCTCCATGCCGAACAGCGAGGAGCGGCCGGGGCGCGGCTGCCCGTCCTCGGCCGACAGGACCTCCCGGAGCACGCCGGTGAGCTGGTCGGCCATGTCCGTGGCGTCGGCGAACCGCGCCTCGGGCTCGGTGTGGGTGGCCCGCCGCAGCAGCCGGTCGTAGGACTCGAACCGCTGGAGCAGCGGGATCTCCGCGCGGTCCGGCAGGCGGTCCGCGTACGTGGTGGTGAAGTTCTTGAACGGGAAGCTGAGCACCGCGAGCGTACGGCCGACGGTGTAGAGGTCGGAGCTGACCGAGGGGCCCCGCTCGGCGATCTCGGGGGCCTGGTAGCCGATCGTGCCGTAGATCGCGCTGTCCATGTCGTCGACGCGGCGGACCCCGCCCAGGTCGATGAGCTTGAGCTGCTCGTCGGACTGGATGGCGTTGTCCGGCTTGAGGTCGCAGTAGAGCAGGCCGACGCCGTGCAGGTAGCCGAGCGCGCGCAGCAGCTCCAGGCCGTACGCGATGGCCTGTCCGAGCGGCAGCGCGTCATCGCCGGCCTTGCGGCGTTCGAGCAGCACGTCCTTGAGCGGCTTGCCGCCGACGTACTCCATGACGATGTAGCCGGAGCCGCCGTGCTGGACGAAGTTGTAGATCTTGACGATGTTCGGGTGCTCGACCTCGGCGAGGTAGGAGCGCTCGGCGGCGGCGGCCGCGAGCGCGTCCGCGTCACCGGTGTCGAGCAGGCCCTTGAGCACGACCCAGCGGTCGTTGACGTTGCGGTCGCGGGCGAGGTAGATCCAGCCGAGGCCGCCGTGCGCGAGGCAGCCGAGCACCTCGTACTGCCCGCCGACCAGGTCGCCCGCCTTGAGCTTGGGGGTGAAGGAGTAGCCGGCGCCGCAGTTCGGGCAGAAGCCCTCCGTACGGCCCGGCCGACCGCCGCGCGCCCGGCCGACCGGCTCGCCGCAGCCGCTGCAGAACCGCTTGTGCTCGGCGACCTCGGGATTCTCCTTGATCGCCGTGGTCGGGTCGCGGTAGGGGACGCGGGGCACCTCGACCAGCCCGGCGCCCAGCATGCCGCGCCCCGACGACCGCGAGCGCGTGGAGCCGGTGCGGACGCTGCGGCTGGACCGGATGCTGCCGGTGATCGAGCTGCCGGTCGTGACGCTCGGCGTGCTGCCCGAGGCGCCACCGGACGTGGCCGGAGGCGACGCGGGAGGCGACCCGCAGGTGGAGCAGTAGCCGTCCTCGATCACGCCGTCGCAGCCCGGCCGGCCGCACCGCCCATCGGGCGCGGCGGCGGGGGCGGGGGCCTCCGGCGTGGGGGCGGCGGGCTTCGCGGCGGGGGCGGGCGCCATGCCGCAGGTCGTGCAGTAGCCGTCCTCGATGGTGCCGGCGCACCCCGGCTGGGTGCAGCGGCCCGCCGGGGCGCTCGCGGGCGACGCGCTCGGGCCGCTGAGTCCAGGTGCCATACCGCATTGGACGCAGTAACCGTCCTCGACCGTTCCCGTGCATCCCGGCTGGGTGCACCGAATCATCAAGCCGTCCCCTCCGCGCGCGATGCGATCGCCCGCTGGTAGTCCGCCAGCGCCCTCGTGGCCCCGCGCAGGTCGCACGGTGAGGTCCAGAGCAGGTCATACGCCCGCTGGTGCAGCCCGGTGAGCTCGATGTCCTCGGCCAGCCCGAGCCGGCCCGCCTTGGCCTTGTACGCGTCGAGCCGTCCGCGCAGTTCGTCCCGCCGGTCCAGCACGCCGGTGATCAGCGCGGTCGTCTGGCGCGCCTGGTCCAGCGCGGTGGCGGCGGCCTGCTCGACCTCGGCGGCGCGCGTCGCCAGCTCGAGCCACCGGCCCTCGCCGCGCAGCCCCTCCAGGGCGGCGAGCCGGTCGCGGAGCGCGACCGACGTCACCGGGATGTCGGGCAGCGCCGGTGAGTCGATCTTGGCGAGGACCTGGTCCCTGGCCTCGGCGGCCTCGTGCTCGGCCGTCTCGACCAGGGCGATCGTGGCCTCGATGCCGCGGGCCCGCGCGTCGTGCTCGTCGCGGATCCGCAGGGCGTCCTCCAGCCGGCCGCGCAGGGCCGCGAGGTCGGTCCCGATCGCGTCGATCCGCGTGGTGTCGGCCTGGTCGCCGGACGTCAGCGCCATCGGGTCGGACCGTACGGTCTCGCGCACCGCCGCGAGGAGCCCGGACAGCTCGTCGAACTCCGGTTCGCGCACGCCGAGGGCGCCGTGCAGGGCCGCCACCGCGCGCGCCGTCTCCTCCACCTCGCCCAGGCGGGTGAGCAGGGCCGACCAGACCTCGTTCACCGCGGCGACCAGGCCGGCGGTCTCCTCGTACAGGGGCGTCATCCGCTCGATCACGCCGTCGAGCGTCAGCCACTCGCCGGTCGGCCCGAGCAGGGTCCGCTCCTCCAGCGGGATCTCCTCGCTCACCAGCTCGACGGAGGTGCCGGTGAGCAGACGGGTCAGCTCGGCGAGCTGGGCCTGACCGGGCTTGGAGTGCCGCGCCCGCAGTTCCTCGGCCTCGCCGAGCACTTTTCCGTGGGCCTCGAACAGTTTCCACAACGTGGCCATCCGGCCGCTGATGCCGGCCCAGGACCGCTCGGTCTCGCCGGTCAGCCGGGTGCCCTTCAGCATCTGGTAGCCCTGGTGGTCCTCGAGCTCCAGCAGGCCCTGGGTGATGCGTTCGCGCTCGCCTTTAAGGCGTGTCAGCGTACGGTCGATCTCGTCCCGGCTCATCGACCGGCCGACTCCCGCGTCCCCCAGCAAACCGACCCTCGTCCGTGCTCGACCCCGTGTGCACCGTGAGAAAAAGGCGGCTCGACGCATTGTTCCGATGCCGCGCTTATCGGTGGATCAGTTTCCACCAAGAACCGTGGTCATCACAAGCGATCTGCACATTCTGGGAGATAAGGCGCCGTCGCGTTCGGGTGTCGTCTCGGCGGTGGAGGAGAGTCAAGGCGCGGTTACGGGGCGGCCCGGGGACGCCGCGTGGGACGCTTGGCAGAGACGGACGGGCCCGGGACGGTCGACCCGGGGAGCTGGGGTAGGGGAACATGCCGATCACTGACGAGGCGATCGAGAAGATCAAGGGAATGATCGTTTCGGGTGAGCTCCGGCCTGGGGACCGGTTGCCGAAAGAGGCCGACCTGGCCGCCCAGCTGGGGCTGTCCCGCAATTCTCTGCGCGAGGCCGTGCGCGCGCTGTCGCTCGTGCGCATCCTCGACGTGCGCCAGGGCGACGGCACGTACGTCACGAGCCTGGAGCCCAAGGCCCTCCTCGACGGGCTGAGCTTCATCGTCGACCTGCACCACGACGCGACCGTGCTGGAGTTCTTCGAGGTCCGCCGCATCCTCGAGCCCGCCGCCACGGCCCTCGCCGCGCAGAAGATCAGCCTCGAGACGGTGGACTCGCTGCGCGACCACCTCGCCCGCGTCACCGGCGACTCCTCCGTGGAGGACCTCGTCGAGAACGACCTGGAGTTCCACCGCCGCATCGCCGAGGCGGCCGGCAACGCGGTGCTCTACTCCCTGGTGGAGACGCTGTGCGGGCCGACCGTCCGGGCGCGGGTCTGGCGCGGGCTCACCCAGGAGGGCGCCCTCAGGCGCACGCTGGACGAGCACCATGCGATCCTCGACGCGCTCGCCGCCCGCGAGGCGGACGTCGCACGCGCCCTGGCGACGGTGCACATCGCCGGCGTGGAGCAGTGGCTGCGCAAGGCGCTCTGAGCGGCTCCCCGCGACGTGCTCGACCGCATCGACGGCCGGCGCCGCGGCGCCCGGACCTGCGGCCTGACTCGGGTCACGCGGTTGTCACGGTGGTATTGAACCGCCCGGGGCGTTCGACCGGGGCGCGGACAGTGCGGGCGACGGAGCCTCCGGCGTTCATGCTCTGCCGACTCTTCCGGCATCGTAGGTGTCGGTGACGACGGCGCGGATGTGGTCTCGGAGCCATCGGTGTGCCTGGTCGACGTTGTGTCTGGGATGCCACGCCATACCGATCTCGATGGGCGGAACATCCACTGGAATGGGGAAGGTCCGCAGTCCGAGCGCGGTGGTCGCGTCGGGCAGGTCTCCGGTGCTGGTAGCGATGGTGAGACAGACCAGATCGGTTGCTCTGGCCAGCATCATCGCGCTGGTGTGGCTGGGTACGACGACGGTGACGTTTCGCCGCAGGCCCAACTTCGCGAGCGCCGTGTCGATCGGGCCATGACGTTTGCCCGTACGGGAGATGCCGATGTGATCAGCGTCGGCGAACCGGCGGGCGTCGATCGGGGCATCGAACAGCGGGTGATCGTTCCGGGCAGCGCCGAGCAGCGGGACGGTGACCAATTGCTCGGCACACGTCTCCGGGTCGAGGTGGCCGAGTACCCCCAGCTCGATGTCCACGAAGCCCTGCCGCAGCGCCGGAGTGCCCTCAACGGACTCGGGTAGAAACACGATTCCCATCGCAGGAGCCTCGGAGTAGAGCCGGCCGGTCAGCTGCGCGGCCAGGTCGGCCAGGAGCAGCTCACTGGCTTGAACGCTGAACTTCCGGTGCATGGTGGCGAGGTCGAGCCCGCCCGCCGGCGTGAGCACTGCCTTCGTTCGATCGAGCAGCGCGCGTACCTCCGCCCTGAGCTCGAGGGCCCGGGGGGTCGGTGTCATCTCTTGTCCTGCTCGTACGAGCAACGGGTCACCCACCATCCTGCGGAGGCTTGACAGCTTGCGGCTCGCCGCGGCAGGCGAGGTGCCGAGCCGATCGGCGGCCTTGGTCACGCTGTTCTCCTCGAGCAGCGCATCGAGCGCGACTAGCAGGTTCAGGTCCATAAGCCCTCCGCACTCAGCGTCATTGCGGTGAGCGCAAAGATTACATGCCGATCTTTGCATTGCCCTGCCTTGGTGTCCCTGCTGACACTTGAGGTGCTCGCGGAACGCGGGCAGAGCAGTCACGGAGAGGTCGTCATGCGGCAATCAGCGCGAGATGAGCGAGCCGGCGATGGAGCACGGTCCGCACGGTCTGGCTCTGGACGCGGAGCGCGGCCGGTTGTACGTCAGCGCCGAGGGTTCCACAGGCCGGACCGGCGGTGTGGTGGTCATCGATACCGGGACCGGGCGGGCGATCGGGCGGATCGACACCGGAGCCCCTGGCCCGCACTGGTTCGTGGCCGGCCCGGACGGCAGGACGGGTTATGCCGGCAACAAAGAGGCGCCTTTCGTGTCCCCGTGCACCTCACCTCTGGTGGGAAGCTGCTGGGTGAAGTCCGGATGGCGTCGGATGTCGGTTCTGAAGCGGCAATTCCTGCCAGTCCTGCTGTTGAAAAGAGGCTCATCCATGAATCGCATCGCGCTGATCACCGGCGGAAACCGCGGTATCGGCCGAGCGGCCGCGTACGCCCTCGCCGACGAAGATATCGACATTATTCTCACCTACCGATCCAACCCCGACGAGGCGGACACGGTCGTCGCCGAACTCGTGAAACGGGGCCGGACCGCGATCGCCCTTCCGCTCGACACCACACGCCACGACGACTTCCCCGCATTCGCCGACCAGCTCGGCGACCAACTGCGCGAGCACTGGGAACGTGATCACCTTGACATTCTCGTCAATAACGCGGGCTTCGACCGTCTGACCCCATTCGGCCAGACAGAAGCGGCAACCATCGACGCGCTCTTTGCCGTCCACGTCAAAGGTCCGATACTGCTGACCGAGCTCCTAAGCCCATTGATTAACGACGGTGGCCGTATTCTCTTCGTCTCCTCCGGTCTCACCCGATACGTCGCCAACCCCGCCTACTCCGTCTACGCGTCCATGAAAGGCGCCATCGAAATCTACACAAAATACGCCGCGAAAATCCTTGGCTCCCGGGCGATCACCGTCAACGTAATTGCGCCAGGAGCAACTGCAACCGACTTCGCGGGCGGTGTGATCCGAGATGATGAGAAATATCGGGCCATGGTCACCGCCAATCATGCTTTCGGGCGAGTCGGAGAGCCGCAGGACATCGGCGACGCCGTGCGCGCCATCACCTCTGCGAGCGCCGGATGGATCACCGCGCAACGGATCGAGGCCTCCGGAGGGCAAGGCCTTTGATCGTGTAGACAGTCAAGCATGCCGTGCATGCCGTGCATGCCGTCAGGTGAAAAACGTGCGATCTCTTGCGTGCTCCCCTCAGATGCCGGTCAGCCGGTGGCGAGGGCTTCGACCGGGGTCAGGCGGGCCGCGCGGGTGGCAGGGTAGAGGCCGGCGAGCATGCCGATCACCAGAGCGGAGCCGATGCCGCCGAGCACCGCGCCCGCGGGGATGACCGCGGGCCAGCCGCGGGCCACCGCGTAGCCCGCGGTGCCCAGCGCACCGAGCGCCGCGCCGGCGAGTCCGCCGTAGACGCTCAGAGCCATCGACTCCACGAGGAACTGGCCGCGGACCTGCCCTCTCGTGCTACCCAGGGCACGTCGCAGCCCGATCTCGGGACGGCGTTCGAGCACCGCGATCACCATGGTGTTGGCCACCCCGACACCGCCGACGAGCAAGGCCACTCCGGCGAGTCCGAGGAACAGCCCGGAAAAGGCGGTGACGGTGATGCGCTTGGCGGCCAGCACGTCGGACGGACGGCTGACCTCGACGCGGGCCGGGTTCTCGGGGAACACCGTCGCGGCGAGCACCGACCGTACGCTTTCGATCTGGTCTTCCCGGGCGCGGACGAAAAGCTCGGTCGGGTGCCCGTCGAATCCCAGCCATCGGCGTGCGGCCGGCCAGCCGACCAGGACCGAGCGTTCGACGTCCGGCGCGAGCGGGAGCGGCGCGAGCACGCCGACGACGGTGAACCGGCGGCTGCCGATCCACACGGTCGGTGCGGATCCGCCCGGCACGACCTCGGTGATCCCGAGCCGCGTCGCGGCCTTGTCGCCCAGGACGACCGTCGGCAGCGCGGCGGTGGTCGCGTCCAGGTACCGGCCGGACACGACGTGTCCGCCGATGGCGGGCAGCAAGCCGGTCTCGGCGGCGAGCACGGTCAGCCCGGACCCGTCTTCGGGCGGGATGCGGTCGGAGCGGCGCACCTCGGCGTGGGTGTTCGCGACCGCGCTCGCGCGCTGGACCGGCCCGATCCGGGCGACCATCCGCGCCGCGGGCTCGGGCACCGGCGGCAGCTCGTGGGTCCGCTGATCGAATGTCGACTGCACCACCAGCAGGTTGGTGCCGAGTGCGGAGAGCCGGTCCTCCAGCGCCCGCCGACCGGACGCGGGGACGCCCACCACCATGACAATGGTCGCGATCCCGATCGCGATCCCCAGCGCGGACAGCACGGCGCGTACCGGGCGGGTTCGCAAGCCCGACAGCCCCAGCGCGAGCAGGTCCGCCGGCGTCATCCGCACCGGCGTGGTCGGGGGGCGGCTCACCCGCACACCTCCTGTGGTGTTCCGGAGTCCAGGCGGACCCGGCCGTCGACCATCTCGACCCGGCGGGGCAGCGCCGCGGCGATGTCGCGGTCATGGGTGATGACCGCGATGGTGGTCCCGGCGCGGTTGAGGTCCTGCAACAGGCCGAGGATCGTACGGCCGGTCGCGGTGTCGAGTGCGCCGGTCGGCTCGTCCGCCAGGACGATCGCCGGTTCGTTGACCAGCGCGCGGGCGATCGCGACCCGCTGGCGTTCCCCGCCGGACAGCTCGTACGGGCGGTGTGCCGCGCGGGGACCGAGGCCGACGCGTTCCAGCGCCTCGGCGACCAGCGGGCCTCGCCGCCGCCTGGGCACCCCCGCGTACAGCAGTCCGGTGGCCACGTTCTCCGCCGCGGACAGACCGCCGGCGAGGTGGAAGTGCTGGAACACGAAGCCGATCCGCCGTGCCCGCAACGCCGACAGGCCGCGGTCCGGCAGGGCCGCCACGTCGATGCCCTCGACCGCGACACCGCCGCTGGTCGGCCGGTCCAGCGTGCCCATCACGTGCAGCAGGGTCGACTTGCCCGACCCCGACGGTCCGACGACCGCCAGCAGCTCACCCCGGCGGATCTCAAGGGACACGTCGTCGAGTGCGCGTACGCCACCGGGGTAGACCTTGCTCACGTTCCCGACGGTGAGGGCCGGCGTCATGACGCGACCACCACCCGCAGGCCCTCGGCCAGTCCGGTGCCCGCGACCTCCACCATGCCGCCGGCGAAGAGGCCGGTCCGAACGCCGACGAGGGCCGTTCTGCCGCCGCCCACGACCTGCACCGCGTACCCGCCTTCGGCCAGCGCGAGCAGTGCGGTCACGGGGACCGCGAGCACGCCCCGGCGCACCTCGTTGGTCACCTTGATCTGGACCGTCCCCTCCACCGTCGCCATCGCCGCCTGGTGTGCCACCGTCACGGTGGCGGTGCGCGCCGACGCGCCGTCGTCTCCGGCTCCCGTGTCCTGCGCGGACGGTGTGCTGACCCTGGCCACCCGTCCTGCGGTGTGCCTCCCGCCGGGCAGCAGCACCGTGACCGTCACGCCCGGCTTCACCGCGGAGACGTCGGCCTGCGTGGGGTCGAGCTGCACGATGACCACTTTGCGCACGGAGGTGTAGCCGAACAGCTCGGCGGTCGCGGGGGAGCCGGGCCGCGCCTTCAGAGAGCCGATCCGCACCGCGTGCGGCAGCATCACCGCGTCGCCCACGCCCAGCGTGCCGGTCGCGCGCAGACCGTTCGCCTTCTGCCAGCGTTTCAACGCCGCCTCGGTGCCGCGCCCGAAGGTGTCCCCGGCGCCGGCGACGCCGTAGCCCATGGCGCGCAGGTTCTCGGTCAGCTCGCGGACGTCCGGTCCGGCCGGGACACCGGCGCGCAGGGTGCGATACAGCGGCGTCGGGCCGATCAGCAGCGGCACCGGCCGCGCGTTCACCTCATACAGCCGCTGCCCGCGCCCGACCACCGTTCCCACCGCGGGCAGCCAGGTCAACGTGCCCCGCCTGCGGCCGGTGAACGGGATCGTGGCTCCATGGCCGACCGTGCCGCCGAGAGTGAACGAGGTGTCCAGGTCCATCCGGCGGATCACGGCGGTCTGGGCGGCGGCCGGCGTGACGACCGGCGCGACCGGGGAACGCCCGGCCAGTCTGCTGTAGGTCACCACCGCGCCCACGGTGACGGCGAGCGCGGCGCCGAGTCCCGGGAGCAGCCACCGTCTCATTTCCTACCGCCGCCGACGACGACCTCCTTCTCGCACGTCGGCGTAAGGTTCAGGCCCTTGCTGATCGACCCGGGGTCGTTGTTCTTGCCGCCGAAGGAGATGGAGTTCTGGTCGTCGCCCGGACCCGCGGGTTCCTCCTCGACGTACCGCACTCCCTTGGCGCGCAGACACCGCACCAGCTTGTGGATGAAGTCGAGGGACTCGGGGTTGGCCCTGTCGTACTGCCACGCCGGCAGCGGCTTCATCGGCAGGCAGGCGGCTTCGGCCTTGGCCTCGACCTTGGAGTCGACCGGACGCCCCGGCACCGCGGCCGGCCTTCCCGCCGGGGCGCGGCCTGCCTTCGGACCGGCGCCGTGGTCCGACAGGCACCGGTTGTAGGTCTCCCAGAGCGCGTCGCTCTCCTCGGGCGTCATGTCCAGCCGCTCTCGGGGCCGGGCCACGGCCGGCGTTCCGGTCGAGGCACGCGCGCCCGCGGTGGCGGTGGTGCCCGGGGTCCGCAGAGTCGCCACCCTGTGGCCGGGCTCGGACGAGCCGCAGGCGGCCAGCGCGGGCAGCGCGGCCAGCGCGGCCAGCGAGGCGATGACGACGATGCGTCGTGTAAGCGTCATGATCGACATGGTCGTCGGCGAATGTGAAGAAGTTGTCAGGGCGGCGTTCAGGTTTCTTCGCGAGCCGCCGGGAGGCGGATCGTGAACGTCGTTCCCGCACCGAGGGTGCTGGTCACCGTCACGGTGCCGTGGTGCGCCTCCACCAGGTGCCGGACGATGGCCAGCCCGAGACCTCGCCCCCCGGTGACGCGGCTGCGCGAGCGGTCGGCGCGCCAGAAGCGTTCGAACACGTGCGGCAGGTCCTCCGGCGCGATGCCGCTGCCGGTGTCCTCGACCTCGATCACGACCTCTTCGGCGGCCCGGCGGCCGCGCAGCGTGATCCGGCCGTCCGGCGGAGTGTGCCGTACCGCGTTGACGACCAGATTCCCGACGGCCTGCCGCAACCGGACCGGGTCGGCGTCGAGCTGGAGGTTCCCGGACGTCTCGACCGCGAGCCGGGTCGGGTGCACGGCGGCGGCCTGGGCCAGCAGCGCGCCGGCGTCCATCGGCTCGGGCCGCAGCCGCAGCCGCCCGGCGTCGGCCGAGGCGAGCTCCTGCAGGTCGTCGACCAGGTGCTGGAGCACGAGGGCCTCCTCCAGCAGCGAGGCCAGCAGTTCGGGTCCGAGCTCGGCCACCCCGTCCTGCGCGGCGATCAGCCAGCCTCGGATGTTGCCCAGCGGTGTGCGCAGCTCGTGCGATACGTCGCTGACGAGGTCCTTGCGCTGTCGCTCCGTACGGTCCAGGTGCTCGGACATCTCGTTGAAGGCGGTGGCCAGGTCGGCGATCTCCCACTTCGCCCGTACCTCGGCGCGGGTGGCGCGGTCGCCGGCGCGCATCCGCTCGGTCGCGGCGGTCAGCGCCTTGAGCGGTCGCAGCACCCGGCCGGCGAGCAGGGCGCTCACGCCGATGGTGAGGGCCAGGACGGCCAGCGCGGCGGTGATGATCTTGGCCACGTCCGCCGCGGGCAGCCCGACCACGGTCTGCCGTTCCGCGGGAACGCTGATGAACAGCAGCACCGCCGGAGAGACGTACGGCTCCAGCAGGATGCGCCTGCTCGATCCGAGGCAGTCGAAGAACGCCTGCCGGTCGGGCGGGGCGGCCGTCGGCACGAGACCGCCCATGGCGGTGAGCTGGACCTCCGACGCCGGGAGGGAACGGTCCCTGAGGCACGAACCGAGGTAGTCGTTCAGGATCGCCAGGGCGCTTGCCTCGGTGGCCATCGGCTTGACGACCGCGTTCCCCCGGGGCATGCGGTCGCACCGCGAGGCGGGCCGTACGGCCGTACGGACGTACGGCCGGCCGGCGGCGGACTCGGCGACGACGGCGTCCTGACCGTGGGCGCGCATGCACGCGGCCTCGGCGTCCGCTTCCCGGCGCAGCGCGACGTGCTCGGGCGGCGGCAGCCGGAACGAGCCGACGGCGCGCGTGTCGATCCTGTCGTCGGAGACGTCCGGCAGCAGCGTGACGTCGACGGCGAGGGGATCGACCACGGCGGTCGGCGTGGCCGGCAGCGGAGGATCGTCGGGCCCGAACGCCCCGGCGATCGGTACCCTGTTGCCCGCGGTGAGGCCGATCCGCAGGCCGGCGCGCCGGCTCACGTCGGCCAGGACCGGGGCCACCTCGTTCCACCCCGGATGGGTCGCCCCGTAGGCCAGCACCTGGTTGTAGATCCAGGCCACCGTCGCGCGGTTCTGGCCCTGCTCCGCCCGGATCGAGCCGGTGGTGCTCTGCACCGACAGCCACGCGGTCGCGCCGATCGAGCAGGCCGCGACCAGCACCGTGCCGGCCAGCAGCCGGACCCGAAGTCCCCGCCGCCGACGCGGCTCAGCCGTCGGACCGGCGGCCATCGACGATCTTGTATCCGACGCCGTGGACGGTGCGCAGGTAGGTGGGCCTGCGCGGGTCGTCCTCGAGTTTCTTGCGCAGGTTCATCACGTGCACGTCGATCGTCCGCTCGGTGATGTAGCCGTCCAGCCCGCGGGCGTGTTCGAGAAGCTGACGGCGGCTGAACACCTGACCGGGCGCCGCCATCAGCGTGGCGGCGACGCGGAACTCCGCGGGAGTACAGGCGACGGGCCGTCCGCCGACCCGTAGCTCATGCCGGAGCAGGTCCAGAGTGAGGCCGCCGACCCGCAACGGCGGCGCCGCCGGTCCGGAGGAGGACTGCGAACGTCGCAGCAGCGACCGCACGCGTGCCATCAGCTCGCGAGGGTCGTACGGCTTGGTCAGGTAGTCGTCGGCGCCGAGGTCGAACCCGAGCAGCTTGTCGTCCGCGTCGGCCCTGGCCGTGGCCATCAGCACCGGCAGGTCGTACTCCCGCCGGAGCGCCCTGCACACGTCCAGGCCGTCGAGCCCGGGCATCATCACGTCGAGCACCAGCAGGTCGGGGGAGTTCCGGCGGACCTCGTCGATCGCCGACCGGCCGTCGCCCACGACCTGCACCGTGTGGTCCTCGCGACGCAGGTAACGCCGGACCAACTCCGCCTGCTTCGGATCGTCCTCGGCCACCAGGATGTACGCGCACACAAGAGCCCTCTCACCGTTGGCGCCATGACCTCCCGCCGCCATGATCCCGTCTGCCCCGCCCGGCTGTCCGGCCATCGCCCGATCTCCGGCCCCGGCCCACGGAACACCACCGCCGCCCCGACCCCCGCCGAAGTGAGCGCCCGGCGTACGCCCAGGGGCACGTCGGTCCGCAGCAGGTTTGCGACAGAACCGCGACGCGGCTCGGACACCGGTCGGACATCGCCGGCAGACCCTGTCGTTCATGAATCTCATTCGCCGGTCCGCCGAACCGCATCGGCAGGGCTCGTGCCGCGAACAGGCGCGAGGAAAAGCGCGCAGGGCCTTGATGGCCACGACCGTGCTGGCCGGCGCGGTGGGGGGCGCCGGCACGAGCTTCGGCGCCGACGGCTCGCCGCGTCTCCGCACGGTGGCGGACGCGGCCGACGCGGGCGGCGGGAAGTACGACGTCACCGGATATGGCATCACGATGAGCTACCGGCCGGACACCCGAACGGTCCGGGGCGTCACGGTGGTCACCGCCACGGCGGTCGAGGCACTGGATCGGTTCACGCTCACCCTCAGCGGGCCGGCGGTCCGTTCGGTCACGGTCGATTCGAAACCGGCGAAGTCCTTCGCACAGACCGGAGGGAAGGATCTCCTCATCGTGCCGTCGGCGAAGATCGGCCGCAGAGCCCGGTTCCAGGTCCGGGTCGAGTATGACGGGTCGCCGGGAGCCGGGTGGCTTCCCACCACGTCGGGCGGAGCCACCGCGTTCGAGGGAAGCTCCAGCGCGTGGTTCCCCGTCCACGAGGACGCGCACGACAAGGCGGCCTTCCACCTGACGGCGACCGTGCCGGACGGTTGGAGCGTCGTTTCCGTAGGCCGGGAGGATCCGGTGAGGCACGGCTCCACCGGCGCCGCGTTCCGCTGGACAGAGCCTTACGTCGACCCCGCCGACCTCGCCGTCTCCATCGACCGTTTCACGGTCGAGCGGTCCGCGCCGGCCGGCGGAACCCCGGTGGTCAACGCGTACGCCCCAGGACTGCGGAAGTCGACGAAACCGCTGGCGGACAGGTTGCCGGAGATCCTCCAGTTCCTTTCCAGAAGGTTCGGTCCCTACCCGTTCCGGGCGGCCGGCAACGTGTTCGTCCAGGTAGACGACGACGCGCCGGCGACCGCGCCGCAGACCCGGCCGGTATACCTCGGCGCCGGCAACAAGCGGTTCATGACCCTCGACGCGGTCGTCCACGAGCAGGCTCACCAGTGGTACGGGGTCTCGGCCGCCGCCCGCCGGCCCGAGGACGACTGCCTGGCCGAGTGCTTCGCCGCCTACGCCACGTGGTTGTGGAACGAGGACAGGGACGGCGTCGACCTCGATGCCCGCTACCGCGAACAGGTCGGCGCTGAGAGGGACGACGCCGATTTCTGGAAGGCGCTCTACCGGCCGGGTGAGGCACCGGGGATCAACGAGTACGGCAAGGGCGCGCTCGCTCTGCACGCACTCCGCCGGCAGATCGGCGACGAGGCGTTCCACCGGTTGATCGAACAGTGGCCGCAGGAGCACCGCGGCGACTACGTCGATTGGCCGCAGTTCGAGGCGTTCGCACAGAAGGTCGCCGGACAGGACCTCACCGGCTTCTTCCAAGCGTGGTTCCGCGGCGCGACAGTGCCCGCCGACCAGTACCTCTGGCCCGGCACGTTGACGTCAGGGCCGCGCTGACCACCGCTCATCGAACAGCGGGTGCACGACCGGACCGGCGGAATCCTTTGCGCCGGTCCGGTCCGGAAGAGACGAGGGTGGACTGGATCACCGGGCGGCGCCACGCCAGACTAGGAATGTGTACGACTTCGACGTACTTGTCCTGGGGTCCGGGCCCGGGGGGCAGAAAGCGGCGATCGCCGCGGCGAAGCTCGGCCGCCGGGTGGCGGTCGTCGAACGCCGGAACATGATCGGCGGGGTGTGCATCAACACCGGCACCATCCCGTCCAAGACGCTCCGCGAGGCGGTGCTCTACCTGACCGGCCTCAACCAGCGCGAGCTGTACGGCCAGAGCTACCGGGTCAAGGAGGAGATCACCGTCGCCGACCTCGCGGCGCGCACCCAGCACGTGGTGGGCCGCGAGATCGACGTGATCCGGAGCCAGCTCTCCCGCAACCACGTCGCCCTCCTTGACGGCACGGCGCACTTCACCGACCCGCACACCGTCGAGGTGAGCGATCCGCTGACGGGACGCGAGAACAAGTTCACCGCCGACAAGATCATCATCGCCACCGGCACGCATCCGGCGCGCCCGGAGACGGTCGAGTTCGACGACGCCACGATCATCGACTCGGACGGCATCATCCGCCTCGAGCGCCTGCCGCAGACCATGGTCGTCGTCGGCGCCGGAGTGATCGGCATCGAGTACGCCTCGATGTTCGCCGCCCTCGGCACCAAGGTCACCGTGGTCGAGCGCCGGGAGCGCATGCTCGAGTTCTGCGACCTGGAGATCGTCGAGGCGCTCAAGTACCACCTGCGGGACCTCGCGGTGACCTTCCGGTTCGGCGAGACCGTCGCCGCGGTGGAGCGCCGGTCGTTCGGCGGTGTACGGAGCGGCGCGATGACCATCCTGGAGAGCGGCAAGAAGATCCCCGCGGACACGGTCATGTACTCCGCGGGCCGCCAGGGCTCCACGGACGACCTCGATCTGGACCGGGCCGGCCTGACCGCCGACGCACGCGGGCGCATCGAGGTCGACGAGTACTTCCGCACCACCGTGCCGCACATCTACGCGGTCGGTGACGTGATCGGCTTCCCGGCCCTGGCGGCGACGTCCATGGAGCAGGGCCGCCTGGCCGGTCACCACGCGTGCGGCGAGCCGGCCCGCGAGATGCAGCGGACCCAGCCGATCGGCATCTACACGATCCCCGAGATCAGCTTCGTCGGACGTACGGAGGACGAGCTGACCGCCGGGCGAATCCCGTTCGAGGTCGGCATCTCCCGCTACCGCGAGCTGGCGCGAGGGCAGATCATCGGCGACTCGTACGGCATGCTGAAGCTGCTGGTGTCCCCGGAGGACCGCCGCCTGCTGGGCGTGCACGTCTTCGGCACGGGCGCGACCGAGCTCGTGCACATCGGCCAGACCGTGATGGGCTGCGGAGGGACGATCGACTACCTGGTCGACGCCGTGTTCAACTACCCGACGTTGGCGGAGTCGTACAAGGTCGCCGCCCTGGACACGATCAACAAGATGCGCCAGGTCGCCGCGCTGTCCGAGTAGGGAGGCGGAGGCGCCGGGACCTCCCGTGCGCCGCCGCCGTACCGCGCCGCGACCTCGAACGGTCGCCTCGGTCAGCCGGCCCGCGTCGCGGTGAAGGTCAGCCGCACGTAGTCCACGACCGGCTCGTCCAGCCGCGCCGCCACGGCCTCCACGAAGGCGCGGTGCTCGGCCGGCGGGATCCGGTCCAGGTGCGCGCCGAGCACGACGATCGCCAGGTAGCTGTGGAACCGCTCGCCCGGCTCCAACCGCGCCGGATCCTCCACCAGGGCGACCTCGACGTCGGTGAAGCCCGCGCGTTCGAGCCGTTCGCGCGTCTCCTCGGGGCCGGCGAAGTTCCACATGCCGGTGGGCTCGCCGAGCACGTCCTCGATGGCGGCCCGTACGCGCGCCACGTTGCCCTCCCCGCCGCAGTCGACGGCGAACCGGGCGCCCGGCCGGAGCGCGCGGGCGATGTTGGCGAACAGCGTGTCGTGGTCGTGGATCCAGTGGAAGGTCGCCACGCTGAAGGCCGCGTCGGCCGGTTCGGCGACGGGCAGCGGCGCGAGAAGGTCCGCCTGGATCGCCTCGACCCGGTCGAGCCGGCCGGCGAGCCGCTCACGCAGCCGCTGGAGCATCCGGGCCGATCCGTCGACGGCGACGACGCGGCCGTGGGGGAGCCGGTCGAGCAGCGATTCGGTGTCGCGGCCGGTGCCGCAGCCGGCCTCCAGCACCGTCTCGTCACCGGCGAACGACAGCCGTTCGAGCGTGCGCCGTCCCCAGCGAAGGTGCGGCAGCGGGAGCGAGTCGTACGCGGCGGCGTCCCATTCTCGGAGCATCGTCATCACCTTGCCCTTCGCCGATCACCGTACTCGTGATCTCGGTAAATGAGAGAATCCGTCTCGTTATTCAAGACCTCCATCCATCGCGAGGTTCGTTCCCGGCGGGAAATCCGTTGACCTCCGCGAGGGGGATGGGGAGCCTGGCCGGATGCTGATCCGACGAGAGACGCCCGCGGACACCGCGGCGGTCCACGCCGTGACCTCCGCGGCGTTCGCCCGCCCCGGCTCGACCGGAGAGGTGACCGAGGCCCGCCTGCTGGGCGAGTTGCGCGCCTGCGACGCGTGGCTTCCCGCGCTGTCCCTCGTCGCGTGCGAGGGACGGGGCGGGGAGGTGCTCGGCCACGTCGTCTGCACGCGCGGCACCGTGGGCGCCGCGCCCGTCCTCGGGCTCGGCCCACTGAGCGTCCGGCCGGGGGACCAGCGGCGTGGCGTCGGACTGGCGCTCGTGCACACCGTCCTGGGCGCGGCGGACGCCCTCGGCGAGCCACTGGTCGCGCTGCTCGGCAGCCCCGCCTACTACGGGCGGTTCGGCTTCCGTCCGTCGGCGGAGTTCGGGATCACGCCGCCCGTCCCCGCATGGGACGCCCATTTCCAGGTGCGCGCCCTGTCGGCGTACGACGCCGGGGTCCGCGGAACGTTCGCCTACCCGGAGCCCTTCGACCGGGTCTGAGAGAGCCCGGAACCCCTCGCCCGCCGCGCGGCAGGGCGTGGGGTTCCGGGCGGTCTCCGCGCGGCTCAGTCCGCGACCGCGCGCAGGATGTCCATCCGGGCGGCCCGGCGCGCCGGACGGAGCGCGGCCAGCACCCCGGCGAGCGCGCCGATGACGGCGATCACCACGAGCTGGACGGGTGGCGCGGCGAACGTCCCGTCCGTCGCCGCGCGGGCCAGCGCCCACCCGGGCACCAGGCCGATGGCGAGGCCGCCCGCCGTGCCGGACAGCGCGACGATGAGCGACTCTCCGCGGATCATCGATCGGATCTGGCCGCGCGTCGCGCCGACCGCACGGAGCAGTCCGATCTCGCGGGTCCGCTCGTGCACCGACAGCGACAGCGTGTTGGCGATGCCGAGCAGCGCGATCACGATGGCGAGCGCCAGCATGACGTACACCAGGGTCAGCAGGGAGTTCACCCCGGACGCCTGGGCGTCGATGTAGTCCGCGCGCGTCCGCACATCGGGCGCGGAGTAGGGCCGGGCGGCCGCGGTGACCGCGCGTTCGCCCTCCGCCGCGCCGACCCCGGGCCGCAGGGCGATCAGCACGGTCGTGTCCCTCGGCTGCGGGTCGTGCGCGATCCAGTCCGCGCGGGGCATCAGGTAGTCGCCCGCCGGACCGCCCGGCGCGTACGTGCCGCCGACCGTGAGCGTGCGGCGGGTGCCGTCGGCGAACAGGACCGTCAGCGGGGTCCCGGTACGCCAGCCGTGCGCGCGGGCGGCGGTCCGGGAGACCGCCAGCCGCCCCGGCGGCAGGCTCGCCGCCGACCCCAGGTCGAGCACCCGGCTCAGCGCCGCCGGGTCGGCGTAGGTGACGCGGACCGCCCGGCCGCCGATCCGCACGCCGCCGGTGCCCATGCCGGCGGCGACCCGGACCTGCGGCAGCCGGGCCACGTCTCCGGCGAGCCGCGGGTCGAACCCGCCGCCGATGGCGGAGCCCGTACTGATCACCAGGTCGCCGCCGAACGACCGCGCGACCGTGTCCCGCACCGATGTGCGCACGGACGCGGCGAGCACGGTGATCAGCGTGACCACGCCGATGCCGACCATCAGCGCGGTCGCCGCCCCCGCCACGCGTCGCGGCTCACGCGCCGTGCTCCGCCGGGCGAGTGCGCCGGTCACGCCCCGCAGCGGCGCGCCGAGCAGCGCGCCCGCGGGCCGCGCGGCGACCGGGCCGAGCACCACCACGCCCGCGACGCAGGCGACCGTGCCGAGGACGGCCATCACCATCGACCGCCCGGCCGCCGCCGAGACGGCGAGCAGCGCCAGGCCGGCCGCCGCCAGTGTCCCGCCGCAGACGGCGCGGACTCGGGACACGCCGGGCCGTTCCGCCTCGGTCGCGCGCATCGCGGCGACCGGCGGCGTACGGGACGCGCGGACCGCCGGGAGCAGGCACGACAGGACCGTGACCACGACCCCGGCCGTCACGGCGACGGCCACGGAGGTCGCCGTCACGACCAGCCCGCCGACCGGCAGGGAGGCGCCCATCGCGGTGAACACGCCCTCCAGCAGCGCCGCGAAGCCGAGCCCGCCGAACACCCCGGCCACCGACGCGGTCAGGCCGAGCACGAGCGCCTCGGCGATCACCGAGGCCAGCACCTGCCGCCGCGACGCCCCGACCGCCCGCAACAGGGCGGACTCCCGGCTCCGCTGGGCCACGGTGATCGCGAAGGTGTTGTGGATGCCGAGCATGCCCACGAGCAGCGCGATCCCGGCGAACGCCAGCAGGAACGCGCGGAACATGTCGAGGAAGCCCTTCGTCACCGCGTTCATGCCCTCCCGGCTGAGCGCTCGGCCGGTGATCGCCTCGGCACCCGCGGGGAGCACGCCCCGCAGCCGGCGGACCAGCTCGTCCTGCGACACCCCGCTCGCGGCGCGGACGGACACGCCGCTGACGCGGTCCGGCGTCCGCGCGACGTATTTCCGGGCGCCCTCCAGCGTGAACGCCGTGAACGACGTGCCGCCGAAGCCGTCCTGGTCGCCGAACTTCGCGATGCCGACGACGCGCACCGGCACCCGCTGCGGCGTGAGCACCGCCGTGGCGTCCCCGACGCGCAGCCGTCCCTGGACGGCGGTCGCGCGGTTGACCACGACCTCGTCGTCGGTGCGCGGTGCGCGGCCCTGGACCACGTGGTACGGGTTGAGCCGCGGGTCGGTGAGCCAGTTGCCGGCCGTCCTCGGCCCGAGCACCGCGATCGCCCGGCCGTCGTGGCCGAGCAGCTGGCCGGAGCCGCTGATCACCGGCTCGGCGACCGCCACGCCCGGCACCCGGCGTACGAGGTCCACGACGCCCGCGTCGATCATGCCGCGCTCCCCGTTCGGCGTGTCGCTGACGTTGGCCGCGCCGCGCACGGAGGCGTCCGTCCCGGCGTAGGCCTGGTCGAAGAACCGCCCGATGCTCGCGTTCATCGTGTCGCCGAGCATGAGCGCCCCGGCGAGGAACGCGACCCCGAGGAAGACGGCGGCGAACGAGCCCGCGAGGCGACGCCGGCGGGCCCACAGGCCCTTGAGCGCGATGCGCGTCACCGGTGCCTCCCCGTGGCCCCGGCCTCGTAGGCGCTCATGCGGTCGAGCACCGTACGGGCGGTCGGGCCCTCGACGCGGTCGCGGACCCGGCCGTCGGCGAGGAAGACCGCGGCGTCGGCGTACGAGGCCGCGACCGGGTCGTGCGTGACCATGACGATCGTCTGGCCGAGTTCGTCCACGGCCTCACGCAGGAAGGCCAGGATCTCCGCCCCGGCACGCGAGTCCAGGTTGCCGGTCGGTTCGTCGGCGAAGATGATCTGTGGCCGCGTGGCCAGCGCCCGCGCGACCGCCACCCGCTGCCGCTGGCCTCCGGACAGCTCGGCGGGCCGGTGCGAGAGCCGGTCGCCGAGCCCGACCGTGGCGACCACGGCGTCGATCCATGCCCGGTCGGGCCGCGTGCCCGCGAGCGTCAGCGGGAGGGTGATGTTCTCTTCCGCGTCGAGGGCGGGCAGCAGGTTGAACGACTGGAACACGAACCCGATCCGTTCGCGCCGCAGCACGGTCAGCTGCCGGTCCGACAGCGACCCCAGGTCGACGTCGCCGATGAACACCTGCCCGGAGGACAACGTGTCCAGCCCGGCGACGCAGTGCATCAGCGTCGACTTCCCGGCGCCGGACGGTCCCATGATCGCGGTGAATCGCCCGGCGTCGAACGCGAGCGTCACGTCGTCGACCGCCCGCACCTCCGCAGCCCCTGACCCGTATACCTTGGTGGCGCCCACCGCTCGTGCCGCGGCGTTCCGTTCGCCCGTCATCTCGTCTCTCCTCCTCGGGGGGTCTGCCCGAGGGTCCAGGCACGGCACCGCCGGTGTCGTCCCGCGGAAAGCGGCACCTGCACTGCGTCCGGCAGGGTAGGCGCTCCCGGGGCCGGCTACGCCACCGGGCGTATTGGCCGACCTCGTGAGCGGGGAGCGGCCGGTCGCGGCGGCGGGGCTCTTCCATGAACAGGTGAAGGCACTCAACGGCCGGACGGGGCGATCGGCCGGTTCCGCGGGCCGTGGACGGGGCATGCTCGCCGCGACACGGGAAAAGTTGCCGTGATCAGGTGGTCCGGTTCGGCGTTTCTCCGCTGGACCGCCGCTCATCCGGGTGTGTGTACTGGCATGACCCGAACGTGAGGAGGGCGCGGTGCGGTTCGACGGCCTGTCCCGCGCGGACGCCGAGGCGGAGCTGCTGGCGTGCTGCGCGTCGCGGCGCTGGGCGGCGGCCGTGGCCGGCGGACGGCCGTACGGCTCGGCGGAGCGGCTGCTGGCCGCGGCGGGACGCGCCGTGCGCGACCTGGACTGGCCGGACGTCGAAGAGGCCCTCCACGCCCACCCGCGGATCGGCGAGCGCACCGCTTCGGCGCTGTCGCGCCAGGAACAGGCGGGCGTCGGCGACGGCGACCGGGCGGCGTTCGCCGTGGCCAACGCCGAGTACGAGGAGCGGTTCGGCCACGTCTTCCTCATCCGTGCCGGTGGGCGGAGCGCCGCCGAGATGCTCGCCGAGCTGCGGGAACGCCTCGGCAACGACCCGGCGAAGGAGCGCGAGGTCGTGCGCGGGGAGCTGGCCGAGATCACCGAGCTGAGGCTGAGGAAGCTGGTCACATGAGCGAACGGGTGAGCGAATCGGCAGCGCGGCCTCCCAGGGCCTCTCCTCCGGTGAAGGAGGGCACATGACTCTTTCCACCCACGTTCTCGACGCCGCGAAGGGGCGTCCGGCGTCCGGTGTTGCGGTGCGCCTGGAAAGCCGTGACGGCGACGGGTGGCGGCACGTCGCCGACGCCCGTACCGACGAGGACGGCCGGGTGCGCGACCTGCCCGCACCCGGTGAGGGCGTCCACCGGCTCGTCTTCGACACCGCCGGCCATTCGGACTTCTACCCCGAGGTGGCCGTGGCCTTCACGGTCACCGACCCCGGCGAGCACTACCACGTGCCGCTGCTGCTCAGCCCGTACGCCTACTCGACCTACCGGGGGAGCTGACCATGGCACGGAGCCGGCTCGGCCCGAACCGCTACGGCAAGGCGGAGACCCACGTCGTCCGCGTGACCAGGGACGGCGACGTCCACCACCTCCGGGACCTCACGGTGAGCGTCGCGCTGTCCGGCGCCATGGAGGCGGTCCACCTGACCGGGGACAACTCCGCCGTCCTCACGACGGACGCGCAGAAGAACACCGTCTTCGCGTTCGCCCGCAAGCACGGCATCGACTCGCCCGAGGCGTTCGGGCTGCTGCTCGCCCGGCACTTCGTCGGCTCGCAGCCGACTATCCACCACGCACGCGTGTCGATCGAGGAACACCTCTGGGACCGGATCGGGGCCGGGCGGCACTCCTTCGTCCGCCGGGGCGGCGAGACCCGCACCGCGCTCATCCACCACGACGACGAGGCCACGCACGTCGTGTCCGGCATCAGGGACCTCGTCGTGCTCAACTCCACCGACTCGGAGTTCTGGGGGTACGTCAAGGACGAGTACACGACGCTGCCGGAGACCCGGGACCGGATCCTGGCCACGGAGGTGGCCGCGCAGTGGCGGCACACGTCGGCCGAGGCGGACTGGGAGGGCTCCTACCCTGAGGCGCGGCGGCACCTGCTGGAGGCCTTCGCCGGCACCTACAGCCTGTCCCTGCAGCAGACCCTGTACGCCATGGGCGACCGGCTCCTCGACGCGATGCCGGAGGTCTGCGAGGTGCGCCTGTCGCTGCCGAACCGGCACCACTTCGCCGTCGACCTCGAGCCGTTCGGCCTGGACAATGAGAACGAGGTCTTCTTCGCGGCGGACCGGCCGTACGGGCTGATCGAGGGCGCCGTCGTCCGCGACGGCGCGCCCGACGCCGGCCCCGCCTGGAGCTGACTGGGAGCCGCCATGGAATTCCTGCAGCCCACGACCTGGGATGAGGCGCTCGCCGCGAAGGCCGAGCACCCGGAGGCCGTCCCGATCCAGGGCGGCACCGACGTCATGGTCGAGCTGAACTTCGACGTCCGCCGCCCGGAGTACCTGCTCGACCTGGGCCGGGTCGCCGGACTGGACCGCTGGGAGCAGGCCGGGGACCGGCTGCGGATCGGCGCCGGCGTGACGTACGCGCGGATCATCGGCGAGCTCGGCGACCGCCTGCCCGGCCTGGCCCAGGCGGCCCGTACCGTGGGGTCGCCGCAGATCCGCAACCGCGGCACGGTCGGCGGCAACCTGGGCGCCGCCTCCCCGGCCGGCGACGGCCATCCGCCGCTGCTCGCCGGCGACGCCGTGGTGGAGGCCGAGTCGCGGCGCGGCATCCGCATGATCGCGGCGACCGACTTCTACCGGGGCGTCAAGCGGAGCGCGCTGGAGCCCGACGAGCTGATCCGCGCGTTCTGGCTGGCACCCGCCACGGGCCCGCAGTACTTCTCCAAGATCGGCACGCGGAACGCCATGGTGATCGCGGTCTGTTCGTTCGCCCTCGCGCTGCACCCGGGGGAGCGCCGGGTCGGCACCGGCATCGGCTCCGCCGCGCCCACGCCGATCCGGGCGACCGCCGCCGAGGACTTCCTGGCCCGCGAGCTCGACTGGGACGCGCCGCTGGACGAGTCCGTGGCGCGGGAGTTCGGCGAGCTCGTCGGGGCCGCGGCCACGCCGATCGACGACGTGCGCGGCACCGCCGCCTACCGCCGGCACGCGCTCGCGGTGATGGCGCGCCGCACGCTGACCTGGGCGTGGCGCGACCACCGCGCGCCACATGAGGATCCCGGAAGGGGGGCCGCGTGATGCGGGTGAGCTTCACGGTCAACGGCTCGCGCGAGACCGTGGACGGCGTCTGGGAGGGCGAGAGCCTGCTGTACGTCCTGCGTGAGCGCATGGGCCTGCCCGGTTCGAAGAACGCCTGTGAACAGGGCGAATGCGGCTCGTGCACGGTCTACCTCGACGGCGCCCCGGTGTGCGCGTGCCTCGTCGCCGCCGGCCAGGCGCAGGGCCGTCAGGTCCGTACGGTCGAGGGTCTCGCCGAGGGCGACCGGCTGGCGCCGATCCAGCAGGCGTTCGTGGACGCGGGCGCGGTGCAGTGCGGATTCTGCACGCCGGGCCTGCTGGTCCAGGCACACGACCTGCTCGAACGCCGTCCGGACCCGTCGGACGCGGAGATCCGCGAGGCGCTGGCCGGCAATCTGTGCCGTTGTACCGGTTATGAGAAGATTCTCGACGCCGTACGGCTCGCGGCGGCGCGGAAGGCGGGAACATGACGGACGGCGCGATCGTCATCGAGAACGCCCACGTCGCGCCGGTGCGCGGTCCGGAGATCGCGGGCGGCCACGTGGTGGTCGAGGGCGATCGGATCACCGCCGTCGGCGCCGGCCCGGCGCCCCTGACCGGCGCGGCACGCCGGATCGACGCGACCGGCTGCCTGGTGACGCCCGGCCTGGTCAACACCCACCACCACCTCTACCAGTGGGCCACGCAGGGGCTCTTCCAGGACGCCACGCTGTTCGACTGGCTCACCGGGCTGTACGACACGTGGGCCGGGATCGACGCGGAGGTCGTGTACGACGCGGCCACCGCCGGGCTCGGCTGGCTGGCGCTCGGCGGCTGCACGACCACCACCGACCACCACTACGTGTTCCCCCGGGGCCGGGGCGACCTGTTCGACGCCGAGGTGCGCGCGGCGCGGGAGCTGCACGTCCGCTTCCACCCGACGCGGGGCTCGATGGACCGGGGCCGCTCCGACGGCGGCCTGCCGCCGGACGAGATCGTCGAGGACCGCGAGCAGATCCTCGTGGCCACCGAGGCGGCCATCGACACCTACCACGACCCGTCGTTCTCCTCCATGCTGCGCGTGGCCGTCGCCCCGTGCTCGCCGTTCTCGGTGACCGAGGAGCTGATGAGCGAGGCCGCCGCCCTCGCCCGCCGCAAGGGCGTGCGCCTGCACACCCACCTCGCCGAGACCCTCGACGAGGAGGAACACTGCCGGGAGCAGTTCGGGTGCACGCCCGGCGAGTACATGGAAAAGCTCGGCTGGCTCGGCCCCGACGTCTGGTTCGCGCACTGCGTGCACCTGCACGACGCCGACATCCGGCGGTTCGCCGCGACCGGCACCGGCACCGCGCACTGCCCGACCTCCAACGGGCGGCTCGGCTCGGGCGTCGCCCGGGTGAGCGAGCTGCTGGCGGCGGGCGCACCGGTCGGCCTCGGCGTGGACGGCTCCGCCTCCAGCGAGCTGACCTCCCTGGCCGGAGAGATGCGCCAGGCCCTGCTGTTCCAGCGCGCGGTGCGCGGGCCCGCGGCGCTCACCGCCCGGCAGGCGCTGGAGCTGGGCACCCTCGGCGGCGCGGCGTGCCTCGGCCGGCAGGACCAGATCGGCACCCTCGAACCCGGCAAGCTCGCCGACCTGGCCGTGTGGCGCGTCGACGGCTACCGCGCGGCCGTCGAGGACCCGGTCTGCGCCCTCGTCTTCGGCCCCGCGCCGCCGCTCGACCTGCTGCTCGTCGGCGGTCGTACGGTGGTCGAGCGCGGAGAGCTGCGCACCACCACGGCGGACCCCGCGCAGGCGGGCGTACGGGCCCGCCGCCGGCTGATCGGAGACCGTAGGTGAGCGACGGACGGCACATGCTCCCGGGGACGGGCCAGGTCGTGCTAATCGCACCGGACAAGTTCAAGGGGTCGCTCGGCGCGCCGGAGGTGGCGCGGCGCATCGGCGCGGGGCTGCGGCGCGCCCGGCCGGAGGTGCCCCTCCTGGAGCTGCCCGTGGCCGACGGCGGGGACGGCACGGTGGACGCGGCGGTCGCGGCCGGCTTCGCGCGGGTGCGCGCGGAGGTGAGCGGCCCGACCGGTGACCCGGTCACGGCCTCCTACGCCGTCCGCGGCGACGTGGCGGTGGTGGAGCTGGCCGAGGCGTCCGGCCTGCGGCACCTGCCCGGCGGCCGGCTCGCGCCGCTGACCGCCTCCAGCCGGGGCACCGGAGAGCTGATCGGCGACGCCGTACGCCGGGGCGCACGGCGCGTGGTGCTCGGCCTGGGCGGCAGCGCCTGCACGGACGGCGGCGCGGGCATGGCGGCCGCGCTCGGCGCCCGCCTGCTCGACGCGGACGGGCGGGAACTGTCGCCGGGCGGTGCCGCGCTGCGGGACCTCGACCGCGTCGACGCCACCGCGCTGCGCGAGCGGATGCGCGGCGTCACCGTGGTGGTCGCGAGCGATGTGGACAGCCCGCTGCTCGGGCCGGACGGCGCCGCGCACGTGTTCGGGCCGCAGAAGGGCGCCGGGCCCCGCGACGTGGACCTGCTGGAACAGGCCCTGACCCGGCTCGACGCGGTGGTCCGCCGCGACCTCGGCGTGAGCGCGGCGGAGCGGCCCGGCGCCGGCGCGGCGGGCGGTGCGGGGTTCGGCGCGATGGCGTTCTGCTCCGCGACCGTCGAGCCCGGCATCACGTACCTGCTCGACCTGCTCGGCTTCTCCGATCATCTCGCGGACGCGCGTCTCGTCATCACCGGCGAGGGCGCGCTGGACCACCAGACGCTGCGCGGCAAGGCCCCGGCGGGCGTCGCGCGGGCGGCGGCGGGTGCCGGTGTGCCGGTGCTGGCCGTCGCCGGGCGCAGCACGCTGTCGGAGGAGGAGCTGCGGGCCGCCGGCTTCCTCGGCGCGTACGCCCTCACCGACCTCGAGCCCGACCCCGCCCGGTGCATGCGGGAGGCGGGTCCCCTGCTCGAACGCCTCGCCGAGCGGGTCGGCCGGCTCTGGCTGGACGACCTGCGCGACGACACCGCCGTGATGCCGTGACCCAGGGGTACGACCTGGTCGTCCGTTCCCGTCGTGCGGTCCTGCCGGACGGGGAGCGGCCGGCGGCCGTCGCGGTGCGCGAGGGCCGGATCGCCGCGGTGGCCGCGTACGACGCGCCGCTCACCGCCCGGGAGGACGTCGACCTCGGCGACCGCGCGCTGCTGCCCGGCCTGGTCGACAGCCACGTGCACGTCAACGAGCCGGGCCGGACGGAGTGGGAGGGGTTCGCCACCGCGACGCGGGCCGCGGCGGCCGGCGGGGTGACCACGATCGTCGACATGCCGCTGAACGCGCTGCCGCCGACCGTCACCGCCGGCGCCCTCGCGGTCAAGCGGGCCGCCGCCGAGGGGAGCTGCGCGGTCGACGTCGGATTCTGGGGCGGGGCGGTCCCGGGCAACCGGGCGGAGCTGCGCGCGTTGCACGACGCGGGCGTGTACGGCTTCAAGTGTTTCCTGTCGCCGTCGGGCGTCGAGGAGTTCCCCGCGCTGGACGAGGCGGGGCTGCGCGAGGCCATGACGGAGATCGCGGGCTTCGGCGGGCTGCTGATCGCGCACGCCGAGGATCCCGGGCACCTGTCGGAGCCCGACGGGCCCGGGTACGCGGAGTTCCTGGCGTCCCGGCCGCCGGAGGCGGAGGGGGCGGCGATCGCGCGGGTCGCCCGGCTCGCCGCCGAGACCGGCTGCCGCGCGCACATCGTGCACCTGTCCGACGCCGGGTCGCTGCCGCTGCTGGCCGAGTGGCGGGCCCGCGGCGCGCGGATCAGCGCCGAGACCTGCCCGCACTACCTCACGCTCACCGCGGAGCAGGTGCCCGATGGCGGCACCGAGTACAAGTGCTGCCCGCCGATCCGGGACGCGCGGAACCGCGAGGAGCTGTGGCGCGGCCTGGCGGACGGCCTGATCGGCTGCGTCGTCTCCGACCACTCGCCGTGCGTGCCGGAGCTGAAGAAGGGCGGTTTCGACACCGCCTGGGGCGGGATCTCCTCGCTGCAGCTCGGCCTGCCGGTGATCTGGACCGGGGCGCGCGCCCGCGGCCACGGCCTGCCCGACGTCGCGCGCTGGATGGCCGCCGGCCCGGCGGAGCTGACCGGGCTCACCGGCAAGGGACGCATCGCGGAGGGGTACGACGCCGACCTCGTCGCCTTCGCCCCGGACCGGACGTTCGTCGTCGACCCCGGCGCGCTGCGCCAGCGGCACCCCGTCACGCCGTACGCGGGGACGACCCTGACCGGCGCGGTGGAGAGGGTGTGGCTGCGCGGCGAGGCGCCCGGGCACGGCCGGCTGCTGCGGAGGCGCCCATGACCGAGCGGAGCGAGATCTTCACCGACCTGCCGGACCTTGCCCTGCGCACGCTCGGCGGCACGGTGATGGCGGCGAGCGACGAGTCGTTCGCGCCCAAGGAGAACCTCCTCAACCCCGGGCCGGCCGGCTTCCGCGAGCAGACCTTCGGCGCCAAGGGCCAGGAGTACGACGGCTGGGAGACCCGGCGGCGCCGCTCGCCGGGCCACGACTGGGCGGTCGTCCGGCTCGGCCTGCCGGGCGTGATCCGTGGCGTGGTCGTCGACACCGCCTGGTTCAAGGGCAACTACCCGCCGCAGGCGATGGTGGAGGCGTGCGCGGCCGAGGGGTACCCGTCCGTCGAAGAGCTGTCCGGCTGGACCGAGATCGTGCCCAGGAGCCCGTTGACCGGCGACGCGGCGCGGGAGTTCGCGGTCGCGGACGAGCGGCGCTTCACCCACGTGCGTTTGAACATCTTCCCCGACGGTGGCGTGGCCCGGCTGCGGGTGCACGGTGAGGTCGTGCCGGACCCGCGGCTGCTCACCGGGCTGACCGTCGACCTCGCCGCGCTCGCCAACGGCGCCGCCGTCGTCGGCTGCTCCGACATGTTCTACTCCTCGCCGGCGAACCTCATCATGCCGGGCCTCGCGCGGCACCAGGCCGAGGGCTGGGAGACCGCCCGCCGCCGCGACGAGGGCAACGACTGGGTCATTCTCCGCCTGGCCGGCCCGGGCGTCGTCGAGCTGGCCGAGCTGGACACCGCGAACCTGCGCTTCAACGCGCCGGCGGAGGCGCGGATCCGCGGCGCGGACGCGCGTACGGCGTCGCTGGAGGACGAGGCGGCCTGGTTCGACGTGCTGCCGCGCACCCGGCTGCAGCCCGACACCGCGCACCGCTTCCGCGTCGAGGCCGGCCGTCCGATCACGCACGCCCGCGTCGACATCTACCCCGACGGCGGCCTCGCCCGCGTACGGCTGCACGGCTCGCTGACCGCCGACGGCGAACGCGAGCTGCTCGGCCGCTGGCGGGCCCGGCGCTGACGAGGGCCCGTCTCAGAGCCACCGATCCTCGGCGACCAGCGAGCCGAGCCGTCCGGTGGCGGCGGCGAAGGCCACGTGGTCGGCGTAGTCGCGGGACTCGACGATCAGACCGTCGCGTACGCGCATGACGAAGACGTTCGGCACGGTGAACCGCCGGCCGGTCGCGGTGACCCGGCCCTCGTACGCGAACTCACCGATGATCACCTCAGGGTCGGCCGTCTCGTGCACGACGACGTCGCGCGCGGTCATCGTGACGCCCGTCCCGGCACCCGCCGCGAAGTGCCGCCGGAGCGCCTCGCGGCCGATCAGCGGCTCACCGGCGGGGGCGAACGGATGGGTCACGAAGGCGTCCTCGGCGTAGAGGGCGGGCAGTTCCGCCCACCGGCCGTGCGTCACTCCGTCGATGACGCGCTCGAAGACCTCGCGCGGCGTCACGCCGCCTCACCGCCGGCCGCCTCGACCAGGGCGGCCAGGCCGCCGGTCATGCGGGCGATCGCCAGGTGGTCGTGGTAGTCGCGGGAGGCGGTGATCAGGCCGTCGCGGACGCGGAGCACCTGGATGTTGGCGGCGGTCGTGGTGCCCTCGCTGCCGGTGATCTCGTAGTCGAACTCCGCCACGACGACCTCCGGGTCGGTCGTCTCGTGGATCACCACGTGGTGCGCGACGAGGCGCAGGCCCATGGCGGCGGCGCCGGCGAAGTGCGCGCGGATGGTCTCGCGGCCCTCGATGCGGCCGGGCGAGGCGGACACGAAGGGCTGCTCGACCACGGCGTCCTCGGCGTACAGGTCGGCGAGGTCGTGCCAGCGCCCCTCCGAGATGCCCCGGCTGAGGCGTTCGAACACCGCACGTGGACTGGTTTCGGACATGGGAAACTCCTTGGTGTACGAGAAAGAGCCCAGAATCGGAGTGATCGCTCCGATAAGTCCCGGACCATACGGAGTGGAGACTCCACTTGTCAATGAGAGAGTCGCGGTGACACGGCCGCAGCCCCAGCCGCGGACCGGCCGGCCGCTGCGCGCCGACGCGTTGCGCAACCGGCTCAAGGTTCTGGAGGCCGCGGAGGAGGTGTTCGACGCGCGCGGGACGACCGCCTCCACCGAGGAGGTCGCGCGCGCCGCGGGCGTGGGCATCGGCACGGTCTTCCGGCACTTCCCGACCAAGGAGGCGCTCCTGGAGGCGGTGTACGTCTCCCGCCTGTGCAAACTGGCCGAGGAGGCCGAGGCGCTGACCTCCGCCGAGGACCCGGGAGCGGCGTTCTTCACGTACTTCACCCGCGTGGTCGGTTATGCCGCGACCAAGAACGCCCTTTCGGCCGCGCTGACGGAGGCGGGCGTGGACGTGCCGGAGAGCGGGCAGGGGCTGAAGCAGGCTCTCGCCACACTGCTGTCCCGCGCCCAGGACGCCGGGGCGGTCCGCGGCGACGTGGGCCTGCCGGAGGTGATGGCGCTGCTGGTCGGCGCCTCACAGGCCGCCGAACGCGCCCACGGCGAGGTCCGCGACCGCGCCCTGAACGTCGTCTTCGACGGCCTCCGCGCGCATCGTTAGCCGACGGGCCCTGAGGCGGGCTCGGTCCGTCACGCGCTCCACTTGGAGTTCAGGATGGTCTCGACGAAGTCGCCGCGGGTCTGGCCGGCAGGCACTGGGTCAGCACATCGGCGTTCACGGTGCCCGAACGTGCTGTCCGGGCGGTGCGCCATCTCCTGGGTGAAGGCCTTGAGGATCTCGCGTTTGAAGTTGGGTCGCGGATGGGCCGCCGTGCCCTCGGCCGCTCCTCCTCGGTGATCTCGTCGTAGCCGAGCGGGGCGACGATCGCAGTCCCGTCACGGGGCGGGTTATGGACTGTGCTCGAATGAACGTGCGTAACTGTGCGTGAGGTTGTTAGTGGTGTTGGGTCGCCTGATCGAGGTCAGGCCGAGGTAGGGCGGGCGTGGCCTTGCTGGCGGCCTTGACGGCTAGGGGGTTGAACGTTCGGGCGCCTTGCATCTGGACGAATAGGCGGACACGGACTGTGATTCGTTGCATACTTCGCGTTGCTTTGATTCGGTGATGTGGTGACGTGGGGAGGCGGTCGGCCGTGGTCGAGGCGGGCGAGGGGCCGTTGCGGCGGATTGATTCGCCGTTCGTCGCTCCCGGTCCCTCGGGTGTGGCGATCCGGGATCGGTTCAAGGACCTCACGCCGCAGGATGAGAAGGTGTTGCGGCTGGTGGGTGACCACCTCGGCTCCCTGGCCGGCAAGGATCTTAAGGCCCGCTGCGCTGCCGGAACAGAGCATGACAGTGACCTGTGGGCGGAGCGGAAGCGGGTCTTGACCGTGGAGTCGTCCTCACGGTGGGCCGGTGCGATCACCAAAGCGAACCATGACCAGTGGGCGTTGGCGCGGCGTTCCCAGCTCGCCCACATTCATGATCTCCAAGCGGCGGTAGCCACGACCACGCACCGGCTGTCGTTGCCGGTCGGGTCGAAAGGCTCCAAGAAGGCCCCAGGCGGCTACCACTCTCGCGAGGAGTGGTTCGTCAAATCCCGGCGGCTGTATCTGCTTCAGGATCGGCTTGAGCGGGCGCGGGCCGATTACGACGCGGGGCGGGTTCGTGTCGTGCGTGGTGGTAAGCGGCTGTTGGGTAACCGGCACAACCTGGATGTCGCTCAGCTTACCGAGACCGAATGGCGTGCGCGGTGGCAGGCCAAACGCCGTTTTCTGCAGGCGGACGGGGAGAGCGGAAAGCGGTACGGGAATGAGACGATCCGCGTCACGCCCGACGGTGAGGTTTCCCTCAAGCTGCCTGCCCCGTTGGATCATCTGGCGAACGCAGGCCATGGCCGGTACGTTCTGGCCGCGAAGGTGTCGTTCGCGCATCGGGGTGACCAGTGGCGTGACCGGGTGAGCGGGAACCGGGCGGTCGCCTACCGCGTCCACGAAGACCTCGACCGTGGACGCTGGTACCTGACCGCTTCCTGGACCATCCCGCCGGTCAAGACCCTCCCTTTGGAGGCTGCCCGTGCCGGTGGCCTGATCGGCGTAGACACCAACGCCGACCACCTCGCCGCCTGGCGACTGGACCAACACGGCAACCCTGTAGGCGAGCCGCGCCGCTTCGACTACGATCTGTCCGGCACCAGCGGCCATCGTGACGCCCAGGTCCGCCACGCCCTCACTCGTCTGCTGCACTGGGCCCAACGCCACAGCCTGGCCATCGCGATCGAAAACTTGGACTTCGACGCGGAGAAGACCCGGGAGAAACACGGGCGGCGGAAGCGGTTCCGCCGCCTGATCTCCGGCATGCCCGTCTCCCAGCTGCGGGCCCGGCTGGTCGCGATGGCGGCCGAACTCGGCATCACCATTGTCGCCGTCGACCCCGCCTACACCTCCAAGTGGGGAGCCCAGCACTGGCAAAAGCCTCTCACCACCCCCCGACGCCCCGCCACTCGCCATGAGGCCGCGAGCGTGGCGATCGGACGACGCGCCCTGGGACACCCGATCCGGCGACGGACGGCACCGCCCCCGCACGACCAGAGCGATCGTGCGGGGCATCGGACCGTCCAGGCCGCACCGGCAACCCCGGAGCGTGAGGAACCCCGCCCACGCGTACCCGGACCACGGACACGATCCGCGCCGCCCGCACGCGTAGCGAACACGGGGAACCAGGACACCCAACACCGTTCGGGGCGTCCGACTGAGCACACACCACTCATGCTCAGTCTTCAGGAACGGTCAGTCGGAAAGGGCCATCGTGGCGAGGTGGCGGTTGATGCCGTTGACGTCGGTGGTCTGGACGTTGCTGAGCACGACGACCGCGATGTCGTCGTCGGGCAGGTAGCCGTTACTCGTGTGGTACCCCTGCAGCAGACCCGGATGGTAGACGTAGCGGTGGCCCTTCAGCTTGTCGATGAGCCAGCCGAAGCCGTACGCGCTGGAGGGTGAGTCGAGGCAGCCGCCCGACGGGCAGGGCGCCTGCGGGCTGAGCGCCTCCTTGACCGTCGCGGCGGGCGCGACCTTGTCGGCGCCGAACGCCCGGTCCCAGCGGCTGAGGTCGTCCACGTTGGAGTACACCCCGCCCGCGGCGTTCGCCTGGGAGCCGTTGATCGGCGGCGCCGGGTCGCCGAGCTTGAGGTAGCCCTTGGCGTACCCGGCGGGCGGGTAGCCGTTGGTGTAACCGGTGTGGTCGAGCCCGAGGGGGCCGGTGATGTCGTCGTGCAGGACGGTGCCGAACGGCTTCTTGGCGACCTTCTCGACGATCGCGCCGGCGAGGATGTAGCCGGAGTTGCTGTACTTCCAGTTCGTGCCGGGCTTGAAGTCGAGCGGCTTGTGCTCGAACCGCCGGATGATCTCCTGAGTCGTCGTGGGCTTCGACAGCTTGGGGAAGAAGTCCGGCATTTCGGAGATGTCGGGGATCCCGGATGTGTGGTTGAGGATCTCCTTGATCGTGATGGACTTCCATGCCTTCGGGCACGACTTCACGTACGTGGGCACGAGGTACGGGCAGATCTTGTCGCTCAGCCGCAGCCGGCCCCGGTCACGCTGCTTGAGCACCAGCATCGCCGTGAACTGCTTGCTCACCGAGGCGAGGCGGAAGATCGTGTCCGGGCGGTTCGGGATGTTCTTGGCCTCGTCGGCCTTCCCGGCGGCGAAACGCGTCAGCACCTGCCCGTGGCGGACCACGATCGCCGCGCCGGTGAACTTCTTGTCGGCCGCGAGCCCCTTGAGATAGGACGTCATCGCCGCCCCCGTCTTGTCACCCGGGGGAGCGGGAGAGGTGGCCAGCGGGTCCGGGGCGTGCGCCCGGCGGGCGGCGGGCGGGGTGGCCGTGCCACCCCCGCCGCCGGAGCCGCTGCAGCCCACGGCCGCGGTGAGGACCGCGCACACCGCGACGGCGGATCGACCGACACGCACATTCACCATGGTTCCCCCGCAGCCTGGCGCCCGCACCGTACGAACGTCCCAAGAATCCTCCACCGCCACGTCCGGCAGGCTACCCGTGGTCGCGGAAAGTGGGATCATGGGCCGATTCCGGGGGATGAGCCTCGACGGCCAGGGGTATGGACCGTCCGCGTTGACGTTTCGGGGGGATGCATGCGCGCTGTCACCGTGACCGGCTTCGGAGCCGAGCCCGAGGTGACCGACCAGCCGGTGCCCGCGCCCGGCCCCGGCGAGGTGCTGGTGCGGCTGACCGCCGCCGGGCTGAACCCGTTCGACTGGAAGGTCATCGACGGTATCGTCCCGGACGCGAGGTTCCCGCTGATCATCGGCACCGACGGCGCGGGCACCGTCGAGAGGGTCGGCGCCGACGTCACCGGCTTCCAGCCGGGCGACGCGGTCTTCGGGCAGTTCGCCGAGGTCGAGGAAGGGCGCGGATCGTACGCCGAGCTGGCCGTCGCGTCCCAGGACGCGATCGCCGCGGCCCCGCGCACGGTCGCGCTGAGCGAGGCCGCCGCCGTGCCCACCGCGGGTATGACCGCGCTCAACCTCGTCGACCGGGTCGCCGCGACCGGCGCCGGGCGGCTGCTGGTGGTCGGCGCCACCGGAGGCGTCGGCACCTTCGCCACGCAGCTCGCCTCCGCGCGCGGCATCGCCGTCGTCGCCACCGCGGCGAAGGACAAGGCCGACCTGATGCACGCCCTGGGCGCCATGGAGGTGGTCGACCACACCGCGGGCCCCATCGCCGGCCAGGTCGACCCCCCGGTGGACGCCGTCATCGACCTGGCGAGCGACACCGATCGGCTGCGCGCGCTGCTGCCGGCGATCCGCCCCGGCGGCACGATCCTCAGCCCGGTCTTCGCGGTGCCGGACGGCGGCCTGCCGGGGGTCGAGGCGGCCAACTTCAGCAGCGCCGCGAGCGCCGACCTCCTCGAACGCCTCGCCCGCGAGATCGACGCCGGGCACGTCAGGGTGGTCATCGGCGACACGGTGACACTTTCCCAGGCGCCCGGCGCCCTGGCGCGCAGCCGCGCCGGAAGGGCGCGCGGAAAGACCGTCATCGTGATCTGAACCGCGATAATCGGGGCCCATGGACGACGTCACCGAGATCCGTGAGGGCGTGCACCTCGCCCGCGGGAGCAACACCAACTGGGTCATCCTCACCGAGGGCGACGCGGCCACGCTCGTGGACACCGGCTATCCCGGCGACCGCGAGCGGGTCATCGCCTCCCTGGCCGCGGTGGGGCGCCGGCCCGAGGACCTCGCGGCCGTCCTCATCACGCACGCGCACTCCGACCACCTCGGCTCCGCGGAGTACCTCCGTACGACATATGGCGTTCCCGTGCTGATGCACGAGAAGGAGGTTCCGCACGCCCGGCGTGAGTTCCTCCACCAGGTCTCCGTCGGCCAGATCGCGCAGAACGCCTGGCGTCCGGGCGTGCTGCCGTGGGCGGTGCGCGCGGTCCGTTCGGGCGGCCTCACGGACGTACGCGTCGCGGAGCCGCAGGCGTTCCCGGCCGCGCTGGACCTGCCCGGCCGCCCGGTGCCGGTGCACACGCCCGGCCACACGGCGGGCCACTGCGCGTACCACCTGCCGGACGCCGGAGTCCTGCTCACCGGCGACGCGCTCGTCGCCGGCCATCCCACCTCACGCGCCCGGGGGCCGCAGCTGCTGCCCGGGTACTTCCACCACGACCGCGACGAGGCGCTGGCGAGCCTGCGGGCGATGGGGCGGCTCGACGCGGACGTCCTGCTGCCCGGCCACGGACCGGCCCACGACGGCTCCGCCGCCACGGCGACCGAGCACGCCCGCCGCCTGGCCTCGGCGTAAGAGACCGCCCGGCCGCGGGAGGCAGATCCGGGTCACCCGGCGGGTGCGGGCAGACTGGGGCGCATGCGCGCGAGCCGGCTGGTGTCTCTTCTGCTGCTTCTGCAGGCGCGCGGGCGGATGACCGCGCAGCAGCTCGCCGAGGAACTGGAGGTCTCGCTGCGGACGATCTACCGGGACGTCGAGTCGCTGTCCGCCGCGGGCGTGCCGGTCTACGCCGACCGCGGGCCGGCCGGCGGTTACCAGCTGCTCGACGGCTACCGCACCCGCCTCACCGGCCTGACCCCCGCGGAGGCGGAGTCGCTGTTCTTCGCCGGCATGCCGGGCCCCGCCGCCGAGCTGGGCCTCGGCACCGTGCTGACCGCCGCCGAGCTGAAGCTCATGGCCGCGCTGCCCAAGCATCTGGCCGAACGCGCCGGCCGCGTACGCGAGCGCTTCCACCTGGACGTGCCCGGCTGGTTCCACGGCGGCGCGCCGACGCCGCACCTGGCCGCCGTCGCCGACGCCGTGTGGAACCAGCACCGCGTCCGGATGCTGTACCGGCGCTGGAAGGCCCCGACGCCGGTCACCCGGACGATCGAGCCGCTCGGGTTGGTCCTCAAGGCGGGCAACTGGTACCTCATCGCCCGGTCGGAGGGAGGCGACCGTACGTACCGCGTCGACCGGATCCGGGAGCTGGAGATCCTCGACGAGGTCTTCGAACGCCCCACCGGCTTCGACCTCTCCGCGTTCTGGTGTGCCTATCTCGACCGCTTCCACCGCGAGATGTTCAGCGGCGAGGCCGTCGTCCGCTTCTCGCCCGAGGGGATGCGCCGCGTCTCGTACCTGCTCACGCCCGCGGTGGTCGAGGCGGCCCGGGAGAACGCCGGCGAGCCCGACGAGGCCGGCTGGGTGCGCACCGTGATCCCGATCGAGTCCGTCCGGCACGCCCACTCGGAACTGTTGCGGTTCGGCGGCGAGGTGGAGGTGCTCGAACCGGCCGAACTGCGCGAGTGCATGATCATCTCGGCGCGGGCCCTGCTGGACCTGTACGGCGGCTGAGCCCGGACACCCCACGGCCCCCGTCCGCCGGGGGAAGCGGACGGGGGCCGTGGAATCCGAGACGGTGTCAGGCGCCGGCGCCCGGTCGCCCGCGCGTCTCGTCGGTCCGGCCGGCCACCTTCACGTCGCCCGGGCCCGTGGTCTGCGGCGGGACCGGTTCGGGTGAGGTGCCGGGGATCCGCTCGGGCAGCGGACCGCGCGGCGGCGGCACGGTGGCGTCCTCCGGTCGTACCGGGCGACGCCCCAGCGGCGGGCGGGGGCCGGGGGACGCGTCGGTCACCGGCCTCTCCTCGACCACCGGCGACGGCCGGTCGGCGCGCTCGGCCAGCGCGGCGTCCCGTACGCCGACCACGGCGAGGCGGCCGAGGGCGACGGCGGCGAGGAAGACGGCGACGACGCCGAGCCCGTACAGCAGCGTGATCTGCTCGGCGACCTGGCGCGTCGTGCCGCCGAGCGCCGACCCGAGGGTCGTGCGGCCCTGGTCGGCCCACAGGCCGCTGAGCGGGACGCCGACGCCGAACCAGGCGCCGCCGAGCGCGGCCAGCCAGGCGCCGAACGCCGCGAAGGCGCGGTTGGCGCTGGCGAGCGCGATCAGGCCGCCGAGGAAGACGGCGGCGCCGGGCACGACCTGCAGCCACACCCGGCCGGACGTGAAGTGCCACGCCTCGTCGGGGGCGAACCCGAAGTGGAAATACGGCCCGACGAGCGGCATGAGCGCCCCCCACAGGCCGAGCAGCACCAGCAGCAGCCCGCTGAGGGCACCGCGGGTGCGCGGGACTCGTAGCGTTGCGGACATTTGGCTATCAACTCCCTGGACGGCTGAAGCGCCTACGGGGTACCCGGTGAAAAACCGTTCATGCACCCCGATACAGAGACATCACCGGTAATGGCCGTCCGGTATAACAGCCGAATGGCCGTTACTAGGGGATTCGGTGGCTGAGCCGGAAGAAACCGTTCCGTACGAGTCCGACCTGGAGCTGCTGCGCCGGTACGAACCGGTCCTGTCCTACACCGACGGGGAGCGCTTCTTCCCGGTCGACGTGGAGGACTACGTCCGCTGCTGCGGCCTGTGGCGGGGGGAGGAGCAGCTCGTCCCCGCGGGTCAGCTGACCACCGAGGTGCTGGTGGCGATGGCGGCGCGATACCCGGACTCCCAGCTGTCGCTGCTGCTCGTCCAGGAGCCCTTCCACCGCAAGGAGGTCCGCCGGTACTCCCACGCCAAACCGCCCATCGCCAAGTCGGGGCGGCTCGCCGCGGTCGGGCTGTTCGGCCGGGTCTTCGACGTGCTGCTCCGCGCGTCGCTGTTCCTGCGCGGCTCGGTGCCCGGCGGCGTCGCCGCGGCAGCCGCCGACCTGTACGAGCGCCGCATGAACCCGTACCGCTGCACCTACTACGGCAGGGTCGTGCGCGAGGGCGGCTATGTGGTCCTCCAGTACTTCTTCCTGTACGCGATGAACGACTGGCGCACGACCTTCAGCGGCGTGAACGACCACGAGGCGGACTGGGAGGCCGTCACGGTCTACCTCGCCGAGTCGCCGGACGGGCCGCGGCCGGCGTGGGTGGCGGTGTCCGCGCACGACGAGTCGGGCGACGACCTGCGGCGCCGCTGGGACGACCCCGAGCTGCGGCGGGTCGGCGACCATCCGATGATCTACGTCGGAGCGGGCTCGCACTCGGGCGCGTTCGTCCGCGGCCGGTACCTGGTCACCGTCAACCCGGCACGGCTGCGCCCGGTCCTCCGCGGCACCCGGCGGGTCACGGCCTTCGCCTTCCCCTGGCTGCGGGAGGGGCGCCGGCACACCGGCGTCGGCATCCCCTTCATCGACTACGCCATGGGCGATGGCGAGGAGATCGGCCCGTCCCGTGCGCGTGGCTGGCATCCGGTGCTCATCTCCGACGAGACGCCGTGGGTGAGCGGCTTCCACGGGCTGTGGGGGCGCGACACACGCGACTGGGTCGGCGGCGAGCGCGCGCCGGCGGGCCCGCGCTACGAGCGCGACGGCCGGGTGCGCACCCTGTGGGCGGACCCGCTCGGGTGGGCCGGGCTGCAGAAGGTCCCGCCCCAGCCCGAGGACGACGACCGGGCGCTGCGCGAGCGGATCGCGATCCTAAACCGGGAGATCGCGGACGCCGACGCCACGATCGAGCGCGACCGCGAGGAGCTGCGCCGGCTGCGCGCGGCCGCCGTCTCCCTCGGCCACCACGAGAACGCCCGCGCCCTGGCGCGGCAGCGGTCGGCGGACGTGGTGAAGGCCGAGAACGCCCTTCGCGCGCTGGTCCGCACGCGTACGGACCTGGCCGAGGAGCGCGCCGCGCACGACGCGACGCTCGCACGCCCGCCCGAGGCCGAACCGCAGGAGCACCTGCGCGAGCCGAACGTCCCGTACACGCCGACCCGGGGCTCTCGCACGCGTTTCCTCAACGTCTGGGCCGCGCTGAGCACGCCCCTGTTCATCCTCGCCGTCGTCGGCGTCTTCGTCGTGCCGCACGAGCCGGTCTCGATCCTTCTCGCCGGGGTCGTCTTCCTCTTCCTGACGATGGAGGCGTGGGCCCGCCGCCGGATGCTCGCGCTCGCGACGGGCCTGCTGATGCTGGCCGGTGCCGTGGCCGTCGTGGTCGGGTTGAGCTTCGCGGTCGTGTACGGCGGCCGGTACGTGCTGCTCGGCCCGATGGTCGTGGTCGCCGGCGTGCTGCTGGTGGTGAACCTGCGGGAGCTGTTCCGAAGTTAGCTGCCATATGAACGCTCTTGTTTTTTCAACAGTGGGCTCCGTAGCGTGTGATCGGCGCGAAGGGAGCAGGCCGCATGGTCAAGAGGACCATCTCGCGTGGGCTCGTCGCGGGGGTCGCGGCGCTGGCTCTCACGGCGGCCCCGGCGCGGGCGGCGAGTCGATATCCGGTCGGTGACCTGAAGACGGCCGTCACGAGCTTCTTCGTCAGCCCGGACGCCGTCGCGGGCGCCAACGACTGGTCGTGCCGGCCGTCGCGGGCGCATCCGTACCCGGTCATGCTGGTCCACGGCACCACGTCCAACCTCGGCTCGGCCTGGGTCGCGCTCGCCGCGACGCTGGCCAACGCCGGATACTGCGTCTACGCCTTCAACTACGGCGAGACCTACTCCTCGCTGTTCGGTCACCTGTACGGCCTGGGGGAGATCGCGCGGTCGGCCGCGACCATGAGCGCCTTCGTCGACAGGGTGCTGGCCGCGACCGGCGCCGCCAAGGTGGACGTCGTCGGGCACTCGCAGGGCGGGATGATGCCCAACCACTACATCAAACGGCTGGGCGGCGCGGCCAAGGTCCACACCATGGTCGGCCTGGCGCCCACCAACCACGGCACGACGCTGGGCGGGCTCGTCGATCTCGGCCGGACTCTGCGCGTGCTGTGGCTGGTCAATGGCGCCTATACGCTCATCGGCGCGCCCGCCGAGACAGAGCAGGAGGAGGGCTCGCCCTTCCAGACCGCGCTGTTCGCCGACGGCGACACCGTGCCCGGCCCGCGCTACGTGGTGATCGCCGGCTCCCACGACGGCACGGTCACGCCGTACACCAACTCCCTCCTCGAGGGCGCCGACGTCACCGACATCGTGCTGCAGGACCAGTGCCCCGGCGATGCCGTCGGCCACGTCGGACTCTCACTCGACGGCCCCGCCATCCAGAACGTCCTCAACTCCCTCGGCCCCGCCACCCCGCACTTCCGGGCCGACTGCACCGGCTACGGCCCGGAGTTCTGACCTCCAGGTCCTAGAGCAGCTCGTCGAGCTGGTCGGCGAGCGGCCGGGCCGCCAGACGGTTGTCCAGCGCGATGTGGGGGACCGGCGGTGCCTGACCGACGCGTATCGCGGCGGCGAACTCCTCGAAGCGCTCCAGCTTGCGCTGGTCGCGTTCGAGGCCGCGGCTCTTGAGGCGATAAAGCAGCGTCTCGCGGTCCGCGCGTATCCAGACCAGGTGCACCGGCGAACCGCCCAGCTCCTCGGTCCACGCGCGCCACCGGCGAGGGTCGTGGATCTGCCCGGTGAACGGGCCGCTGAGCAGCACCGGGCATCCGTGCGAGCGGATCTCGAGGGCGGTGGCGGTCATTCCGGCGTACTCGTGGACCTTGATGTGCTCGTCGTACCACGGACCTTCGCGCTCGCCATCCGGGCGGCCGTTCGCGCGCAGCGTCGCCGAGACGAACGGGCCGTAGAGCGTGTCCTTGTCGAGCAGCGCGGGAACGGGCCGCAGCCGCGCCAGGAGCAGGTCGGCCACCGTCGACTTCCCGCTGCCCGGTGGCCCGGCCACGACCCACACCGCACTCGGAAGGGGTTCCATGTGCCGCATCATCTCCCGCTGAGAGCCAGGTCAGCTCCCCGACGCTCCGGAACCATCATCCACGCGGAGGCACTATGGGCGGGAAGCGGCCTTCTGTGGCGTTTCGCCGAGCGGGCCGTACGCGAGCGCCGCCTCGTCGTACCGGCGCAGGATCAGGGTCGCGAGCGCGTCGTGGACGCCGATCGGCGGGCTGACGGCGTCCGCGCCGGAGTCGTGGATCCGCCGGTGGAAGAACCCCGGGGCGAGCAGGTAGGAGGCGACCGTGACCCGCCGGGCGCCGCGCCGTCGCAGGTCGCCGACGACATCGGTGAGCGACGGCTCCGCCGACGCGGCGAACCCGTGGGCCACCGGGCGCCCCAGGTGCCGCCCCAGCAGCCGCGCCGCGGCGCGGACGTCGGCCATGCCGGAGGGATCGGACGTTCCGGCGGCGCCGAGCACCACGGCGTCCGCCGGCGGCGTCGCCCGCAGCCGGTCGGCGAGCGCGCGTGCCAGCAGTGCGTGGGGGCCGAGCGGCCGGGCGACCACGGTGCCGGGGCCGGTGCGTCCGGGGATGTCCACCAGGGAGTGGTAGCCGCGGCCCAGCATCAGCGGCACGGCCACCGCGGGCCCGCCCAGGCCCGCCACGGCGTCATCGAGGGACGGCGCGCAGATCTCGGCGAAGCACGCCGCCACGGGCAGCGCCGGGCGCAGCGCGCGCACGCGTTCCAGCAGGGCGCGGATCGTGGCGACCCCCGCCGGGTCGCGCGTGCCGTGGCCCACGGCCAGCAGTATCGGAGTCGCGCTCACGAGTCGTCCTTCGTCGGTGGAGTGACCGTGGGCGCGCGCTTGCCGGTTCACTCGCTTCGCTCGCTCACGGTACGGCGCCCTCCGCGGCGGGCTCGCAGGCGAGCCGGTAGCCGCGCTTGACCACCGTCTCGATCAGGCCGGGCCGCCCGAGGACGCGCCGCAGCCGTGCCACCGCCATCTCCACCGCGTGCTCGTCGGGCTGGAGACGCGCCTGCCACGGTCCGGCCGGCCCGGTTCCGCTCGGCAGCACGCCGCACAGCTCCGTGCGCGAGACGACGTGCCCGGGACGCTCCGCCAGCGCCCGCAGCACCGCCATCGGAGCCCGTGTCACCGGCCGCAGCCGCCCGTCGACGAGCACGCCGTGCCCGCGCAGTTCGAGCGTGTGGCCGCGCACCACGATCCGGCCCGAGTGCCGTACCGGCAGGTCGGCGGCGAGGGCGCGGACGAGCGCGCCGAGCCGCGAACGGTCCGGCCGTACGGTCGGCACGCGGTGGCGTTCCAGCGGCGCCGCGGTCACCGGGCCGACGCAGGCGGCGACGACACGCGTGCGCAGGGCTTCGAGCAGCGGCTCTCCGCTGCCGTGCTCGTCGGCGACGGCCAGCGTCGCGGCGACGGCGGGCGCGCTCGTGAAGGTGATCGCGTCCAGCGTGCCCGCCACGGCCCGCTCGACGAGGCGCCGGAGCGGCTCGGGATCCTCGGCCGGTGCCCACTGGTACACCGGGATCTCCAGCACCGTGGCGCCGGCCCGCCGCAGCCCGTCGGTGAGCTCCGGGCAGGGCTCGCCGTACAGCTGCACCGCGATCCGGCGGCCGGTGAGGTCCTCACGCAACAGGTGGCGCAGCACCTCCTCGCAGCTCTCCGACTCCGGCGACCACGCCTCGGCCATCCCGGCCGCACGGACCGCGCCGCGCGCCTTGGGGCCGCGGGCGAGGATCCGGGCGTCGTTCAGTTCCCCGAGCAGGTCGTCGCGCAGCCCCCAGCCGTCGGCGGTCTCCAGCCACGTACGAAACCCGATGCCGGTGGTGACGACGACGTCGTCGACCGGGTTCGCCAGCATCTGCCGTGTCGCGGCCAGGAGCAGCGCGTCGTCGGACAGCGACACCAGCCGGATCGCGGGGGCGTAGACCACCCGGGCGCCGCGGCGTTCCAGCAGCGCCGAGAGCTCCTCGTGCCGGCGCGCCGCCGTCACGCCCACCGTGAAGCCGGCCAGGGGCTCGTCGATCACGCGCGGGCCACCTCCACCCGCGTGCCGCTGACGCGCACGCGGTAGGCCGGCACCCGGACCGCCGGGTCGTCCAGACAGCGGCCCGTCGTCAGGTCGAAGACCTGCTTGTACATGGGCGAGGCGACGGTGGGCACGCCGCCGCGGGAGCCCACGATGCCGCGCGCCAGCACGTACGCGCCGCTGAACGGATCGCGGTTGGACAGGGCGTACAGGCGCCCGTCGTGGGTCCGGAAGATCGCCACCTGCTCTCCGTGGACGAGCGCGCACACGCCGTCCTCCGGCGGGAGGTCGTCGTAGTCGCAGACGGTCTGCCAGCGCACCGACACGGGGGGACGGTCCAGTACCTCGGTCATGAGCCCTCCTTCGTCGGGGAGGGTGACCACAGGGGCGCGTCTTCTGATTCCCTCGCTTCGCTCGGTCATGAGTCCTCCTCTGCCGGTGTTCCCGGTCTCCTCGCTCGCGAGGTCACCGGGACACCACCTCCGGGATCACGGGTTTGATCTGGTCGCGTTCGGGTTCGAAGACGATGCTCGGGTCGGGGGTGCCGGGGGCGTTGACGAAGGACACGAAGCGGCTCAGCCGCTCGGGGTCCTCCAGCGTCGCCCGCCATTCGTCGCTGTAGTCCTCCACGTGCCGGGCCATCGCGGCGTCGAGCGAGTCGCAGATGCCGAGCCGGTCCGCGACGATGACGTCCCGCAGGTACTCGATGCCGCCGTCGAGGCTCTCCAGCCACGACGCGGTGCGCTGGAGCCGGTCCGCGGTGCGGATGTAGAACATCAGGAACCGGTCGATGTAGCGGATCAGGGTCTCGGTGTCCAGGTCGGTGGCGAACAGGTCGGCGTGCCGCGGCCGCATCCCGCCGTTCCCGGCGACGTAGAGGTTCCAGCCCTTCTCGGTGGCGATGACACCGAAGTCCTTGCTCTGCGCCTCCGCGCACTCCCGCGCGCACCCGGACACCGCCGACTTGATCTTGTGCGGGGCGCGCAGGCCCCGGTAGCGCAGCTCGAGCCGGATCGCCAGGCCGACCGAGTCCTGCACGCCGTAGCGGCACCAGGTGGACCCCACGCACGACTTGACCGTGCGCAGCGCCTTGCCGTACGCGTGCCCGGACTCGAACCCGGCGTCGGTCAGCCGCTTCCAGATCAGCGGGAGCTGCTCGACGCGGGCCCCGAACATGTCGATCCGCTGGCCGCCGGTGATCTTCGTGTAGAGGCCGAAGTCGCGCGCCACCTCGCCGATGACGATCAGCTTCTCCGGAGTGATCTCCCCGCCGGGCACGCGCGGCACCACCGAGTAGGTGCCGTTCTTCTGCATGTTCGCCAGGAACTGGTCGTTGGTGTCCTGCAGGCCGGCCTGCTCGCCGTCGAGGATGTGCCCGGTGCCGAGGCTGGCCAGGATCGAGGCGACCGCCGGCTTGCAGATGTCGCAGCCGCGGCCCCGGCCGTACTCGGCGATGAGCCCGCTGAACGTCGTGATGCCCCGCACCCGGATGATGTCGAACAGCTCCGCGCGGGTGTGGTCGAAGTGCTCGCACAGCGCCCGGCTCACCGGGATGCCCGCGGAGGTGAGCTCCTCGTCGAGAATCCGCTTCACCAGCGGGACGCAGCTGCCGCAGCCGGTGCCCGCGCGGGTGCACGCCCTCACCGCGGGAAGGTCGGTGAGGCCCCCGTCGGTGATCGCGGAGCGGATGGCGCCGGCGCTGACGCCGTTGCAGCTGCACACCATCGTCTCTTCGGTCATCGCGCCGGCGACGGCCTCGGTGCCGCCGAACAGGAGCCGGTCGGGCGCCGCGGGCAGGCTCGCGCCGACGCAGGCGCGCAGGGTGGGATAGGCCGACGCGTCGCCGACGAGCACCCCGCCGAGCAGGGTCCCCGCGTCGTCGCTGACGACGAGCCGCTTGTACGTCCCGGCGACCGGGTCGGTGTAGCTGACGTTCAGCGCGTCGGCCGACGGGTCGCCGAAGCTCGCGACGTCGACGCCCATGAGCTTGAGCTGCGTGGACGTGTCGGCGCCCGCGAACCGGGCCGCCCCGCCGAACAGCGCGTCCGCGACCACCTCGGCCATCGACAGGCACGGCCCGACCAGCCCGTAGACCTGCCCGCCCACGAGCGCGCACTCGCCGATCGCGTAGATCCGCGGGTCGCCGGTGCGGCAGGCGTCGTCCACCACGATCCCGCCGCGCTCGCCGACCTCCAGCCCGGCGTCGCGGGCCAGTTCGTCGCGGGGGCGGATGCCGGCGGAGAAGACGACGACGCCGGCCGGCAGGACGGTGCCGCCGGCGAGATGGACCGCGTCGGCCTCGACGCGCTCCAGCATGACCTCCGTGTGCACCCGCAGGCCGAGCGCCTCGATGTGCCGCCGCAGCATCGCCCCGCCGCCCTCGTCGAGCTGGCGGGCCATCAGCCAGGGCGCCATCTCCACGATGTGGGTCTCCAGGCCGAGGCCCTGCAGGGCGCGGGCCGCCTCCAGGCCCAGGAGCCCGCCGCCGACGACGACCCCGCTCGCGCGGCCCGCGGCCCGTGCCCGCAGGGCGTCCAGGTCGTCGATGGTGCGGTACACGAAGGCGGCGCCGGCCCCGGGCACGGGCGGGACGAACGGCACCGATCCGGTGGCCAGCACCAGCGTGTCGTAGCGCAGCGTGTCCCCGGCGTCCGTCGTGACCGTACGGCCGGCACGGTCGATGGAGGTCACCCGCTCTCCCGTACGGACGCGTACGGCGTCGTCGTGGGCGGGGTACGCCAGGTCGGCGCCGTCGGTGAGGTAGGAGGTCAGCGCGACCCGGTCGTAGGCCGGACGCGGTTCCTCGCCCACCACGGTGATCTGCCAGCGGCCCTCGGTGTCCCGCTCACGTACCGCCTCGACCAGGCGGTGAGCGGCCGGCCCGTGGCCGATGACGACGAGATCGGTCATGAGACTCTCCCCGTAGGAGTCGGCGGCATGTGCCGATCCTGCGGCCGGGGCGTTTCACGACCGAGTCCGCTGTATTACCGCGAGGCTACAAGCGCTTCACCGGGGACCCGGCGGGCCGGTGCGCGGCCTCACAACACCGCGCCGTGTGGCGTGCACGGAACGTAGCACCGCCGACTCCCGCCTCAAACGAGAGGGAAACGCCGCGTTCCTACCGTCCTGGGCGGCCCTACGGACCCGCAGGAGGCTCCCATGACCACCGTCGAGCGGCGCACGCCCACTACCACCGCCCCACGCCGGATCACCGACTGGCGTCCCGAGGACGCGACGTTCTGGACGGCGACCGGGGCGAGGGTCGCCCGGCGCAACCTCGTCCTGTCCATCTTCAGCGAGCACGTCGGCTTCTCGGTCTGGAGCCTGTGGTCGGTGCTGGTGCTCTTCCTCGGCCCGGCGTACCACATCGACCCGGCGGGCAAGTTCGTGCTCACCACGGTGCCCACGGCGATCGGCGCGGCGCTGCGCCTGCCGTACACCTTCGCGGTGGCCCGGTTCGGCGGTCGCAACTGGACCATGATCAGCGCCGGCCTGCTGCTCGTGCCCGCCGTGGCCGCCGCCGTCGTCATCCACCCCGGCGTGTCGTACGGGACGCTGCTGGCGGTCGCCGCCGTCGCGGGCGTCGGCGGGGGCAACTTCGCCTCCTCGATGGCGAACATCAACGCCTTCTACCCCCAGCGGCTCAAGGGCTGGGCGCTGGGGGTCAACGCCGGCGGCGGCAACCTGGGGGTGGCCGTGGTCCAGCTCGTGGGCCTGGCCGTCCTGGCCACGGCGGGCGCCGGGCACCCGCGTCTCGTGGCGGGCGTCTACATTCCGCTCGTCGTCCTGGCCGCCGTCGGCGCGGCGCTGTGGATGGACAACCTCCCCGGGCTCCGTAACGACCGGCGGGCCATGCGCGACGTCGCGCGGGATGCCCACACCTGGATCGTCTCGCTGCTCTACATCGGCACGTTCGGGTCGTTCATCGGCTTCGGGTTCGCCTTCGGCCAGGTGCTCCAGGTGCAGTTCGCCGCCGACTTCGCCACGCCGGTCAAGGCCGCGTACCTGACCTTCCTCGGGCCGCTGCTCGGCTCCCTGGTCCGCCCGGTGGGCGGCAGGCTGGCGGACCGGCTCGGCGGCGCGAAAGTGACGTTCTGGAACTTCGCCGCCATGGCGCTGGGCGCCGCCGTGGTCCTGCTCGCCTCGGCGGAGCGGTCGCTGCCGCTGTTCATCGTGGGGTTCGTGCTGCTGTTCGTGCTCAGCGGGGTCGGCAACGGCTCGACGTACAAGATGATCCCGGCGATCTTCCGTGTGAGGTGCGCGGAGGAGACGGAGGCCCGCCGCCTGTCCGGAGCCGTGATCGGCCTCGCCGGCGCCGTCGGCGCGTTCGGCGGCGTCCTGGTGAACCTGGCCTTCCGGCAGTCGTTCCTCGCGTACGGGTCCGGCACCGGCGCCTACGTCGCCTTCATCGGCTTCTACGTACTCTGCGCCGTCGTGACCCGGGTGGTGTACCTGCGCCGCTCCGCCCGGCTCGCCGGGGTGTGACGCGTGGCGCCCTCGGGGCCCGGCGGGCTAGAGACGCCCGCCGTCCGGTGTGACGCCGGTGTCAGGCCGGGATGCGCAGGCTCTGGCGTGCGAGGCGGGAGACCATCGCCTCGTCGATGTCGTGGCCGAGGCCCGGCTGGGTGAGGGGGACGGCCACGACGCCGCCGTTCACGCTCACCGGCGGGGACACGACCGCCGTGGCGGTCGGGGTCTCGGTCACGTCGCTCGGCAGGTCGCAGCCCGGCAGGCTGGCCACCGCGACCGCCGCCGCCTGGCCGATGCCGAACCCGTCCGCGCCGCCGCACCACGCGTCCCAGCCGGCCGCCAGCGCGCGGTCGTGGGCGCCGCGGGTCGCGGTCAGGCCGCCCAGCCGGGCGATGCGCAGGCCCATCATGCGGCCGGCGCTCATGGCGATGGCGCTGTCGACGGTGTCCAGGTCGCCCGGGTCGAGGCACACCGCCGTGGCGATCTGCCGCTGCAGCCGGGCGTAGGCGGGCAGGTCGTCGCCGGGGAACGGCCGTTCGATCGCCATCAGGCCGTACGCGTCGAGGGCCTCCAGCGCGTCGAGGTGGGCCTCCGCCTCGGTGTACGCCTCGCCGGCGTCGGCCTGGAGGGCGAGCGCGGGGAACGCCCGGCGTACGGCGCGGACGGGCTCGACGTCCCAGCCGGGGTGCACCGCGAGCGTGACCCGCGTGTAGCCGGCGCCGACCAGGCGGTTGACGCGGGTGAGCAGCACGTCGAGCGTGGGTTCGGCGCCGAGCCGGGCGCCGGCCATCACCGAGGTGCGGGTGCCGCCGAGCGAGTGGGACAGCGGGCTGCCCTGGCGGCGGCACCACAGGTCCCAGCAGGCGATGTCGGTCGCCGAGGCCGCCGCGCTGCCGCCGAGCCCGCCGACGCCGCCGACCTCCTCGGGCAGCTCCCAGTCGAGGCCGAGCAGGGCGGGGCCGACGCGCTCCTCGATGTCGGCCCAGCAGACGTCGGAGCCGGCCACCTCGCCCCAGCCCGCGAGGCCGTCGTCGTCCGTCACCCGGACGAGAATGCTCTCCGGGCGCCGGCCGCGCGGCATCGCCATGCGGTAGGCCTCGAACCCCTGGATACGGGGCATATCACCGTCCTCGCCTCGACGTCCCTTCTATGATCCACCCATCCCGGACATGCTCGGTGCGGCGGGCGGTCACCAGCTGACGTGCAGTGGTTCGCCCTCCGCGTAGCCCGACGGGCTCTGCACCCCCACCAGCGCCCGCTCGTGGAACTCCTCCAGCGTCCGCGCGCCCGCGTACGTGCAGGCGCTCCGCAGCCCCGCGATGATCGTGTCGAGCACGTCCTCGACGCCGGGCGACTGCGGGTCGACGTACATCCGCGAGGTGGAGATCCCCTCCTCGAACAGCGCCTTGCGGGCCCGCTCGAAGGGCGAGTCCTCGGCCGTGCGCAGGCGTACCGCGCGGGCCGAGGCCATCCCGAAGCTCTCCTTGTACAGCCGCCCGTCGGAGGCGCGCTGCAGGTCGCCCGGCGACTCCAGGGTCCCGGCGAACCACGAGCCGATCATGACGTTCGCCGCACCGGCGGCGAGGGCCAGGGCCACGTCGCGCGGGTGGCGTACGCCGCCGTCCGCCCAGACGTGGCGGCCCAGCCGGCGGGCCTCCGCGGCGCACTCGAGGACCGCGGAGAACTGCGGGCGGCCCACGCCGGTCATCATGCGGGTCGTGCACATCGCGCCCGGGCCGACCCCGACCTTGACGATGTCGGCGCCCGCCTCGACCAGGTCGCGCACGCCGTCCGCGGTCACGACGTTGCCGGCCACGACGGGCACCTGAGGATCGAGCCCGCGCACGCGCCGCAGCGCGCCGAGCATCTTGTCCTGGTGCCCGTGCGCGGTGTCGATGACCAGCACGTCGGCCCCGGCGGCAAGAAGGGCCTCTGCCTTCTCCTCCACCTCACCGTTCACGCCGATCGCGGCGGCCACACGCAGCCGGCCGCCCGCGTCCACCGCGGGCTCGTACAGCGTCGCGCGCAGCGCGCCCGTACGGGTCAGCACGCCGGTCAGCCGGCCCTCGCCGTCGACCACGGGCGCCAGCCGGTGGCCGCGTGTGTGCAGGGTGTCGAAGGCCTTCTGCGGGTCGACGGTGTCCGGGAGCGTGAGCAGATCGCGGGACATCACCTCGCTGAGCTGGGTGAACCGGTCGACGCTCAGGCAGTCGGCCTCGGTGACCACGCCGACGGGACGGTCGTCCGCGACGACGATGACGGCGCCGTGCGCGCGCTTGGACAGCAGGCCGAGCGCCTCACCGACCGTGCTGCCGGGACCCAGCCGGATCGCGGTGTCGACGATGAGATGACGGGTCTTGACCCAGCCGATGACGTCGGAGACGACGTCCACCGGGATGTCCTGGGGGATCACCGCGAGCCCGCCGCGGCGGGCGATCGTCTCGGCCATCCGGCGGCCCGAGACGGCGGTCATGTTGGCGACGACGATGGGGATCGTCGTGCCGCTGCCGTCACTGGTCGACAGGTCGACCTCGAGCCGGGAGCCGACGTCGGACCTGCGAGGCACCATGAAGACGTCGTTGTAAGTCAGGTCGTGAACCGGTTGCTCACCGTTCAGCAGGCGCACGTTCGTCAACACCGTTCGTCATCTGGGCGAATGGCCGGAAAGGCCACTCTCCATTGTGATGGATACCCGCCGGTGCCCGGTTCAACGGGCGGTGAGCAGCTCCGACACCTTGACCAGGCGCAGCCCCCGCGCCCGCAGGCCGGTGATGATCCCGGGCAGCGCAGCGTGCGTCTCGGGCGCGGTGGGCGCTCCGTTGAGGTGCATGACGACGATCGAGCCGCCCTTCGCCTCCTTCAGGACCGTACGCGTGATCGCATGGGGGTCGTGGCCGAAGGCGTCACCGCTGATCACGTCCCACTGCACCGGTGTCAGCCCGGCGGCCAGCACCGTCCGTACCGCCGACCGGTCGTGGCATCCTCCGGGGAAACGGAAGTAGGGCGTGGGCGCGGGAACGTGGTCGCGCAGGATCCGCGCGGCGTGCCGCAGGTCCGCCGTGCGGTCCCGGGCCGGCAGGACCGGCAGGCCGTAACACGGGGCCGTGAAGGCGCTGTGCTCATAGGAATGATTGGCGAACTCCAGCAGCGGATCGGCCGCGAGCGTCTTCGTCGCCGCCGGATAACGCCGGATCCACATGCCGGTGGCGAAAATGGTCGCCGGAGTGTGGGTGGCGTCGAGCGTGTCGACGATGCGGTGGTCGTAGGAGGACTTGATCCGCCCGGCGTCGAGCGATCGCCACATGCCGTGCGTCATGTCGGCGTCGAACGTGAGCGCGACCATGCCGGAGTCGCGCGCCCCGTGGAGGACCATGTGCCGGGGGCGCGGAGGCGCGGGCGTGGGAGTGACGGCCGGGCCGGTGCGCCGCACGGCCGGGAGCCGCCCGCCCGGCGGGCGGGCGACGGTGTGGTCGTGCCCCGCCGAGCAGGCGGAGACGGAGAGCAGGAGCACCGCGATCAGGTGTCGCAATCGCATCCGGACAGTGTGCCGCGTACCCGGCGAAAGCCCCTTTCGCGGGGTGCCGAGTCAGCGCCGTGACGGGCCGCCGAAACGGCGAAATGGAATCTTTCCCGCCATCTACATTGACCATAAGTGATTTCTTCATGCGACACTTACCTCTGAACTGAGCTTAGGAGCTTGCCGGCGCCCTCGCACGGCGCATCCTCCGGTGCCGTGCGTGCCGGTCGAACCCCCTCGCTGAGAGGCAGGCATGCAGGTCAGGCTCTTGGGTCCGGTGGAGCTGTGGGACGGTGCCGTCTCCGTTCCGCTCGGTCCCCGCGCGCGTGCCGTGCTGGCCGCGCTCGCGCTGGACCCTGGGCGCGTGCGCAGCGTGGACCGCCTGATCGAGGCCGTCTGGGGGGAGCGGGCGCCCACGACCGCGACGGCGCAGATCCAGGCGTGCGTCTCCGCGCTACGGCGGGCGTGGCGGCTCGCCGATCCCGACGGTGAGCCGGTCCGCGACGTCATCGTGACCGTTCCGCCGGGGTACGTCCTGCGCACGGACCAGGTCGACCTCCTGGAGTTCGAGCGCCACATCGATCACGCCCGGGGCATGGAACCCGCGCGTGCCGCGGACGAGCTGCGGGCCGCCCTCGCGCTGTGGCGCGGCCCCGCCCTCGGCGGCCTGGCGGGTCTCGCGGCCGAGGCGGCGCGCCTGGAGGAGCGGCGGCTGACCGCCATCGAGGAGCGCATCGACGCCGACCTGGCCGTCGGCCGGGCCGGCGACCTCATCCCGGAGGTCGTGTCCCTCGTCGCGGCCCACCCGCTGCGCGAGCGCTTCCGCGGCCAGTTGATGCGCGCGCTCCATCGCGCGGGACGCCGCTCGGAGGCGCTCGACGCCTACCAGGACGCACGCGAGACGCTGGTCGCCGAGCTGGGCCTGGAGCCGGGGCCCGACCTGCGCCGCATCCAGCAGGCGATCCTCGCCGACGACACGAGCCCGGCCGGGCCGGCGGCCGAGCCGGTGCCGTCCGGCAGGCCGTCGCCGCTGCCGCCCGACATCGGCGACTTCACCGGCCGCGCGAAGCAGGTCGCCGAGATCGCCGCCGCGCTGACCTGGCGCCCCGAGCCGTACGCCGCGGTGCCGATCATCGCGATCAGTGGGCGCGGCGGCGTCGGCAAGACCACGCTCGCCGTGCACGTCGCGCATCGGCTGCGGCCAGAGTTCCCCGACGGGCGTCTCTACGTCGGGCTGCACGGCAGCGAGGCCACGCCGGCCGACCCCGGCGACGTCCTCGGCCGCCTGCTGCGGGCGCTCGGCGTCGACGGCGCGGCCATCCCCGCCGATCCGGACGAGCGCGCCGACCTCTACCGCGCACGCCTCGACGGGCGGCGGGCCCTCATCGTCCTGGACAACGCCGCCGACGAGCGGCAGGTGCGCCCGCTGCTGCCGGGCAGCCCGCTGTGCGCGGTCCTCGTCACCTCGCGGCGGCGCCTGACCGGGCTGGCCGGTGCGACGCGCATCGAGCTGGACGCCTTCGACCCGATCCAGGCGGCCGAGCTCCTCACCCGCGTGGCCGGCCCCGAGCGGGTCGCCGCGGAACCGGAGGCCGCCGACCGCGTGGCCGCGCTGTGCGACCGGCTGCCGCTGGCCCTGCGGATCGCGGCGGCGCGGCTGGCCGCCAAGCCGCACTGGACCCTCGAGCGGCTCGCGCGGAGGCTCGCCGACGAGCACCGGCGGCTCGACGAGCTGGTCCACGCCGACCTGGAGGTGCGCGGCAGCCTCGCGCTGGGCCACCGGGGCCTGTCCGCGGCGGCCCAGCGGGCGTTCCGGCTGCTCGGCGTGCTGGAGGTGGCCGACTTCGCCGCCTGGACGGCCGCCGCGCTGGTCGACGTACCGATGCAGGAGGGCGAGGACCTGGTCGAGGAGCTGGTGGACGCCCGGCTGCTGGAGGTGGCCGGCCGCGACGAGACCGACCAGCCGCGCTACCGCTTCCACGACCTGCTGCGGGTGTACGCCCGCGAGCGCGCCGTCGTCGAGGAGGCCCCGGCCGAACGCCGAGCGGCGCTGGGCCGCGCGGCAGCGGCCTGGCTGGCACTGGTCGGCGAGGCCGAACGCCGGCTGCCCAACTGCTACTACGCGCCGCTGTCCGGCGACGCGCCCCGCATGCCGCTCGATCCGGAGACCACCGATGTGCTGCTGCGCGACCCGCTCGCGTGGTTCGAGAGCGAGCGGTCCGCGATCACTGCGATGGTCGAGCAGGCGCACGCCGCCGGCATGCCCGGCCCGTGCTGGGAGCTCGCCAGCGCGAGCCTGCCGTTCTTCGAGTTCTGCGGCGACCTGGTCGAGTGGCGCCGCTGCTGCGACCACGCGCTGGCGGCGGCGCGCGAGTCGGGCGACCTGCGCGGCGAGGCGGCGTCGGAGATCAACCTCGGCGCGATGCTGTACGTCCAGAGCGAGTTCGGCGAGGCGCGCGATCACTTCGAGCGCGCGGCGGCGCTCTGTGAGCGCATCGGCGAGCGCTACGGCCGGGCGGGCGCGCTGTGCGGCGTGGCCGGCACGGTCCGCATCATCGGCGACCCGGAGGCCTCCCGGCCGCTGTGGGCCGACGCGCTGCGGCTGTTCGGCGAGCTGGGCGACCGGCGCGCCGAGGCGTACGCCGTGGAGGGGCTCGGCCTGTGCGACCTCGACCAGGGGCGGGCCGAGCCGGCGCGGGCGCGGTTCGAGGAGATGCTGCGGCTCTACCGGAGCGCGGGCAACGGCATGGGCGAGGCGCACGCGCTGCGCCGCATCGCGGGCGTCGAGCTGGAGCTCGGCCGGTACGGCGAGGCGCTGCGGCTGCTGGAGCAGGCGCTGCCGACCTTCCACGCGATCGGTGACCGGCTGAGCGAGGCGGTGGTGCGGATGCGGATGGGGGAGTGCCTGGTCCGGCAGAAGCGCCACGATGAGGCACGGCCGGTGCTGGACCTGGTCATGACGACCTTCCGTGACGTCGGCTGGCGCACGTGTGAGGGACACGTGCTGCGGCTCACCGGAGAGATGCTCCTGGCCGACGGCGACCCGGACGCCGCGGCCGCGCAGCTGGGAGAGTCCCTGCGGATCTTCCGCGATCTCCATGAGTCGCTCGACGTGGCCGAGACCCTTCGTTGCCTCGCCGACACCCACGTGGCGAAGGGCGACGAGGAGGCGGCCACGGCCGCGCGGGACGAGGCTCGCGGAATCCTCGTCGAATTGGGACGCGAGCTCTAGCCGATGATGCCCGGACGTTGCCACGCCGGCGGCCGACGTAACGCGCCGCTTTCGGCACCGACGCAGCGCCTCACCGACAGATCGGTGGTCCTTTGGCGGACGTACACGAACAACGCTCCGTTTTCGCGACGAAGACGTCAGTAGTGAAATGATCATGCAAGCCAATGCAGGAACATACAGGCCCTGAGGAGGACCCCCGTGCTGGATGCGGTCGACGCTGTGCTCGTACGCGAGCTGCAGCGGGATGGAAGGGCGACCTTCCAGGCGCTGGCCGACCGTGTGGGGCTGTCGCGAACGGCCGTGCGCACGCGCGTGCAGCATCTTCTGGATTCGGGGATCGTGCGCGTGGTGGGCATCGTGCACGCGTCCGTGATCGGAACCGGCGCCATCGGCCATATCTTCATCGACGTCGACGGTCCGGCGCGCCATGTGGTCGACGCGGTGGCCAGAAAGCCGGCGGCCTGGTTCGCCGCCCTGGCCACCGGGGCGCACGCCGTCGTCGCCGAGGTACGCGTGCGTGACGACGTCACGCTCGCCCAGGAGGTCGACGCCGTACGCTCGCTGCCCGGTGTGCGCGGAGTGGAGGTCTTCCGTGTCATCTCCGTGGTGAAGGACGCGCACTCCGTCGTCACCGAACTGCCCGACGTGTCGCTGGACGAGATCGACTGGCGGCTGCTGCGCGAACTGACGCGCGACGGCCGCACCCCGTACACCCGGCTTGCCGAGGTGGTCGGCCTGTCCCAGGCGGCCACCCGCGCGCGTGCCGTACGGCTCATGCGCACCGGAGTGATCCATGTGAGCGGGATCGTCGACTCGCGGGCCCTCGGCTCCGGCGAGCTCGCCGGAGTGGGCGTCCGCGTCTCCAGTGACGTCGACACGGCGGCCGGTCGCATCGCCCGGCTGTCCGGGATCAACTACGTGGTCACCGGCTTCGGCCGGTACGACCTCGTCTGTGGGATCGACGCCACCTCCCGCGACGTGCTGCTGAGCACGCTCGAAGCGGTTCGCGCGGTGCCGGGCGTCTGGGTCGGCGAGTCGTGGCACCACCTCGACGTCGTGAAGCAGACGTACGGCGCCGACCTCGACTGATCGGTCCTAAAAAGGCTGCTTTCGTCCGTTCCGGGGCGCGGTACCGCGCCCCGTGAATGTCCGGGCCATTCCGGCTATGTCCAGGACTGAGCGCGGCGCCTTGCCCTACGTTCGATCCATCAACGGCCACGGGCTGACGCCGGTGGCTTGCTCTCCGGGGCCCGTCTGGGTGAAGGGAGGCCGGTGGCGTGTGGGCGGTTGATGGCGCCCCAGCCCTCAACAGCGCGGGTGGCGATGTTGATGGCTGCGATGTGGTCTGCGTGTCCAGCGAGACTGCAGGATCGGCACCTGAAGGTGCCGCGCTCAGGCCGGTCGAGCCGGGTGACGTGCCCGCAGCGCGGGCAGGTCTGACTGGTGTATGCCGGGTCGACGGTGGTGAAGGCGATGCCCGCGCGTTCGGCCTTGTAGCGGGTGAAGGTGATCTGCTGGGCGAACGCCCAGCTGTGCAGGATGCGTCGCTGGGACCGGTGAGCCCTTACCCGGTCGCGGATGCCATTAAGGCGTTCCATGGCTATTCCGCGGCCGGTGCCGGCTCCGTGCGCGGACAATACCGAGGCCTCACGCACCAGGTGTCTGCTGAGCTGGTGGTTGACGTCTCTCATCATCCGCGACTCGCGCCCGGCCAGCGCCCGCAGCCGACGCCGAGCCGCGGAGGTGCCTTTGGCCTGCAGGCGCTTGCGTTGCCGGTGCCGACGGTCGCGAAGACGTTCGATCAAGCCACACTCACCGATCGGCAACGTGGCAATGGCTTCGAGGTCTTGGTCCCGTCCGGTGTAGGCCACGTGCACGCGGCCAGCGGGAGTCCAGATCGAGGCGATGGGCGCCAGGCGTACCTGTACCACCGAGGCGCACCCTGTCTGCTTGACCGCCGATTTCCGCAACGACACCCGCTGCCCTCCCTCCGCACGCTGACGTTCCGTTGTCGTGGCGAAGACGTTACGGACTGCCACCGACAATTCGTGGTCCCGTCCGCTGTCCTGCGATCGACTTGTGAGGAGGAGGCGCGTCCTTCCTGGCCGGGGCACCGGGGCCAGCGCGCCAGAAGAAGATGAATCTGCGGCAGCTGCGCTATGTCGTGGCGACCGCCGACCACGGCACGATGACCGCGGCGGCCCAGGCCCTGTTCGTCGCACAGCCGGCGCTGTCGCGGGCGATCAGGGAGCTTGAGCGTGAGCTGGGCGTCGAGCTGTTCGCCCGCGCCGGTCGCGGAGTGGCGCTCACCGACTCCGGAGAGCAGATCGTCCGGTACGCCCGCGACGCCCTGAGGGCGGTCGACGCGATCGAGGCGTTCTCCGCCGCGCCCACCGGCGCGCGGCCAGGGGAGCTGCGAGTGGCCTCGACGTCCACCCTGGAGCCCGAGCTCACGGCGCGACTGCTGCCGGAGTTCGCCCGCGAACAGCCCGCCGCGAGGATCCGGGTGGTCCGCTGCGACGGCCGTGAGTCGGCGGGCGCCGCCGTACGCGATGGACGCGCCGACCTCGCCCTGACCGACCTGCCGGTCCCCGGCGACCTGGCGGCGCACCCGCTCGAGCAGCGGGAGATCGTCCTGATCTCCCCGGCCGGGCTCAACCTGCGCGAGCCGGTCCCGCAGTCGGCGCTCGAAGGCCTGCGCCTGGTCATGCCGGCCCGGGGCAGCGCCCGGCGGACCGAGCTCGACGGCGTGCTGTCCCGCATCGGCGTCACGCCGATCCCGGCGGTGGAGTCGAACGAGCGGGGGGCGTGGCTCACCTGGGTGCGCGCCGGGGTCGGGTCGCTGATGTGGTACCGGAACCAGATCGAGACCGTCGAGGGCCTCGCCGTCCGCTCCTTCATGCCCCCGATCACCACGACCATCGGCCTGGTCCACACACGCCGTCCGCTGCCTCCGGTCGCACGCGAGTTCCTCGCCTTCGCCAAGAGCCGAGGCTGAGCCGACCCGTCGCGAAGGCGCCTCCGGCGGGCTCGGGGCTACGCGGCTCGCCTGCGGTCCGGGCTATTCGTGCTGCTTGTCGGACGACTTGCGCGCACCGGAGGACGAGCTCTTGCGGGAGGAGGAGCGCTTAGTGCCGGACGAGCCCTTACCGGACGCGCCGGAGGAGCCGCTGGAGGACGAGCCGCCGCCGGAGCGCTTGGTGCCGGAGGAGCGGCTCGACGACCGGCCGGCGCCGGAGGTCTTCCTGGAACGTGTCGTGCCGCCGGACTTGCCGGTGGTGCTGCGCTGCTTCTTCTCGTCGGCCACCGCGGTCTCGTGGCTCTTGACGACCTCGCTGTCGCGGATCTCGCCACGCCAGCCCTCGGCGTCGTCCTCCTTGGCCAGCAGCGCGTGGGCCATCACGTGCCGCTGGAAGTGCTTGAGTTCGAGCCGGACCCGGCGGCCCTGGGCTCTCCACAGGTTGCCGGTCTTCTCGACCAGGCCCTTCGGGTGGTATTCGAGGACCAGCAGCACGCGGGTCAGGTCCGGCGTCAGCTCGTGGAAGGTCACGGCGCCGTCCACGTACCCCTTGGCGCCCGTCGACCGCCAGACGACCCGCTCATCCGGCACCTGCTCGACGATGGTGGACTCCCACGCGCGGGACGACCAGAAGATCTTGGCCTTCCACCGCAGCTTCTCGTCCGCGACCTGCTCGGTGCCCTCCACCTTCTTCGTGAAGCCCGGGAAGTCCTGGAACCGGGTCCACTGGTCGTAGACGAGCCGGCGCGGCGCCCCGACGTCGACCTCCTCGACGATGTTGGTGATCTTGGACGGGTTCTCGCTCGCTCGCCCGCCCTTCTTGCCGAGGACCTTCGCTCCGGCCTTCTTCAGCGCGCCGAGCCCGCCGGAAACGGCCTGCTTCGCGGACGAGTCACCGGATCCCAGTGATTTGGCCGCGCTTATCGCTGCCTTCGGGGCCGCCTTTCCCAGGTTCGCCGCACTGGTGGCCGCCTTCACGGTTTTCGCCGCAGTCTTCACGGTGCCCTTCAGCTCCTTCAAACGAGTGAGGTCGATGTGTTCAGTGGGATTCTTCTTGCGTTTCTCGGAGGCTGACCGAGTCGTCATTTCAGTGTCCTTCCTCCCGCGACACCGGCTTCGTAGCCGGGAACCGCCGGTCGGGGGGTACCCGCTCAGGTGGGAAACAATCCACCGGTCAAGAACGCGGGCCGGGTGTCACTCCTGGTGTTTTTCCGGCCACAAAACGTTGGTCGTGATGGATGCGGAGCGCTACTCATGAATGGTTCTCGCCCCTCGGGTATGACGGACGAAGAGGTGAAACCCCGAATAAGGAGACGGCATATGGCTGAGAAATCGACGCCGGTGGGCAAGGTGACGGAGACGGCTTCACCGGAACGCATCAAGGGGGCGATGCGCAAGCGTGAGGTGCCCTCACCGAAGAAGGCGCTGCAGGGTTCGGTGATGAACGCGCTCAAGCTGCCGGGCCTGCGCAAGGTCCTGCACACTCTGGCGTTCGCCCGGCTCGTGAAGGTGCTGCGCGCGATCGCGGGATTCGTCGGGGTGCGCGCCCTGCCGGTCATCGCACTGATCCTCGGTGGCTGGCTCTTCCGGCGATTCCGCAGAAGAAGGTGACCGCGCCACGGGCGGGACCCGGCGCGGTGCCGGATCCCGCCCGAACTTCGTCCCAAGCCCGTCGTACGTGAGCCCGCCGACGGGCCGGGCCGTACGTGAGGGCCGCGCCACGTGGACCGCCCGCCGCCACGGGCGGCGGGCGGTCCGGTGGGTGTTCAGCTCTCGGGCAGCAGCGGCCCGAGGGGGCCGAGGTCGAGGTTGAGGTCGTGGTCGTCCAGGTCGAAGTGGTCCTTCAGCCGGCCCATCGCCTCGTCGAGTCGCATCAGCGCGAGGCCGAGCTGCTCGACCTGGTCCTCGGAGAGCCCGCCGCCCTCGACACGGCGTATCGCCTGGCGCTCCATGAGCTGCCGGATGAGCTCCACCAGAGTGAGGACGAGTTTCACCAGGTCACGCTCGACGGTGTCGGGGTCGGTCTGCAGCCGCCGCATCGTACGGGACGTGCCGGAGCCGGCCCGGTCCGGTGGCGCCGACGGCTCCGTACGGCCGTGCAGGAGGGCGTCGGTGACGGGGTCGTCGGTCGTCAGGTCCGTCGTCGTGACGTTCCCGGTCACCGGTGCGCGGTCCTCGAAGCGGTTCACGCCTCGTCCTCCTCCGTTTCGTCGCGTACGGCCATGATCAGCGCGCGGAGCGAGATCTGGACCAGGTCGACCTCGGCGATGGAGATCACCAGGTCGCCGGTGAGGACGGCCCCGCCGGCGAGCAGCCGGTCGAGCAGGTCGACGAGCGCGACGCGCTCCGTTCCGTTGCCGGCCGGGCCGACGTCGAGGGGGACCGTCATCGCTCACGCCCCGTCGGTCTCGATGAAGGAGTACGGCGGCCAGGGGCCCGTCATCTCGACGCCGATCCCGGGCGACCGCTCGTCGATGTCGCGCACCAGCGCCTGGAACTCCGGCACCCGTGCGTCGTCCAGCAGGTAGGCCACGTTGAGGATCGGCGTGCCCGCGTGCCCTGACAGCTTCGGATCCTGCGGCGGATGTCTTCTGACCGCCACCGCGTGGACCCGGAGTTCGGCGTCGATGGCCTGGGCGCGCTCGCTGAGCCTGCGCCCCGCCTCGGTCCGGCGGCGCCGCTGCTCCTGGCGCCGCCGCAGGTACGCGGTGCCGGCACCGGCCGGCCCCGAACCGCCGCCCGTGGCCGACGGCACCGCCTCCTCGGCGGGCCGGTCGTCCTCCGGGTAGGCGTAGGCCTTGACCCCCCACTCCGAGCGGCCCGTGATCCGGTCCAACGCCGTGCCGAACCGCTCGCGCCCCTCGCGGAGGACCTGCGACACGCGCTCGTCGTCGTGGTAGACGGTCGCGATCCGTACGGGCGCGGTCGGCGCCACGCGGGCGGCACGGTCGACCACGGCGTGGTGCGCGCGTGCGGTCGTCTCGATCCACGCCAGATCCTCCAGGTTGGCGCGCAGGGCCTCCTCGCCGTACTCGTCCAGCCGTACGGTGCTGACCAGCGCGGTGAGGTCGCCGGTGGCGACGCCGCGCACCGGAGCGCCCGCCACGCCGGGGGAGTCGCCCAGCACCGCGGGATCCAGCCCTCGGGTGACGCCGTACAGGTAGACGGCGGTGTCGGAAGAGTCAGTCACTGTTCTCGCGCTTCCTTGTGCTCGCCGACCGCTTGGACGCCGTGCTCTTTCCGTCTCCGGTGGCGCCGTCCGCGCCGTCGCCGGCGTGTTCCTCGATCGCGGCCAGGCGTTCACGCAGCCGCCGGTTCTCCTCCTCCAGCGCCTCGCGGGAGGAGCCCTGGCCGTCGCTCACCTCCTCGCGTGAGGCGCGGGAGGACAGCGACGGATCGTGTTCCCACCAGTCGATGCCCATCTCCTTGGCGCGGTCGACCGAGGCGACCAGCAGCCGCAGCTTGATGGTCAGCAGCTCGATGTCGAGGAGATTCACCCGGATGTCCCCGACGATCACGATTCCCTTGTCGAGGATGCGCTCGAGAAGGTCGGCGAGATTGGCGTTCGGCTGCTCTCCCGCCATCGGACGAGCGACCGACCGTGATCCCGTCCATGACATCTCGGACAATGTGCTCAGCCTCTTTCACTTCCGCTCGACTTGCCCGCGCAGGTAGCGTCCGACGCGCCGATAGGAGACCAGCTCGCCGTCCTTGTCGACCTCGACGTCATAGGTGGCGAGGATGTCGGCGGAGTCGGGGATCCTCTGGGTCTCGACGACCTCGACGGTCACCTTCCACCCGTCGTCGGAGCGCTCGACCCCGACGACGCCTTCGACGGACCGTCCGGTCATCTCGGTGACGTGGTGCGCCGCCACTTCGGCGGCGTCGGACGCGCTGAGCATCGCTAGCCTCTCTGATAACCGAGTCGGTGGCCTTCGTGCAGTCGGTGGATGAGGTCCTCCTCCCGCTCGGCCGCCTCCTCTTCGGTGATCGCTCCACTGGCGACGTCGTCGGCGACCTGCTGCATCTCCGCGGCGATCCGGCCGGGGTCGTACAGCTGCTCCTCGGCCTGTTCCTTGAGCACCCCGGCGAGCCAGATCACCCCCCGCGCGGGTGCGAGGGGAAGCGTCACCAGGCCGGTGAACAGTCCCATTCACTCCTCCGGAACGAAGCTGTAGGGCGGGAGTGGCCCGACCAGGCGCAGGGTCACCCGGCCCTGGTGTTCGCCGGCGAGCGCGTCCACGGCCCGCTGGAAGTCCGCCAGCTTCGCGCGATCCACCAGGAACGACGCGTCGATGACGTCCTCCTCGCGCACGGGCGCGTGGGCGGCGACGGCCGCGGCGGCGGGGGCGAGGCTCTCCAGCAGCCGGGCGCCCTCCTCGTCGCGGCGCCGCTTGACGCTCTGCGCGACCAGCTCGCCGAGCCGGACGCGGTCGTAGTACACGGCGTCCGAGGCGTCCTCGGGCACGTTGCGCACCCGCTCGTTGAGCTCGGCCACCTCCGGCTCCTCGGCCACGATCTCGCGCAGGATGGCCTCCTGGACGTAGGTGCCCTTGACACGGACCTCCTGGCGTCTTTTCAGCCGGTCCAGGACCTGCGACAGGCGCTCGCCGTTCTCGGCCAGCAGCTCCTTCTCCACGGCGTCCCGGCTGCCCAGGGCCGCGCCGAACCGGAAGGGCAGGATGTCGACGCCGGCCGAGACGAACACGTCCAGCACGCGCTGGTGCGCGAGCAGGTCGGCGCGCTCGCCCAGGGGGCGCTGCTGCGCCAGCTCGCTGACGAGGGCCGCGCACGGACCGTGCGCGACCACCGAGACGGGCTGGTCGTCCAGGCCGGTCAGGTCGTCGGGTACCGAGGCGTCGGCACGGATGATGCCGTAGACGTACTGGGTCGCAGCGGATGTCTGCGGGGTGGTCACTCGTCGTCCTCCTCGTTCTTCTTGGATGAGCGACGCCGTGCCGGCTGCTTCTTCTTCTCGTCGTCCTCGTCATCCGAGGGGGCGAAGGTCTCTTCGAGCCGTTCACGCGCTCCTTCCAGCGCGCCGCGGGTCTTCTTCTTGGCGCCCGACTCCTGCATGCCGCCGACGAACTGCGGCAGGCCCTGCGAGGTTCCGTCGTGGGCGATGTCGAGCCGGTTGCAGGCCGCGGCGAACCGCAGGTAGGTGTCCACGCTCGCGACGACGATCCGGACGTCGACCGTGAGGATCTCGATCCCCACCAGCGAGACCCGGGCGTACAGGTCGATCACCAGACCCTTTTCCAGGATCAGGTCCACCACGTCGGCCAGGCTGCTGGAGCCGCCCCCCGCTCTCGTGGGGGTACCGCCGGAGGTCTGCTGGGCTATCGGCCCAGTCATGGCATCCACTCCCTTGGTGTGTCTCTTTTACGTGTGGACCTCCCGTACCCAGATAAACCGCGCTAAACGGAATAGAGGGATTCATATCGTCACCATCGGCTAAATGCCGCAATCTGACGGTTGTGGCTGGTCACAGGGTGTTCATGGATGGTCTCTGAGCGTTGGTGAACAACGCCGTGTTTCTTCCGTGACGGGGCCCGCGTAGTCGGGCGCTCACCGAATGCCCATGCCATTGGCCGACGGTACGAGGAGCGCCTGCGGGCCTTTCGGCCGGATGTGTTTCACCGGCGCGGGGTGGCGGGCCCGGGGCGGCCCTACGGCCGAGCCGGCACCCGACGGCCGGTCGCTATTCGACTTCCGAGGCCCGGTCCGCGATCGCGTTGGCGAACCGCTGAGCGGTCTCGACCGGCAGGGGCGCCGGCGTCTCCCGCAGCCGGCGGAGGGTGACCACCGCGGCGCACCCGGCGCCGCCGCCGTACGCGAGGGTCGCCGTCAGCGCGGCGGCCTCCGACGGCATCACCTTCTCCAGCAGGAGGACGCTCAGGCGGTACGACGCGGCGGCGGCGAGGACGCCGAGGGTCCCGGCGACCGCGCCCATCCTCAGCGCGGGAAGGCTCCGGCGCGCCTTGTCCGCCACCTCCTGGTGGGCGGAATCAATAACATACTGCGTAAGTGGCTGCAAATCGGTCATGGCTCCGGGGTACCCACGAGAAGGCGATGCACGCAGCCGCCGACCCGTCGCCTGTGCCGGACGCGATGCCGCGTCCGAGGTCATGCCGGGTTCGCGGGGTGACGCCCCGATCGCGCCGTGGCCTCGGGGGGCGCGGCACCTCACCGATGACGAACGTCGGCCGCACGGTCGACCGTCCTGTTCTCCCGCCGCCGTTGCCATGTATCGACCATCGGTATATAAAGATCAACATGAGCAGGCAGATGCAAGAGCCCACGTTCTTGATCCTCACGGCTCTGGCCGCCCGGCCTCAGCACGGCTACGGGATCATGTGCGACGCGGAGCTGATCTCCGACGGACGCGTGCGGCTCCGCGCCGGCACGCTGTACGCCGCGCTGGATCGCCTGCAGGCCGACGGCCTCGTCGCCGCCGACCGGGAGGAGGTCGTCGACGGCCGGTTGCGCCGTTACTACCGCCTGACCGACGACGGCGCCGCCGCACTCGCGGCGGAGGTCGAGCGGCTACGAAGGCGGGCCGAGGCCGCTGCCGCGCGCCTGGGCCCCGCCTGGCTGGGCGGCGCGCAGGCCGCCTCGCCCGCCGTGTGACGCGCCGGCCGATCCCTGCCCGGTCGCACCTCCTCGCTCGACCCACCGCACCTTGCCCGGGCCCGTCGTGCCCGGCCGTCGTCCACTCCACGAAAGGTCCGCACATATGCGTGCTCTTGAAGACCGTTACCGCAGGTGGCTCCGCTGGTATCCCGCGGAGCACCGCCGGGCGCACGAAGACGAGATGCTGGGCGTGCTCCTCGCAGCGGCCGGTCCGAACCAGACCCGTCCGGCCGTACGCGACGTGGTCGATCTGGTACGGGGCGGGCTCGGGATCCGGATCCGGCGGGCCCCGGAGGCGCTCACCCGCGGAGGCTGGCGGGAAGCGGCCGCGTTGCTCGGCGTCATCGCCCCGCTCCTCCTGCTCGCCGGCACCGCCAGGTACGCCGTACGGGCGATCCTGTTGCTGCCGGACGCGTCCGACGCCGCCGCGCCCGGCTCGAGCTGGTGGATCATCTACCACTCGGCGCCGGCCCACCTCGCATGGGGGATCGTGGCCGTCGTCGCGCTGTGCGGCGCCACGCGGGTGACCTCGGTCGCCGTGCTCGCCGCCGTCGTCGTGAACGTCGCCGTGTTCGCGGCGAACGACGACTACGTGGGAGCGGGGGCGGCCGCGCCGCTCATGCTCGGCCTCATCACGGCGGGCGCGCTCCTCGCCGGGCCCGGCGCCGCCCGGGGACGGCAGCTGCTCGGCCGCCGGGCCCTCATCGGCATCGCCGTCTTCCTGGCCGTGGGGGTGTTCTTCGAGACGGCGATGGTGCGGCACGAGCTGGGCGTCACGTGGGGTGCCGGGCTCCTGGGCCTGGCCGGTGCGGCGCTCCTCGCCATCGGCCGGCTGGCGCGCGGCGCCGCCGGGCGACGGACGCTGATCGCCCTGGCCGTCCTGTTGCTCCCGACCATGACCATGCCCTATGACGCGAGGTACGTCGCGGACCCGTTCGTCCGTTGCCTCATCGCCCTGGTCGCCGTCCCGGCGGTGAGCGGCCTGGCGGCCCTCATCGTGGTCACCGCGCTGGAGCTGGCGGTCATCCGGCCGGTGACGGCCCGCCGGCGAGAGCCGACCCGGTGAGCGCGACGGCCGTCAGACGTCCGAGGTCGTGCCGGGTTCGAGGGGCGGCGCGCCGACCGGGCAGTGGTACTCGCACTCCGGGGTGGCCGTCGCCTGGTCGGGGCGGAGCACGTCGTCGTGGACGATGAGGAAGGTCAGCACCGCACCGACGAGCAGCAGTGCGGCCGAGATCGTCATCGCCGTGTGGAAGCCGTGGCCGAACGCCGCCGGGTCGTTGTACGCGGCGCCCCTGAGGCCGACCGCGGGCGGGATGCCCGCCACCGCGAGCAGGCCGGCGGCGCGGGCCACGGCGTTGTTCACCCCGCTGGCCACGCCCGCGTGCCGCATGTCGGCCGTCGCGAGCACCGTGGCGGTCAGCGGCGCGACCACGCCCGACAGGCCGAGGCCGAACACCACCGTGGCCGGCAGCACGTCGGCGGCGTACGAGGCGTGCGGGCCGATGCGCAGCGTCAGCGTCATGCCCGCGGCGGCGACGATCAGCCCGCCGGTCATCAGGTAACGCGGCCCGAACCGCTGGGCCAGCGCGCCCGCGCGCGCGGACAGCAGGAGCATCAGGATCGTCACCGGAAGCAGTGCGGTGCCCGCGACGATGGGGGAGTAGCCCGCCACGACCTGCAGGTCGACCACGAGCAGGAAGAACTGCACACCCATGCCGCCGTACACGATGAAGGTCACGACGTTGACGGCGGTGAACTGCCGAGACCCGAAGACGCCGAGCGGCAGCATGGGGCTCGGGCCGTGGCCGGCCGACCGCCGCCGTTCGACCAGCACGAAGGCCACGCCGGCGGCGACCCCCAGCACGGCCGCGGCCGCCACGACGGCGGCCGGGCCCGAGGGCGCCTCGGTCAGGGCGTAGGTCACGCCGGCGAGCGCGGTGGCCGCGAGGACCGCGCCGAGCACGTCGAACCCCTGGTACTCGGACTCGTCACGGGTCTCCGGCACGTGCCGCGCCGCCACGACCACGACGAGGGCGGCGAGCGGGAGGTTGAGCAGGAACGCCCAGCGCCAGCCCGCCGCCGCGATGAGCCAGCCGCCGAGGAACGGCCCGATCGCGCCCGCGACGCCGCCGAGGCCCGACCAGGCACCGATCGCCCGCGACCGGTCCGCGGGGCTGAAGGACGCCTGGATGATGGCGAGCGCGCCCGGTGTCAGCAGGGCACCGCCGATGCCCTGCAGGGCGCGCGCCGCGACCAGCACGCCGATGTCCGGCGCGATGCCGCACAGCGCGGACGCGAGGGCGAACCAGACCACGCCGATCATGAAGACGCGCCGGCGGCCGAACCGGTCGCCGAGCGAGCCGCCGAGCAGGATCAGCCCCGCGAGCGTGAGCGTGTAGGCGTTGACGGTCCACTGCAGGCCGGCCAGCGAGGCGCCGAACTCCCGCCCGATCCGGGGCAGCGCGACGTTGACGATGGTCGCGTCGAGCATCGCCAGGCTGGAGCCGAGCACCGTGGCGGTGAGGACCCAGCGGCCGGACGCTTCGGAGAGCCGGAGGCGGGCGGCGGGCGCGTCCGCCTGCCCGGAGTAGACATCGGAGGGCACCTGGCCATCGTCGCACGCGGAGGCGGCGGCTCTCACCAGTGGTCGAAGCTGAGGGGCTCGTCCGCGGGCCGGTCGGAGCGGGACAGCAGGGCCAGATCCGACTCGACCATCATCGTGACGAGCTCCTCGAACGACACGCCCGGCTCCCAGCCGAGCTGGTCACGCGCCTTCTTCGGGTCGCCGCACAGCAGGTCGACCTCGGCGGGCCGGGTCAGCGCGGCGTCGGTGATCACGTGGTCGCGCCAGTCGAGCCCGGCCGTCGCGAAGGCCAGCTCGACCAGTTCGCGTACGGACTGGGTGCGGCCGGTGCCGATGACATAGTCCTCCGGCGTCTCACAGGCCAGCATGAGCCGCATCGCCCGCACATAGTCGCCGGCGTAGCCCCAGTCGCGCCGTGCCTCCAGGTTCCCCAGCGTGAGCTTGTCCGCCAGGCCGAGCTTGATCCGGGCCACCCCGAGGGAGATCTTGCGGGTCACGAACTCCGCGCCCCGCCGCGGCGACTCGTGGTTGAACAGGATGCCGCTGACCGCGAACATGCCGTACGACTCGCGGTAGTTCTGCGTGATGAAGTGCCCGTAGGTCTTGGCGACGCCGTACGGGCTGCGCGGGTGGAAGGGCGTGCGCTCGTTCTGCGGCGTCTCGCGCACCTGGCCGAACATCTCCGACGAGGAGGCCTGGTAGAAGCGGATCTGGCCGCCGCCGGGGTCGCGCGAGCCGCTGATGCCGCTGACGACGCGAATCGCCTCGAGCATGCGCAGCACGCCCATTCCGGTGACCTCGGCGGTGATCTCCGCCTGCTGCCACGACATGGGCACGAAGGAGATCGCGCCGAGGTTGTAGACCTCGTCGGGCCGTACCTTCTCCACGGCGGAGATGAGGCTGCCCTGGTCCAGCAGGTCGCCGTGGACCAACCGCACCTCGCCGATGTGCTTGCGCAGCCTGGAGACGTGTGGGTTGGCCTGCCCCCGGACCAGGCCCCAGACCTCGTACCCCTGCTCGAGCAGATGCTCGGCGAGGTAGGAGCCGTCCTGCCCGGTGATCCCGGTGATGAGCGCTCGCGTGGTCAGCGGAACCTCCCAGCTCACGGGTCTATGCCCGTTACGTGAGAAAAGAGGTTATCCGTCCGGCCGGGGGTGCGGCGACCGAAGCGGGGTCCGAAGACCGAATCGCGTTCGAGATCTCGCTCACGCCCGGGGCCGGCCTGCTGGATCGGGCCGTCGATGTGCGAGAGGATCGCCGCATCATGCTGCGGGTCGGGGAGGTCTGGAGACGGCGCCGCCGCGACGACGCGGGGCTGGTCCAGGTGTGCGCGGACGGCGACCTGGCCGACGGTGAGATCCGCCGGATCGACGGGTTGCCCGCCGTGCTGTGCCGGACCCGCGGAAGCCTGTACGCCCTCGGGCTGCGCTGCCCGCACGCCGGCGCGCTCCTGGTCAAGGGCACGATCGTCGACGACTGCCTGGAGTGCCCGCTGCACGGCGGGCGGTTCGCCCTGGACGGCGGCGCGGTCCGCAGCGGCCCGCCTCGCCACGGCGTGCCCGTTTACGACGTGCTCGTGCGCGACGGTCTCGTCTACGTCTCGCGGCGCCCGCGGAAGGTCCCCCGCCGCTCTTGGGGAGGCCGCCGGTTATCGGGGCGCCGCCGTACGGGCGCGGCGGTCGCTCAGCCGGCCGCCGCCTCCCGCTGGCGCGCCCGGTAGGCCGCCACGTGCATGCGGTTGCCGCACGTGCGGCTGTCGCAGTAGCGGCGGCAGCGGTTGCGCGACAGGTCGACCAGCACGCGGTCGCAGTCCGGGGCCTCGCAGACGCGCAGCCGGTCGAGCTCGCCGGCGGCCACGACGTAGGCGAGGGCGATGCCGCACTCGGCGGCGAGGCGCTCGGCCAGTTGCGTTCCGGGAGCGGAGAAGTGCACGTGCCAGTCGTAGTCGTCGTGGTCGGTCAGGTGCGGCATCGTCCGTGCCTCGGCGATGATCGCGTTGATCCGGCGTACGGTCAGGCCGGTGTCGTCGGGCGCGCGGAAGACGTCGTTGAACCGGTCGCGCAGGCGCCGGACGGCCTCCAGATCGTCCTCGTCGAGGTCGCGGACGTCGCTCACCTCGCAGCGCTCGACCAGCGCCTGGAGCGCCACGAGGTCGGACAGGTGCTCGTCCCCGGTCGCCGCCGGTCCCGTGTTGACCAGCTCGACCACGTTGCCGAGCGCGTGCTCGGTGTCATGACTGAAAAGCACTGGGACTCCCGTTCGAGTCGGCCCGACGCCGGCGTCGCCGTTAATCCTGCCACTACCGTCACCGTACGCGGCGCGCTCCGCGGAGCCTGTCGCGAAGTGCCCGTCCGCGGCGGGGCGGGCCTTCGGGGCGGACCCGGCTCATCGCGCGTAGTGCGGGTCCGCGAGCACCGGGTAGAGAGCGTCGGCGTCGCGGTGCCGCACCGTCATCACGATCGTCGTCCCCTCCAGGCGGTACTCCGCGGGGATCGTGCGGTACAGCGAGTCATAGCCCCAGGGAGCGTAGAACCGGCCGACCGTCGCTCCGTAGCGTTCGTGCACCACGTCGTACCCGCCCGAGGGGGTGACGTCCAGCGAGAGTCCCTCGCCGAGCCGGATCGGGAACCGGAACTCCTCCGGGGCGCCCGGGCCGTGCAACACGGTGGCGAACCGCACTCCGGCCGCCGTGGTCTGGCCGATGACGTCGGTCTCGGCGTCGACGCCCGCGAACACCCGCAGGCTGGGCCTGATCACGCTGGCCAGGCGGTCTTCGGCGCCCGCCCCCGCGACGCCGATGTGAACGCGCTGTCCGTCGCGCGTCGGTGCCCAGACGCCGTCGCTCGCCAGCTCTCCCCAGATCACGTCGGGATTGTCGTGTTCGGGAGGTTCCGAACGCCCGCTGATCGAGAGAATACGGGTGGCGGCCTCGACCGCCGCCGTCACCTCATCGCGCGCATGTCTCATGGCGGATCCCCTTCGCCCTGTATGTATCCGTATGTCTGATGCTGCCCCGTAGAAGTATCAGATCCAGGCACTCTGCAACGAAATCGGGGTGGGTTTTGGCTGTTTCGCCGAAGTCGAGGTTGCAAATTAATTACATTGTGCGGCGTGTCGGCGTGGACGCCGCCATTTCGGCCGATCGACTGGCGATCGAGTGGCGTCACCGGCGTTTTCGCACGTGAGAGACGTGTACCGCGCACCGGCCGATACCGGCGCGTGGCCGCGTTCGGACCGGCCACGGTGTCCAGGAAGCTGCGATCCTGGGGGCCGTGCCCGATGAGCGGAGTACGCACGTCGTGGGCGTGAAGACGTCGGCGCGAGTCGAAGGAGTCCTATGACGGACCAGCACATGGCGGACCAGCACACGCCGAACCGGCACATCAACGATGAGCCGCCCCTCGGCGACCCGGCGGCCGGACGGCCGGAGATCAAACGGGTCAAGCAGCCGGAGATGCCTTCCGGCACGGTCCGGATCGTCGACCTGCCCGAGTCCGACCGGGAGTTCGTGCGTTCCGCGCTCCGCCGGGACACACCGCTGCACGACCTGCTCGGGCTGGAGATCGTGGAGATGGGCGACGACTACGCCGTCCTGTCCATGCCGGTGCGCCCGGAGGCGTTCAACAGCACCGGCAATCTGCACGGCGGCGCGATCGCGACCCTGATCGACGTGGCGGCGGGCACGGCTGCGGCGCGGGGGAGCGGGTTCGAACCGGGTCGGCAGAGCCTGGTCACCGCCGACCTCCACGTGCGTTACCTGGGCCGGCCGCACGGTGACGCGGTGTACGCGCGGGCCGACCTCCTCAAGGCGGGGCGGCAGCTCATCGTCGTCGAGTGCCGGGTGACCGACGTGGAGGAGCGGCTCATCGCCTCGGCCGACTTCAGCATGATGATCGTGCCGCTGCGCAAGCCGCTGCGGCCGGTGGCCAGCGCCAAGGACACCGACCCGGATCTGTGACCGTCCCCCGCCGCGGGGGCCGGTGCGAGGCCGTACGGTGACGGCCGCGCACCGGGAGCGGATCTCGACCCGCGGACCCTGCCCGGAACCCGCACAGGGCCTCAGGCTCAGGCCGAGTTGAGCAGGATGTTGAACAGGTTCGGAGCGTTCGGGGTGCCCAGGCCCGTCGACAGGTCGTAGCCGGCGGTCGCGGGGTAGTAGAGATTGTTGCCCGTCGTCACGTCGAAGTACGGAGTGCTGGTGCCGCCCTGCCCGACCACGTGGTAGTAGGTGTCAGGCCCGTACCAGTAGATGCGCTTGCGGGTCATCAGGCCCTGGTTCACCAGCGTCATCCCGGCGGCCCAGATCGGCGTCGCCGCGCTCGTGCCACCGAATCCGACCCACTGGCCGCGGTAGACCACCGGCAGGTCGATGGCCGCCGCCGCCACGTCCGGCACCTGCCGGTAGCCGGTGCTGTACTGGTTCTGCACGCCCGGCGCGTTCTGGTACCACGGCTTGGGGAAGACCTTGCTGACGCCGCCGCCGCTGCCCCACTGGTTCTCGCACTTGGACAGGTTCGAGCGGTCCGACCAGACCTCCTCCAGCGTGCGGGCGCCGTTCGGGGCGAACTGCATGTGGGTGCCGCCGACCGCGACCGCCCAGGCGGAGGTCGACGGGAAGGACACGTCGAGCGGCCCGTACACCCGGTCGCCGTACGCGCCGCAGTCACCGGTGGCGACGTAGACGGTCATGTGCTCGGCCTGGGTCAGGATGCGCAGGTTCTGGTCCACCGCCTGCATGGTGGCCTGCGACATGTAGCCTTCCGAGCCGCCCAGGCTGATGCTGACGGCGCTGCCCGGCCGGGGGTTGTCGGAGTTGTCGTCGATGATGCGCTGCAGGGCGTTGTTGAAGGCCGTCCAGGAGTCGGTCCCCGAGCCGGTGCTCAGCAGCGCCGGGTCCTCCTGGTAGTCGACGATGCGGACGTTCGGCGCCAGACCGGCGAGCATCTCGATGTCCAGCGTCGCCTCGCCGCCGGGCGTGGGAGCGGAGGCGCCGAGATTGACGTTCTGCACCGAGACGTGGGAGCCGGTGCAGGCGACGTACTTCTGGATGTCGGCCGGGTCGTACCCGTCCATCTCCACGAGGTTGATGGTCATGTTCTCGCCGTGCCAGCCCTGCTGCCAGAGCTTGTCATAGCCGTACGCGGCGGCGACCTTCTGGTTCGAGGCGATCCGCTGCGGGAACTGCGGGCACTGCCCGGCCCTCGTGGGCGCGGCCAGCGGCGTCGACCGCAGGGCGTGGGCGTGCGGCGGTTCGCTGTAGCTGTCCAGGCCGGTGACGGACAGGATGTAGCCCGCGACCTGCGTCGGCACCATCGGCGGGTGCGCCGGGTCGGGCGTGAAGAAGCTGCGGCCCTTGAGCTTGTGCGTCACGAACGAGGTCTTCAGGAGCTGACCCGCGACGCCCGCCTTGGCGTCGAACGTCAGGCTCGTGCGCGTCTTGCTGGGCTTGGCCTGGATGTGCGCGCTGGCGAAGTACTGGTTGAGCTTCTTCAGCTCTTCGTCGCTGACGCCCAGCTTGGCGGCGAGGCCCTTGGCGCCGTCGGTGGTGCTCTTGCCGTGGCCGAGCTGCTTCCACGTCGCATCGCTGATCTTGAGCGTGACGCCGATGTGCAGCGTCTTGTCGCTGGGGACCTTGCCGGTGACGGGCGCGTTCAGCGCCTCCTTGGGCAGGCCGAGGTTCAGCGGGGTGTACTGCACGGACGGCCCATCGGCCGGCGTCGATGATGGCTTACTCGAATGCCCCGAACCCCCGCACCCGCTCACCACCGTGAGGGCGAGCATGACGCGGAGCATCGCGGTCCGGCGATTACGCACGGTCTCCCCTGTTCCTGATTGTGATTCGTCGCGCACGTCCTGGCCTGTCGACGCCGGTTTCCCCGCGGTCCCGGCCACGGGCCTTCGACCGGCGGACGGCCGGTACGGCGCCCGGGGAGCCGTCCCACTCCACCTGGTACGTGTGCACCGATACCTTGACAGAACGCAAAACGTACTAGCAACACTTCTAAGAACCTAGAAACGGACTATCTACGGTCGTATACAGCTATGTCGTCAGACGCACGCTGTGTCCGTCCGGTGCCTCCGAGTTCGGGCGACTTTTCGGGCTGAGCTGTATGGTTCGTTACGGCTTGGTGCTTGGAGGGTGCTTCGTGGCTGATCCGCGCGTGAGCTCCGGCTTCGTCAACGGCGAGGTCTCCTTCTGGTATCGCCAGGCCGGCCTGCCGTCCGTTCGCGCCCCGCTGCCGGGCGCACGCGAGTACGACGTGTGCGTGGTCGGCGGTGGGTTCACCGGGCTGTGGACCGCCTACTACCTCAAGCGCGCGCGGCCCTCCCTACGGATCGCCGTGCTGGAGCGGGAGTTCGCCGGGTTCGGCGCCTCCGGGCGCAACGGGGGCTGGCTGACCGCCGAGCTGGCCGGCTCCGCCGCGCGGTACGCCCGCGACCGCGGCGAAGAGGCGGTCGTCGCGCAGCAGCGGGCGATGTTCGGCGCGGTCGACGAGGTCATCCGGGTCGCCGCGGCCGAGGGCATCGAGGCCGACATCGTCAGGTCCGGGGTGCTCGACGTCGCGACCAACCCGGCCCAGCGGCGCCGGATGCACGCCGGGCTCGCCTCCGCGCGCGACCGGGGTTTCACCGAGGCCGACCTGCGCCTGCTCTCGCCCGGTGAGCGGGAGGAGCGGCTGCGCGTCGCCGGGGCGCTCGACGCGACGTACAGCCCGCACTGCGCGCGGGTGCAGCCGGCCCGGCTCGTCCAGGGCCTGGCGCGCGTCGTGGCCGGCCTCGGCGTGGACATCTTCGAGGGAACGACGGTCGGTGAGATCCGCCCGCGTTCGGGAGGCCGCCCGGCACAGGCGGTGACCGCGAGGGGAGCGGTGAGCGCGGAGTACGTGATCCGGGCGACGGAGGGGTTCACCGCCGGTCTGGCGGGCCAGCGGCGGCAGTGGCTGCCGATGAACAGCTCGATGATCGTCACCGCGCCGCTCGCCGATGACGCGTGGGAGCGCATCGGCTGGGAGGGCTGCGAGCTGCTCGGCGACCACGCCCACGCGTACGTCTACGCCCAGCGCACCGCGGACGGGCGGATCGCCCTCGGCGGCCGCGGCGTGCCGTACCGGTTCGGGTCGGGCTGGGACCGGCGGGGCGCGACCCAGCCGAAGACGGTCACCGCCCTCGCACGGATGCTCGCCTCACTGTTCCCGGCGGCGGCCGACACGCCGATCGAGCACGCCTGGTGCGGCGTGCTGGGCGTACCGCGCGACTGGTGCTCGACGGCGCACGTCGACCACGAGACCGGCGTGGGCTGGGCCGGCGGCTACGTGGGCACGGGCGTGGCGACGACCAACCTGGCCGGCCGCACGCTGCGCGACCTGATCCTGCGCGAGGACACGGAGCTGACCACGCTGCCCTGGGTCGGCCGCCGGGTCCGCCCGTGGGAACCGGAACCGCTGCGGTGGACGGGCGTGCAGCTCATCTACGCCCTGTACCGCGCCGCCGACCGCCGGGAGAACCGAGGCCGGCCCCAAACGTCGGCGTACGCCCGCCTGGCCGACCTCATCTCCGGCCGCTGACCCGGCGCGGGCCGGTCCCTCGCTCTGCGCTCCGGTGGTGCCGGGGTGAGGCGGATCGAAGCCGTTCGAGAGAGGCGGCTCAGCCCGGTTCTCCGGTCTCGGCCAGCCGGTCGGCGAGGAAGCGCTGTTCGGGTTCGGTCTGCGCGAGGTCGAGCGCGCGGCGGTAGGCGTGGTGGGCCTCGCCGTCGCGGCCGGCGCGACGCAGGAGCTCGGCGCGGGTGGAGTGGAAGTATCGGTAGTGGTCGAGGTCGAGGCGGTCGAGGATGGCCAGGCCGGCTTCCGGCCCGTCGATCTCGGCGACCGCGATGGCCCGGTTCATCTCGACGATCGGGGAGCCGGTCTGTCGCGCGAGTGCCCCGTACAGCGCGGCGATCTGCGGCCAGTCGCGTGGCTCGTGCAGGTACAGGTCGGCGATGGCCGCCTGGATCAGGTAGGGCCCGGTGCGTCCTCGTGCCACGGCCCGCCGCAGCAGCGCCCGGCCCCGGTCCAGCTGCCGTGTGTCCCACAGCGTACGGTCCTGGTCGTCCAGGGGGATGATCCGTCCGTCCCGCAGGCGGGCCGCCCTGCGCGCGTCGTGCAGCAGCATCAGCGCCAGCAGCGCGAGGACTTCGGCCTCGTCCGGCATCAGCTCGGCGAGCGCCCCGCCGAGGTGGATCGCCTCCGCGGCGAGGTCGACGCGGCCGTCGCCCCAGCCCTGGTTGAAGATCAGATAGACCACGGCGAGGACGGCCGCCAGCCGGTCGGGCAGCTGGTGATCCGGCGGTACGGCGAAGGGGATGCCGGCATCGCGGATCTTGTGTTTGGCCCTGGTCAGTCGCTTGCTCATGGTCTCGAACGGGACGAGGAACGCCAGCGCGATCTCGTCGGTGGACAGGCCGCCGAGCGTGCGCAGCGTGAGCGCCACCTGCGCCTCGGGGGCGAGCGCCGGGTGGCAGCAGGTGAAGATCAGTTCCAGCCGTTCGTCCGGGATGGTGGCGGCGTCGTCCATGAGTGCCTCCGGCGGCGGTGCCCCGGCCTCCAGGTCGCGGGTGAGCAGCTTGGTCTTGTCGGCCAGCACCTGCCGGCGGCGCAGGTGGTCGATCGCACGGTTGCGTGCGGTCGTGACGAGCCACCCGGTGGGGTTGGCCGGTTCCCCGTCGCGGGGCCAGCGCTCGGCGGCGATGGTGAACGCCTCGGCGGCCGCGTCCTCGGCGAGTTCGATGTCGCCGAGGATCCCGGTCAAGGTGGCCAGCACACGGCCCCACTGGTCGCGGAAGACGGCGTCAAGCGCCACGGAAGTGTCCGCCGAGGATGGGCCGCACCTCGATCGCGGTGCCGGGTCTGGTCTCCTGCAACATTTCCCCGGCGATGGTGAGGGCCTCGTCGAGGTTGTCGGCCTCGATCAGGATCAGCCCGGCGAGGTACTCCTTGCTGTCGATGAACGGTCCGTCGGTCAGCAGCATCCGCCCTTCGTCGTTGCGCACGGTCGTCGCCGACTCGTCGGCGTGCAGGCGGGCCCAGCCGGTGACATCCGGCCGGTCGAGCCGGGCGGCGAGGGCACCCGGAATCGGGCGTGTCGCCCGGTCCGTTTCCTCCGCCGGTGTGTAGGCGAGCAACGCGTACTGCATGAGTCCTCCAGTCACGGGTCGATGCCGCGTCAACTACCGGACGAACAGCGTCGCCGTGGACGGACAACGACCGTCGACCGAATTTTTTTCTGGCGTGGTGTCCGTCCGGCGCCCGGCCGTTCGTCACTGCTGCAGATCCGCCCGAGAGTCTGACCGAAGGGACCCACAATGCCGGACATTTTGCACCGCATCAGCATCGACGCCCCGCCGAAGCGGGTACACGACCTCATCGCCGGCACCGACGGCATCGCCCGCTGGTGGAGCGGGCGGCCGCTCACCGGCGAACACACCGTCGGCTCCAGCTTCGGCGTCCACTTCGGCGACGCCGAGCGGCCCGCCGCCGTCATGCAGGTGCTCACCGACACCCCGGACCACGTGGTGTGGCGGGTCACGGACGGACCCGGCACCTGGATCGACACGAGGATCATCTTCACCCTCCGACCCAGCGGCCACGGCGGCACGACGCTGCTGTTCACCCACACCGGGTGGCAGGAGGCCAGCGAGTTCATGAGCGGCTGCAGCACCAACTGGGGCGCCTATCTCACCAGCCTCAAGACCGGTGCCGAGAGCGACACGTTCGGTGCCTACCCCGCCGGCGAGATCAGCCGCTGGGACTGAACAAGCCCACGCCGGACGCCGGCCTGCCCAGAGACAGACGATCTCTGACTCCAACTCAGCGAATGAGGAGGCTCGATGACCACCGAACCCAAGCCCGGCCCGAACGCGGCGCGGCTCGAGCGCGCGTACGACGCTCCGGCCGAGCTCGTCTGGGAGCTGTTGACCACCGCCGCCGGCCTTGAGGAGTGGTTCGCTCCCGACGGATTCGAAATCCGGGTGACCGAACTCGACCTCAGGCCCGGCGGCCGGCTGCGCTACACCATGACCGCGACCGCGCCGGAACAGATCGCGTTCATGCGGAACACCGGCAATCCGCTCTCGACCGAGGTGCGTAAGACGTTCACCGAGGTCGCACCGCCGACCCGCCTCGCGTACCTGTCACTGATCGACTTTGTGCCCGACCACGAGACGTATGAGCACCTGACGACGATCGACCTCCGGTCCGCCGGTGACCGTACGAACGTGGTGATGACGCTCGATCCCCTCCACGACGAAGACTGGACGCGGCAGCACCGCGCCCATCGCGGCGACGAGCTCGACCACCTCGGGGCGGTGATCAAGCGACGCGTCATGTGATCGCGATCCCCGGAGCCGGCGTACGAGACGCGCGGACGTGGCAGCTCAGCGACACGATGTCCGGCGCCCGTACGCCCGTCTCGTACGCGCTTACGTGCGATGACCGAGACCGTCCATGATCAGGTTGAGGGTGAACGCGAATCGCTCCTGGGCGGTGCCGGAGGTCAGCTCGGCCGCGTGGCGCCTGGTGTGGGGGAAGGTGCCGGGCAGCGCGGCGAATCGGCGCAGCAAGTCGTCGCGGCCGACGGTTCGTCCGTCATGGTCGGCATGCCGGTCGGCCAGGGAGGTCTCGAGGCAGAAGGCGTTGACGTAGAGGAACAGGGCGTCGATCGCCCAAGCGGCCGTCCGCGGGTCGACGCCCCCCGCCAGCACGATGCCGAGCAGGCCCTCGCTCACGCGCAGGGTCTCCAGGTTGGTCGGGACCACGGCGAGTGCCGCCAGGGAGATGCCGGGGTAGCGCAGGTACTGATCGCGGATCTGGGTGCAGACGCCGATGACCTGCTCACGCCAGGTGCGCGGGTCCGGTTCGGGGAGCTCGATCTCGGCGCAGAGCCGTCCGATGAGGAGGTCGTCCAGGTCCTTCTTGTTGACGACGTGGGCGTAGAGCGACGCGGGGCCCGTCTCGAGGGCGCCGGCCACTCGTCGCATCGTCAGGGCGTCATATCCCTCGCGCTCGACGATGCCGAACGCGGTCTCGATGATGGCGTCGACGGTGATGGGCTTCTTGCGCCCCGCCGACGGCCCGCGACGGGTCGCGTTGGTGTCGTCGGCCAGGGGCTGCTGGTGCCGCGCCGCGCGCCGTCGCTGGGGAGGCGATGCCATGCGGCACAGTCTAGACCGGGTGGAGCATCGTTCTGGTTGACACGATCACTGTTCGTGAAATATAGAATAGTGTTCGTTTCCCCTTCCTGCTTCGTTCATGGGCCGCCGCGCTCGGCGACCACCAAGCCCACCGAGAAGCGATCGACTCGGCCCCCTGACTCCGGGCCTGGGTGATGCCGGCCGCATCACCCAGGGCTCGGCCTGCTGAGGAGGGGCCGGCTCCAGCAGAGAGAAGACCAGATGTCGACGAAGACCGCGCTGACCACCGACACCGGCCGTAGGGACTACGACGTGCTCGTGGCAGGCGCCGGGCCGGTCGGGCTGATGCTCGCGACCGAACTGCAGTTGGCGGGGGCCCGGGTCCTCGTCGTCGAACGGCGGAAGGAGCCCGACACCACCGTCAAGGCGGGAGCGATCAACACCGCCTCCGCGGAGGCCCTCGAACGGCGCGGCTTGCTCCCCGCGGTGGAGGCGGTGCTCCGGCGGCTGTTCCCCGACGCGCCCAAGGCCGCCGGATCGAGGCGGCCGGCTTCCGTCGGGCACTTCGGTGGGATCCAGGTGTCGGCGGACCCGGTCGACGAGGAGGACCCCGGCCTGCGCGACCGTGGCCGGCCCGGCTGGTATCTCATGATCCCGCAGGTCGAGGTGGAGCGGATCCTCGGCCGGCGCGCGGCGGAGCTCGGCGTCGAGGCCCGGCGCGGAGTCGAGGTGTGCGGATTCGAGGAGGATGAGGCCGGCGTCACCGTTCACCTGGACGGCGGAGGCGACGTGCGCGCGGCGTGGCTCGTCGGTTGCGACGGAGGTCGCAGTCTGGTCCGGCGCCTGGCGGGCTTCGAGTTCCCCGGCACGGACCCGCAGATCACGGGCCGCCAGGCGGTGGGCACCGTGGAGGGGGCGGAGCTCCTGGAGCGAGGCTGGCAGCACACTCCCACCGGCGTCTACGTGTACGGGCCGATGCCCGGTCGTGTGCGGACCGTCGAGTTCGACGGCCCGCCGGCGGACCGGAAGGCGCCGGTCACCGCGGCCGAGATCGAGGCCAGCCTGCGGCGCGTCAGTGGCGTCGACGTCCGCGTCACCGAGGTCATCAGCGCCGGGCGCTACACGGACAACGCGCGGCAGGTGACGAACTATCGGCGCGGTCGCGTTCTCCTGTGCGGGGACGCCGCCCACGTGCACTCGCCCTTCAGCGGCCAGGGCCTGAACCTGGGGCTCGGCGACGCCGTCAACCTGGGCTGGAAGCTCGCCGCCACCGTGCGAGGGTGGGCGCCCGAGGGCCTGCTCGACACCTACACCGGCGAACGGCACCCGATCGGCGCCTGGGTGCTCGACTGGACACGTGCGCAGGTGGCCCTGATGCGCGGCGACGCCGACACCCGTGCGCTCAGGGCCGTGGTCTCCGACTTCCTCGGCACCCGCGACGGGGCGACCTACTACGTGAAGCGGATCTCGGGGCTGTGGCAGCGCTACGACCTGGGGAACGGTCATCCGCTGGTCGGCGCGACAATGCCCGACCTCCGGCTGGACGACGGCACACGCCTCTCCGACCACACCCATGAGGGCCGGGCCCTGCTCGTCGATCTCGCCGGGAACGACCGGCTGGCAGCCCTGGCCAAGCCGTACGCCGGGCGGCTGAAACTGGTCCGGGGCGGTTCGGACGGCGCCGGGGTGAGCGGCCTGCTGGTACGTCCCGACGGCTTCGTAGCATGGGCGACCGACGGCGCCGGCGACCCTGCCGGCCTGGAAGCCGCCCTGACGCGCTGGTTGGGGGACGCCGCGAGTCCCTGCGACTAAGAGCCCGCGCGGATAGGGGCTGTGCTACTACGCGCGCCCCTGTCCGCGCGGGCTCCAAGGCCGGCCGGCGGCAGGCGGCGGTCGCCGAGTGGCCGGGGCGGGGTGGGTGCGGTGCGGGCACGGGTCCACGTGATCGCGGAGTTCTCTACGCTCAGTGATCAGGGAGGACGGCCGTGCCGGGCGCCGCCATCTGGCCTGCTCGAACCCCTCTGGGATCGGTTCGCCGCGCTTCACCGCCGGGATCGCCCGCGGGGTTTCCCGCTGAGGGACTCTTGATAGATGTCCGCGTAGGTGCGCGAGTCCTTGATCAGGTCGTCGCAGAAGGCGGCGACGTCGTTGCCGATGAGTTCCAGGACTCCCTTGCCGGCCGCGACGCCCTCCTCGAAGAAATCGACGATTCCTGAGAGCAGGGTCCCGTCGGCCAGGCCGATCGGCCCGACCTTGAAGAAGTACTTCTGCATCTCCTTGTAGACGATCTGATAATCCGGCGGAAGCACCTTGACCCGCGCCACGTGCGCTCGCCACTGCTTCTTGCCCTCGATGACGTCCTGGATGCCCACGTCAGCCTCCCAGCCGGCTCAGTTTCCTCGCGACGTTCCGGTTCAGCTGCTCGCGCCACCGGTCGCGATGGCTCCGGGCCCCTTCTCCGCCGGCCAGTGCCGCACAGAAGCCCTTGATGTCGTCGCCCAGCACCTCGTGAAGGCTCTGCCCCTCCGCCGCCGTTTCTTCGAGCAGCCCCAGGGCGCCGTCGAGGATCGGCATCAGGTTGCGACCCGTGAAGCCCGAGTAGGGGGAGAGGTGAACCTTGATCTGTTCCCACGCCGCCCGGTGGTCGGCCGGCAAGGCCTCGGCCCGGGCTTCGAGCGCCTTCCACTCCCTGGTGAGGTCGCTGCCGGTAACGGTCTCCCAGAAGTTCATCTCCCACCCTCCTTGAGCTTGTCGATACGTGATGAGAGGTACTCCCATTTCCCCCAGAACCTCGCGAGCTCTTCGCGCCCCGCGTCGTTGAGCGCGTAGAACTTGCGCGGCGGGCCCTTCTCGGATGGTCGTTTCGTCACCCGAACGAGGCCGTTCTTCTCCAGCCGCAGCAAGATGGTGTAGACCGTCCCCTCGATGACGTCGGCGAAGCCGAGTTCGTTCAGCCGGCGCGTGATGGCGTACCCGTAGGTCTCCTCGCTGCCGATGATTTCCAGCACGCAGCCCTCGAGCGTGCCCTTCAGCATCTCCGTCAGGTCGTCCATCGCGAGGTCTCCTCTTCGATCCTCCCGGTACTGCGTAGTGCCGAGTACTGCTATACCGTATCACTGAGTAGTGCGTCGAGCGGCGAACGCGGAGCCACGGAATCGATGCGAGTCATCGGCGCGCCGGTGCGCGGCACGTGCGGGGACTGGACGTCGCTCGCAGGCGGGAACGTGGGAACGTTGCCGAAGAGGGACTTCTACCCCATCTCACCGCAGCACCGATCACGCTCCGCACGCTCATCGGACGCGCGACCGAGCTCCACCGCTGGGACGCCCGGCCACCACCCGCCGCCTCAAGCGATCCATCCGCCGGTCGGTCCGACCTCTCGCGAACGGACGCGTACCCATGGACGCGGCGACCTTCCGATTCCGCCGAGACCGGGTCCCGGGCGGACGGTGTCCGGGATCACAGGGGCGGGCGGCGCTTGCCGTGAGCGGTGGCCTGCTCGAACGCGTGGGCGGCCTGGAGGACGGTGAGGTCGGCGCGGTGGGGGCCGATGACCTGGAGGCCGACGGGGAGGCCGCCGTCGGTGAAGCCGCCGGGGACCGACAGCGCCGGGCAGCCGGTCGCGGAGACGAGGTAGGCCGAGCGCATCCAGTCGAGGTAGGAGGTCATCGGCTCGCCGGCGATCTCCGTCGGGTACTCCAGGCCGGCGTCGAAGGCGGCGACCTGGCTGACCGGGGCCAGGAGCAGGTCGTAGCTCTCGAAGAACCGCCGGACACTGTGGTAGAGCCGCGTGTGCAGGACCTCGGCCCGGCCGACGTCGGGGCCGGTCAGGCGGCGGCCCTCCTCGATGTTGGCCACGACGGACGGCTTCAGCCGGTCGCGGTGGTGGTCCATGAGGCTGCCGAGCGCGAGCTCGAACTGCCATGCCCGCAGCACACGGAAGACCTCCTCGGCCCCGTTCAGGTTGGGACAGGCCTCCTCGACGACGCAGCCCAGCTCGGTGAAGACCTTGGCGGTGCCCTCCAGCGCGGTGATCACCTCGGGGGCGAACGACATGGAGCCGTCGAGGCGGGGCGCCCACGCCACGCGGAGACCGCTCAGGTCGCGTTCGAGCGGCACCGCGAACGCCGAGCCCGGCGTCTCCAGCGCGATCGGCGAGCGAGGGTCGGGGCCGGCGAGCACCGACAGCAGCAGGGCGACGTCGGCGACGTCGCGCGCCATCGGCCCCTGGACGCTCATCGTCGCCCAGGCCGCGTGATCCGGCCAGCTCGGCACCCGGCCCGGCGACGGGCGCAGCCCGACGACGTTGCAGAACGAGGCCGGGTTGCGCAGCGAGCCGCCCATGTCGCTGCCCTCGGCCAGCGGTTGCAGCCCGGCGGCGAGCGCGGCCGCCGCCCCTCCGCTGCTGCCGCCCGCCGACCGTGAGAGGTCATAGGGGTTGAGGGTCGTCCCGAACAGGGGGTTGAAGGTGTGCGATCCGGCGGCGAACTCCGGGACGTTGGTCTTGCCGAGCATGATCGTGCCGGCCGCGCGCATGCGCTCGACGACGAGCTCGTCACGCTTCGGGACGTTGTCGGCCAGCAGGGGAGACCCGGACGTGGTGCGGACGCCGGCGGTCTCGTGCGTGTCCTTGTGCGCGACCGGGAGGCCGAGCAGGGGCGGCGGCTCGGTGCCGCCGGCGAGGAGGGCGTCGGCCTCGTCGGCCTCCCGCAGGGCGCGGTCGGCGGTGAGGGTGACGATCGCGTTGACCCGGGGGTTGACCGCCTCGATCCGCGCGAGGTGCGCCTCGGTCACCTCGCGGGCGGACAGCTCACGGTCGCGGACGCGGCGGGCCAGCTCCCGCGCGCTCAGGAAACAGATCTCCTCCGCCAACGGGCCTCCTCCGAAGTCGCCCCGTGGCGTCGCCGCCTCAGGGATGGTCGCTCACTGAGCACCATCTTTGGTCTCCGGCGAAACCCATGTCCACCCTGATTCAGCGCTGTGGATAAGTCTCGAAGACGCCGTCCGGGTCGTAGCGCGCCCGCAGATCCTGGAAGCGTTCCCAGGCGGACGGAGTGAAGGAGCGCCGGGCGCGCTGCGGTTCGGCGGACAGGTCCGTCTCCGCGACATAACGGCCGGCGGCCTGCGGCTCGGCGGCGGCGGCCAGCTCGCGCAGCCAGGCGAGGTTGGCTCCGTCGGCCGACCGGTCCTCCCACGTCGCGTAGCAGCTCAGGCGGATCCGCCCCAGCGGTGAGAACGCCATCTCCGGCACGGGCGCGTACGCCGGACCGCCGGGAGCCGGTTCCGCCACGACGATCGACTCCGGTGACGGCGCGTACTCCACATGGCGGGCGATGCCGGGCAGCACGCCGCTGAAGCCGCCGTTCAGCCACAGGGAGTCCGCGGCGGTACGGCGCCCGCACGGCCACAGGGCGTCCGCGCCGGTGAACAGCACCGCGAACGGCGTCGGCTGATCCACCTGCCGGATCAGCGCCCGCCCGGCGAACGGGCACTCGCGCAGCGGCTCCAGGCACCGGATCGCGTCGTTCCAGGCGCAGGAGAAGACCGTCGCGGTGACGACGACGACCTTGGGCGGCGGGCCGCCCTGGCCGCCCTCGCCGCCGTCGGCCGTGGTGAGGGCCACGCTGAGCTCGACGTTCGCCGGTACCGCCGCCGTGATCTCATCGGTCCAGTACGCGACGTCCTCGATGTCGGCGAGAGGGAAGACGTACCGGGTCGTCATGATCGCCGGCGGCAGGTGCCGCAGCCGGAGACGGAAGGAGGTCACCGCGGCGAAGAACCCGGGCCCGCCGCCGCGCGCCGCCCACAGCAGGCCGGGATTCTCGTGATCGCTGCAGCGGACGATCTCGCCGGTCGCCGTGACGGCCTCGATCGCCTCCACGCTCGCGCACGCCGGGCCCCAGGCACGGGAGTTCCACCCGATGCCCCCGCCCAGCACGAACCCGCTCAGCGCGACCGAGCCGCGGTGTGCCACGGGAAAGGCGTGATCGCGGTCCGCGAGGGCACGCGTGAGGTCCTGGCAGCTCACCCCGGGCTGTACGGTCGCCGCGCCGTTCTCGACGCTGCATGCCCGCAGGCGGGACAGGTCGATCAGCATGCCGCCGTCCCGCAGGGGCGCACCGCCCCAGCCGTGCTCGCCGGCCCGTACGGCGACCTTCATGCGGTGGGCGCGGGCGAGTGCGACGGCCTCGCGCACCTCCTCGACGCAGGCGGCCTGGACGATCACGTCGGGGCGGCGCGAGGACGCGCATTCGTTCGCCGCCATGCTCGCCCGTGCCTTGTCGTAGCCGGGATCGCCCCGCTCGATGAGCACCTGCCGTATGTCCCGCGCCGATATGCCCACGGTATGCCCCCTCGCCGCTCACTGCCGCCGCGGCGTCGCCCGTACCGCCGCGGCCTCATCCGTGCCGCCTGCGGCGTCTTGCGCCGTCCGCCGGCTGCTTCCCGTACCTCTGTCAGGCGTGGGCCGGTCGGGCCGCCGCCGGAGCGCGGCGACGACCCGGCCGGTGTCCCCTCGGCCGTCGCCGGCCCGATCACGTACGGCGAGGCCGCGGTTCGCCGTCCGGCCGTGCCCGTCCTACCGGTCGGCGAGCGTGACGTGCTCGTGGGTGACGGCCTCGATGTCGGCCGCCGCCGCGTCGAGCAGCCGGTGCGCCAGGTCGGACAGGGCACGTGCGGCGGCGAGCTCGGCGCCGATCTCGGGAACGTCCCAGTCGGCCGGGTTGCACCGCGCCTTGCCGCGTCCCCGCATGCCGTCGGCCTCCCGTGTGGCCAGCCGCGCCTCGGCGTGCGTCTCGCCGTCCGTTTCATCCAGGTAGATGTCGACCGACCAGCGGTCGATGGTGTTCATGACTCCTCCGGAACGATTCGCCTCCTACCTAGAGACTCGCCGCTGGTCGCCGGGCGGGGCAGGGCCAAAGGTCCCAGATCACACCGGCCCCGGCGGCCCCGCGAGCGACGACCGGCGTCCCGGGCGGTCGCTCAGCGCGGCGGTCGCGGCGGCCCCAGGGCGGGACGGCCGCCGCCGACGCCCGAACCGAGGTCGGCGAAGCGGCCCGCGTCGCGGCCGGCCCTGAAGCCGTCGCCGCGCACGCGCTGCCGCCGGGCCGGGCCGAGGGCCGGGAACCGGGCCGTGAACTCCGCGCGCACTCTCTCGTCGTCGCGGGCCAGCACGAGCGCCGCCGACCCGGCGGCGGCCGGGTCCTCCTCGCGCAGCAGACCCCGGGCCGCGTCGATGCGTTCGGCCACCCGGTCGCCGTACCCCACCAGGAACGCCTTGAGATAGCCGTTGCGCCAGCGTGTACGGTCGGCCTTCCGGCGGAACAGCTCCTCCGGATAGGCGCTCATGTGCGCGTCGGCGGCGCGTGTGCCCGCCCCGTCCATCTGGAGGGTCAGTGACGGCAGCAGCAGCGTCAGAGCGTCGCGGGCCGACTCGGTGGCGACCGCCAGCAGCGCGATGTCCCGCCGGTAGGCGCCGTCGCCGCGCAGCGCGCACGCGCCGCCGTACGCCCGGACGACCGCGGTGAGCCCCGCCGCACGGGCGCGGGCGTGACCGTCGCCGCCGCCCACGACGTGCTCCCAGTAGACGACCGGCTCCGGGCCCTCGCCCCGCCGGGCCCGCAACGCCGCCTCGTCGATGGCGTGCCGCATCATCAGCTCGGCGGCCTTGGCCGCGCACGCCTGCGCCTCCGCCTCCGGGGTCTCCGGATGCTCGGCGCGGTCCAGCAGCGCACGGACCCTGCCCTCGTGGTCGATCGTCATGTCGACGCAGCGTAACCGCACGCACCCGTACGGGCGAGTTGACGGTTATCTGACAAAAACACCTGGTAAAGCACCCTTAAAGGTCGCATGCGGGGGATTCGGGGATTAGCACGGAGATCTTCGCGTAGCGTGGTTGCGGCCGCCCTGCCTCCGTCGATCATCCAGGAAGCCGCCCACCTCTCATGGAAGCATCCCACCGGTTCGAGATGCCGCGCCTGCCTCATCTCGCGCTGCACGCGCTGCCGCGGGTCTTCGAAGGGATGATCGCGCCGGTGGTCGTGTTCTACGCCGGTCTCGTGCTGCTCGGCCTGGGCGGCGCGCTGATCACCGCGGTCGCCTGGGTCTACGGCGGCATTCTCCTGCGGCTGGTCCGGCGCCGCCCCGTCCCCGGCACGCTGCTGCTCGCGGCGCTCGGCGTGACCGCGCGGGCCGCGATGGCCGCCCTGACCGGCAGCGCCGTCGTCTACTTCCTCCAGCCCACGCTCGGCACCCTGCTCGTGGCGATGGCGTTCCTGGCCTCGGTGCCGCTGCGTCGCCCGCTCGCCGCCAAGGTCGCGAACGACCTGGTGCCCCTGCCCGCCGCCTTCCTCGCCCACCGGCGCGTCCATCGCTTCTTCCTGCGCGTGTCGCTGCTGTGGTCGCTGGTCTTCACCCTCAACACCGCACTGAGCGCCTGGCTGCTGTTCCGGCACTCGATCGTCGCCTACCTGTGGATCCGCACGCCCGCCGTGGCGTTCCTCGGCGCGACCGCGGTGGTCATCTCCCTCTGGGGGTTCAAGCGCTGTGTGCGCGGCGTCACGGCCGCCGCTTCGTAGCGCTTAAAGATCGAACAAAACGAAGCCCACGAGCGTCTTTGGATATGAGGCGGTTTTACTCGAGCCTCATACGATTACGGGCGAATCCAGAGGATATGAGGGTTTCTGTGGTGCTCAAAGGCATGATGACGGGCGTGGCCGTGGTCCTGGTGACCGCGGGGTGCGGTCTCGTCGGCGGCCACGAGCAGGCCGCGAAGGTCTCCATCACCCCGGCGAACGGCGCGTCCGGCAGCCGTCCCGACCTCCCGATCGTCGTCACGGCCTCCACCGGCAGGCTGGGCGACGTCGCCGTCCAGGGCGGCGGAACGCGGATCACCGGCACCTTCGACGCGGCACACCGGCAGTGGAAGTCGAGCCGTACCCTCCAGCCCGCCACCCGGTACACCGTCACGGCGACGGCCAGAGGCGGCGGGAAGACCACCAGGGCGACCAGCGCGTTCCAGACGCTCACCCCGAAACAGACGTTCTCCATCGCCGACATCACCCCGATGCCGAACGAGAAGATCGGCGTCGGCATGCCGCTCATCGTCAAGTTCAGCCGGCCCATCTACAACCAGGCCGACGTCGAGCGGGCGCTCCGGGTCACCTCCGACAGGCCGGCCGAAGGCGCGTGGCGCTGGTTCGGCCGCCAGGAGGCCGTCTACCGCACCAAGGAGTACTGGCAGCCGCACCAGACCGTGCGTCTGACCGCCGACATGGCCGGCGTGCGCGGCGCCAAGGACACCTACGGCACGAAGGACTACACCCGGTCCTTCACGATCGGCGACTCCCACATCAGCGACGTGAACGTCAAGACCCACCGCATGACCGTCCAGGTGAACGGCAGGACGGTGAAGACCACGCCGATCAGCGCGGGCAAGGGCGGCCTGCGCAAGTACACGACGACGAACGGCATCCACGCGGTCATGGGCAAGCAGAGCCCGGTCACCATGACGTCCGGCTGGGAGGGCGTCACGGACAAGAGCGACCCGAACTACTACAGCCTCACCGTCTACCAGGCCGTGCAGATCTCCTCGAGCGGCGAGTACGTCCACTCCGCGCCCTGGTCGGTCGGATCGCAGGGGCGCGAGAACGTCAGTCACGGATGCGTGAACGCCCCGCCCGCGTTCGCCAAGTGGTTCTACGACCTGTCCCGCCGCGGCGACATCGTCAAGGTCAGCGGCACGGACCGCGAACTCGAGCCGACCAACGGCTACGGCTACTGGCAGCTCTCCTGGGCCGACTGGCTGAAGGGCAGCGCACTGCACTGACCCGAGTTCACCCGCATCGACCGAGTTCACCGCGCCGCCCATACCGGGCGGTGCCCGAGATGGAACCACTGGCAGGATGGATCTTGTGCTTGACGTTGTTGGCTGGGTGCATGTCTCCGACGGGCGGCTCCTGGCCGTACGGGCACGGGCGCGTGACCGGCTCTATCTCCCCGGAGGCAAGCGCGAACCCGGTGAGGACGACTGGACCGCGCTGTCCCGCGAGGTCCGCGAGGAGCTCGGCGTCCACCTCGACCGTGACAGCTTCCACGGCATCGGCGTCGTCGAGGCGCCGGCGCACGACCAGCCGCCGGGCACGCGTGTCCGGATGGCCTGCTACACCGCCGCGTACCACGGTGAGTTCACCGCGACGGGCGAGGTCGACGAGTGGATGTTCGTCGGCCCCGACGAGCGTCACCGGCTCGCCCCGGCCGTCCAGGCGGCGCTGGAGCTGACCCGGTGAAGGTCAGCGTCATCATCCCGGTCTACAACACGGGTGAGGATCTGTCCCGCTGCGCCGAGTCGGTGCTGGCCCAGACGATGGACGACTACGAGGTGATCTTCGTCGACGACGGGTCGGACGACGGCACCGAGAAGCGTCTCGACGCGCTCGCCGACGAGCACGACCGGGTCCGGGTCATCCACCTGCCGCCCAGCGGCGGGCCCGGCGGCCCGCGCAACGCCGGCATCGACGCCGCCCGCGGCGAGTACGTCTACTTCCTCGACGACGACGACTGGCTCGGGGAAGAGGCGCTGGAACGCATGCACGCCATGGCGCTGCGGAACGACGCCGACATCGTCATCGGCAAGATGGTCGGCCACGGCCGCCGCGTGCCACGGCTGATGTTCCGGGTCGACCGCGACCGCGCCGACATCCTCGAGGACAACCTCCTGGGCATCCTCACCCCGCACAAGCTGTTCCGCCGCGCGTTCCTGGTCCGGCACCGGATCCGGTTCCCCGAGGGGCCGGTGCGCCTGGAGGACCACCGTTTCGTGCTGCGGGCCTACTTCCGCGCCGGCACGATCTCGGTGGTCGGCGACTACCCCTGCTGCCACTGGGTGAAGCGCCCCGGCAGCTACTCCCGCGCCCTGCCCGACCCGGCGCACTACCACGCGATGCTGCGCGAGGTGCTCGACATCGTCGACGAACACGTGCCGCCCGGGCCCGTACGCGACCGTTACTACACCCACTGGTACCGGGGGAAGCTCCTCAAGCGGTTCGGCGAGAACGGCTTCCTGGACGCCCCGGCCGACTACCGCCGGGCGTACTACGACGAGGCGCTGCGGCTGACCGGCGAGCGGTTCGGTGCCGGCGTCGACGAGTGGCTCCCCACGCGCTTCCGCGTACGCTCGGAGCTGCTGCGCGCCGACCGTCACGACGAGCTCTTCGCCCTCGTGGCGGCCGAACGCGACATGCGGCTCGAGGCCGCGCTGGACGCCGTGCGCTGGCGCGGCGACCGGCTCGCCGTGCGCTTCACCGCGCGTTTCGTCTACGCCGACGGCGGACCGCTGGCGTTCTCCGACGGCCGGTGGCACCCTCCGGTGCCGGTCGGCGCGAGCCCGGAGGCGCTCACGCTCGGCGACCTCCCGTGGCGGCTCGACCTGTACTTCCGCCGGCGGAGCGACGGCTCCGACCTGCCGCTCGCGATCAGCGCCGAGCGCCTGAGCGACGGTGCCATGGCCGGCGAGGCCGTCATCGACACGCGGGCGCTGCCGTGGCTGCCGGACGACGTGTGGGACCTCGTCGCGCGGATCGACGGGGGCGGCTGGACGTACGAACGGCGCCTGCGCGGGTACGCCGAGCACGTGCCCGCCCGCGGACGGCTCGAGCCGTACCGGACGGTCAACGGCAACCTCAGCGTCCGCGTGCACCCCGCCAAGGCGTCGCCGAAGAGCCCGCTCCGGCGTGCGGCGCGGTGGCTACCGGGGGTCCGGCTGGGAGGCCGCCGCACTCGCCCCTGAGAGACCGCCTGGAGCCCTCGTGGGCGGGGGCTCCAGGCGTTCTGCGTGCCGTCGTTCGTCCGGGGAGTGTCCCCTGGTACGGACCGGCGTGGGCCGGTCAGGCCTTTTCGCGGGTGAGCGTCAGGCCCAGAGAGGCGAACTGCTCGGCGGGGTGGTGGTAGCCGCGTTCGATGTGGTGGACCCCGCGCAGGGTGGACGGGCCGTCGGCCGCCGCGGCGGCCAGGACCGCGGAGAAGCCGGCGCGGACGTCCGGCATCGTCACGTCCGCGCCTCGCAGCTTGGAGACGCCGCGGACCACGGCGGAGTGCACCGAGTTGCTGTCGTGGAACCGGCAGGCCGGGCCACCGAGGCAGGCGTTGAAGACCTCGATCTCGCAGCCCATCTTCTTCAGCGCCGGGACGTACACCAGGCGGTTCTCGAACACCGTCTCGTGCAGCACCGACATGCCCTCCGCCTGGGTGAACAGCACCATCAGCGGCTGCTGCCAGTCGGTCATGTAGCCCGGGTGAGTGTCGGTGTGGACCGCCGCCGGGCGCAGGCCGTCGGGGGCCGACGCGGTGATCCACTCGTCGGTGATCTCGAAGCGGGCGCCCATCCGGGCGAGCGTGGTGATGGCGGTGACCAGGCGGTCCTGCGAGCAGCCGTGCACCCGGACCTCGCCACCGGTGATCAGGCCCGCCACCAGGTAGGAGAACGCCTCGAGCCGGTCGCCGGCGAGGCGCGTCGAGGCGCCCTTGAGCCTGCGCACGCCCTCGATGACGATGCGGCGGTCCGGGCTCAGTTCGATCTGGGCGCCCATGCGCTGCAGGAACAGCGCCAGCTCCACGACCTCGGGCTCCATGGCGGCACCGCGCAGCACCGTCTTGCCCTCGGCGAGCACGGCCGACATCAGCACGGTCTCGGTGGCGCCGACGCTGGGGTAGGGCAGGTCGATGCGGGCGCCGTGCAGCCGGGAGGCGCGTGCGGCGATGCCGGTCTCGCCGACCTGGACCTCGGCGCCCATGGCCCGCAGCGCCTCGACGTGGAAGTCGACCGGCCGCCGGCCGATCGGGTCGCCGCCCACGAGCGGCACGAACGCCTCGCCGGTCAGGTGCAGCAGCGGCCCCACCATCAGGATCGGGATCCGGTTGAGACCGGTGAAGGCCTCCGGCACCCGGGGCTCGGCCACCGGGCCCGGCGCGATCCGGATCTGCGACCCCTCACGCGTGACGGCGTGCCCGAGCGCCTGGAGCATCGCCCCGGTGATCTCGACGTCACCGACCTCCGGCGCGTTGCGGATCGTGCTCTCGCCCTCACCCAGCATGGCCGCGACCATGTGTTTCGTGACGGCGTTCTTCGAGCCCCGCACGTGGATGTCGCCACGCAGCGGACCTGACGGTTCTACCTTCCACACCTCTTCAGCCACGCCGACCACTCTAAACGCGACGATGAGCGGCGGTACCCGCGATGCCATCAAAACCGGCGGGTTGCGGCAAACCGGCATGAACCAGACGCATCTTACATCCGGCGCGACCTCCGGCCCGCTTCTGCTTCGATGGGCGCATGGACATCAGCGCCGTTGTCGGAATGTGGCTCGATCGCCCCCCGGAGGAGGCGCTGCACACCGCCGTGCTCGCCGACCGGCTGGGGTTCGGTGAACTCTGGATCGGTGAGACGGGCACCTGGGACGCCTTCGCGCTGGCGACGGCGGTCGGCCTGGCCACCGACACGATCGCGCTGACCGTCGGCCCGGTGCCGGTGGCCGTACGGGACCCGGCCATGATCGCGATGGGCGCGGCGTCGGTGACCGCTCTCACCCGGCGGCGGGTCGGCGTGGCGCTGGGCACCTCCAACCCCACCCTCGTGGAAGACTGGCACGGCCGCTCGCGCGACGGCGCCGCCGGTGCGCTGGAGGAGAGCGTACGCGCGGTGGCCACGCTGCTGGGCGGCGGGCGGGCGAACGGCGAGAACGGCTTCCGGCTCCGCCTGAGCCCGCCGGAGGGCCCGCTCACGGTCGCGGCGCTCGGCGACCGTGCGATCGCGACCGCCGCCGCGCACGCCGACCGGATGGTGGTCAACCTCGTCACGCCGCAGCAGGCCGCGGAGCTGAAGGAGAAGCTGGAGGCCGCGGCCAGGAAGGCGGGCCGCCCGACGCCGCGGCTGGCCGCCTGGATGCCCGCGGCGGTCGACCCGGCGCCGGAGTCCTACGCCCAGCTGATCTGGGGCCTGGTGCCGTACCTGAGCGCCCCCGGCTACTCCGCCAACCTCGCCGCGGCCGGGTTCTCCGACGCGGTGGAGCTCGCGCGGGCCGGCACCGCGCCGCGCGACCTGCTCACCGCCCTGCCGCTGGAGCTCGCCGGCACGATCGGGCTGGCGGGCGACACCACCGCCGTACGCTCGCGGCTGGCGGCCTACGCCGACGCGGGCGTCGACGAGGTGGCGGTGGTCCCGGTCACCGGCGGCGACCCGGGCGGTGAGCGCACGCTGAGCGCGCTACGGAAACTCTGAGCCGCCTCTCGGACATCTCGCTCCCGGGGACGGCCGGGCGGGGACGCGCCCGGTCCCGCCGGCACGTCGCGCGGGAGATGAACGGCCGGTGCCGTACGGCACCGGCCGTTCGCCTTTTAGGCGACCCCCTTTTACGGAAAAGGCGTTGCCCGTACTTGTGCGGGTGATTCATGCTGTTCGGGAATCCGGACGGTGGAAAGGAGGGCACCGTGTCGCAGTACATCGACGACGCGCCGGACACCCCGGGCGACGCGCCGGCCATGCCCCGGTGGCGGTCACGCCTGCTCACCTCGAAGCCGGTCCTCGCCGGCGAATCCGGCGAGGACGGGCCGGAGCGACTGACCCGGCACGAGCGAATTCCGGAAGAAGGCCGCCGACGGGGGCGTTAGGCGCCCTCGCTGTCACGCCGTTTCCGGAATGGGGAGACGGCGTTGTTTGTTTTTCGCGGTGAAATGAGGAGCCCGGTGAACGTACTGGTTCTGAACGCCTCGTACGAGCCGCTGCACAAGGTCGACGTGCGGCACGCCGTACGCATGCTGGTGCGCGGTGTCGCGGTCGTCGAAGAGGCCGTGGAGGGCCGGCGCATCGGGCACTTCCCGCTGCCGCGGGTGCTGCGCCTGGTCCGCTACGTCGCGATGCGCTGGAGGTACGGCCGGGGCCCGGCGTGGACCAAGCACGGCCTGCGGCGCCGCGACGGCGGACGCTGCGGCTACTGCGACGCACGGGCCGACACGGTCGACCACATAGTGCCGCGTTCGCGCGGTGGCGCGACGAACTGGGAGAACACCGTCCTCGCGTGCGGGCCTTGCAATACGCGCAAGCGGGACCGTACGCCGGCCGAGGCGGGGATGCGGCTCCTGGTCGTGCCGAGGGTGCCCCGCTGGAACGAACTGGTCGGCTGAGCGGCCGCCCGGGGAGCCCCGGGCGGTCCCGCGGAGATGACGAGGTCGCATGAGAGGGAGGTGTCTCCCTCTCATGCGACGGTAAGGATCGACGCGGTGATCCCCGTCGGCCACCTGCCGTGCTCGGTCAGGTGATCCGCACGGAACCGCGGCAGGTCCGGGTGCTGCCCATGAGACCTCCGGCGTTCGTCGTGCTCTACGTCCTCGAACACTAGGACGGCGCGCTTACCGATCGCTGACCTCAGGGTCAGACGCGGAGGCCCCGGCGGGTCAACCGGCGCGGCGGCGGCTCGCGAGGCGGTCCGTCAGCCGTGCTCGAACGCCACGCGGGCACTGATCGCGAGCAGGGCGCAGCCGGCCACCCCGTCGAGCGTCCGGCGTGAGCGGCGACCGTTCAGCAGCCGGGAGATCGGGCCGATGGCCAGGGAGAACGTCCGCCACCACAGCACGGCGATGCCAAGGAAGATCACCGCGAGCGTGGCGGTGGTGCGCAGGCGCGGCTCGCCGTCGGCGACGAACTGGGGGAGCAGGGTGAGGAAGAGCAGCGCGATCTTGGGGTTGAGGAGGTTCGTCACCAGCCCCTGCCGGAACGCCGCGCCGGGCCGGCCCGTGGGCCGTACGCGCGGCTCCGTGGGCAGTTCATCCGTCGGCGCGTCGCCCGACATGATGGCCGAGATCAGCAGCCGGACGGCGAGGTAGGCGAGATAGGCGGCGCCGGCGAGCTTGACCGCCGAGTACGCGGTCGCCGAGGCGGCCAGGATCGCCGAGAGCCCGAGGACCGCGGCGGTCGCGTGGGTCGCGATGCCCAGACAGCAGCCCAGACCGGTGAACCAGGCGCCGCGCACTCCCGCGCTGAGCCCATTGCGGATCACCAGCAACATGTCGGGACCGGGCGTGACGGTGAGGACCGCGACGACGCCGAGGAATGGCAGGAGCAGATCGGGCACTGCGTCATGTTAGCGACATGTCACCACGGCATCCGCCCCTTTACGTACGACACCGGGGCGGGCTTCGACGCCCCGCACCCGGATGGCATCCGCCGGAGGGCCGGTGCGAGACTGGCCGCCACACGTCATCGGGGAAACGTTATGCCGCTGGAGAACGAGGACCGGCCGTCGGACTCGAAGTACGTCCACCGCGTGTGGCGGAGCCGCGCGTCCGGGGTCGCGCGAATGACCTCGATCGCGACGTCGAACTGGGAGTTGGTGTTCTGGGAGCACGAAGGCCGCGTGCACGCCGCCGTACGGGGTCCGGAGACCACGGCCTCGAGCGTTGACGTGCCCGACGGGTCGGAGTCCTTCGGCATCACGTTCGCGCACGGCACCTCGATGCCGCACCTGCCTCCGGCACGCCTCGTCGACTCGGCCTGGGAGAGCCCGCACGCGACCGCGACGAGGTTCGTGTTGGGCGGTGACGAGTGGCTCGTCCCCCGCTTCGAGAGCGCGGAGCAGTTCGTCGGCCGGCTCGTGCGGGAGGGCGTCGTCGTACGTGACCCGCTCGTCGACGACGTCGTGGCCGGCGGGATGCCGGAAGTCGGGACGAGGTCGGTGCAACGCCGCGTCGCGGCGGCGACCGGGCTCACGCCGGGTGCCATCCGGCAGATCGAACGCGCCCGGCGGGCCGCGATCCTGCTCGGCGAGGGCGTCGCACCGCTTGATGTCGTCAACCGGCTCGGCTACTACGACCAGCCGCACCTCGCCCGCTCGCTGAAGCGCTTCATCGGACGCACCGCGACCGGGCTGCGCCGGCAGGACGCGGCCGGGCAGCCCCTGTCGCTTCTGTACAAGACCGGCGCCGACGCCGATTCCTAGCCTGACTGCGTCGCTGCGGGAGAAGTCCCGCACATCGCCATCAGGAAGGGCAATCCAGATGACCGAGAACGTCAGCGCGGCCGCCGTGTCCGCCGACGGAACCGTGATCGCGTTCACCGCGTGGGGCGAGGGCGAGCCGCTCGTCATCATCGACGGCGCGACCGGCCATCCCGCCATCAATCCGACGAACGAGGAGGTCGGCCGGCTGTTGAGCGGGGAGTTCCGGACCTTCGCCTACGACCGTCGCGGACGCGGCGAGAGCACCGACACCGCGCCGTACGCCGTGGAGCGCGAGATCGAGGATCTCGCCGCGCTCATCGAGGTGGCGGGCGCGCCGGCGACCGTGTTCGGCTGGTCGTCCGGCGCGGTGCTCGCGCTCGACGCCGCCGCGGCCGGTCTGCCGATCAAGCGGCTCGCGCTGTTCGAGCCGCCGTTCGTCGTCGACGACAGCCGCCCGCCGCTGCCCGCGGACTATGTGGAGCGCCTCGACGCCGCCGTCGCGGACGGTCGCCCCGGGGACGCCGTGGAACTGTTCATGACCGCTGCGGTCGGCATGCCCGCCGAGGCCGTCGGCGGCATGCGGCAGGGCGATTTCTGGCCGATCCTGGAGGCCGTCGCGCCGACGATCGCCTACGACGGCCGGATCATGGGAACCACGATGTCGGGCGCTCCGCTGCCCCGTGATCGCTGGGCCGCCGTCACCACGCCCACGCTCGTGATGCACGGCACCGGGACGTACCCGTTCATCGTTGCGGGCGCCCAGGCGCTCGCCGGGCTGCTGCCGGCCGCGACCCTGCGGGCCGTCGAGGGCGAGCAGCACAGCGCCCCCGCCGGCGTGCTCGCCGCCGCCTTGCGCGACTTCGCCCACGCCCACTGAAGGAGGGCGCGAGCATGGGAAGGATCGTGGTCACCGAGTTCATCTCGCTCGACGGCGTCGCGCAGGCGCCCGGCGGAGAGGACTTCAAGTACGCGAACTGGAGCTTTGATTTCGACCGCGGCGAGGAGGGCGAGCGATTCAAACTCGACGAGGCGCTCGGCGCCGAGGCGTTGCTCCTCGGCCGCCGGACCTACGAGGGATTCGCCGCGGCCTGGCCGCGGTACGAGGGCGAACTCGCCGACAAGTACAACGGTATGCCGAAGTACGTCGTCTCGAGCACGCTCACCCACCCGGAGTGGAACGACACGCGAGTGCTCTCCGGTGGCCTGGGCGAGGAGGTGACCAGGCTCAAGGACGAGGTGGACGGCGACATCTCCGTCGCCGGCAGCATCCAGCTCGTGCAGGGACTGATCGAGCACGATCTCGTCGACGAGCTTCACCTCATGACGTTCCCGGTTCTCCTCGGCACCGGGCGGCGTCTGTTCGGGGAGACCTCGGCCAAGTCGGAGTGGAAGCCGACCGGGTCGATGACGGTCGGCGACGGCGTACTCATCATGATTCTTCAGCGAGCACGGTGACCGTCCGTTCCGGTATTCGCGTCCTCCGCCTTGACGGCCTTCGATCGACCACCGTGAGGCGCGGCAGCGCCGGCCGTCCCCGGGGCGGGAACGGCCGGCGCTGCCGCCCTGGTCACCCCGTTGCGCTCTGCCCGTCCCAGGAGATCTCCGGGGAACGGTAGAAGTTGATGCCCATGACCGTCCAGCGCGGTCCCTGGGCGGCGAGGCGGGTCCGGTACTCATCCCACGAACGGCCCGCGCGCGGCGACCAGCCGATCTCGGCGATGCCGGGGAGGCGGGGGAAGGCCATGTACTCGACCTCATGGATGTTGGTGAGGGTCTCGCTCCAGATCGGCGCCTCGACGCCTCGGATGTTCTGTTCGGTGACGCCGTTGAACAGCGTCGCCGGGTCCCACTGGTAGGACTTCTGCACGCTGACGTACCCGGCCCAGTGCAGGCCGTACGGGGAGTTCGCGTCGTACTGCATGTCCAGGTACGCATGGTTCGCCGGCGAGGTGATCAGCTGGACGCCCTTCTGCACGGCCGCGGTGGCCAGCGGGTCGTCGGCCGGTGTGTTGCCGTCGAGGACGCTCCAGTTCTGGGCCAGCGTGGCCGGGCTGCCCTGCACGTCCGCCTGGGCGATCTCGTTCCAGCCGATCATGTTCTTGCCGTGGGCGTGCACGATCGGCTGGAGCCGGTCGAGGAACTTCACGTAGTCCGTGAGCGGTGTGCTGTGCGCCTCGTCGCCGCCGACGTGTACGTACGAGCCGGGCGTCAGCTTCGCGAGTTCGCCGATCACGTCGTCGAAGAACTTGTAGGTGATGTCCTTGTCCACGCACACCGAGCTGAAGCCCACGCTCGTGCCGGTGTAGAGGGGCGGCGCCTTGCCGTCGCAGTTCAGGTCGGCGTACGAGGCGAGGGCCGCGTTGGTGTGGCTGGGGCTGTCGATCTCCGGCACGATGGTGATGAAGTGCTGCGTCGCGTACCGCACGATGTCGGTGTACTGCTTCTGGGTGTAGTAGCCGCCCGCGCCGCCGCCGACCTCCGTGCTGCCGCCGTACGTCGCGAGCCGCGGCCACGACTTGATCGCGATACGCCAGCCCTGGTCGTCGCTGAGGTGCAGGTGCAGGACGTTGATCTTGTACATCGAGATCTCGTCGATGTACCGCTTCGCCTCATCGACGGTGAAGAAGTGCCGCGCGACGTCGAGCATCGCACCGCGCCAGGAGAACCGGGGGTAGTCGCTGATCGCGACGCCGGGGACGGTCCACGGCCCCCGCTGCGCGCTGTGACTCTCCACCTTGGCCGGCAGCAGCTGGCGCAGGGTCTGCACGCCGTGGAACAGCCCGGCCGCCGTCGGCGCCTCCAGCCGGACGCCGCCGCGGGACACCGTCAGCCGGTATCCCTCGGTGCCGAGCCGCGGCAGGGCGGCCAGCCGCAGCGAGATGGCGTCGTGGACGCCGGCGCCCGCGCGGACCACGGGCAGCGGGTACCCCGTCGAGGGACGCGCCAGCCCGGCCAGGAACGCCGCCACCCCGGCGACGCCGGCCGACCGCGACCCGACGGCGATCTTGGTGTGCCGGGTCAGCGTGAACGACTGCCCGGGGACCGTGTTCATCGACACCGGCGCCGGGACGATCCGCGGCACGGGCGTCGCGGAATCGGCCTGCGCGGACGGGGCCGCGGCGAGACCCGCGACGACCGAGCCGGCGAGGATCCCCGCGGCCGCGATCCGCGTACCGGGACGGGCGGGCCGGCGGCCGGTGAACCTCCACCGCACCGCTCTCTTGCTACCTGTCAACATGTCATGCCTTTCTTCGGCGGGTGACAAGACGAAGTCCGTCGATGCCCGGACGGGCCGTGGCCTCAGCGCGGCGGCGCAGTGAGGTGAAGACCGAGGGAGGTCAGGTACGGGACCGCCCGCGACTGTTCGACGCGGACGCGGATGCGGCTCGTGGTGACCGGGGCCGGGAGGATGAGGATGCGGCTGTAGCCGATGGTGGTCGCGGCGGTGAGCCGCTGCCACGCCGAGCCGTTCCACGCGTCGATCGCGAACTGCTCGACGTGCTGGCCCCGGGTGATGTCCTCGCCGAGCCTGATCTGGTCGAACGTACGGGCCCGGCCCAGGTCCAGGGTGAAGGCTCCGGTCGAGGCGCCCCGCGGTGGTGACCAGGACGTGGCCAGGCGAGCGTCGGTCAGGGCGTGGGCGAGCCCGGAGGGACGCGCTCCGGCGAGCAGGTTCCGGGCGTAGGTCTCATCGACGGCGTCGCCGAAGGAGGCGAGCGAGGCCAGGTCGCCGTCGGCGATCCGGCCGTCGGGGCCCGGGGGAACGTTCAGCAGCAGGACGGCGTTGCGCCCGACCGACGACTGATAGAGGTTCACGAGCTGCTGCGGTGTCTTGGGCCGCTGGCCTGGGTGGAAGAACCAGCCGGGCCGCAGCGAGACGTCGGCCTCGGCCGGATCCCACTGGAGGTAGCGGACCCGCGGGTCGAGAAGCCTGGCGCGCGACCCGATGTCGGCGGCCTCCGGGCCGTCCGGGAGGAGCCATTCGTTGTGATAACTCAGGGGATCCGCGGTGTCGGGCGTGACACTCCACTCGCTCTCGCGGGCGACGCCGCTTTCGTTGCCGACCCAGCGGATACCCTGCGGGCCACCGAAGACGACGGTCGACGGGGAAAGCGCATGGATCAGCTTGAACCACGCGGTGAAATCGTAGTTCTCACTGATTCCCGCGCCGGACCAGGGATTGGCTCCGTCGAGCCAGAATTCGTCGATGTGCCCGTACTGGGTGAACACCTCATAAAGCTGGTTCAGGTAATAGGCGTTGTAGTCGTCGGTGGTCACCGTGAATGACGGCAGTCGCCCGGTGGAGACGGCCTTCGCCCGGTCGTCGTTCCCGACGAGCGTCGGGATCGTGCGCCGTTCGACGGTGCTGCCGTCGCCGTACCGTCCCATGCCGCCCGGGGCGCGGTCGCGGTCGTCGTAGGTCGCCTGTTCCTCGATGCTCAGGGGCTGTCCCGCGTCGTGCTTGGCGATGATCTTCTGGACCCAGTCGGCGTGCCAGGCGTGCGGCAGTTCCGCGCCGTCGGCGGGGGAGAGGTAGACGCCCACCTTCAGCCCGGCGGCGCGTGCGGCGCGGATGTAGCCGCCGAGCAGATCGCCGCCCGGGTTCTCGCATCCCGCGCGCCGGACCTGCCAGAACGCCGACGCGTCGGTATCGCGTTCGGCGGTGGCACGGGCACGGGCGGCGCTGACGGCGCCGGCGTCCGGGCAGCCGTCCGTGCGCACCCACCACGGGCTCGCGATGACGGAGTGATCGCTGTAGCGGGTCGGATAGAGCACGAATCCGTCATGATGCTTGATGGTGAGCATGACCTCCTTCGCGCCGGCCGACTTGTAGGCGCGCATCCATTGGTCGACGTCGGCCCGGGGCGGATCGAAGGTGGTCTCGTTCTCGGCGCCCGAGCCCCACTCGCGATTCGTGAACGTGTCCATGCCGAAGTGGGTGAAGGCGGCGATCTCATTGCGCTGCCAGGCGACCTGCCCCGGCCGCGGAACGATGTTCGCGGCCTTGTCGACGATCCGCGTCGCATCGTCACAGGAGTCGATCGGCATGACAGAGGACGGCCGTATCGGGCCGGTGCAACGGGACTCGGCGGCCTGAGCGGGTGCCGTGATGAACGCGGGCACCGCGAGCGCGACGGCGAGCATCGGCGCCATGGCGTGAGTCCTTCTGGTGTTCGTCATTCCCTCGCACTCCAGTAGCCGGAACGGCCCGGATCGTGTTCTGGATCGCCGATTGAGTCAACCCTCTACGGCCGATAAGGGGCCGACCACTTTCGGCCTTCGACCGCGCGCCGGCCCCGATTCGGCGGCGGTGCGGGGCTCGTCGGGGGCGCGTCCGAAGGGGGTCCGCCAGGCCCCGGACCTGCGTGAGCGCGGATGGCGCCGGGTCGCGGGGGGAGCGTGACCGCGGGCGCCGGATTGCTTGTCCATGCTCGATTCAGGCCGGAATCGAGCATGGACAAGCACCGAACCCCGTATTAGCTTCCGAGGCGGCCGCACCTGCCCAACGCGCCACCAGGGAGGCAGAACGTGGAGAGACGCCGCTTCCTGCAGGTCGGCACGCTGAGCGCGCTCAGCGCGATGGCGGTGACCGGCAACCCGGCCTTCGCGGCGACGGCGGGCGGGACGAAAGGGCACACGTTCGGCTTCGCCGGCGACGGCAGTCAGTTCCTGCTCGACGGACGGCCGTTCCAGATCCGCAGCGGCGAAATGCATCCGGCGCGCATTCCCGTCCGGTACTGGCGCCATCGGATCCGGATGGCCAAGGCCATGGGCATGAACACGATCGCGCTGTACGTGATGTGGAACTACCTCGAGGAACGGCCCGGCGTCTTCGACTTCCACACCGACCGTCGCGACGTGGCGGCGTTCGTCCGGCTCTGCCAGGCCGAGGGCGTGTGGGTGCTGCTGCGCCCCGGTCCGTACGTGTGCGGGGAGTGGGACCTCGGCGGCATCCCGCCCTACCTGCTGCGGCACCCGGACATCAGGCTGCGCGTCAAGACCGCCGACGACCCCCGCTACATGGCGGCCGTGACGCGGTACATCGAGCACCTCGCCCCACGGATCAGGCCGTTGCTCGTCGCGCACGGCGGGCCCATCCTGATGGTCCAGATCGAGAACGAGTACGGCTCGTACGGCGACGACGCGGAGTACCTCGCCGAGCTGCGGCGACTCTGGATCGACCATGGAGTGGACGGTCCCTTCTACACCGAGGACGGGCTCTCGCAGCTAGAGCGCAACCACACCAACGTGCCCGGTGGCGCGATCGCGCTGAGCGGCGGTGACGCGTCGTCGATCGCGGCGGCGCGTGCGGCGTACCCGGCCGTACCGGCCATGGCGGGCGAGGTGTACCCGGGCTGGCTGACCCACTGGGGCGACGACACCTTCCAGGGCGCCGACTCCGACGTCTCCACAACGATCAGGGCCTGCATGGAAGGCGGCCTGTCCTTCAACCTTTACATGCTCCACGGCGGTACCAGCTTCGGCTTCTTCGCCGGGGCGAACGCCGACGACGCCTCCGGGCATTACCAGCCGGACATCACCAGCTACGACTACGAGGCGCCGATCAGCGAGCAGGGCGCGGCGACGCCGAGGTACACGACCTACCGCGACCTGATCGCGAGCTACCTGCCGGAGCCTCTGCCGGCGGTGCCGGCGCCGATCCCCACGATCGCCGGAACGACGGTCGAGCCGGCGCCGTACGCCTCCGTCTGGGACAACCTGCCCGACGCGCTGCCCGCGGACCGGACGGTCGATCCGCGGCCGTTCGAGATGTACGGGCAGAACTCCGGGTTCATCCTCTACCGCAGGAGGCTCGAAGGTTACTCCGGCGGCACGCTCGACATCCGGTGGGTGCACGACTACGCCACGGTCTTCCTCGACGACACGTATGCCGGTGGCTTCTCCAGGCCGTTGATCCCCGACGCCGTCGCGGAGGCCCGGCACGTGACGAACGACAACGCGCCTCTCGTCCTGCCGCCGGCCGCCCAGGTCGGCGATCATCCGCGGCTGGACATCCTCGTGGAGGGAATGGGCCGTACCAACTACGGCCATGCCCTGGTCGACCGCAAGGGGATCCTGGAATCGGTAGCGTTGCGCGACGCCGGCGCGCTGACCGGCGATCTCACCGGCTGGGAGGTGTTCCTCCTGCCGATGGACGACCGGTTCATCGCGGCCCTGAAGCCCGGTGTACGGACCCCGCCGCGGCCCGGCATCTTCTTCCGGGCGACCGTGCACCTGCGGTCGACCGGCGACACCTATCTCGACATGTCGCGCTGGACCAAGGGCGTGGTCTGGGTCAACGGCCACAATCTCGGCAGGTACTGGGAGATCGGCCCGCAACGGCGGCTGTACTGCCCGGCGCCGTGGCTCAGGCGCGGGCGCAACGAGATCCTCGTCTTCGACCTGCACCAGACCGAGACCGCGCCGATCACCTTCGAGCGCACCCTGCACTGACGCGCCGCCCCCGAGCGCTCTCCCGCGGCTTCGCCGGCGGAACCCCGGACATGCCGGACGCGGCCACCGTCGGTGGCCGCGTCCATGGCGCCGGGTGCGGCCTATCGGCGCGCGACGACGAAGACCTGGAAGGCGGTCTCCGGGCCGGGAACGCTGAGCCGGCCGACGGAGCCGGTGGCCGAGGCGCGGAGCTGGACGGCGCCGAGCGGCCGGTGGACGACCATCGGGACGTTGACGCTGACGCGGTGGCCGGCGTCGAGCCCGCCGAGCTCGCAGCGGAGGTACGAGCCCGCGTGCGTGCAGCCGGGCCCGTTCTTGACGGTCCAGTTCGCCGGTACGGACGCGGTGAGCCGTACGTGGTCCAGGTGCCCGTCGCCGGTGTTGGTCACCGTCCAGCGGACGGTCTCGACCGCGCCGACCACGGGACGCAGCTGACTGGCCTGACCGGTGACGGTGAGGTGACTGCCGGCGCGCGTGGCGCCCGCGTCCGGTGCCAGGCAGAGCAGACCGGCGGCGGCGAGCGTGGTGACGGTGAGTGTGCGCATGACGTACCCCCTGAGAAAGCGCCATGAAAGAGCGACTGCGTCCGACGCTGTCACCGGGGGCGGCCCGCTCGCCGCGATCACGCGCCGACTTCGTCGACTCATTGCCCGATCGCGGCGAGCGGTTGGCCTGGGGAGGCGCCCGGCGCCTCTCAGCAGCCGAAGTCGATGGCGTCGAACGTCACGTAGTGGTCTGAGGTGTAGTAGTCCGTACCGCTCTGGGCGGTGACGATGCGCCGGGCTCCGCGGTCGGACGAGCCCGGGGTCTTGACGGTGTACTCGTGGTAGTAGCCCTGCGGTTCCTGCGGCAGGACGCCCTCACGGTTCTGGAAGACCTCGCCGTCCTGCGGATACGGGAACGGGCCGCCCTCGGCGATGAGCTCGAGGGTGTCGTCGGCCTCCGGCGGCAGCGCCGAGTGGCAGATGGTGCCGGTGGACAGCGGTGCCACCGACGAGTGGGCGGCGGGGGCCAGCAGGCCCGCCGTCGCCAGCGCGGGTACGAGGACGAGTGAGCGGAGACCGAGTCTCCTGCGGGGAGTACTCATGTCTAGAGACTTGCCAGTCCAGTCAGGATCCAGTCAAGGGTCGGCGGATGAATTCGGCCGTCCGCCCGGTGGCGTGCGGGAAGGACCGTTGGAAGACCCACTGTTCATCGACATGACGGGTGCCGTGGCCGGAACAGGCCAGCGCGCCTCCGGCGCCGCTCGGGTTTCGCCGGACGCGGTTCCGCGCAGACAATCCGGCATGCGCTCCTGTACTCGCCGGTTCACTCGATCCGCCCGCTCACGGGTACTCCTCGCCGCCGTGGTGACCGCGTTGACGGCGGTCCTGGCCGGTCCGGCGCCGGCAAGTCCCGCGCCGCACCCGGCCGCCGCCACGCCCAGGCTGCGGAACCCGCACCCGTGCCAGGGCCAGCCCGGCTTCACCTGTTCGACCCTGACCGTGCCGCTCGACCATCGCGGCCGGGTGCCGGGCACGCTGGACCTGCAGGTCGCGACCGCCGACAACGTCGACGCGCCCAAGGGCACCCTGCTCTTCCTCAGCGGCGGGCCGGGCCAGCCGGGCGTGTCGATCGCCGACCGGATCGCCCACCAGCGACTCCCGAAGATCGCCGGGGAGTACCGGTTCGTGCTGCTGGACCAGCGGGGCACCGGCCAGTACGGCGCGATCGACTGCCCGCTGCTCCAGGCGCAGGTGGGCAGCTCCGACATCGCCGCGCCGACACCCGCCGCGGTCCGGCAGTGCTCCGGCATCATCGGCGACCGCAGGGGCCTGTACGGCACCGAGCAGACCGTCGGCGACTACGAGTGGCTGCGCCGGGCGCTCGGCGTCGACAAGATGGTCGTCGACGGAGTGTCGTACGGCACCTTCACCGCGGCGCGTTACGCGGCCGTCCACCCGGCCCACGTCCGCCGGGTCGTGCTCGACTCGGTGCTGCCCCACGTCGACCCCGAGGCCGACGACGGCCTCTACCTCGTCGGCCTGCACGCCGAGGCACGCGTGCTGCGCGACGCGTGTGCGGCGGCGCCCGCCTGCGGCTTCGACCCGGCCGCCGACCTCGCCTGGGTGGTGCGGCACCGGAGCGACGCGGACGGCGTGCGGATCTTCGACATGATCGTCTCGTACGAGTTCGCCGATCCGACGTACCGGAAGGCCGGTGCCCTCCCCGATGGGCAGGGCGACGTCGTCGGCGCGCTGCACGCCGCCCGGCACGGCGACTCCTCACGCCTGAACGCACTGCTCACCTTCTTCAAACCGGGCGGTGACGCGCTCGCCGGTTACAGCTCCGGCCTGCACATCGACGCGTTCTGCTCCGACAGCGTCTGGCCGTGGGGCCGCTCGGACACGCCGGTGGCCGGCCGCCGGGCCCGCCTCGACGCCGCTCTGCGCCGGATCCCGGCGGACCGGTTCTGGCCGTACACCCGCGCGACCGCCGCCGGCAGCGGCTTCACCCAGGAGTGCCTGCGCTGGCACGCGCGGCCGTCCGCGGAGCCGCCGGCCCGGCTGCCGGACGTGCCGGTGCTCCTGCTGACCGGCGACCACGACCTGTCCACGCCGACGGAATGGGCCTACGAGGAGGCGCGGCACGCTCCGGACGGCAAGGTCGTCGTCGTCAAGGGCGCGTCGCACTCGATCCAGAACCGTGAGCTCGGCCACGCGGGCCGCGACGCGGTGGCCGCCTTCCTCGGCGTGTGACCTGCGGACCTCTGTGTACGACCCGCGGAGCGGCCGGCCGGGCGGAGCCGCTCCGTCGCGCGGAGTCCGGATACGCCGGTGCCCGAACGCCGCACTTCTGGCATCCTTGCGGATTCGTGAGCGCCCTTGGACCGGCGCGGTAACGGCCGGCCCGTCCCCGGCGGCCGAGCACGCCCGCGGGCCATGACAGGGACGCCTCCCGTCGGCATTCGGAGCGTGGTCGTGTGGCCGTGATGGTGTGGATCAATCCCGCTGCCGCATGGGAGAGCGCGGTGGACGCGGTCGCCGGCATGGCCGTCGACGAGATCGTGCTGCTCCTCGTCACCGAGGGCGGCGGCGCGGCGGCGCCCGACAACCTCACCGGCCTGCTCGGCCCGGCCGGAAACGAGCCTGGCGAGGCCTTCGCGGGCATCGAGGAGGAGCAGGCCGCGGCGCTGTTCGACGAGGCCGAGGCCCGCATGGGCCGTCCCGTACGCCGCCTGTGGGAGCGCGGCGTCCCCGAGCACGAGGTCGTCGCGGCGGCGAGCGACGCCGACCTGCTCGTGTGCGTACGCGACGGCGCTCCCGGGTCGCCCGGTCCCCAGAGCCTCGGCCCCGCCACCCGTTTCGTCGTCGACCACGCGCCGTGCGGCGTTCTTCTCGTCTGGCCGGGGGACGGCCCGCCGCGCGCCTGACGACGGTCACCGCCCGGGGGGTCGATGGCCACCACGGCTCTTCTCGGGAGGACCCGGGCGATCCAGGGCGACCGGCGCTCGTCGGCCTGCCCGAGCTGGACGCGAAGAGGCGGCGGGCGCCCGGAGCGCCCGCCGCCCTCCGTCCCGTCGTCAGTGGCCGAGGACGCGATCGATCAGCGAGCCGTAGCCGCGCAGCGCCACCCGGAGCCGCTCGGTGTCGGCCTCCTCGCCCTCGCCCCAGTGGCCGTCGAGCCGGCCCCGCAGCCGGCCCAGCGCCGCCACGAGCTCGTCCACGGCCTCACCCGACAGGGCGCTCGCCTGCCGTACGGCGCCGGCCGGATCGTCCACGAAGTCGCCCTTGACGTCGCGCCAGCGCTCGCGGAACCGCCTGACGGCGTCCGCGTCGAAGAGCCGGTCGACGGTGAGCTCGCCGGCGTCCGCCGGGCGTGACCCGGTCCCGGCCGGCCCGGCGTCGGCTTCGCTCCACGGCCCGGTGGTCACGGGTTCGGTGTTCGCGGTGGGTGCCGTCCCGGCCGCCGTCTCCGCGGCCGGCTCGGCGTCGGCTCCGATCCGCGGCTCGGCGGCCACGGGTTCGGTCTCGGCGGCCGTCTCCGCGCGGCCGGTCGCCGACGCGGGCAGGCCGGCGACGGGCCGGTCCTCGGCCGGCGGGCGGGGGTCGTCCAGTGAGCCCTCGTGGTGACCGTTCATCGCCTACGCCCCCTCGTCGTCACTGTCGCGCCGCGCGGTCCGCCGGCCGGCCGTGGTTCCTGCGCGGGCCTTCGTCTCGGTCTCGGCGCGCTCGGCGGCGGCCTTCGCCCGCGCGCCGGTCTTCGTACGCGCGCCGCTCCTCGCGGGCGGAGCGGTCTCGGCCCGCTCGGCCTCCACGTCCTGTTCCGCCGTCTCGCTTCGCGCGTCGGCAGCCTCGGGAGCGGTCTCCGCGGAGGCCTCGGTCGCGGGAGTGCCCGTCGATGCACGCGTCCCGGCCGCGTCCGGCTCGGCGGCGCGGTCCGCGGCCCCCGCCTCGTCGCCGATGTCGAGCAGCTCGGTGAACAGCGCCCGGTAGTGCACCATGGCCTGCCGGAGGTCCTCGGTCGAGGCCTGCTCGGTCTCGGCGCGGGCGCTGATGTCATGGGCCTGCCGGTAGCGGTCGATCGTGGCCGCGTGCTCGACGGACAGGTCCGCGACCTGCTGCTCGTAGCCGCCGTCGGTCGGGTAGCCGCGCTCGCTCATCACCTGGTGGATGAGGCGGTCGGCCTCGGTGACGGCGGTCTCCGGCGCGTCCACGAAGCGTTCCTGGACCTGGCGCCACTCGGCGAGGTGGCGATCGCGCACCTCGGGGGCCAGCGGGCGGATCTCCAGCCGGTCATGGCGCTTCTGCCGGGCCAGCAGCTCCTGCTCGGCCTCGCGGGTGCTCCGATGGTCCTTCACCGCGCGGTCGTACTCGGGGCCGAAACGCTGCCGCAGGCCGCGTCGGCGCGCCTGCGCACGGGCGAAGTACCCGGCGACGGCCAGCACCACGAGCACGACTATGACGATGACGACCACTGCGACGGTCGACATGGTTGCCTCCTGGGTTGCGGTTGCCGCCTTCTGTGCCCGCCTAAAACGCCCTAAAACAGGACAGACGATGACCTAGTCCCGGGGTGAAGGCCGACGTGACGGCCGACCGACGGGTGCCGGTGCGCACGGCGAAGATCCATATGTTGACGATGGCCGTGGTCCTGATCATCCGCTCGCCGCAGGCCGAGTCTCTGTGTACGCGTCGGGGACGCCCAGGGCCGCGTACGAGGGCGGCGGCGGGACGTCCCCTTCGTCTGCGGTGTTCGGGCCCTGTGTGAAGGCGCCGACGTGGTCGGCGATGAAGGTGCGCAGGCTGCGAGGAGGATTGCCGGTGACGGAGGTGACGTCGTCGGTGAGCCAGGCGGCGTCGCCCTCGGCGATCAGGCCGAACACCTGAGCGTTGGAGGTCGCGACCGGCTCGGGAACTCCTGCCTGGATCATGGCGCTCCGATGCTCGCCGGGCGAGATCCGGCGGTACTCGACCTCGTGCCCCAGGGCCTTGGTCAGCTCCTTCGCGACATCGGCGTAGGTGACCAGCTCGGGTCCGGTCAGTGGGTAGACGCGCCCGGCGTGCCGCGACGGCGAACAGATTCTGCATGAGGAGGTTCGGCGCGAGCAGTGTGTACGCGAGCCCGGTCGACTTCAGGTGCGCCTCAATCCGCGCGTGGTCGCGCCGCCGGTCGACCGGGGAATCCTCCGACGCCTTGTGGTTGGTGATCTTGACGACGTGCTCGACGCCCTGCCGGACGGCGCTGTCGATCACCGCGATCTCCTGGCCCGGCACGGACGGGCTGATGAGCAGGACGGTGTCGATTCCCCGCATGGCCGCGTCGAGGGTATCCGGACGATCGAAGTCACCAACGGCGATCTCGACGCCGTGCCAGGCCTCCCCGCCGGGCGCGCAGGACGGGTCGCGCACCAGGGCCCTCGTGGGGTGCTTCTGCTCGGCGAGCAGTCGGACGGCCTCCGAACCGATCCTGCCGGACGCACCGGTGACCAAGATCATGACATTCTCCTTCGGCGAGTGGATGCACGTGTTCGCGACGGCGTCTCACGCTCCGACGCACCGGGCGGATCGCAGGGGCCACAGGTGCCCGCTCATCCGCGGAGCCGCCGTGAGCACACCATGACCAGGGTGCGCGGGGGCGGTGGCAATTGTGAAGCAGGCACTTTGTGGGTATATAGGTACCTGATGGATACCAGGTCCAGAATCATTTACTCGAAGGACTGCCCGTCACGCACGGTGCTCGGCGTGCTCGCCAACAAGTGGTCGCTCTACGTGCTCGGCCTGCTACGACAACAAGAGCGCCCACTCCGGTTCACGGAGTTGCGCCGCCACATTGAGGGAGTCACGCAAAAGTCGCTTACGCAGGCGCTTCGTAATCTCGAACGTGATGGGCTGATCAGCCGTACCGTCTACCCGACCATTCCCCCACGCGTCGAATACGCCCTCACGGACCTCGGTCGCGAAGCGGGCACTCTCACCGGCGCGATCGCCGACTGGTCCAAGGCCAACGCCTCCCGCGTCCACGCGGCGCGGTCCGCCTACGACAACCGCCCCGCCGGCCAGGCCTGAAGAGGCGGGCTCGCCGCTCGTCTCCTTTGCCGCACGGACCGCGTTTCGCGGCAGCGCCATAGACGCCCAAAGCGGTCGCGCCGTCACGCCGTACGCCGGGGCCGCGGTGTGGTCGCCGTTCGGGGGCGCGGCCGGTCGCCATGTGTGAGATAACGGCTCACAGACGCGACGGTAGACGTTCCGTGGCGAGTCGGCACGAGTCCCGACACGACCGATGGGAGCTGACGCGAATGCGCATGACGGTGCTCGGCAGCTGCGGGGCGTGGCCCTCGCCCGGACGCGCGTGCAGCGGCTATCTGATCGAGGACGACGGGTTCCGGCTCCTCGTCGACCCGGGATACGCCACGCTGCCGCGCCTGCTGCGGTACGTCGACGCGAGGGACGTGGACGCGGTCCTGGTCAGCCACGGGCATCCCGACCACTGCGCCGACCTGAACCCGCTGCTGCGGGCACGGGCGCTCGACCCGGACCCGGCGCCGAAGCTGCCCGTCCACGCGCTGCCCGGCGCCCTCGACCGGGTCCTGGCCCTCGACCGGCCCGGCATGCTCGACGACGCCCTGGTGCTCCGCACCTTCACCGCGGGCGGGCGGTTCGAGGTCGGCCCCTTCACGGTCGACACGTGGGCGCTGCCGCACTTCGTCCCGAACGCGGGCCTGCGGCTGATCGCCGGCGGCAAGGTCCTGGCCTACACGGGGGACACCGGCCCGTGCCGCGAACTGGCCGACCTGGCCCGCGACGCCGACCTGTTCCTCGCCGAGGCGACGTATGCCGACGCCGTGCCGGCCGAGGACGCCCGCTACCTGTCGAGCGCGCGGCAGGCCGGCGAATGGGCCACGAAGGCCGGCGCGGGGCGCCTGATGCTGACCCACCTGTGGCCCGGCACGTTCGCCGTCCACGCGGAGGAGGCGGCGCGCCGGACGTACGCCGGGCCGATCGAGGTGGCGCGCGAGGAGGAGACCGTCGACCTGGGCTGACCGGCCGGCGTGGAGGACGCGGAAGGCCGGTGCGAGCGTCACCCGCACCGGCCCCCGAGGCGTCCGCTACTGCTTGGGCGCCTTGGACACGAAGTCGGTCGTGTAGGTCTTGGACAGGTCGACGGTGTCCTTCTTGCCCTTGACGTTCGGGGAGAACTGGGCGAGGACGTTCAGGACGTTCTTCGCGCCGTCGGCCGGCATCACGCCGTCCCCGTTGAACATGCCGATGCTGTCGGAGATCGCCTTCTCGTACAGCTTGGGGTCGCCGCCCGCGTAGTCGGCCGGCATCTTGGCCGCGATCTCGGCCGGCTTGTGCGCCTTGATCCAGCCGAGCGTCTTGACGAAGGCGTTCGCCAGCTTCTGCACGGCCTGGGCGTGCGAACTGACGTAGTCACAGCTCATGTACAGGGAGCTGGAGGGGTACAGGCCGCCGAGCGCGGCGCGCGTCCCCGCCTCGGTCCGCATGTCCAGCAGGACCTTGCCCTTGCCGGTGCTGGTGAGCTGGGCGACGGTCGGGTCGGTCGTCATGCCGGCGTCGATGCCGCCGTTGTTCAGCGCGGCGATGAACGTCTGGCCCGCGCCCGCCTTCACCGTCGTGTACCCCGACGTCGGCACGCCGTTCTTGGTCGCCAGGTACTGCGTGAGGAAGTCGGTGGACGAACCCGGGCTGGTCACGCCGAGTTTGAGGCCCTTGAACGCCGCGGGCGAGGTGATCCGGCTCGCCTTGGGCGCCGCGACCACCTCGGCCTCGCCCGGCACGTCGGCGAGCTGCACCACGCTCTCGATGCACTTGCCCTTGGTCTGCAGGTCGATGGTGTGGTCGTAGAACCCGACGACGCCGTTCACGTCACCGGACAGGAGCACGTTCTCCGCCTGGGCACCGGCGGGTTCGGTGAGCAGCTGGACGTTGATGCCCTGCTCCTTGAAGTAGCCGAGCTGCTCGGTCAGCTTCGCGGGCAGGTAGATGACCTTGTCGATGCCGCCGACCATGATCTTGATGGTGTCGCCCTTCCCGCCGTTCCCGCTCGACGCGGAGGTACGCGAGTCGCGGCAGGCGCTGAGGGACAGGGCGGTGGCGGCGGCGAGTGCGGCCGCGGCGACGCGAGTGGCCGTATGCATGGGGGCTCCTTCAGATCTGTGCTTCGACACTGGACGCGGGGGGACGCCAGCGCAGGAGGCGGCGTTCGAGCAGGGTGAGCAGCCACTCGGCCAGCAGAGCGATCACCGTGATGATGATCATTCCGGCGTAGATGCCGGCCGAGTCGAACGTGCCCTGGGCATGGTTGATGAGCAGGCCGAGGCCCTTGTCGGCGCCGCTGTACTCGCCGACGATCGCGCCGATGATCGCGAAGCCGAACGCCGAGTGAAGGGAGGCGAGGATCCAGGACGTCGCGCTGGGCACGACGATCGAGGTCAGCACCTGCGTCCGGCTCGCCCCGAGGATCCGGGCGTTGTTCACCAGGTTCCGGTCGACCTCGCGGGCGCCCTGGAAGGCGTTGAAGAACACCGCGAAGAACACCAGGACGAACGCGGTCGCGACCTTGGACGACATGCCGAGGCCGAACCAGATGACGAACAGCGAGGCCAGGATGATGCGGGGGATGGCGTTGGCCGCCTTGATGAACGGCGCGCACACGTCGGACAGGAAGCGGCTGCGGCCCAGCACGATGCCGAGCACGACGCCGCCCACGCTGCCGATGGCGAACCCGATCATCGCCTCTTCCAGCGTGTAGGCGATCTGCGTCCAGATCGAGCCCTGCGAGGTGCCGCTGGTGAACCAGTCGACCAGGCGGCTCCAGATCGCGCTCGGCTTGGAGTAGTAGAACGGGTCGATCCAGTGGCTCGCGGCCAGCTCCCACGAGCCCAGCACGGCCACGACCAGCAGCACCCGTACGGCGTTGATGCCGGTGAGGCGGCGCCGGTGGGCGGCGCGGGCCTGGGCGACCGCGGCGGCCTGACCGTCGTCGCCGACGTTCACCTTGGTGGGTTCCTCGATGTCAGGCAGCATGATCCGCACCCCTCTCACGGGTGATCTGGACCTCTTCGCGCAGCGACTCCCACACCTCGCGGTAGATGTCGAGGAACTCCGGCGTGAGCCGGATCTCCTCCGCGTCGCGGGGCCGCTCCAGCGGGACGTCGAAGGACCCCTTGACGGTGGCGGGCCCGGCGGTCATCACCACCACGCGGTCGCCGAGCACGACCGCCTCCTCCAGATCGTGGGTGACGAACACGACCGCGGCGCCCCGGGTCGTGCCGGTGCCCGTCCACAGCCGCAGCAGCTCGTCCTGCATCAGGCCGCGCGTCTGCACGTCCAGGGCGGAGAACGGCTCGTCCATCAGCAGGATCGACGGTTCGTTGACGAGCGTCTGGGCGAGCGCGGCCCGCTTGCGCATGCCGCCGGACAGCTGGTGCGGGTAGTAGGACTCGAAGCCGCCGAGGCCGACGCGCTCCACCCAATCGCGGGCCTTCGCGCGGGCCTCCCGTTTGGGCATGTGGCGGTAGCGCGGGCCGGTCGCGACATTGTCGAGCACCGACCGCCAGGGGAGGATCGCGTCGTTCTGGAACATGTAACCGACGCCCTCGGGGATGCCGTCGACCGGTGCGCCGTGCACCAGCACCTCGCCGTCGGAGGGGGGCTCGAGTCCGGAGACGAGCGACAGTGTGGTGGACTTGCCACAGCCGGTGGGACCGACCACGGCCACGAACTCCCCGGATTCCACGGTGAGGTCGAGGTCACGGACGGCCGTGTGCACGCCGCCCGACGACGAGCGGAAACGCTTGGTGGCGCCGCGAAGCTCGATCGCGGGGCCGTCAGGGGTCTCTTGCGTGGGCATGTCGCCAGACGCTACGAGCGTGTTTCGGGCGCGTTAAGTCTTGCCCGCGATGTAGTCACAAGCCGCGTTAACGGCGTTGACCGCATAAAACGGGGTTTTGCGCGTTCTGTGCGCGGAGACGGGTGAAGCCCTGTTCGGTTACGGTTTGCACGTCATGCCCAGGCGTCCCCGCATCCGCTTCGCCCACCAGGTGCTGATTCTGCAGATCGGCGTCGTGGTGCTCGTCGCCGTGACAGGGTACGGCATGGCCGCCTGGGTGCAGCGCGACGAGCTGCGCCACCAGTTCGGCTGGCGCGCGCTGACCCTCGCCCGCGCCGTCGCCTCCGACCCTGTGATCGGCGACGCCGTGGCGAGCGGCGACCCGCAGGGTGTGGTCGAGGACCGCGCGGAGCGGTTCCGCAAGGCCACCGGCGCGCTGTTCGTCGTCGTCACCGACCGCCGCGGCATCCGCCTGGCCCATCCCAACCGCGCCGAGATCGGGCGGAGGGTCAGCACCGATCCGTCGGCCGCCCTGTCCGGGCACGAGGTCGTCGTCATCGAGCGCGGCACCCTCGGGCTGTCCGCGCGCGGCAAGGTCCCGCTCTATGACCACGTGGGGACCCTCGTCGGCGAGGTCAGCGTCGGGTTCGACGCCGGTGAGATCGACCGGCGCGTGCACCGCACGCTGGCGATCGCGGCCGGGCTGGCCGCGGGCACGGTCCTGCTCGGCGTGGCGGCCTCCGTCGGGATCGGCCGGCGCCTGAAACGCCAGACCCTGGGGCTCGAACCGCACGAGCTCGCCGAACTGGTCCAGGAGCGCGAGGCCGTGCTGCACGGGATCAGCGAGGGCGTGCTCGCGCTCGACGACGACGGCCGGGTGACGGTCTGCAACGAGGAGGCCGCGCGGCTGCTCGACGTCACGCCCGCCCGCCGCACCCTCATCGCCGACCTGCCGGTGACCGGCCGCCTCAGGGCCGTGCTGGAGGGCGAGGAGGTGCCGCCCAACCTGTTCGTCGTCTCCGGTGACCGGGTCCTCGTCGTCAACCGGCGCGAGGTCAGCCACGGCGGCCGCCACCTCGGCGCGGTCATCAGCCTGCGGGACCGTACGGACGTGGAGTCGCTCGCACGCGAGCTGGACGCGGTGCGCACCCTGTTCGACGCGCTGCGAGCCCAGCGGCACGAGTACGCGAACCGCCTGCACACCCTGTCCGGTCTGCTCCAGCTCGGCCACTATGAGGAGGCGGCCGGCTACATCCGCGCCCTCGCCGAGGTCCCCGCCGCCAAGGAGGAGCCGCCGGGCAGCGTGCCCGACCCGTACCTGGGCGCCTTCCTCGCGGCCAAGGCCGCCGTCGCGGTCGAGAAGGGGGTCGAGTTGGAGATCGCCGAGACCACCTGGGTGCCGGGTCGCGTGTCCGAGCCGCTCGATGTGACCACGGTCCTCGGCAACCTCGTGGAGAACGCCCTGGAGGCCGCACGGCTCGGCCGCCGCCGGCCCGCGCGCGTCGAGGTCGAGCTGCTCGGCGACGGCCACGACCTGCACGTCACCGTGACCGACTCCGGCGAGGGCGTGCCGGAGGACCTGAAAGAGGCGATCTTCCGCGACGGCGTGTCCACGCGCCAGGCCGACGGCGAGCGGCCGCGCGGCCTCGGCCTCGCGCTCGCCCGTACGGCGGCGCGGGCGCGCGGCGGCGACGTCACCCTGGTCGACCCCGGCGAGGACGACGCGGGCGCCGTCTTCGTGGCCCGGCTCCCGGAGGTGCTCAATTGATCGACGTGCTGGTGGTCGACGATGACTTCCGCGTCGCCCAGGTCCACGCCGGGTTCGTCGAGCTCGTGCCCGGATTCCGCGTCGCCGGCCGGGCCCGTACCGCGGCCGACGCGCGGGCCAAGGCTCCCGGCGCCGACCTCGTGCTGCTCGACGTCTACCTGCCCGACGAGTCGGGCCTGAACCTGCTGCCCTGCCTGACCGCGGACGTGATCATGGCCACCGCGGCGACCGACCGGGAGTCGGTGCGCACGGCGTTCTCCCGCGGCGCCCTGCACTACCTGATCAAGCCCTTCACCGCCGCCGAGCTGGGGGAGCGGCTGCGCGCCTACGCGCGGTACCGCGAACGGCTGGCGGTCCGCGGGCAGCTGACGCAGGACGACGTCGACCGCGCGGTACGCGTGCTGTACGACGCGCCGCGCGGCGCGCCCCGGGTGGTGAAGGGCCAGTCGCCGGTCACGTCGCGGCTCGTCGCCGAGGCGCTCCGCCGGGCCGACCGGCCCCGCTCGGCGGCGGAGATCTCCGAAGAGGTCGGGATCTCCCGCGCGACGGCCCAGCGGTACCTCGCCTCGCTGGCGCAGTCCGGCCGGGCGCTCGTGACACTGCGGTACGGCAGCACCGGACGCCCCGAGCACGAGTACGTCTGGTGTCCCGGAGCCTCCCTCACGACGTGACGCCGCGCCCGCCGTGCCCGGCGGGGACCCCCGTGCGGTACAGGCGGGTGATGAGGTCCTCGATGTCGGGTTCGCGCAGGGAGATGTCCTCCACCTCGTGCCGTTCGGCGACGGCCGCGACCACCGCGGCGGCGTTGCCGCCGGACGGGATGGCCAGCCACTGCCGCGGCCCGTCGGTGCGGACGGCCCGGGCGCCCTCGACCTCGATCGGCGGTGCCGGGCGCGCGAGGTCGACGACGAGGATCCGGTCGGCGTCGAGGGTGCCGCGCAGCTCCGGCAGCGACCCGTCGTAGGCGAGCCGCCCGTGGTCGATGACCATCACGCGGCGGCAGAGGCGTTCGACGTCGCCCAGGTCGTGCGTGGTCAGCAGGATCGTGGTGCCGCGTTCTTCGTTGAGCCGGGTCAGGAAGGCGCGCACGGTCGCCTTGCTGATGACGTCGAGGCCGATCGTCGGCTCGTCGAGCACGAGCAGCTCCGGGTCGTGCACGAGCGCCGCCGCGAGGTCGCCGCGCATGCGCTGCCCGAGGCTGAGCTGCCGCACCGGGGTGTCCAGGAAGGACCCGAGGTCCAGCAGTTCGGTCAGCTCGGCGAGCCGCGTCCGGTGCACCGAGCGCTCGACCCGGTAGAGGTGGCGTACGAGGGTCAGGCTGTCGCGCAGCGGCAGGTCCCACCACAGCGTGGTGCGCTGCCCGAACACCACGCCGATGCGCCGGGCCAGGGCCGTACGCTGACGCGACGGGTCCAGGCCCGCCACCCGCACCCGCCCCGACGTCGGTGTGAGGATGCCGGTCAGCATCTTGATCGTGGTCGACTTGCCGGCGCCGTTCGGGCCGAGGTAGCCGACGAACTCGCCCGCCGCGACGGTGAAGGAGATGCGGTCGACCGCGTCCACGAGCGTGCGATCACGGCGCAGCAGCCCGGTGCGGCGCCGCAGGGTGAAGGACTTGACGACCTCGTCCACCTCGATCAACGTCAGCTCCCCGTCGACTGGTAGCGGCGCAGCCCGCCGCGCCAGGCGAGGGCGGCGAGCACGGACAGCGCCGCCGCGACGAGCGGAGACGCGAAGCGGAAGAACACCGGCAGGCCGAGCGGGTCGGGCCGGTCCAGGACGTACAGCGCCGGCTCCCAGTTGACGAAGGCCAGCGGCAGCACCCAGGTCAGACCGCGCAGGACGTCGCGGCCGAAGATGCTCAGCGGGTACTGCGTGAGGAAGCCGCCGCCGTAGGTGATCGAGTTACCCGCCTGCTTGCCGTCGACGACCACGAACTGCCACGCCGCGGTGAGCACCCAGAGCGCCCAGAAGATCCACAGACCGCCCGCGACCATGAGCGGGAGCAGGGCCACCCGCGCGGGTGTCCAGTGCACGTCCAGGCGGGTGAGCGCCACCACGAGCATGGTCGCGGTCGGGATCAGCTTGCCCAGCCGGCGCGGGTTGAAGTCCTCGGTGGCGATCTGCAGGAGCGGGCTCACCGGGCGCAGCAGCACGGTGTCGAGGGTGCCCTTCCGGATGTGCTCGCCGAGCCGCTCGACCGTGCCGATCGTGATGTCGGCCAGCGCGAGGCACAGCCCCGACGTGGCGTACAGGAACATCACCTCGGCCAGGGAGAACCCACCGAGCCGCGACGTGTGCGCGAACATGATCAGGATCGCGACCAGGTCGAGCGAGCTGGACACCGCCTGTGTGATCAGCAGCATCACCATGGAGGCGGGGTACTGCGCGGCCGACCGCGTCCAGGTGCCGGCGAGCAGGAGGTACAGGCGTGCGGCCTCAACCATCGTCCACCTCCGGCCTCCGCCGCGCCCTTGATCGGCGGCCGGTCGCGGGTGTGAGATCGCTCCGGAGCCCGGAGGACCGGAGGCGGAGGGACGCGAGGATGCGCCGATGGCAGTGGGCCGTCGCCGTGGCGTCGGCCATGGGCGTGACCGCGTGCTCGCCTTCCGGCGCGGGCGGTGGGCCGGTGCGCGCGACCCCGCCGTCCGTGGCCCCGTCCCCGTCGGTGCGGACCGTCGCCCCGGGGCACGCCTGCCTCATTCCCCACGGCACTGAGGGCGGGCGCGACCACGGGCTGGTGAGCGTCGGCTCCCACCCCAGCGGGGTCGTCGCCGTGTGGTTTCCCGGGATGAACCAGCGGCCCTGCCGGGCGGCGCTGACCCGCGGGAACGCCGAGGTGGCGCGGCGCCTCGCCAAGGACATCAGGGCGGCGCCGAAGTGGCCGTCCGGAGCGTTCAACTGCCCGAGCGACGACCGCCGCGGCGCGCGGCTGTACTTCCAGCGGTCCGGGTCCGCGCTCGCGGACCTGGTCGACCTCCGGCTCTCCGGCTGCCGGGGAGTCGACGCCCCGGGACGGTCCCCCCGCTGGATGACCGAACGGCTCTTCCGCGACCTCTCGTCGATCGAGCCCGCTCCGTGGCGCCCGCGGTGACGTGCGTCAGCCACCGTTGACCACCAGCTTTCGCCGCGCGGCCGACGTGAGCAGCCGCCCGGCGCCGAGGAGCGCCACGGCCCAGGCGGCCTGGAAGGCGTACACGGCGAACAGGTCGGTGTGCTTACCGAGGAAGACGTCGGCCGGAAGCTGGATCAGCGCCGCCCAGGGGAGCAGGTGGGCCACCGTGCCGAGCCAGCCGGGGAAGACCACCAGCGGGACGGTCAGCCCGGAGAAGAACATCGAGGTGATCAGGCTGATGCCGTTCACGCCGCGGTCGTCGTGCACCCAGAACACCACGAGCGAGGTGAGGTAGCGCAGGCCGAAGCTCACGAGCATGGCGAGCAGCACCGCCCCGGCGAAGGCGGCCCAGGTCGCCGGCGCCGGCCAGCGCAGCGGGAAGACGAGCCAGCCGGCGAGCAGCGGCAGCGTGCCACGCGACACCAGCGCGAACGCGGTGCGGCCGATGTCGTCGGCCAGCCACCAGCCCTGCAGGTCGGCGGGCCGGTGCAGATCGACCGCGACGTCGCCGGTGCGGATGCGCTCGGTCAGGTCCAGGCCGCCGCCGAAGATGCGCATCGGCTCGATCAGGGCCTGGGTGAGGAAGCTGAACGTGATGGCGTCGGCCACGTCGTACCCGCCGAGCGAGGGCCGCGAGTGCCACAGCGCGATCAGCACGCCCGCGCGGATGAAGCCGAAGATCGTGTTGGTGAAGGTCGCCGAGAGTGCGGCGATGCGGTACGTGCCGTGGCGCCGGAACGCGTAGGCCGCGATCCAGGCGTAGAGCCGCATCGTGTCGCACCCCTTACTCATCGTGACCGCCCGGGCGCTGCCGAAAACCGCGGCGCGCGGCATCGCCGGCTGACACCGTACGGTGACACGGCACCGCCCGCCACACCTTTTCGGCGTGGCGGGCGGCGGCGCGGAACAGGCGGTCAGCCCTGGGGCAGCGGAGGCCGGCCCGGGGAGTACAGCCAGGTGTGGAAGAAGGAGCCGAGGTCCTGGTGCGCCACCTTGCTCGCGAGCGCGGTGAACTGCTCGGTGCTCCCGTTGCCGTACTTGTGCTGCTCGAACCACGTGTGGAGCAGGGAGAAGAAGGCGTCGTCGCCGATCTTCTCCCGCAGGAACTCCAGCACCATGCCGCCGCCGCTGTAGACGCGGTCGTGGAACATGGTGTCGCGCTGCGGGTCGGCGATCACGACGTTCCACCACGTGTCGGTCGCACCGTGCCGGTTGTAGGTGGTACGGGCCTGGTCGTGGACGGTCGCTCCGCCCTGCTTCTCGGCCCACAGCCACTGGGCGAACGTCGCGAAGCTCTCGTTGAGCCAGACGTCGTTCCAGTCCTGCACCGAGACCGCGTCGCCGAACCACTGGTGCGCCAGCTCGTGCGCGATCGTGTTGGTGTTGCGCACGTCGGAGTACAGCGGGCGGGTCTGGGTCTCCAGCGAGAAGCCGATCGCCTGCCCGTCGTACGTCGCCAGGTCGGCGATCGCGCCGGTGGAGTCGAAGGCGAACTTGCCGAAGGTCTTCGACCACAGATCGGTCGCCTCGGCCGTGGTGTCCCAGAAGAACGCCATCGGGTCCGGGTGGTTCGGGTCGCGCCCGACCAGCTTCGGGTCCACCGCGACCGTCTCGGGGATCCCGCCGGGCGTCTTACCGGTCTTGAACTGCCACTGGCCGATGTCCGCGGTGGCCAGGTAGGTGGCCATCGGGTACTTCTCGTCCCAGACCCAGGTCGACCTCTCGCCCTTGGTCCGCTTGGAGACCAGCCGCCCGTTCGCGATCACCGACCGGTCCTTGGGGACGGTGACACGGAACGTGAAGGAGGCCTTGTCGCTCGGGTGGTCGTTGCTGGGGATCCAGGTCGAGGCGGCGTTGGGCTCGTCGCCCATGAAGGCGCCGTCGTCGGTGTGCACGAACCCGTACGGGGAGCCGAACACGACCGGCGAGCCGACGATCGTCTGGGGCACGCCGCCGTACGTCACCGCCACGACGAACCGCGCGTTCCGACGGATGCCCTGGCGCGGGGTGATCTGCAGCTCCTGGCCGTCGCGGGTGAAGGTGGCGGGCCGCCCGTCGACGGTGACCTTGCTGACGTCGAGCTGCTGCAGGTCCAGGTCGAAGCGGGAGAGGTTCTGCGTCGCCCGCGCGGTCACCGAGGTCGTCGCGTCGAGCCGGTGTGAGGCCGGGTCGTAGGAGAAGGCGACGTCGTAGTGCTGGGCGTCGTAGCCGCCGTTGCCCTCCAGCGGGAAGTAGGGGTCACCGATGCCGGTGGCGCCGGGGGTGAACTGGGGTCGGGTGTTCGCGAGCGCGGCTGGGGTGAGCGCGACCAGGCTTGCGGTCGTCGTGGCGATGGCCAGCAGTGCGCGTCTTTTGCGCATGTGCGTCCCTAGGTGCAGAGGATCAACCAGGAAAGGGCAACTCCTACCGCCTTGTGCCCTCTGTCGGAAACTTTGACACAAAGTAGCGTTAGTCGGAAAGTTCCCGAACAAAAGGATCCCCCGGACTGAGCCGGGGGATCCTCCACGACCTGGACGCGCCTGACCGTCAGTGAGCCCTAACGAACTGCTCCTCCTCGGTCGAGCCCTTCAGTGCGACCGTCGAGGAGTCCGGCGAGATCGCCGTGCTGACCAGGTCGAAGTAACCGGTACCGACCTCGCGCTGGTGCTTGGTCGCGGTGTAGCCGGACGCCTCGTCGGCGAACTCCGCTTCCTGTAGCTCCACGTAGGACGTCATGCCATCCTCGGCGTAGCCCTTGGCGAGGTGGAACATCGAATGGTTGAGCGAGTGGAAGCCGGCCAGCGTGATGAACTGGAACTTGTACCCCATGTGCCCCAGCTCCCGCTGGAACTTGGCGATCGTCGAGTCGTCGAGGTGCTTCTTCCAGTTGAACGACGGCGAGCAGTTGTAGGCGAGCATCTGGTCGGGGTACTCCGCCTTGATCGCCTCGGCGAACTGCTGGGCGACGTCGAGGTCCGGCGTGCCGGTCTCCATCCAGAGCAGGTCGGAGTACGGCGCGTAGGCCAGTCCGCGGGCGATGCAGGACGAGATGCCGTTGCGCACCCGGTAGAAGCCCTCGGCGGTGCGCTCCCCGGTGATGAACCGCTGGTCGCGCTCGTCCACGTCGCTCGTGATCAGCGTCGCGGCCTGGGCGTCGGTCCGCGCGACGATCAGCGAGGGAACGCCGGACACGTCGGCCGCGAGGCGGGCGGCGTTCAGCGTCTTGATGTGCTGGCCGGTCGGGATGAGCACCTTGCCGCCCAGGTGGCCGCACTTCTTCTCCGAGGCGAGCTGGTCCTCCCAGTGCACACCGGCGGCGCCTGCCGCGATCATGCCCTTCATCAGCTCGAAGGCGTTGAGCACACCGCCGAAGCCGGCCTCGGCGTCGGCCACGATCGGAGCGAGCCAGTACGGAGCCTTCTCGTCACCCTCCGACCAGGAGATCTGGTCGGCACGCATGAGGGCGTTGTTGATGCGGCGCACGACGGCGGGGACCGAGTTGGCCGGGTACAGGCTCTGATCCGGGTAGGTCTGCCCGCCGAGGTTGGCGTCGGCGGCCACCTGCCAGCCGGACAGGTAGATCGCCTTCAGGCCCGCGCGCACCTGCTGAACCGCCTGGTTCCCGGTCAGCGCGCCGAGCGCGTTGATGTACTCGTCCTCGTGCAGGAGCCGCCAGAGCCGCTCGGCGCCCAAGCGGGCCAGCGTGTGCTCCTCCTGCACCGAGCCACGCAGCCGGACGACGTCCTCGGCGGTGTAGTCACGATCGATGTTCGCCCAGCGCGGGTCGGTCTCCCACTGATGCTGCAGCTCCTCGGCTGCGCCCTTGAGGCGACGGTCACTCATGTCGATGCCCTCCTATGTCGTCCCCTGGGTGCGTACGCCTCAAGTGTCTGGCCGAGGCCGCTCGTAGTGAACCGAGGAGTAACAAGAAGAACTACGAAAATTCTGTTAAGGTGAAGCTGTGACGGGCTTTCATAAAGAAGAAACGCTGAACTTGACGAATGGTCTAGACCTCGTGACGTTCGGCCAGCGGATGCGCCATCTTCGCAAGGTTCGCGGTTACACCCTCTCCGACCTTGGTGAACGCGTGGGCCGGGCGCCCTCACAGCTCTCACTCCTGGAGAACGGCCGGCGCGAGCCGAAGCTGTCACTGCTCCAGGCGCTCGCCACCGCCCTCGAGGTTCCGATCGAGGAACTTCTCCGCAAACAGCCCCCGAACCGGCGCGCCCAGCTCGAGATCGCGATCGAGGAGGCCCAGCGCGACCCGCTGTACCAGAGCCTGGGGCTGCCCCATCTCAAGATCGGTAAGCGGGTGCCCAACGACGTCCTCGAACACCTGCTCGCCATGTACGAGGAGGTCAAGCGGAGCCGCACCAAGCCGACCGCGAGCCCGGAGGACGCGCGGAAGGCCAACGCCGAGCTGCGCCGGCAGATGCACGACCGGGGCAACTACTTCGGCGAGATCGAGGAGGTCGCCGCCAAGACCCTGGAGGCCGTCGGCTACCGGGCGGGCGCGCTCTCCCAGGGGATGCTGCTCTCGCTCGTCACCAACTTCGGCTTCAGCCTCCGCTACGTGCAGGACCTGCCGCGGTCCGTACGGTCCGTCACCGACCTGCGCAACCGGAGGATCTACCTCGAACGCCAGCAGCTCGGCATGCACACACCCCGCACGATCCTGCTGCAGACGCTCGGGCACATCGCCCTCGGGCACGCGGTGCCCAAGGACTTCGCCGACTTCCTCCGCCAGCGGGTCGAGGCCAACTACTACGCCGCCGCCACGCTCCTGCCCGAGCGGTCGGTCGTGCCGTACCTCCAGGAGGCCAAGGCCGACCGGGAGCTGTCCATCGAGGACCTGTGCGACGTCTTCTCGGTGTCGTACGAGATGGCCGCCCACCGGTTCACCAACCTGGCCACGCACCACCTCGACCTGCCGGTCCACTTCACCAAGAACGACCAGAGCGGCACGATCTACAAGGCCTACGCCAACGACGGGCTGGTCTTCCCCTCCGACGAGCACGGCGCGATCGAGGGGCAGCGGATGTGCCGTCAGTGGGCCGGGCGGCACGTCTTCAACGCCGACGACCGCTTCTCGATCTACTACCAGTACACCGACACGCCCACCGGTACGTACTGGTGCCTCTCCCACATCGACCCCAGCCACGAGAAGGAGTTCGCGATCACGCTCGGCGTGCCGTTCGAGCACTCCCGCTGGTTCCGTGGCCGTGACACCAAGCGCCGGGTGACCTCGGCCTGCCCCGACGGCGACTGCTGCCAGCTGCCCCCGGCCGCGCTGGCCCAGCGCTGGCAGGGCTACGCCTGGCCCTCGGCCCGCGCGCACTCCCACGTGCTGTCCGTCCTGCCGCCGGGCGCCTTCCCCGGTGTGGACGAGGTGGACGTCTACGAGTTCCTCGACCAGCACGCGTCCGGCTGACGTCACGGCACCGTGGCGGCCCGTGATCGCGGCGGCGGACGACCTCGGCTCGGCCGGCTGATCAGGGAGTGCTCGGCGGCGAGAGGATGCCGCCGAAGGTCGGGTCGGGGTTGGTGGAGCTCTTGGCGCTCGGGCTCCGGCCCTGCGCCGGTGCGTTGCCGCCGTACGCGTCCGCGGGCGGCGGGACGACGTCGTAGTGCGTCGTCGCCGTCGTCAACCCGGACAGGTCGAGGCCGAGACTGTTGAGCGGCACGCCGAGGGCGTTGAGCGGCTTGAGCAGCGCCTCGCACTGCTTGGGCGGCGCGCCGAGGGAGTAGGCCAGCGAGCACAGCCACATGGCGATGTTCTGCGACTGCTGCAGGTTGAGGCGCGCGTGCAGCGTGCCGTCCTGCGGGTCGTAGACGTTGACCGCGTTGGAGGCGGCCACCGGCGCCTTGTCCAGGAACTGCTGCAGCGCGGCCTTCTCCTTGACCAGGACACCGGTGATCTGCGCGAGCCCCTGGACGTTCGCGGCGATCTCGGTCTTGTTCTGCTTGACGAAGCTCGCGACCTCGCGCAGCGCCACCGACAGGCTGCTGACCGCGGCCCGCAGCTCGGCCTTCTCGCCGTTGAGGGTGCTCGACACCGAGGCGAGGTTCTGGGAGAAGGAGCGGATCTGCCGGTCGCTCGCGGCCATCGCCTGGGTGATCTTGGCGAGGTTCTGCACCGTCTGGGTGGCGTTGCCGCGGTTGTCGGACAGGATCCGGCTGACGTCGGACAGGTCCTGCAGGGTCTGCTTGAAGCTCTCACCCTGCCCGTCGAGGGTCTGCGCGCTCGACTTGAGCAGCCGGGACAGCGAGCCGTTGGCGTTGGCGCCCTGCGGGCCGAGGGCCTTGGTCAGCTCGTTGACCGCCTGGTTGGCGTCGTCCAGCTCGACCGGTACGGCCGTACTCGACAGCGAGAGCGTGGCGCCGTCCTTGAGCGCCGCGCCGCCGCGGTACACCGGGGTGAACTGGATGTAGCGGTCGGCGACCAGCGACGGCACGATGATCACGGCCTGGGCACTGGCCGGAATCTTGCGCTTGGCGTCGTAGGCCATCTTGACCTCGACCATGTTGCCCTTGGGCGTGACCTTGGTGACCTTGCCGACCTTCACCCCGAGGACGCGGACCTCCGTGCCGGGGTAGACGCCCGTGGCGCGCTCGAAGTAGGCGGTGACATGGGTCTTGGGCCCGCCGGGCCACAGCACCGCCACGAGCGAGGCGGCCACGATGACGACGAGCAGGAGTGCGCCGTACGCGAGTACGGGAGTGCGGGCATTCCGACGACGGCCGGAGCGGAGCAGACCCACGCAAGCTCCCATTCTTCTGGAGTGACCTGGGCGGAGCGCGAAATAAGTTACCTCTTACCGCAGGCCGGGGGTACCGGTTGTTACAGCCTCGTGACTCCTCATGCACGAAGTCAACGGTCTTCTGCCGCGATTGTGACACTGGCCACGATGTTACCGGCGGTAACGTCGTCGGGTCTACGCTTAAGAGACACCGAGTCCAATAGTCCGGCCTTTGGCCGCCCCGAGACGGAGGAAACATGTCGGACGACGGCGCCCCGGCCTTCTCACTCGAACTGCCCGAGGACATCCAGCAGGTCAAGGAGTGGGTGCACGAGTTCGCCAAGGACGTCATCCGGCCCGCGGGCGAGGAGTGGGACGAGCGGGAGGAGACGCCGTGGCCGATCCTCCAGGAGGCGGCCAAGATCGGCCTGTACTCGCTCGACTTCTTCGCCCAGCAGTGGTTCGAGGAGTCCGGTCTCGGCATCCCGGTCGCCTTCGAGGAACTGTTCTGGGGCGACGCGGGCATCGGCCTGTCCCTGGTCGGCTCCGGCCTGGCCGCCGTGTCGGTCGCGGCCACCGGCACGCCCGAGCAGACGGGGGAGTGGGTGCCCCAGATGTTCGGCACGCCGGACGACGTCAAGCTCGGCGCCTTCTGCGCCTCCGAGCCCGACGCCGGCTCCGACGTCGGCTCGATCCGTACCCGCGCGGAGTACGACGAGGCCAAGGACGAGTGGGTGATCAACGGCACGAAGACCTGGGCGACGAACGGCGGCATCGCGAACGTGCACGTCGTCGTCGCGTCGGTCGACCCGTCGCTCGGCGCGCGCGGCCAGGCGAGCTTCATCGTCCCGCCCGGCACGCCCGGCCTGTCGCAGGGCCAGAAGTTCCGCAAGCACGGCATCCGCGCCTCCCACACCGCCGAGGTCATCCTGGACGGCGTACGCGTGCCGGGCTCGTGCCTCGTCGGCGGCAAGGAGAAACTCGACGAGCGCCTCGCCCGGGTGCGCGAGGGCAAGCGCGCGGCGGGCCAGGCGGCGATGCGCACGTTCGAGGCCTCCCGCCCGACCGTCGGCGCCATGGCCGTCGGCATCGCCCGCGCCGCGTACGAGTACGCCCTGGACTACGCGCGCGACCGCGAGCAGTTCGGCCGCAAGATCGGCGACTTCCAGGCGATCGCCTTCAAGCTGGCCGACATGAAGACCTCGATCGACGCCGCCCGCCTGCTGGTCTGGCGCGCCGCCTGGATGGCCCGGAACGGCAAGGACTTCGGCAGCGCGGAGGGCTCGATGGCCAAGCTGTACGCGGGCGAGACGGCGGTGAAGGTGACCGAGGAGGCCATCCAGATCCTCGGCGGCAACGGCTACACCCGCGACTACCCGGTCGAGCGCTGGCACCGCGACAGCAAGATCTTCACGATCTTCGAGGGCACCTCGGAGATCCAGCGCCTCGTCATCGGCCGCACTGTCACGGGACTGCCGGTGCGGTAGCGTTTCCGCAGGTCACGATTGTTTCTTGGTGATCGTCGCCGGGTCGGAGGTGTGCCGTCCAGCGTTCGGCGAATGCCCGCCGGCCCCGGTCTTTTCCCGTTGCTTCCCGACTCTGTGCTGACTTGGTGCTGACAGCCTAACCGTTAGCCATGCGTCGCGGGCTGGACGGCTTCGACGCCGATGCGGACAACGTCGAGGCGTCCGTGGACCAGGAGTCCTGACACTGGGCATTCCCAAGGCCAAGCGAGCCCAGGGCCACCATGTCGAGATCACGCGTGAGCGGACGGCGGCAAGCGATCCGAACCCCCGCGCTGAAGCCCGGCCCCGGCGCGGTCGAACAGAGTCGCACGGATCGAAGAGAGAACGCAGCGGACTCGGTGGGCTCTTCTCTTCCCATGCTTCCCGACGGTGCCTACGACGTCGGAGCCTGCCAGCGTAGACGCCTGCCTCGAGCCGGTCTGGACCGCCCATCGGGTCGGGCACTGGAAGCCACCGGCGGCAACGACCGGCGGGCGGTCACTCAAGTTCGGGCTGGGCCGGGAACCGGGCCGAGTTACTTCCGATTCCGATGACGAGCGCATCGTCGCGTCGATCGTGGGAGGCGTATGCGAAGGGCAGGAGCTCGGTCTCGTACTGGTCGCCGAAGTCGGCGCCGACCAGTTCGATGGCGGCGCTCTGTGCCTTGTGGTCCGTGCTCAGCAGATCGAAGAAACCGCCCCACCGGTCGCCGTCGATCGTCCTGGCCTCTGTCATTTGATGGTCTTCGCCGCTGTCGGATTCTCTCGTCGCCGGGAACCTACCCTTCGTGATCTGTCTGATAAGCGCGGTCACTGGCCGGGGGCGACCGTACCGGGCAGTCCGGCAGTGTCGTGAGCAGGTCGTAGAGCTGACGCGCGTTCCGGGGGGCGTAGTCGCGGTAGGCGTTTTTCATGATCACGTGTGTGCTGGACGCCTGCTGGGCAAGTTCGCAGATTCTGGGTGCCCACTCCTTCAGCTCCCGCGGGGAGTACAGGTACCCGAAACGCTCGTACTTGTCGTGGCCGGTCCATGCGTCGCTGCGTCCATGGAAGCGAACCTCCGCCAGGTCGGCGGTGGCCGCGACAACGGGCGGGATCGAGCACGCATGGCCCTGAGGCATGTCGACGCACACGTAGGGGATCGCATACGAGCGCAGGAAGTCGAGCGTCTCTTCCCGGTTCTCCTCGGTCATCCAGGTCCGGTTGCGGAACTCCACCGCGATCGGCAGCGGCTCGCAATGCCGCTTGCACTCCAGGATGTGCTCCTTGTTGCGCTTGCCGATCGGGAACCAGCGCGGGAACTGGAACAGGACCGCCCCGAACTTGCCCGCCTCCCACAGCGGTGCCAGCGCGGTCACGAAGCGTTCCCAGACCTGCTCGACGACCGCCGTCTCGACGTCGCGGATGTAGAGATTCTTGGCATCGAGTGGGAGCGCCCCGCGCAGGTCCTTCGGAAACGCCGTCACGCGCGTGGGATGACATGTGAGAAGGGAGAACGCTTTGGCGTCGAAAGTGAAACCCTCCGGTGCCCGCTGCGCCCAGAGCCGCGTCGTACGCTGCGTGGGCAGGGCGTAGTAGGTCGAGTCCACCTCGACGAGGGGGAACCGGCTCGCGTAGTAGCGCAGCCGCTGCGCCGGCGTCCGGACATCGGGCGGGTACCAGCCCGACTCGAGCAGCGACTCGTCGGTCCATGACGCCGTACCGACCAGGACGTCACCCACGTTCCCACCGTAGGCGGATCGCCGACCTCCCCCGTGCGCGGAGCATGGTGTGCGGAGTGTGGCCGAGTGATCTCTGGATAACCGTTGCCTCCAGGCCGGTGGAGATCGGGGTTGCGGATCCGCCCAATCGAGGGTGACCGGTGTGGCGGGCACGGGGCGCGGGTAGCCAATAGCGGCGCGTCCGCGCAGGGGCGGGCGGTGCTGTACCGATTCAACTGGCCGGATCCGGATGGTTGGTGCCCATGTCAGGAGACATGAACGGAGCGAATACCCCGTCCTCCTCGGGCAGCTCTGATGCCGGGACGGCCTTGCCGGGTCACGACGGGCCCGATGCTGTCATCCGACTGCTGGTCGGCCTGGAACACGTTCTTCTCTATATAGTCGCCTTCGGCCTTCTGGTGGTGGGCGCGGCTGTCCTGGTGTCCTCGACCGCCTCGGCCATCCTTCAACATGGGCCCTGGACTGGACGCCTGATCACCAGCGTCGAAGGAATCCTGCTTTTCTTGATCATCATGGAGATCTTCATAACGATCCTGACCCATGCTCGCGGCGGGCGTATTCAGCTGGAGTTCTTCATCGTGATCGGCGTCATCGCGCTCGTGCGGCACATCTTGTCGGTCGTCGTCAGGCTCACGATTCCGACGTCACCGCCGGCGAGCCGGCCGCAGCTCTGGGACCTGGCGGTCGACGCTGGGGCCGCCTTCGTACTGGTCGTCGCCCTCGCGATCGCGCGCTGGTCCGCGCGGAGGACGGATGTCGCGTGACGGTCAGGGTTCGCGGCCGTCCGCGACCATCGCCGCCGCTGATGCTCCAGCCGTTACACAACCTCAGGCCGCCGGTCATCGGTCCGGTGCCGCCCCGTACTGACGGCGGGTAGGTGCGGAACGGACGCACGGCGTTGTTCGGAGGGGTCGTGACGCGCTGACGGGTTCGTCACTATCTAACCGCGGGGGCCGTCGTCCTTAGGGGATCACCGCGACGCCTGTGGCGCTGCAGTGCGGGCAGGCCAGGCGGCATCGGGCGCGTGGGCTGGACAGAAAGCGGAAATCGGGTGTTCGTGGCTCAATAGGACATGTAGCGCGTTCCTGTCGGTGTTGGTCGCTCCACATTCGACGAGACCCGCTGCCCCACGTAGGCCAAGATCACGGAGCCCCCGGGTGCAACATGCACTTCGTCGCACGACGACTACAAACGACGGCTGCCCCGTTGGGTGAGGTTTCGCTCGCTTGCTGTGGGCGGCGGGCTCTGTGCATGCGCGGCGTGCTGTAAGCAAAGTGCCGCGTTCCCGGTTGAGCACGTCACTATCGTGGGCACCGGCCTCGGATCCAAAGAAACCGTACTCGGCCGCTTGACGCTGGGCCGGGTTCTGGTCGCCGGGGCAGTCGCGGGCGGCTGGATCGGCCAGGCGAACCGTCAAGAGACTGGCGAGCCAGAGCCCCGTTGGCTAGCGCTGGTGGTGAACTACCGGACGGCTCTGGGGACAACGTTGGTCATTCCACTGCGTGATTGATGCGCGGGTCCGGGCGGCGGCCGAGAGACCCAGAAACGATGGAGATCTTTCACGGTTCGGCGTGCACGTCCTCGGGACTCTTGTCGGAGCGGAGGCCGCGCCAGCTCGGGTGCCGGAGCATGCCGTCGGCGGTCCGCTCGGTGTAGGCGACCTCGCCGACGAGTTCGGGCCGTACCCAGTGGGCGTCTCGCGCGTGGCTGCGTGGTACGTCGGTGGCGAATGGGCTCGTCTGGCGTTCCAGCGGCTCGAGCGTGGCCGCGAGGTCGCGCAGCATGGTGTGGGTGAACCCGGTGCCGACGTTGCCGGCGTACTCCAGTCCTCGCTCGCCGGGGATGCCGACGAGCAGTGATCCGATCATGTCGGTGCGGCGGCCCTTGCCGGGTCGCCATCCGCCGACCACGACCTCCTGATGGCGGACGTTTTTTAGCTTCAGCCAGTCGTCGGTCCGCCGTCCTGGCTGGTAGCGGGATTGTAGGCGCTTGGCGATTACGCCTTCGAGTCCCTGCCTGACGCTGGCCGCCAGCACATCTTGGCCGTTGTCCCTGAACCACGGCGGAGTCTGGATGCTCCGTCCGGACAGGGCGAGATTCTTCAACGTCGCGCGGCGTTCGGTATACGTCAGGTCGAGAAGAGATCGATCGTCTAGGTGCATCACGTCGAATACGTAGTACTTCACCGGTACGGTCTGGAGGAGGTGTTCGGTCGGCCGCAGCACGTGCATGCGTGATTGCAGTAGCCCGAAGTCCGGTCGGCCGTCGCGGAGGGCGACGATCTCCCCGTCGAGCACTGCCAGCCGCCCAGCCAGCTTCGAGAGCTCGGCGAGCTCCGGATACGAACCGGTGATGTCCCGGTCGTTGCGGGACAACGCCCGTGTGCGCCCGTCCCACACGTAGGTGACCGCCCGGACCCCGTCCCACTTGAACTCATACCCCCAGCGATCGTCGTCGGTCGGCAGCCTGGGTGAAAGCATCGCCTTCATCGGCCGGATCAGTGGCAGGTCTCCCATCGATGACACTTCGGAGTGCTACCCGCAACCGGTCGGTCCTGACCAGAACGACATTCGCCAAACGACGAAGTCGCAGGTCAATACCATGGCTGAATAAAGGACAGCCTTCAGGGGCGGCTTCCTCCGTCAAAGCCCGAGCCTCTATTTCGCGAACCGAGGCTAACCTCCTCTGGCGCGGATGGGGCTCAGGGGACCAGATGAGCGGATGAGGCGCGCGCCAGCTGTCGTTTGGTCGATGGCGGCGGGACGGAAGGCCCTGTTCCGGTGCGGCTGTGCGGCCGGAGGATGGAAGGGTGTGAACGGAGGCCTGATCATGCGTACCAAGACCGCTCAATGCGTCCTTGACGATCTCGATCAAGCCGTGGCCGCAGTGATCTTCGGCGTGGATGGTGTGATTGTGGACACCACCCGAGCCTCGGCTGCGGCTTGGAAGTCGGTGCTCGATCCGTTCCTGCGATCCTACGCGCAAGTACACAGGACGGCGTACGTCCCGTTCGATGTCCGCGCCGACTACCTGCGGTACATGCGCCGCAGACCACAGTTGGATGGGGTGCGCGACTTCCTCGCCTCCCGCGCAATCACCTTGCCCTACGACGATCTGCGCGCCCTCGCGGTGCGTCACGAGGAGTTCTTTCTCGGTGAGGTGCGCAAGCACGGCGTCTCACCGGTCGCCTCGACGGTCTCCCTTGTGCTCAAGCTACACCGGTGCGGAGCGAGCACCGCCGCGGTCTCCGAGCAGTGCTGCGGCTCTGAGCTGCTCAGGAGGGCGGGAGTGGCGGAGATGTTCGACGTGCTGCTGGACGGGTTGGACACTCCGGGTACCGCGCTTCCGGCCCGTCCGGACGCACGCCTGTTCCGGGAGGCGGCGGTGAGGCTGGGCACATCGCCGAGACGGACGGCCGTCATCGAGGCGTCGCCCTCCGGCGTGGCGGCGGCCCGGTGTGGTGGTTTCGGCGCTGTCATCGGCGTCGATCCGGCTGGTGGGGCGTCGAGGCTGGGCGAGCACGGCGCAGATCTTGTCATCGCGGACACGTCGGAGCTCCCGCTACATGAGCGACGCGTCGCCTGAACGACGGGCGCCATCACAACCTGGTGCGTCGGCCACGAGGGCTTCGATCCCCCCGGGGAGAAGCGTTTGCGGGAGGCGCTGTGCACGCCTGGCAACGGCTACTTTGCCACCTAGGGGTGGCCCCGGAGGCGGCGGTGGGGAACGCATTACCCGGCAACTGAATCGCCGGGTGTTATGACCGGATGTCGACGCGGACAACATGCAGGCGTCCATGGATGATGGGGTTCTGACGCTTCGCATTCCCAAAGCGCGCCAGTCCCAGGGCCACCGCATCGAGATCGGCGGCGGACACCCCATGGGCGAGGAGAAAAAGGCGAAATGCAGCATCTGAAAGGCGGGGCGGGAATCTGAATCAGGCGGCCTGTTGAGCGGCGGCGGCCCTGGGCGACAGGTCGGCGAGCTGCAGCCGGCGCGCGGGCTCTTCGGGCACGGCGATCCGGCTCGTGACACGGGGGCCGGGGCCGACGTGGAGGAGCTCACCGGGCTCCAGCAGGCGCCAGCCGAGGCTGTCGTCCATCGGTTCGCTGGCGATCACCACGGCAGGGACGCGGGCCATGTCGGCGCAGTGCACGCGCATGCGGCCCGCCGTGCCGCTGTGGTCCAGATGGCGGGCGCCGTGGTGGCCGCCGCCGGGACGCTGAAGCACGTACAGCTCATGGGTGTCGGGGTAGCGAAGCGCCCAGAGTTCCTCCGAGCTCGCGAGAATCAGGTTGAGGGCGTAGAGCCGCAGATTCCGGGCCACCCACCGTGCGGCGCATTCGATGCCGCCGGCGACGTCACTACGCTTCCTGATCTCTCGGGTGATCAGCGCGAAGAGGCGCTCAGAGTCGGTCTCTCCTTCGACCATGGCCAGGTCCGGACCCAACTCCGCGTCGAGTTCGTCCAGATCCTCGATCACCCCGTTGTGCCCGAACAGCCGTCCGTCCTGCTCGAACGGCTGGGTATTGCGGTACGCCACTCCACCGGTGGTCGCGTAGCGGAGGTGGGCCACAAAAACGGCCGATTTCACCTGCTTGGCCTGCTCGGCGAAACACTGGTCCTGGTAGGCGGCGATGGGGGTCTTGTAAACACGAGGTGTCCTGTCGGCATCGAAGAAACCCAGGCCGGCCCCGTCAGGATTGCGATGACTCTGGTCGCTGAGGCTGTCCGGTGCGTCCAGCAGCCAGAAGGTGGCACAGGTGCGCTCAGGGGCGCTGCTCATGCCGAACAGACGGCACATATCACGACCTCCCCTTACCGGACGACCGGCGTTAGTGATGGAAACTTGTCGCGTCGGCAGGGCCGTGGAAAGGCGCTGGCTGACGGCGTAGCCACGGGAGGAGGCTCCGCAGATCCTCCACGAGCCGGTCGGCCAGGTCGAGTGAGAAGCCGTTGCGGCACACCACGCGCAGAACCCCCAGATCCTGGCGGTTCGCCGGGAAGGTGTAGGCCGGCATCAGCCAGCCGAACTCCCGCAGCCGCCGCGACACGTCGAAGACGCTGAACCGGGTGACGTCGTCGGTGGTGGCGAAGGCGAATACCGGCAGCTGGTCACCACGCGTCAGCAGCCGGAAACAGCCGAGTGCTTCGACCTGCTCGGCCAGGTACATCGCCACCTCCCGGAGGGCCCCTTGCACTGCGCGGTAGCCCTGGTGGCCCAGGCGCAGGAAGTTGTAGTACTGAGCGATGACCGGGGCGCCGGGCCGGGAGAAATTGAGAGTGAACGTCGGCACGTCACCGCCCAGGTAGTTCACGCGCTCCACCAGGTCCTCCGGCAGTGCGTCGCCATCGCGCCAGATCACCCAGCCGATTCCGGGATACACCAGCCCGTACTTGTGACCCGAGGTGTTGATCGAGGCGACCCGGGCCTGCCGGAAGTCCCATTCCAGCTGTGGCTCCAGGAATGGCGCGATCATGCCGCCCGACGCGGCGTCCACGTGAACGGGCACGTGCCAGCCCGTACGCTCCTGCAGTGCGTCTAGCGCGAGGCAGATGTCGGCGACCGGCTCATAGCTGCCGTCCATCGTCGATCCCAGGATGGCCACCACGCCGATCGTGTTCTCGTCGCACGCCTCGGCTGCCTGTTCCGCGCCCAGGTGGAACCGGTCTCCTTCCATCGGTACGACACGCGCGTCCACGTCCCAGTAGTTGCAGAACTTCTTCCAGCACACCTGGGCGTTGGCGCCCATCACCAAGTTGGGGCGGGCGCCAGCGGCGTGGCGAACGGCGTTCCGATGCGTCCAGCGGCGCTTCAGCGCGATTCCGCCGAGCATGCATGCCTCGCTGGACCCGACGGTGGAGGTGCCGACCGGGTGCTCTTGGCCGGGGACGTTCCACAGTCGGCCCAGCATCGCGATGCAGCGCTGTTCCATGTCGGCCGTCGCTGGATATTCGTCCCTGTCGATGAGGTTCCTGTCGGCGGCGTCACCTATGAGCGCGCGGGCTTCCGGCTCCATCCACGTGGTCACGAAGGTCGCCAGGTTCAGCCGGGGGTTCACGTCCAGCATCAGCTCATCGCGGATCAGCCGCGACGCGGTCGACGGCGTCGTGGGAGCATCCGGCAACGTGTGCCGTGGCAGGACCGTCTTAACACCGGAGACCGGGTCGGCCTCTCCGAGCAGCGGGTTCACCGAGATCGGTCGTCGCCGGCCGTGCTCGCCCGTCTCCGACGCCATTGTCGCTCCCCCCTGACCGGCGCTACCGGGGAAGAGTCTGGCAGGCGGCCATTACAGGTCGGGCAGGCGGCGGCAAAGCGGGGGTATGGGCTCTGTTCTGGCCTCTCGACATCAGGTCCGCATAAGGCAGGTCAGCCGGACCAGCGTCCGCGCGGCGTGAAACCCCGCGAAACCGGCTCTGACGATTACGACACGTTCCCGGCTACCACGCGCCGGCATAGCGATCTCCTGTGATGTTGCGTAGTCGAAAGGGTGGTCTTCGGTCCGGATCGCCAGCTGGTTGGTCTTGGGGTCCTCCGGCAAACCCTTGGGAAGCGCCATGGCCACCAGCACGCCGTCTCATTTGAGCCGAAAATCCCAGCGCAGGCGGCGAGCATGGTGCTGCTTCTGGGGCACAAACGTTTCCTCCTGTCCCTGAAGCAACGGGCCCCGTCCGGGGACGGGCTCCGGCGTGCGGTCGAGGTCGCGTTTTTCCCCGTACGCGGACAGCCGGTCCTCCGCGTCCCCCTACCTCTGGGACGTCATGGTCCTGCCGTGGTGGACTGGCCCCTGCCTCAGGCATCCTCGCGCTTAAGGCGGTCCGCTAGCTTGAGTTTTAACGTCTGGGTCGGGTGAGGGGACCCAGTTGATCATGAGTGAAG
>NZ_BAABHF010000053.1:0-12739 GCF_039541955.1 Actinoallomurus oryzae | reverse complement strand
ACCTTGCCATCCAGCGCCTTGACCTGACCATCGGCGGTCAGGATCAGCGGGTTCACCTCGACCAGCGTGGCGTCCTCATCCACGAACGCCGCCCACAGCCGCTCGATGAGCTCCGCGGCACCCTCCAACGCCTCGGCCGGCAACCGCCCAGCGACCGCGATCTCCCGGGCCTTGGCCCGGTCGACACCACTCAGCGCGTTGATCGGGATCTGCGCGACCGCATCGGGCTTGGTCGCGGCGACCTCCTCGATCTCCATCCCGCCCTCGACCGAGCAGATGGACAAGAACGTGCGGTTGGCGCGGTCGAGCAGGAAGGAGAAGTAGAACTCCTGAGCGATGGCGCTCGCCTCTTCGACCAACACCTTGTGGACCGTGTGGCCCTTGATGTCCATGCCGAGAATCCGCCGCGCCTTCTCCTCGGCGTCGGCGGGCGAGTCGGCCAGCCTCACGCCTCCGGCCTTACCACGGCCGCCGGTCTTCACCTGCGCCTTGACAACGACGCGCGAGGTGCCGGCGGCGGCGAACTCCTCAGCGATCGCCCGAGCCTCCTCCGGCGTCGTAGCGATCTTGCCGGCAGGGACCGGGACGCCGTACTCCGCGAAGAGCTCCTTCGCCTGATGTTCGAACAGATCCACTCGCGTTCCTCCCGCCCGTCCGCGGTCGGCCGCACCCCCGTCCGGCCTCTCGGCCGCGTTGCCGAATCTCGCTCTGGACATTCCACGCATTGGGTGTCACAGTCTTCATACAGTATTCGTCGACTGTATGCAATCCTCGCCACTACGGTACTGAAACGGCTTTGACCTGGCGTTACGCCCGGATCCGAGCCCCGATCATGAGGAGTTGACACAGGACATGGCCACGTCCCCCGAGCCGGAACCCCAAGCCACGGAACTCATCTCAGGTGGGCATCTCGTCGCCAAGGCCCTCAAGGCGGAGGGCGTCGACGTGATCTACACCCTGTGCGGCGGCCACATCATCGACATCTACGACGGCTGCGTCGACGAGGGCATCAAAGTCATCGACGTCCGCCACGAGCAGGTCGCCGCGCACGCCGCGGACGGCCACGCGCGCATCACCGGCACGACCGGCTGCGCCGTCGTCACGGCGGGCCCCGGGACCACCGACGCCGTCACCGGCGTGGCGAACGCGCTGCGCGCCGAGAGCCCGATGCTGCTGATCGGCGGCCAGGGCGCGCTGAGCCAGCACAAGATGGGCTCGCTGCAGGACCTGCCGCACGTCGACATGATGGCGCCGATCACCAAGTTCGCCGCCACCGTGCCGCACACCGAACGCGTCGCGGACCTGGTCTCGATGGCCTTCCGCGAGTGCTACAACGGCGCGCCGGGCCCGTCGTTCCTCGAGATCCCGCGCGACGTGCTCGACGCCAAGGTCCCCCGCGACCGAGCGCGAGTACCGCGGCCCGGCGGGTACCGCGCCTCGACGCGCCGGCAGGGCGACCCCGCGGCCATCGAGCGCCTCGCCGACCTGCTGGTGAACGCCGAGAAGCCGTGCATCCTGCTGGGCAACCAGATCTGGACCACCCGGGCGACCGACGCGGCGACCGAGCTGGTGCGCACGCTCAACGTGCCCGCCTACATGAACGGCGCCGGCCGCGGCACCCTGCCGCCCGGCGACCCGCACCACTACCAGCTATCCCGGCGCTACGCGTTCAACAACGCCGATGTCATCGTCATCGTCGGCACGCCGTTCGACTTCCGCATGGGGTACGGGCGGCGCCTGTCCCCCGAGGCCACCGTGGTCCAGATCGACCTGGACTATCGCACCGTCGGCAAGAACCGCGACGTCGACCTCGGCATCGTCGGCGACCCGGGCCTCATCCTGTCCGCGGTCACGCAGGCGGCCTCCGGGCGCTCCGACAACGGCGCCTCGGGGCGGAAGGCGTGGCTGGAGGAGCTGCGCGCCGAGGAGACCAAGGCCTATGAGAAGCGGCTGCCGCTCCAGCACTCCGGCGCGTCACCGATCCACCCGTACCGGCTCGTGCACGAGATCAACGAGTTCCTCACCGAGGACTCGATCTACATCGGCGACGGCGGCGACATCGTCACCTTCTCCGGCCAGGTCGTGCAGCCCAAGTCGCCCGGGCACTGGATGGACCCCGGTCCGCTCGGCACCCTCGGCGTCGGCATCCCGTTCGTGATGGCGGCCAAGCAGGCGCGCCCGGACAAGGAGGTCGTCGCCCTGTTCGGCGACGGCGCGTTCAGCCTCACCGGCTGGGACTTCGAGACTCTCGTCCGCTTCGACCTGCCGTTCGTCGGGATCGTCGGCAACAACTCCTCGATGAACCAGATCCGTTACGGCCAGGGCGCCAAGTACGGCAAGGACCGCGAACGGGTCGGCAACACGCTCGGCGACGTGCCCTACAGCGAGTTCGCCAGGATGCTCGGCGGCCACGGCGAGGAGGTCCGCGAGCCCGGCCAGATCCGGCCCGCGCTGGAACGCGCCCGCGAGTCCGGCAAGCCCTCGCTCATCAACGTGTGGATCGACACCGACGTTTACGCGCCCGGAACCATGAACCAGACGATGTACAAGTGAAAAGGAAAGCGCCATGGGAAAGGCACTAGACGGCGTCAAGGTCCTGGACATGACGCACGTTCAGTCCGGACCGTCCTGCACCCAGATTCTCGCGTGGCTCGGCGCCGACGTCATCAAACTCGAGGCGCCGAGCGGCGACATCACGCGGCGCCAGCTCCGGGACGTTCCGGACGCCGACAGCCTTTATTTCACGATGCTCAACGCCAACAAGAAGAGCATCACGCTCAACCTCAAGAACGACCGGGCCAAAGAGCTTTTCGCCGATCTGGTGAAACGCTCCGACGTGCTCGTGGAGAATTTCGGACCCGGCACGGTCGAACGCCTGGGATTCGGCTGGGAGAAACTGCGCGAGCTGAACCCGAGGCTCATCTTCGCCTCGATCAAGGGCTTCGGAGAGGGCCCGTACACCAACTTCAAGGCGTATGAGGTCGTGGCCCAGGCGATGGGCGGGTCGATGAGCACGACCGGTTTCGAGGACGGGCCGCCGACCGCGACCGGCGCCCAGATCGGCGACTCGGGCACCGGCATCCACCTGGTCGCCGCGATACTCGCCGCGCTCTACCAGCGCAACACGACCGGCCGCGGCCAGCGGGTCGCGGTCGCGATGCAGCACTCGGTGCTGAACCTGTGCCGGGTCAAGCTGCGCGACCAGCAGCGGCTGGCCGCCGGCCCGCTCGCGGAGTACCCCAACGAGGACTTCGGCGACGCGGTGCCCCGCTCGGGCAACGCGTCGGGCGGCGGGCAGCCGGGATGGGCGGTCAAGTGCGCGCCGGGCGGCCCGAACGACTACGTCTACGTGATCATCCAGCCGCAGGGCTGGGCGCCGATCGCCCGGCTGATGGGCCGGCCCGAGCTGGCCGACGATCCCGAGTGGAGCACCCCGGAGGCCCGGCTGAACAAGCTGGCCAAGGTCTTCCAGCTCATCGAGGAGTGGAGCTGCCAGCACGGCAAGTGGGAGGTGCTGGCCAAGCTCAACGCCGAGAACGTCCCCTGCGGACCGATCCTGTCGACCGCCGAGCTGATCGAGGACGAGAGCCTGGTCGGCAACGAGATGATCGTCACGGTCGACCATCCCGTACGCGGTCCCTTCAAGACGGTCGGCTGCCCGCTGAAGCTGTCGGACTCCCCCGTCGAGGTCGAACGGTCGCCGCTCCTCGGTGAGCACAACGACGAGATCTACGGGCAGGTGCTCGGCCTGCCGGAGGACGAGCTCGTCTCCCTCAAGGCGAATGGAGTGATCTGAGGTGGGATACGACCGCGCGGAGGTGCGCGCCGTGCTCGACGCGGTGCGTGCCGAGGGACGCACCGCGCTGACCGCGCTGGAGGGCAAGCTGCTGTGCGACGCGTACGGCATCGCCACTCCGGCGGAGGACCTGGCCACCTCGGCGGACGAGGCGATCTCGCGTGCCGTGGACATGGGGCTCCCCGTCGTCCTCAAGATCGTTTCGCCGGACATCCTGCACAAGACCGAGGCCGGAGGCGTGCTCGTCGGCCTGGACTCCCCGCACGAGGTCAGGCTCGGCTACGAGCGGATCGTCGCGGCGGCACGCGCGCACGACCCGGACGCGCGGATCCTCGGCGTGCAGGTGCAGCGGATGGTGCCCGCCGGCCAGGAGGTCATCATCGGCGCGACGACCGACCCGACCTTCGGCAAGGTCATCGCGTTCGGGCTCGGCGGCGTCCTGGTCGAGGTGCTGAAGGACGTCACCTTCCGGCTGGCCCCGGCCACCGGTGAAGAGGCGGCCTCGATGCTCGACGACATCGCCGCCGCCGAGGTGCTGCGCGGCGCGCGTGGCGCCGAGCCGATCGACCGCGAGGCGCTGGCCGGCATGATCCAGCGGGTCTCCGACCTCGTCGCCGACTTCCCCGAGATCGCCGAGCTGGACCTCAACCCGGTGTTCGCCACCGCCGACGGCGCGGTGGCGGCCGACGTACGCGTCCTGCTGGCCGAGGACGCGCCGCAGGAGGTGCCGCGGTACACCGCCGAGGAGATCCTCGCGGTGATGAACCGCCTGATGAAGCCGCGTTCGGTGGCGGTGATCGGCGCCTCCAACGAGGCGGGCAAGATCGGCAACTCGGTGATGCGGAACCTGATCGACGGCGGCTACGCGGGCGAGATCCATCCGATCAACCCCAAGGCCGACGAGATCTGCGGCCGCAAGGCCTACCGCAGCATCGCGGACGTGCCGGGCGAGGTCGACGTCGCGGTGTTCACCATCCCGGCGAAGTTCGTGCCGACCGCGCTGGAGGAGGTCGGCGCGAAGAAGGTGCCCGCGGCGGTACTGATCCCCTCCGGGTTCGCTGAGACCGGCAACCACGAGCTGCAGGAGCAGGTGGTCGAGATCGCCCGCCGGCGCGGCGTACGGCTGCTCGGCCCCAACATCTACGGCTACTACTACACGCCCGAGGACCTCTGCGCGACGTTCTGTACGCCGTACGACGTCAAGGGCGGTGTGGCCCTGTCGTCGCAGAGCGGCGGCATCGGCATGGCCATCCTCGGCTTCAGCCGCACCTCGAAGATGGGCGTGTCGGCCATCGTGGGCCTGGGCAACAAGTCCGACCTGGACGAGGACGACCTGCTGACGTTCTTCGGCCAGGACGACAACACCCGATGCGTCGCGATGCACCTGGAGGACCTGAAGGACGGACGCGCGTTCGTCGCCGCGGCCCGCGAGGTGACGCGCAAGAAGCCGATCATCGTGCTCAAGGCCGGCCGGACCAGCCTCGGCGCCCGCGCCGCGAGTTCCCACACCGGCGCGCTCGCCGGCGACGACAAGGTCTATGACGACATCCTCCGCCAGGCCGGCGTGATCCGCGCGCCGGGCCTGAACGACATGCTGGAGTACGCCCACGCGCTGCCGACGCTGCCGACGCCGAAGGGCGAGAACGTCGTCATCATCACCGGCGCGGGCGGTTCCGGGGTGCTGCTGTCCGACGCGTGCGTCGACGCCGGGCTGTCGCTGATGGACATCCCCCCGGACCTGGACGAGGCGTTCCGCAGGTTCATCCCGCCGTTCGGCGCCGCCGGCAACCCCATCGACATCACCGGGGGCGAGCCGCCGTCCACGTACGAGGCGACGGTGCGGCTGGGCCTCACGGACCCGCGCATCCACGCCCTGATCCTCGGCTACTGGCACACGATCGTGACCCCGCCGATGGTGTTCGCCGAGCTCATCGCCCGCGTCGTCGCGGACGCACGCGCCCAGGGCATCGACAAGCCCGTGGTCGCCTCGCTCGCCGGCGACACCGAGGTCGAGCAGGCCAGTGAGTATCTGTTCGACCACGGCGTCCCCGCCTACCCCTACACGACGGAGAAGCCGGTCGCGGTGCTCGGCGCCAAGTATCGCTGGGCGCGCGCCGCGGGCCTGCTGCCCCGCTGACCGCCCACCGGTGGCCGTACGGCCGCATGCCGTCGTCTGTACGGCCACCGGCTTCAGCGTCCCGCTCACAGGAGGAGAACGCCCATGCAGCGTACCTAACAAGGGCTTGGTGGCCGAGCGCACGAACGCCAGATCGGGGACAGGGGGCAATCGCCAGCACATCGCGACGAGGGGTCGAGATGACCGCTACTGCCAATCCGAAATTCACCGAGATCACCGACCAACGCGGCCGTGTTTACCGTATCGGCGAGACGGACCGCGACATCCTGGGCCATTCGCGCGTACTCATGGTGATACTGCCGTGGGCGGCGATGATGGCCATCAGCGTCTTCGAGTACGCCTACGGGTCGGCCGAGGACACCCTGTCCACCGCACACGGCTGGACCAGCAGCAACACGTTCTGGATCCTGAGCGTCTGGGTGTTCTTCCAGGCGGGCGTCGCCTTCCCCGCAGGCCGGCTGCGGGAGAAGGGCATCCTGCCGGCGCGCCGGGCCATGATGCTGGGCGCCGTGCTGGCGCTGGTGGGCTTCCTCGCCATCTCCCACCTGCACAGCGTCTTCGGGGCCATCATCGGCTTCGGCGTGCTGGGCGGCCTCGGCGCCGGATTCGTGTACGCGACCTGCATCAACATGGTCGGCAAGTGGTATCCGGAAAAGCGCGGTGCGCGGACCGGATTCGTCAACGGCGGGTTCGCCTACGGCTCCCTGCCGTTCATCGTCATCTTCAACTACGCCTTCGATACCAACGACTACCACGAGGTTCTCGACCTGATCGGGGTCTTCGTGCTCATCGCGATCGCGGTCTGCGGGTATTTCTTCAAGGACCCGCCGAAGAACTGGTGGCCCGAGCACGTCGACCCGCTGAAGCCCGCGAAGGCCAAGGACTCCGGCGCGCGTGTCAGCCTCGAGAAGAACCCTCCGGCGGTGCGCCAGTTCACCCCGATGGAGGCGATGCGTACGGGCATGATCCCGCTGATGTGGATCTGCCTGGCGTTCATCTCCGGCGTGTCCATCTTCGGCATCTCCTTCGAGGTGCCCTTCGCCAAGGACCTGGGCTTCGGGCCGCTGATGGCCTCGCTGTCGGCCGGCATCCTGGCCGTGGTGAACGGCGTCGGGCGCGCGGTGGTCGGCTGGTTCTCCGACCTCATCGGCCGTAAGCAGGCGCTCATCGTCGTGCTCATCATCGAGTCACTGGCGCAGTTCGGCACCCTGTGGGCCGGCGACGCGCACAACGAGGTGTTGTTCCTGGTCTTCGCGTTCATCTCCGGCTTCGGCGGCGGCGCGTTCTACCCGATGTTCGCGGCTCTGGTGCCCGACTACTTCGGGGAGAACCACAACGCCACCAACTACGGAATGGTCTACAGCGCGAAGCTGGTCAGCGGCCTGTTCGGTGGTGGCCTCGGCGCCGTCGTCATCGACGCCTGGGACTACACCGGCGCCTACACCCTCGCCGGGGTGATGGGCCTCGTGTCGGCCCTCATCGCGCTGACGCTTCGCCAGCCGGGGCGGCCGAGGGCGACCAAGATCGTACCCAACCCCTATCCGATCAGCCGGGAGATCATGTGACCTCCTTGTCGGGGCGCTGGTGATAGGACCGGCGCGTGTGCTCGGTGTGCTCGCGCATGATCTGCGCCGCCCGCTCGCCATCGTGCGCGGCGAGCGCGTCGATCAGTGCCGCGTGCTCCGTCCAGGACTCCGGCCCTCGCTGCCGGGCGACGGGCGTGTAATACCAGCGCACGCGCCGGTCCACCTGGGCCGCCAGCTCGGCCAGGACCTTGTTCCCCGAGAGCTCGACGATGGCGGCGTGCAGCGTGGCGTTCGCGGCGACGACGGCGTCCACCTCGTCGGCCTCGAGCGCCGCCACCCCGCCCTCGCAGATCTCCCGCAGCCGCGCGATCGCCTCGGGGGTGACGTTGGCCGCGGCCAGCCGCGCCGACTCCGCCTCCAGCAGCGAGCGCACGGCCAGAAGCTGGTCGGCCTCCTCTTCGGTCGGCGTGTGCACGAAGGCTCCCTGGGCCGGCCGCAGGTCGACCCACCCCTCCGTGCTGAGCCGCTGGAGCGCCTCGCGCACCGGCTGCCGGGAAATGCCGAGACGCGTCGCCAGGTCGCTCTCGACCAGGTGCTGCCCCGGCTTGAGCGCACGCGTCACGATCAGCTCGAGCAGAGCCTCGTAGACCCCTTGGCGGAGTGGGGCGGGACGCGTCAGCCGAGGCATGTCGACGCTCTCCGCGTTACCGGTGAAGAACGACATGCCGACTCCTCGAGATCTAAGGGCTTCTGTGTACAGTCTACTGCCTACATACCGCACACCGGGACTGCCGGTGACGTGGCGGTACTCACACCATTTCTTGCCCTGCCACCGGCCGGCACCGTCTATCGCGGCGAAATGCCACAGAAATGCACAGATAACAGATAAGTCGCTTGGTGGTAGTGAAAGACGCTGGAATCAGCGGATGAATTCCGGCGAACCGCTATCGGGGCGGCAGGCCGAGCAGTTCCACTTCCTCTCCCCGCCACCCGGGGGGAACGACGGCCAGCGCGTCCGCCAGCGCGGCACCCCACAGCAGGCCGGGCCGGTCCCGGCCCACCGGCACGACCCGCGCCCCGTCCCGGCGCACCGCCAGGACGCGCGTGTCCACCGGGTGCGCGGTGACACGCGGGTCGAGCCGGGCCCAGCCCCCGCTCGCGGCGAGCCGCCCGGTCAGCGCCCCGAGCAACGGCGTGAGCAGCGTCAGCGCCGCGACGAGTGCGGCGTAGGGGTTGCCGGGCAGGCCGACGACCGGCCGGCCGTCGGCGAGCCGGGCGAGCAGCTGCGGATGGCCGGGCCGGCACGCGACGCTCTCGACGAGGAACTCCGCGTCCGCCGCGCCCAGCACGGCGCGCAGGTGATCGGCGGCGCCCTTGGAGGACGAGCCGCACACCACGACGACGTCCGCCTCGGCGGCGCCGGCGATGGCGTCGGCGAGCGCCGCCTTCCGGTCGGCGACGCGGACCGGCGGAGCGGCCCGTCCCCCGACCCAGTCGATCAGGCCGGGCAGCATCGGGCCCAGCGCGTCCCGCACCCGGCCCGCGCCGGGAAGCCCGGAGGAGGTGAGCTCGTCCCCGGTCACCAGGACGGCCACGCGGGGCCGGCGGCGGACGCGGAGCAGGTCCTGCCCCACGCTCGCCGCCAGCCCCTGGACGACCGGGGTGACGACCGATCCGGCGGGGACCACCTTGGTGTCCGCCCGGCAGTCCTCACCTTGGCGCCGGATGTGGCGGCCGGGCTCGAAGGGGCCGCGGAGCCGGCCGTCCGCACACGTCACCGCCTCGTACGGCACGACCGCCTCCGTGCCGTACGGGACCGGAGCGCCCGTCCCGATCTCCACCGCCTCGCCGGCGCCGACCTCGCCCGGGGCGGTCCGGCCGGCCAGCACCCGGCCGGCCGGCCGCCAGGGGCCCGGGCCCGCCACGGCGTACCCGTCCATCGCCGCGGCGTCGAAGGCCGGCAGGTCGGCGCGTGCGCGCACCGGGCCGGCGAGAACGGCCCCGCCGGCCTCGCCGACCGGCAGGTCCATCACGTCGAGAGGCGTCGCGGCGGCGGCCATCGCCCGCGCGAGGCGCCAGGGCATGGCCGCGGTCGCGGCACGTGCCGGACTCCGATGGGACGGGGAGTGGGAGTCGAACCCACCCTCCCCCGAGTCCCATCGGCGTTGAAGACCGTGAGGGCCACCAGGCACCTTCTCGCCTCCCTCGACAGACAAACTCATCCTTGACCACTATAGAGGCATACTGTAGACAAAATGCAGTAGCCCACGAGAACGGAGTTCCCGTGAGAGTCGCTGTCGTCGGCGCCGGTGCGATCGGCGCCTATGTAGGAGCAGCCCTGCACCGCGCCGGGGTGGAGGTCCACCTGGTCGCCCGCGGCGCCCACCTGGAGGCGATCCGGCGGGAGGGCGTACGTGTGCTCAGCCCGCGCGGAGACTTCACCGCCCGGCCACCGGCCACCGACGACCCCCGCGAGATCGGTCCGGTCGACCACGTCTTCCTCGGGCTCAAGGCCAACGCCTACGCGAGCTGCGGCCCGATCCTGGCCCCGCTCACCACGGAGCACACGGCCGTCATCGCGGCGCAGAACGGCATCCCGTGGTGGTACTTCCACCGGCTGCCGGGCCCGTACGAGGGGTACCGCATCGAGACGGTCGACCCCGGCGGGGCCGTGACCGCCACCATCCCGCCCGAGCGCGCCATCGGCTGCGTCGTCTACGCCGCGACCGAGATCGCGGCGCCCGGCGTCATCCGGCACCTGGAGGGCACCCGGTTCTCCATCGGCGAGCCCGACGGCACGGTCTCGGGCCGCTGCCGGGCGTTCAGCGAGGCGATGATCGCCGGCGGCCTCAAGTGCCCGGTCGAGCCGGACCTGCGCAAGGACATCTGGATCAAGCTGATGGGCAACATCGCCTTCAACCCGATCAGCGCGCTGAGCCGGGCGACGATGCTCGAGATGTGCCGCCACCGCGACACGCGCGACCTGGTGATCACCATGATGCGCGAGACGCTCGACGTCGCCGAGCGGCTCGGCTGCCGTCCGGAGATCTCCATCGGCCGTCGCCTGGCGGGCGCGGAGCGGACCGGCCACCACAAGACCTCCACCCTCCAGGACCTGGAGAAGGGCAAGCCCCTGGAGCTGGACGTGATCCTGGCGGCCGTGGTCGAGCTCGCCGACCTGACCGGGACCCGCGTCCCCACCCTGCGGGCGATCAACGCCGTCGCGGGACTGACCAACGAGAAGATCACCGCCGCTGCCCGAAGCGCGGTTCCCGCCTGACAACCGAGGAGGACGCCATGCGTTACACCCGTCTCACCGAGCCCCTGGTCCGCGACCGCGGCGAGCTGCGCACCGCCACGTGGGAGGAGGCGCTCGACCGCGCGGCCGAGGGTTTCCGCCGGAACGTCGAGGCCCACGGCCCGGACGCGTTCGGGATGTTCTCCTGCTCGCGCGCGACCAACGAGATGAACTACATGGCGCAGAAGTTCGTGCGGCAGGTCATCGGCACCAACAACATCGACTCCTGCAACCGCACTTGACACGCTCCCAGCGTCGCCGGTCTGGCGGCCGTGTTCGGTGCCGGGGGTGGCACCTCGTCGTACCGGGAGATCGAGGAGACCGACCTCATCATCCTGTGGGGCTCCAACGCCCGGGAGACACACCCCATCTTCTTCCACCACCTGCTGAAGGGAGTGCATAACGGCGCACGCCTGTTCGTCGTCGATCCGCGCCGTACCGGCTCGGCCGAGTGGGCCGACGGCTGGCTCGGCCTGAACGTCGGCACCGACATTCCGCTGGCGAACGCGGTCGCCCGCGAGATCATCCACGCCGAGCTGGTCAACGAGGCGTTCGTCGGCCGGGCCACGACCGGCTTCGCCGAACTGGCCGCCGCCGTCGAACCGTGGACCCTGGAGGCCGCCGAACGCGAGACCGGTGTGCCCGCCGCGGCCATCCGCGAACTCGCCCACGCGTACGCACGCGCGGACCGGGCCCAGCTGTGCTGGACGCTCGGCATCACCGAACACCACAACGCCACCGACAACGTCCGCGCCCTGATCAACCTGTCGTTGCTCACCGGCCACGTCGGCCGCTACGGCTCAGGCCTCAACCCGCTGCGCGGGCAGAACAACGTCCAGGGCGGCGGCGACATGGGCGCCATCCCCAACCGCCTGCCGGGGTTCCAGGACATCCTCGACCCCGCGGTGCGGGCACGGTTCGGCGCCGCGTACGGCCGGGAGATCCAGCCGCGCTACGGCATGCACCTGACCCAGATGCTGGAGGCGATGGACCGGCGTGAGCTGACCACCGCGTACTGCGTGGGCGAGAACCCGGCGCAGTCCGAGGCGGACTCGGCGCACACGGTCAAGCGGCTCAGCGACCTGGACCATCTCGTGGTCCAGGACATCTTCCTGACCAGGACCGCCCGGCTGGCCGACGTCGTGCTCCCCGCGAGCGCGGCCTGGTGCGAGAGCGAGGGCACGGTGACCAACAGCGAGCGGCGCGTGCAGCGGGTCCGCAAGGCCCTGGACCCGCCCGGCGGCGCCCGCGACGACATCGCGATCATGTCCGACCTGGCCCGGCGCCTCGGCTGCGACTGGGGCGCCCCGTCCGCGGAGGAGATCTGGGACGAGGTGCGGTCGCTGTCCCCCATCTTCGCCGGGATGAGCTACCGGCGGCTGGAGGAGCTGCAGGGCATCCAGTGGCCGTGTTTCAGCGAGGACCGGTTGGAGCCGCCGTACCTGCACGGGCGGCTCTGGGAGACCGACCCGGAGCGGCGCGGCGCCCCCGCACCGTTCGCGGTCTCCCGGCACCGGCTGCCCGTGGACGTCCTCGACCAGGACTTCCCGCTGCGGCTCACCACCGGCCGCCGGCTCGACTCCTACAACACCGGCGTCCAGTCCGGCGCGATCGCGTTGCCGGCACGACGCGAGGCGGCGATCGAGCTGTCCCCCGAGGACGCCGAACGGCTCGGCCTCGTGCCCGGCGAACGGGTGCTGGTCAGCTCGCGGCGCGCCTCGGTGACCGCGCCGGTGGCCGTCGACCCGGCCCTCCGGCCGGGACTGGCGTTCATGATCCCCCATTTCCCCGACCAGGTGGACACCAACAGCCTGACCATCGAGGCGACCGACCCGATCGCCGGCACCGCCGAGTACAAGGCGACGGCGATCCGCGTCGAACGGCTGCCCGGTGACGGGACCACCGGAAGGGACGGGTGATCCACGACTGACAGTGATGATGTAGATGAGCGCCTCCCGGCCGGGTCTGACCCAACGACTGAC
>NZ_BAABHF010000052.1:0-5617 GCF_039541955.1 Actinoallomurus oryzae | reverse complement strand
ACCCCCGCCATCCAACAAACCCTCGACCAACACCCCAACCCCACACACGCCATCCCCACCATCACCAAAAAACACGGCACCCTCACAGAATTCCTCAACAACACCGCACAACTACACACCCACCACCACAACGTCAACTACACACCACCAACAAAACGAACAACAACAATCCCGCTTCCCACATATCCCTTCCAACACCACACCTACTGGCTCCAACAACCTGTCACCACAAACAACAAACCCGAAAACCTGGGTCTCAAGGCGGCACAACACCCGCTTCTCCGCGCCACCACAACGATCCCCAATACCGGGACCTACCTGTTCACTGGACAGATATCAACGCGCACTCACCCCTGGCTCACCGATCACGCGATCAACGACACCATCGTGCTTCCCGGCACCGCGGTCATCGATCTGGCCCTACACGCCGGCACCCGCGCTGGGACCCCTTGCATCGAGGAGCTCACCTTCCAAGCTCCCATCGTCGTCCCCGAGCGCGACCCGATCGACCTCCATGTCACCGTGGAACCCCCCGACGACAACGGCCGGCGGACCATCACCATCCACACCCGCCCGTTCGGAGACGGCGACAGCCCCTGGATTCAGCACGCCACCGGCACCCTCGCCGAAGACTCCCCGGCGGCACCGGTGGAAGCCCTTCAATGGCCACCCGTCAACGCGGTCGCGATCAGCGCAGCTGAGATCTATCAGCGGCTTGATGAGTACGGCTACCGCTACGGCCCCAGCTTTCGATGTCTGTCCCGAGCCTGGCGGCGCGAGGACGGAGATCTATACGCCGAACTCGTTCTCCCCGAGCCAACCGACACGGCGGGCCATACCATTCACCCGGCCCTTCTCGACGCGGCACTCCATCCAGTGGCATTCGCGGCGCTTCCGGATGGCGGCAGGTCCACCGAGATGCTCATGCCGTTCTCGTTCAACGGCATCTCGCTCCTGGCCACTGGCGCGACCAGCCTTCGGGTGCATATTCACGGTACGGGAGAGCACCAGTTCTCGATCTCGGCTTTCGACGCCACCGGCAGCCCGGTGGCGACCATGAAATCGCTCGTCCTCCGTCCTTCGAAGCCGCCGCAGGCAGCCGCCCACACGTCGTACGTCCCCCTGTTCGAGTTGCGGTGGACGGCGCCCGAGTCATCCGTCCCTCCGCCTCTTCCGGTACGGGACACCTCGACGTGGATCTCGCTCGGCGAACAACCACCCGACCCGACCGGCCGCCTGCATCTCCGGCAGGTCCCCGATCTGTCTGCGCTTCGAGAGATGATCAGCTCCGCGGAGGCCGTACCCGAGGTCGTGCTCGTGTCGGCCATGCCCTCGTCCGGTGAGACGAACACCCCGGCGAACGTCCGCGCCATCACCCGTCACCTGCTCGGTCTCCTGCAGGACTGGCTGTCTGATGATCGCTTCGCCGCTTGTCGCCTCATCGTCGTCACGCGCGGTGCGGTCGCCTCTCACCGGCGCGAGGCGATCGAGGATCTGGCGCAGGCCGCGGTGTGGGGCCTGGCTCGTACGGCCCAAACCGAACACCCAGGCCGGATCACGCTCATCGACCTGGACCAGACGCCCAGGTCAGCAGCGGCCATACCGGCTGCCATCGCCACCGGCGAACCTCAGAGCGTCATTCGCAACGGCCGGATACTGGTGCCGCGCCTGACCCGCGACGGCAGCACCGGCCATGACCACGTCCGGTTGGACCCCGACGGAACGGTGCTGATCACCGGCGGGACCGGAACGCTCGGCGCCACGATCGCCCGCCACCTCACCGCCTCCCACGGTGCCCGTCAGCTCCTGCTGACCAGCCGCTCTGGGCCCGATGCCCCCGGCGCCTCCGAACTCCACGGCGAACTCACCGGGCTCGGCGCGAACGTCACCATCGCCGCCTGCGACGCCTCCGACCCGGAGGCCCTGGCCGAACTCCTGGCCACCGTGCCCGACCGGCATCCCCTCACCGCCGTGATCCACGCCGCCGGTGTGCTCGACATCGCGCCTGTGACCGAACTCCGGCCGGATCAGCTGACGTCCGTTCTTCTCCCCAAGACCGACGCGGCCTGGCATCTGCACCGCCTCACCGCGGGAATGGATCTGTCGGCGTTCGTCCTGTTCTCCTCGCTCGCCGGCATGCTCGGCATCGCAGGTCAAGCGAACTATGCCGCCGCGAACACGTTCCTGGACGCCCTGGCCCATCACCGTCGCGTATGCGGACTGCCCGCGACCAGTCTTGTCTGGGGGCTTTGGGAAGAAGCCAGCGGAATGCGGGACCAGATCGCCGATAAGGCCCTGGCCCGCATGTCCCGGATGGGACTGCCGCCGCTGACCACGACGGAGGGGCTGTCCCTGTTCGACGCCGCGCTGGTGGCAGATCGGCCCGTCATCGTTCCCGCCCGCATCGATACCACAGCGTTGCGCGCGCAGGTCGAGGCGGGAACGCTCTCCCCGATCCTGCGCGGCCTGTCCGGAACATCGCGTCGACGCCCAGCGACGAACGATCCCGGCGTGTCGGCCGTCGAGCCGAGCACCGCCCTCGTGGAGCGGCTCCTCCACCAGGCCGAGTCCGAACGGCGGGACACGCTTCTAAGGCTGATCCGTACCAACACGGCCATGGTCCTCGGTCATTCTGACGAAGGACAGATCGAAGTCGAACAGGCCTTCAAGGATCTCGGCATCGATTCGCTCACCGCGGTACAGCTACGCAACCGGCTCAATTCCGCCACCGGCCTGGCACTGCCGACGACCGTCGTCTTCGATCACCCGACTCCGGCCGCGCTCACCGAACACCTAAGGGAAGAGCTGCTGCCGAGCACCGGAAACGACGCCGGGACCGATCTGATCGGGAAGATCAGCGAACTCGAATCCGCCATCGACGGGAGCGGACTGAGTGATGAACAGCATGCCACCATAACCACCCGACTCGAAAATCTACTGCAGAAATGGCACAGCCAGTCTCAACGAGCCATCGATGCCGATGCGACGGACGACCTCGATTCGGCGACAGATGAAGAGCTCTTCGAAGCGTTGGACAACGAACTACAGAGTTTCGAACTGGAATAGCACGCGCCGACCCCCATGATTCCGAGGCTTGAGGGCAATGCAGAGCGAAGAGAAGCTCAGGACCTACCTGAAGCGCGCGACCGCCGATCTACGCCGGCTCCGTCAACGGCTGCATGACGCCGAGCACCGCTCGCGAGAACCGATCGCGATCGTGGCGATGGGTTGCCGCTACCCGGGTGGGGTGACCTCACCGGAGGAGTTGTGGGAGCTGGTCGACCAGGGCGTCGATGCCATCACGCCGTTCCCCGACAACCGAGGCTGGGACCTGGAGGAACTGTACGACCCGGACCCCGACGTCCCAGGTAAGTCCTATGCGCGAGAGGGCGGGTTCCTTCACGACGCCGACCAATTCGACGCGGCGTTCTTCGGCATCTCCCCACGCGAAGCCACCGCAATGGACCCCCAGCAACGACTCCTCCTCGAAGTCGCCTGGGAAACCATCGAAAACGCCGGCATCGACCCCACCACACTACGTACCAGCCGGACCGGCGTGTTCGCCGGCGCCATCACGCAGACCTACGGCCCGTCGCTTTATGGAGCCACGAAAGCCCATGAGGGTTATCTGCTAACCACGAACGGCAGTAGCGTGATCTCCGGCCGGATCGCCTACACCCTCGGGCTCCAAGGTCCGGCGGTCACGGTGGATACGGCGTGTTCGTCATCGCTGGTCGCGTTGCATCTGGCCGCGCAGGCACTCCGCAACGGCGAATGCGACCTCGCCCTCGCCGGCGGCGTCACCGTCATGTCCACCCCCGGCCTCTTCGTCGGGTTCAGCCGGCAACGCGGCCTCGCGGCCGATGGACGTTGCAAGTCCTTCTCGGCCTCCGCCGACGGCACCATCGGCGCCGAAGGGGTTGGACTCCTCCTGCTAGAACGCCTGTCAGACGCTCGGAAGAACAACCGGCGGATCCTCGCCGTCATCAAAGGCTCAGCGGTCAACCAGGACGGCGCCAGCAACGGACTCACCGCACCGAACGGGCCCTCTCAAGAACGCGTCATCCGACAGGCCCTCACCAACGCCGGAGTCACCCCCGACCAGGTCGACGTGGTCGAAGCCCACGGCACCGGCACCTCCCTGGGCGACCCGATCGAAGCCAACGCCCTGCTCGCCACCTACGGACGTGAACGCCCGGCCGACCAGCCGCTGTACCTGGGATCGCTGAAATCCAACATCGGTCACGCTCAAGCCGCGGCCGGTATCGGCGGCGTCATCAAGATGGTCCAAGCCATCCAAAACGCGCGGATGCCGAAGACCCTCCACGCCGAGGACCCCTCACCCCACATCAACTGGGACGCCGGAGCCGTCACCCTCCTCACCCAAGCCCGCCCCTGGCCCGAGACGAGCCGACCCCGCCGCGCCGCGGTCTCCTCCTTCGGAATCAGCGGCACCAACGCCCACCTCATCCTCGAACAAGCCCTCGAACCCATACCCGAAAAGGCATCCGAGGTCGGCCCGACACCAGCACTAACCGTCGCGGAAACCCCTCCGGCCGAAGTGGCTTGGCCACTGTCAGCGAAGACCCACCGGGCACTCCGTGAACAGGCCCGCCGTCTTGCCAACCACATCGAACACCACCCCGACCTGGACCCGGTCGGCATCGCTCACACCCTCACCACCAGCCGTGCCACCTTCCAACACCGCGCCGTCATCACCGGCAACACGATCACCGACCTCACCACCGCCCTACATGCCCTAGCCGACAACCAAGCCCACCCACGATTGACCGTCACACCACCGGACCCGGCACCACCGGGAAAACTCGCCTTCTGCTTCACCGGCCAAGGCGCCCAATGGCCCCGCATGGGACACGACCTCTACCAAACCCACCCCACCTACAAAAACACCCTCGACGAAACCATCACCCACCTCAACAAACACCTCCCCCACGACCTCAACGCGATTATCTTCGCCGAACCCGACACACCCCAAGCCCAACTCCTCCACACCACCCTCTACACCCAACCCGCCACATTCGCCATCCAAGTCGCCCTCCACCGCCTCCTCACCCACCACGGCATCACCCCCCACTACCTCACCGGCCACTCCATCGGCGAAATCACCGCCGCCCACCTCGCCGGCGTCCTCACCCTCCCCGACGCCGCAACCCTCATCACCACCCGCGCCAAACTCCTCAACACCCTCCCCGCCACCGGCGCCATGCACGCCACCAACACACCCCACCAAGATCTCGTCGACCTGATCAAAACCGAACTGCACATCGACCTCACCGACCACCCCGACGCCGCCATCGCCGCCATCAACAGCCCCACCTCCACCACCATCACCGGCGACACAACAATCCTCAACACCATCACCACCCTGCTAAAACAACACGGCTACAAAACCACCCGACTCAACGTCTCCCACGCCTTCCACTCCCCCCACACCAACCAAATCCTCCAACAATTCCACAACACCGCCGAAACCCTCACCTACCACCCACCCACCATCCCCATCATCTCCACCCAAACCGGAGAACCCGCCACCACCACCCAACTCACCGACCCCACCTACTGGACCAACCAAATCCGCAACCCCACCCACTGGGCC
>NZ_BAABHF010000051.1:0-3767 GCF_039541955.1 Actinoallomurus oryzae | reverse complement strand
AGCCAACTCAACTACCCTTCACCTGGCAAAACGTCACCATCAACAACACCAACACCAAAGCACTCCGCGTTCATCTGCATTCCACAAACGACGACGAATACCACATCACCGCCGCCGATGACGTCGGCCGCCAGGTGGTCAACGTTGGCCTACTTAAGTCACGACCCATCACGAGTGAGCAGCTCACCATAATCGAAAGAGGTCGCTCAAATTCCCTCTTCGAACTTCGATGGGACCCCATTAGGCTTAAGATTGCGCCAGAATCGACCAGTTCTTATATCATTTTCGATGAGCCCGAATCAGAGTTGGCTGATTCCATCCCAGGCCCAAGTGTCAGCGTTCACTCTGACCTAGAAACATTTATCGTTGCCGGCAAGGACGAGACTCGGGCATCTGATGTTGCCATCTGGAAATGCCCATCCAGCCTGCGCACCGATATTCCCGCGGATGTCCATCGCCTGAGCCTCCATGCAATGGACTTCCTTCGGGACTTTTTAAGAGAAGAACGACTGGTCGACTGCCGTCTGATCGTTGTGACGCGAGGTGCCGTCTCCACCAGCGAAGACGACCCTGTGGGGAACCTGGCTCAAGCCGCGGTATGGGGACTGGTCCGTACCGCCCAAACCGAGCATCCCGGCCGGATCACGCTCATCGACCTCGATCGCCCCACCACCGAACTTGCCGCCGCGATCGCCAGCGGCGAACCCCAGATCGCCATCCGCGACAACCGCGCCCTCACCCCACGACTTGTCCGCGCCACGCCCGCCAACGATGACCCGACCGGGCTCAACGCCGAAGGCACAATCCTCATCACCGGCGGAACCGGAGCCCTCGGCACAACCGTCGCACGCCACCTCGTCAACCAACACAACGCCCGCCACCTCCTGCTGGCCAGCCGCTCCGGACCCCACGCACCCAGCGCCACCGAACTCCACCAAGAACTCACCGAACACGGCGCCCAGGTCACCATCACCAGCTGCGACACCTCCAAGCCAGAGGCCCTTACCGAACTGCTGGCCACCATCCCGCATCAGCATCCGCTCACCGCGGTCATCCACGCCGCGGGCACGCTGCGGGACGCCACCCTCACCCAGCTCACCAACGAGCAACTCGACGCCGTCCTCACGCCCAAGGTTGACGCGGCCTGGCACCTACACCAGCTGACCAAAGAAATGGATCTGTCGGCGTTCGTCCTGTTCTCCTCACTCGCCGGCACCCTCGGCTCCCCAGGCCAAGCCAACTACGCCGCCGCCAACACCTTCCTAGACGCCCTCGCCCACCACCGCCACACACAAGGACTCCCCGCCACCAGCCTCGCCTGGGGACTCTGGCAACAAACCAGCAACATGACCGCCCACCTCACCACCACCGACCACCAACGCATCACCACCAACGGCATCACCCCACTCACCACCGACCAAGCACTCCAACTCCTCGACGAGACACTCATCCACCCTGAGCCCCACCTGATCCCCGCCAATATCAACACCAGAACGACCAATCCCCACCCACTGCTACGAGGCTTCCTCACCGCCTCGCCCCAACGTGTCGCCTCCTCCGCAGTGCAGGACAAGCCCGCGTCGTCTCTCACCTCCGACGAGCTAGTCGATCTGGTCCGGGTTGCCACCGCGACGGTCCTGGGCCACGCCGACCCGGCGGCCATCGTCGACACCCAGACCTTTAAAGAGCTGGGGTTCGACTCACTGACCGCCATCCAGATCCGCAACCGCCTCGCCACGGTGACCGGACTACGCCTGCCCGCCACCCTCATCTTCGACCACCCCACACCACAGGCCCTGGCGACCTACCTGCACCACCAACTCACCGGCGAGAACAACACCACCACAACCACCATCCACAAGACCACCACCGAACCCATCGCGATCGTGGCAATGGGCTGCCGCTACCCCGGAGGCGTCACCTCACCAGAAGAATTGTGGGAACTGGTCGACCAAGGCATCGACGCCATCACACCATTCCCCGACAACCGAGGCTGGAACCTAGAGGAACTGTACGACCCCGACCCCGACGCCCCCGGTAAGTCCTACGCCCGGGAAGGCGGATTCCTCCACGACGCCGACCAATTCGACGCCGCATTCTTCGGCATCTCCCCACGCGAAGCCACCGCAATGGACCCCCAACAACGACTCCTCCTCGAAATCGCCTGGGAAACCATCGAAAACGCCGGCATCAACCCCACCACCCTCACCAACACCCAAACCGGCGTCTACACCGGCGTCATGTACAACGACTACGCCAGCCGGCTTCACCAAACACCCCACGACCTCGAAGGGCACCTCGGCAACGGCACCGCCGCAAGCATCGCCTCCGGGCGTATCTCCTACACTCTCGGGCTCCAAGGCCCAGCAGTCACGGTGGATACAGCGTGCTCGTCATCACTGGTCGCCCTCCATCTGGCCGCGCAGGCACTCCGCAACAGCGAATGCGACCTCGCTCTGGCCGGCGGCGTCACCGTCATGTCCACCCCCGGCCTCTTCATCGAATTCAGCCGACAACGCGGCCTCGCCCACGACGGACGATGCAAACCCTTCTCCGCCACCGCCGACGGCACCATCGGCGCCGAAGGCGCCGGACTCCTCCTCCTAGAACGCCTATCAGACGCAAAAAAGAACAACCGCCGGATCCTCGCCATCATCAAAGGCTCAGCCGTCAACCAGGACGGCGCCAGCAACGGCCTGACCGCGCCGAACGGGCCCTCTCAAGAACGCGTCATCCGCCAGGCCCTCACCAACGCCGGAGTCACCCCCGACCAGGTCGACGTGGTCGAAGCCCACGGCACCGGCACGGCATTGGGTGACCCCATCGAAGCCAACGCCCTCCTCGCCACCTACGGACAGAGCCGCACCGACCAGCCCCTCTACCTCGGCTCCATCAAATCCAACATCGGCCACACCCAAGCCGCCGCAGGCATCGCCGGCGTCATCAAAATGGTCCAAGCCATCCAGCACGGCCACCTACCCAAAACCCTCCACACCGAGGACGGCAACCCTGAAATCGACTGGGACACCGGCGCCGTCACCCTCCTCACCCAGGCCCGCCCCTGGCCCGAGACGAACCGTCCCCGCCGCGCCGCAGTGTCCTCCTTCGGAATCAGCGGCACCAACGCCCACCTCATCCTCGAACAACCCGAACCCACGGCCTCGAGGGCCCACGAACCCACCCCAACCACTCACACCAGTCTGATCGCCTGGCCGCTCTCAGCGAAAACCCTCCCTGCGCTCCGTGAACAGGCCCGCCGCCTCGCCGACCACATCGAACACCACCCCGATCTGAACCCGATCGGCATCGCTCACACTCTCACCACCAGCCGTGCCACCTTCCAACACCGCGCCGTCATCACCGGCAACACGATCACCGACCTCACCACCGCCCTACACGCCCTCGCCGACAACCAACCCCACCCCAACCTCACCACCACACCGCCGGACCCGGCACCACCGGGAAAACTCGCCTTCTGCTTCACCGGCCAAGGCGCCCAATGGCCCCGCATGGGACACGACCTCTACCAAACCCACCCCACCTACAAAACCGCCCTCGACGAAACCATCACCCACCTCAACAAACACCTCCCCCACGACCTCCACACCATCATCTTCGCCGAACCGGACACACCCCAAGCCCAACTGCTACACATCACGCTTTACACCCAGCCGGCCACCTTCGCGATCCAAGTCGCCCTCTACCGCCTCCTCACCCACCACGGCATCACCCCCCACTACCTCACCGGCCACTCCATCGGCGAAATC